>NZ_JBNKYN010000006.1:0-93432 GCF_050300915.1 Amphritea sp.
ATAACAAAATGCCAGATGATTTAGCTGGTAAAGACTTAGCCAGTCGGGCTGAAACATGGGGGGCGAACGACAGACACTGTCGTCATTCGTCAATGGGTATTCCAGGCAGGGGATCGCCCTGCGCACCGGTCATCATTGCGCGATGCCATTGATGGAACGGCTCGGCCTGCCCGGCACGGTCAGAGCATCATTCTGCTTCTACAACACCCTTGAAGAGGTTGAGCGCTTTGCCCAGGCGCTGGAGCAAATTAGCCAGATGCGCAGCTTTGCGCTAGCCGACACTGTGTCGCAGCAATCCATCTTTGACAGCTCTCCGCTTGGCCGGGAGATATGTGACAGCGATATTCTCGCGCAGCTCATGCCGCTAAAAAGCTGGAATGACCGCTATCGGGAGATTATGCAGCTGGGTAAACAGCTACCTGCATTTACCTCCGCCATGAAAGCCGACCAGTATCGCATCAGCGGTTGTGAAAGTGATGCGTGGCTACAGGTAAGCCAGGATGCTGAAGGCAAACTGTGGTTTGCGGCTGATGCCGATGCCCGCATTATTCGCGGATTGATCGCACTGGTGTTAGCTGCACTCAATGGCCGCCAGCCTGAACAGATTCTGGCATTTGATATGGAAGATTATTTTGCCCGGCTGCAACTGACCCGTCACCTGAGCCCATCCAGAGGAAACGGTCTGCAAGCGATTATTGCTGCGGTCAGGGAACAGGCAGTTAAACGTGCGCAACAGCCCTGAGGGCGGCGCTTAAAACAGCTCGGGCTGAGTAATATCGCCCTCCCGGGTAATGTAGATCCGATTACGCCCCTCTGCCTTTGCTTCATAGAGGGCGTCATCGGCACATTTAATCAAACTATCCAAAGACTGCGAGTGGATCGGGAAGCTGGCAAGCCCGGCACTAAAGGTATAACTGATCTCCCGGCCTTCTAACTCCAGCACCACTGGCGTATCCCCCAGGGTCTCTTTCAGCTGCTCTATCAGTTGCTTGGCATTGTCCACTGATGTATTGGGCAGCAACAACAAAAACTCCTCACCGCCCCAGCGCATCAGAGAGTCGGATTTACGCAACGTGCTGTTCATCAGCTCAACAAAATGTTTGAGTACTGAATCTCCGACCAGGTGCCCGTATGTATCATTAATGTTCTTAAAATGGTCCAGGTCGATGAGACAGATACTCAGCTGCTGATTGTAGCGAAGCGCATAACTAAGCTGCTTTGAAAAGTGAATATAACCGGCCCGCCGGTTCAGCAGGCCGGTAAGATGATCATGACTGGCTTGCTCCCGTAACTGGTCTTCCAGGTCTTTACTACGGGTAATATCATGAACCATGCCGACCATCCGTAAAGGCTTGCCCGCCTCATCATGCTGACAGATGCGCCCCCTATCCCTGACCCAGATATAGTTGCCATCACGTTTGCGTATCTGGTATTCCGCACTATAACTAGCGGCCCGTCCTTCAAGGTGATCGTTCAGCGCAGCAATCACCCGTTCTCGGTCCGACTCATGCAGCGCTTGCGTCCAGGTTTCCAGATTCGGCTCCATTTCATTGGGCAGATAACCTAACATCCTTTTTAACTGGGGCGAGAAAAATACCTCACTGCTGCTGATCTCCCAGTCCCACAACCCGTCAACCGCTTCGTTCAGAGCATAGGTCAGGCGTGCATCCTTAGTCCGGAAAGCCTCCCGCTGCGAAGAGGTCCGGTCAAGATTTCGGGCAACAGAAAGAAAAAGCTGTCGCCCCTCAAATTCAATTACACTGGTGTAGACTTCAACCGGGAAATAGGTGCCATGCTGATGATAGTGACGGCCGATAAAGGTAAAGGCATTAGGGTGTGAGGAAGTGATCATCGCCGCAATCTGCGCCCAGTGCTCTTCGTTTTCTACACCTTGTTGTAACGAGATAACGCTGTGCTGTAGCAGCTGCTCGCGACTCATCCCCAGATCTTGCCAGGCGCAGGTATTTGCATCGAGAATGCGCGAGCTGAGAGGATCTATAACATAGATCG
Source organism: Amphritea sp. (assembly GCF_050300915.1). Taxonomy (GTDB): domain Bacteria; phylum Pseudomonadota; class Gammaproteobacteria; order Pseudomonadales; family Balneatricaceae; genus Amphritea. The sequence goes on from NZ_JBNKYN010000006.1 coordinate 2,011, forward strand.
CATCACTGCAGCCCTCAAAAATAGCTTTATAAAATCCTTCTGAAAAGCACATTGACATTAATCAGCCAGGCGTCCGTTTTGGAAACAATCAAAACACTTTAGCCTGATATACTAAAAGGTCAACCGGGATCTTCAGCCACCCTCTTATTTCAAGCATATTAAAGTGAACTTATAGCGTGTTTTTCTCACGTTCAGCTCTTTCGAGCATCTTTTGCAACACCCGCGATACTGCGACAAAGCCAAAGGTAGCGGTGACACAGGCAGACGCCCCAAAACCGCCACTGCAATCGAGACGGGTATTGCCATCGGCAACCGTCTTCATCTGACAGACACTGCCATCCGGCTGAGGATAAACTAGCTGCTCAGTCGAGTAGACACAATCCACAGCAAAACGCCGGCCACTTTTACTGAAGTTATAATAGCGCCGCAACAGTGAACGGGTTTTAGCCGCCAGCGGGTCATGGTTGGTTTTGCTCAGGTCAGCGATATTGATCTGCGTGGGGTCTGTTTGCCCACCGGCACCGCCGACCGTAATAATCGGAATTTTATTCCGCTTGCAATGCGCTATCAGCGCAGCCTTCTCTTTAACACTGTCGATACAATCGATTACGTAATTAAAATGACGGCCAATCAGCTGCGGAATATTCTCAAGAGTGACAAAATCATCAACTATTTCAACCCGGCACTGAGGATTTATATGAGCTATTCTGGCAGCCATCACCTCTGTTTTCGGCTCCCCGATGGTGCTATCGAGCGCATGTATCTGCCGGTTGGTATTGGTGACACAGATATCATCCAGATCGATCAGCGTAATATGACCAATGGCTGAGCGCGCCAGCGCCTCAGCAGCCCAGGAACCTACCCCACCGATACCAATCACACAGATATGAGATTGGCGAAACAGCTCAGTTCCAACCACGCCGTACAGCCGCTGAGTGCCACCAAAGCGCTGATTAAAAGAGTCGGTCATAGCAAAACACGCCTTAAAAATCGTCTTCGGTGAGTTCAGTCAGTACTACGTTGCCGCAACGTTTACACTCACCTTCAATAAAAACAACCCCTTTGTAGAGGTATTCCCGGGGGTTTTTCATTCCCAGATTGGCTTCCTGACAGTGGTCACACCAGGTTTCCTGAAGAAACGCCTGCTGCTCTTCCTCGCTACGGACACTAAAATCCCGCTCGGTTCGGTCATCTTGCATTGCAACACTCTTATTACACTTAGATCATATTTTACGATTTTGGCCAGGCAAGACTGCCCGGCGGTTTCCAGCTCTCCAGCTGCAGTGTTACCGGTGCCTGAAGAAACAGCTCACCAATATCCGGATCACACAGATACTCCCGTCGCTGCCCCTGCCAGTCAAATGCCAGCCCCCAGGCATGCAGATAACCCCGGTCAGCGAATGCCTCAGCAGCACTATGGTAACGCTGGTCACCAATGATAGCCGCACCGATACTTTTCAGGGCTACCCGTAACTGATGGGTCTTACCGGTTAACGGCCGCAGCAGAAACAATCGTAATCCCGGCAACGGCGCACAACTGAAAAAACGGGTTACTGCCGGATTATTCATTCCGCTGGTCAGTTTCCAGCTGCCTCGGCGGCTGCGCACCATATCGCCTTTAATCAACCCCTGTTTTTTACGGGGCTTTTGATCAGACAATGCGATGTAGTATTTTTCGACTGATCGTTGCTGAAATTGCTGGGAAAGGATGGACGCAGCCTGCGCATGGCGCGCCAGCAATAATAAGCCCGAGGTCATTTTATCCAGACGATGCACCAGATACAGTGGACCGCAATTCAGCTCAGCGGAGATTTGCTGCAATAACCCGGTCTCCGCCTCATCACGATGAACAGAGATGCCCGGTGCTTTATTGATGAGCAGATAATCATCTGTCTGATCAACCAGGGCATACCCTTTCATTGTTGCCCTGCCCATATCAGAACAACGAGACGTACGCCTGCAATGAGTGTCCATGCCAGTAAAGCCCGGTTAACCGACGGGTTACCCAGTGCGCTTCAGCATTACTGGCTTCAATAGTCATCACCGCAACCGTCTGCTCAGGCAGGTCACCGGGGATAATGTCCAGTTCATCAACTTCAGCATAGTGAGCTAACAGCTCTCTCAATTCGCTTTCCGTTACATCGGATGTAAAACCAGCCAGGATAATATTCATAGTACGCCGTAATTTAAGAGTCAGCTATTAAGGATCAAAGCCCCAGAACCTGCTTCACAAATGGTATGGTTACCTTGCGTTTGGCACTCAGAGAAGCGGAGTCCAGTTTATCGAGTAACTCAAACAGGTCAGCCATGCTGCGGCTTGCCCGATGGATCAGAAACCAGGCAACCTCTTCACTGATGGTAAAACCACGCCCACGGGCGCGCAACTGCAAGGCACGTACTTTACCGTCATCGTCAAGATTATGCACCTGAAACACCATTCCCCAACTCAACCGGGAGGCCAGATCAGGAAGATTAAGATTTAACTGCCTGGGCGCACGATCACCGGCCACCAGCAAACGGTTGTTTTCAGCACGGATACGATTAAAGAAGTGAAAAACACCCTCTTCCCACTGTTTATTGCCCGCGATTATCTGAATATGATCGAGGCAGACCAGATCAAGATGCTCCATCCCCTCAAGCACACCAGGGCCCATATCCAGTAGTTCATCCAACGGTAGATAAACCGCAGTCCGGCCAACCGGATCAGACGCATGACAAACGGCCTGCAGCAGATGCGAGCAGCCGCTGTCACGGTTTCCCCAGATATATAAGTATTGCTCCCCTTCCCCCCGGGCAGCCTGATCCAGGGTGTTGCACAGCAACTCATTCCCCTGGCAAAGGAAATTCTCAAATCGGGCATCATCCCGCAGAGTGATACCCAGAGGTATCTGAAAGGGTTCAGGACTACTCATCTATCAATACTTATTGGCCAGCAGAACGCCAGACCTTTCTCACCGTTTAAGTTTCTGGATTTTCAAGCTTTGCGGTACGGGTTAAGCTCGTTATTTTATCAGCGCCGAACCTTACAGCGCAGCATCATCACTATACAGACTGCTCAACAGTCATAAAGTTTACTACTTTTGTATCCCTGATGCAGATGACGAAGGAGCACCATAATAACGGCAGCAACGGGAAGTGCAATCAAAATCCCCACAAAACCAAACAGCTGCCCACCCGCCATAATGGCAAATATTACCGCCACGGGATGCAGCCCGATCCGGTCCCCCACCAGCAGTGGCGTCAGCACCATCCCTTCCAACGCCTGACCAATGGCAAAAACCACGCCGACCCAGGCCAACATCGTAATATCATTAAACTGCAGCATCGCGGCAACACCCGCTGCGACAATACCGACAATAAACCCCATATAGGGCACAATACTGGCAAGACCCGCCAGCATTCCCACCAATAAAGCCAGATCAAGACCTACGCTCCAAAGTCCAAGAGAGTAGATGACCCCAAGTGCCAGCATCACCAGCAACTGCCCTTTAATAAAGGCGCCCAACACCTCATCACACTCCTGAGCCCAAAGTGTTACCTTTTTTTCAACATTGCGCGGCAAAAGAAAACCTATTTTATCCATCATCACATCCCAGTCACGTAACAGATAAAACGTCACTACCGGAATCAGTGCCAGATTAGCCACCCATGCGGCCAGTGCCAGACCGGACTGTCCCACACTACTGAATACGCCTTTAAGCAGGCTGCCTGTCTGTTGCCAGTGACCACTGATAAGCGCTTTCACGCTTTGCATATCAAATCCTTCAAAGGAGATGCCGACATGCGCCTCGACCCAGGGGATCCACACCGTCTCAACCATGGTAAGCACCTGCGGCACCATTTTAACCATCACCTGCAGCTGCGAACCCAGTTTTGGCAATAACCAGACCACCAGCAACAGTAAAACCGTGGTCATCACCAGAAACACCACGACCACGGACAGCGTCCGGCTTAATCCACGGGCCTCCAGCCGGTCAGCCAGTGGATCGGTCAGATACGCCAAAAGCGCTGCAATCAGAAAAGGTGACAGAATCGGCTGCAGCAGATAAAGCAGAAACCCCAGCACCAGGGTAAAAATAAGAAAAAACCAACGTTGTGAATCGCTCATAAGCACTCCCTTTCAACCATTACCGGCTTCACTATTCCTGTTGCCAGCGATAAGCATACACCGTTTCAGCACCCGCATTGCTCATACGTGGCATTGGCGACATCCGCGGATTAAGGCGTACCGCCTGTTCCAACGCCTGTACACCACCCTGAAGCTCCACCCGGAACAACACCCGGTCGGCATCGACACCACTGACCCGCACCGCATCAACCGGAGGCAACTGCCGCAGATAGTCCAGCAGCTGCAGATAGTCTTCTATTTCGACTATATTAGTGACTTCAAGTTGCAAACCTGTTTCGACGTAATCAAAACGGGAAGCGCCCAGCGAAGCCAGAGCAAAATCTGCCGTATCATTGATCACCTGCTTCAGCTGTTCTGATAGCGATCCCGAAGGTGAAATGGCGCGCGCCTGTCCCTCTTTGATCAACAACCACTCGGTTTGCCACGCCCCACCACTGCTCTGTAACAACCGCCCAACCAGAATACCGTCCGGCTGGTAGCGCACCGACGCCTGCTCTATCGGCGCACGGAAAAAGCCCCACAGATCACTGACATCGAGGGCATTCTGATCATTCAGGTCCAGCAAAGGTATACTCAGCGGCAGCCCCCGCAGATCAGCCTGCTGCTGCAGTTCGGTATAGATTTGACTGTCATGAGAAACGAAATCGCGGCTGGCAGCACCCCGCTGCTGAACCAGCCAGACCAGCATCACTGGCCGGGCATGGCCGATTGCTCTCATACCTGACTGCTGCAGCAACTGATCGATCAGTACCGGATCAAACTCCAACAACAGCCGTTGCCCGAGCACTTCACGACCATCTCCGGCGGAGACCGGGGTCTGGGTAGCCTGATAGCCAAACTGATTCAGCCACGCCGCTGGCTGCTGTAATGCATTCACCACCGCAGGCTTGTTAACCACGTTACTGCGTCCGGATACCTTGACCAGCACCTCTTTCAGACCTGACCGCAACTGTTCAACCGCCGGTTGAGTCAGCTGTTCCGGGACTAGCAGCTCAGCGGAATAGAGCCCCTTAACAGTGGCTGCCTGCCCCAGACTACAGATAACGGTTAATAGCAACATCAGCAGAGCGTTACAAAGATTACGCATCATGTTCGTTTTCATATCCTGTTTTACTGCCAGAACAACAATCCTGACAGTCTGAAAAAAATGTCCTTTAAAACGGCATAAACTTTAACACACAATAGCCGCCTCACCAGCAACCTGATAGAATACGCCTCAAATTTTTCTATCAGTAATCAGCCCGAACAGGTTCACACATACTATGTCTGCAACTGACAATAACACTCCTATCAGCTACAAAGACGCTGGCGTCGATATCGACGCTGGCAACGCACTGGTTGATCGTATTAAAGGCGTTGCTAAACGCACCGCACGCCCTGAAGTGATGGGCGGCCTGGGTGGCTTTGGCGCCCTGTGCGAAATTCCTGAGGGCTATAAGAAGCCCGTTCTGGTATCAGGCACTGATGGTGTCGGTACCAAGTTGCGTCTGGCGATGGACCTGAAGAAGCACGATACCATCGGTATCGATCTGGTAGCGATGTGCGTCAACGATCTGATCGTCGCCGGAGCAGAGCCCCTGTTCTTCCTTGATTACTACGCCACCGGTAAACTGAATATCGACATCGCAGCCGATGTTGTCACAGGCATAGGTGCTGGCTGCGAGCTGGCTGGTGCGGCACTGGTTGGCGGTGAAACCGCCGAAATGCCTGGTATGTATGAAGGCGAAGATTACGATCTGGCAGGTTTCTGTGTTGGGGTAGTCGAAAAAGACGAGATTATTGACGGGTCTAAAGTCGCAGTCGGTGACAAACTGATTGCACTGCCATCATCAGGCCCACATTCAAACGGCTACTCACTGATTCGTAAGATTATTGAAGTTCGCAATGCGGACCTGAGCGGCACGGTTGATGGTAAACCACTGACTGAAGCACTGATGGAACCCACCCGCATCTACGTCAAGCCGGTTCTGGAACTGATTAAGAAAAGTCAGGTAAATGCACTCTCCCACATTACCGGTGGCGGCCTGCTGGAAAACATCCCCCGGGTTCTGCCGCAGAGTGCTAAAGCAGTAATTGATATTTGTAGCTGGCAGATGCCGGAAGTATTCCGCTGGATTCAGGCACTGGGTAATGTTGATTCACGCGAGATGTATCGCACCCTGAACTGCGGTATCGGTATGGTTATCGTAGTTCCTGCCAGCACTGCAGACACGGCATTACAGATTCTGCAAGATGCCGGCGAAGCCCCCTTTATCGTCGGTGAGATTGCTGCCGCATCTGCAGGAGAAGAGCAGGTAGAGCTGCTGGGCCTGGAGGCCTGAGGATGGCAGAAAAGAGCATTGTTGTGCTGATATCCGGTAGTGGATCAAATCTGCAGGCGATCATCGATGCTATTGCGAGCGGCCAGATTAATGGCCGCATCGCTGCCGTACTCAGCAATAAAGCGGATGCTTATGGCCTGATACGCGCCAGAACAGCAGGCATTCCTGAAATCATTATCAGCCATAAAGACTATGACAGCCGCGAAAGTTTTGACGCAGCGATGATCAAAGCGATCGATGCCTACCAACCGGACCTTATCGTCCTGGCTGGCTTTATGCGGATCCTCACTGCCGATTTTGTCCGTCACTATCGGGGGCGGATGTTTAATATCCACCCATCCCTGCTGCCTAAATATAAAGGTCTGCACACCCATCAACGAGCGCTGGAGGCGGGGGATTCACAGCACGGCTGTACTGTCCACTTCGTCACTGAAGAACTGGATGGCGGACCACTAGCGCTGCAGGCACCCATCGACATCCTCGCAACGGATACGATTGAAAGTCTGCAACAGCGGGTTCACAGTGCTGAGCATAAAATCTACCCCCTTGCTGTTGAGTGGTTCTGTGCTGAGCGTCTGACACTTTCAGTTTCAGGATCAGTTCAGCTGGATGGAACTACTCTGGCACCTGAAGGATATCAATTCACTCAGGAGTAAACTGATGCGTATCAGCACATTACTTATCACTGCATTATTACTTGTGTCAGCCCTGCCGGGACAAGCAGCAGAGTTGTTCCGACCCTACAAAGCAGTCTACAAAGCACAATGGGACATGGGCATCTCATTTGGTGGTGACGCCATCGGACAACTGCAGCGCAAAGGTGACCGCTGGATAACATCCCTTAGTGCCGAAGCGCTGATCGCTAAGGTGAATGAATTTTCAGAGTTCACCGTCAAAGATCAGACCATTCAGCCTCAGCATTATGAATACCACCGTAAGGTTATCGGCAACAATAAAGATGCAGTGCTGCAGTTTAACTGGAACACCGGCACCGTACTTAACGACATAGCCAAAAAGCCCTGGACGATGGATGTTACTGAAGGTACCCAGGACAATCTCAGTTATCAGATGCAATTACGACTGGACCTTGCTGCAGGCAAAACAGAACTGAGCTATCAGGTTGCTGACGGCGGCAAGATCAAAACTTATCCGTTCATCATCATCGGCAGCGAGACAGTCACCACTGCTATTGGTTCTTTTGAAACGATAAAAATACAGCGCGACCGGGGTCCGGACAGCAAGCGTGATACGTTCATCTGGTGCGCGCCTGAACTCGACTATATGGTCGTCAAACTGCAACAGGTCGAAAAAAGCGGCAAAGAATACAGCCTGCTGATCGATAAACTGGAATTTATGGACCTCTGATGAGTGCATACGAACAACAGGCTGAATCAATCTATAACCGGCTGCTCGAACTGGAAAGCGGTGCCGAACCCAACCAGCTGTTTCTCTGCAGCTACCTGCTGGGCCATATAAGCCTGATCAGCGCTGAACAGGGAGAGAGCGCCCTGCAGTTTAACCAGCGGGTAGAGCAAAGCCTGGACGATGCATTTAAGGTAGATAAGCTCAGTGATGAAGATGTCAGCGATATCCGCTCACTCTGGCTTCAACTTAGCGAGACTGCGAAATGAATTTTGCCAAAGAGGGTATCGTATCGGTCTGGTATTCAACGACCGACTACGCCAGCATTCCAGACAGCTATTTTGAAGAGGATGAGCAGGGCCTGGATCGCTGGGCGAAAAACTTCGAGATCAGCGAATACGATTCGGAAAATCTGGAAACTAATGGTGTTGATACAGGTAAAACAGCAGTGCTCGACATTATCGGCCCCTGCTCCTGGTCGTACTCATACGGCGATGCGGTGATCAAAAAGATTGAAAAGCTCGGCGACACGCAGATCAGCTGGTTGATACTCCTGTTCGATTTTGAATACCGCGCTAAAAAGACCCATATTTTTGAAGATGAATATGTGCACTTTGTCGGCTGCTTTCCATACGATATGGATGCAGGAAACCTCAAATAAGTTTCAGCATCACTGTTTTTGCTGCGGCTCATAGCCATCCTGGAGGCGGGATATCAATCTCCATCGAGACCCGCCAGACTAATTTTGTATCCGCAGCCCACTCTGCATCGGCCTCCCCCCTGATACATCGCAACCGCCCACAGAACAGTGTTAACTGTTTGCGCGACATTGCCGCACATTCAGCAGCGCCAGCGAAAATCAGCCAGACGAACCCGGCCATGCAGCACTGCAACCCCCTCCTCCTGCAACATTTCAACCTGCCGGAGATAGCCCTCACTACCAACCGGCAGTGAGATCCTGCCACTGGCATTCACCACCCGAAACCAGGGCAGCCGGGTATCACCCGGTAACTGGCTGAGACAGCGCCCAACCAGCCTGGCAGCACCAGGCACTCCAGCCTGCTCAGCTACCTGCCCGTAGGTGGCAACTTTCCCGACAGGGATGGCAGCCACCACTTGCCAGATCATCTCATAGGCTGGATTATGTGCCACGCTAAAACCCCATAAAAAAAATTCAATATAATGGACAACAGCGACAGCGAAAAGCTGTGCTATAACATCTCAGTCAACAAACTTATATTTATAACAGAAAGGGGCCTGGCATAAACCAGGCCCCTTGATAGGCGAAGAATATAACGATGACAGCTGCTACAGTGAGGGGAACATTGCAGCAACCCTTTCGCCCACAGTTACAGATCAGTGTGCCCTGCCGTACTGCAGAGAGCTGCCAGCAACCGGCAACAACCAGATCAGAGAGCGCCTGAAGGGGGAGATGGCCTTTAAAACTCTGATACACTGATCCAAAACGTAATTTTAGTATAGTCGAATCTGATATGTGTAAAGTGAAAATGCCCAACATTTACTCAATTGTTTCTGCCAGCATACTGCTATTCGTCGTTGCAGCAGCACCCACCCAGGCATCACCAGTCTCGATCCCAGGCTTCGACCCGCAAGGTATCACGCAGTGGGAACATAAGCACTTCTCAGGAGAAACCCACTACACTCTGACATCCGAAGGCGACAACCCGCTGCTTGAAGCGCGCTCTGACGGTTCGGCGTCCGGACTTTATTATAAAAAAACCATCACTATCGACAGCAAAACCAACCTCAGCTGGCGCTGGAAAATCAGTAAAACCTGGCCTTCCGCGACCGAAACCACTAAAGCCGGTGACGACTTTCCGGTACGTGTCTACATCGTCGTCTCAGATGGCCCCTTTTTCTGGCAAAAGCGCACACTGGTGTATGTCTGGTCTAATAATCAGCCCGTTGACAGCCGCTGGCCTAACCCCTTCACCGACAGAGCACTGATGTGGGCGGTCGACAGTGGTGACAAACTCACCGGCCAGTGGACCAGGCACAGCCGTAATCTGCAGAATGATCTGCAAATCGCGTTTGCCAAGACCTATACTGAGATTGAGGCGATAGCCATCATGACCGATAGCGATAACGGCGGAACAAACTTTCTAAGCTGGTACGATGATATCGCGTTAACTGAGTCGAAATAAGCAGCGTTATTAACCCCGCCAATAAAAAACGGGCTTTTATTCGACAATAGGCGTATAATTTCGCGTTTTACAATTCCATTCCTTCCGGTACCTTCAAATATGTCAGACACACAAGTCGCATTCAGCGACCTTGATCTCCCCTCTTCCGTTCTTAAATCCATTACAGAGCTTGGCTATGAAACACCATCCCCCATTCAGGCAGCGTGCATCCCGCTTCTGCTGAAGGGTCAGGATGTTCTGGGGATGGCGCAAACAGGTACCGGTAAAACTGCTGCATTTGCCCTGCCCCTGCTGAGCCGTATCGACCTGAAACTGAATAAACCTCAGGTTCTGGTGCTTGCACCAACACGCGAACTGGCGGTTCAGGTGGCTGAAGCGTTCCAGGCATATGCTCGTCATATCCCGGGTTTTCATGTATTACCAATCTATGGCGGTCAGAGCTACACCCTGCAGCTTAAACAACTGCGCCGCGGCCCACACGTTGTTGTTGGTACACCTGGCCGGGTTATGGATCACCTGGACCGTGGCACCCTGGTGCTTGATGAGCTGAAAGCGATGGTGCTTGACGAAGCAGACGAAATGCTGCGCATGGGCTTTATCGATGATGTTGAAACCATCATGGCTAAAACCCCTGCTGAGCGCCAGACTGCTCTGTTCTCTGCAACCATGCCAGAACAGATCCGCCGCATCACCAAACGTTACATGCGTGATCCACAAGAGATCAAGATCGCATCCAAAACCACTACCATGGAAAACATCGACCAGCGCTGCTGGATCGTTTCCGGGGTTAACAAGCTGGATGCACTGGTTCGAATTCTGGAAACTGAAGACTGCGGCGGCATCATTATCTTTGCCCGCACGAAAACAGCAACAACAGAGATCGCCGAAAAGCTGGAAGCGCGTGGCTATGCCGCTGCAGCCCTGAATGGTGATATGAACCAGCAGCTTCGTGAGCGTACCGTACAGCGCCTGAAAGACGCCAAACTGGACATCCTGGTTGCCACCGATGTTGCCGCACGCGGACTCGATGTAGAGCGCGTGGGTATGGTTATCAACTACGATATTCCTTACGACACTGAAGCCTATGTACACCGTATCGGCCGTACGGGTCGTGCAGGTCGTGACGGTAAAGCTATTCTGTTTGTTGCCCCCCGTGAGCGGCGCCTGCTGAAGCAGATTGAGCAAGCTACCCGCCAGCCAATCAAGCAGATGGATCTGCCTTCCCGCGATATGGTGCAGAATAAACGTCTGGAATCATTCCGCGAACAGATCACCACTATCTTCAATGACGAAGATATGGCGGCTTACCGTGAACTGATCGATCAGCTGGCAGTGGATACTGAGCTGGAAACACTGGATCTGGCGTCTGCCCTGCTCTACATGGCACAAAAAGAGAAGCCGCTTATCCTGCCACCCGAGCCAGAATTTAAGCCTCGCCGTGAGAAAGATAACGACCGCAACAGTGACCGGGATGGTGACCGGGGCGCTAAACGCGAACGGATTAACTATGCTGATCTGGATGTCTACCGCATGGAAGTTGGTCGCAACGATGGGGTACAGGTTAAAAATATCGTTGGCGCTATCGCTAACGAAGCAGATATCAACAGCCGTCACATCGGCGATATCCGCCTGTTTGATGACTACAGCACCGTTCAGCTGCCAAAAGGGATGCCTCCTGAGGTTCTGCAGCAACTGAAAGGTGTGTTTATCTGTCGTAAGAAGATTGATATCAGCCTGATGGAAGGCGAAATTGCCCGTCCAGCTCCGCGCAAACCCCGCACAGAGTTCAAAGGTAAAGGCCGTAATGAGCGCGGCAGCAGTGACCGCGCAGCGCCACGCAAGCCTCGTCCACGTCGGGACGCGTAAACCGCACAGCAAAACTTGATACTTGATAAAAGAGAGCCCTTTGGCTCTCTTTTTTTGTCTACCCATTGAGTTCGCGTAATCAACCTGCCGACTCAGAGCCATGTAACTGAATAACCTTTCCTCCGATCAGTATCCTATGCTTATATAAATACACGACCTATTAGAGATCTGAACAGACACTCAAAGCGTATAGCGAATAAGCTAACTCTGGCCGAAGGAAAACTGTTATGAATAAAACAATCACTCTGGTGTCCGCACTGACGTTCTTCACTGCCTTACCTGCCTTTGCAGAAGGTCACGCCAACACGGAAATCTCCCGCGATTATATTGCCGGCTTTCTCGCAGGTGCAGACCTCACCGACGGCGCCATTATTGACAACATCAGCTCAGGTAATGAAAGTGATTTTATTCAGCGGGCATACCGCACACGTCTGGGCAAAGAGCATCCAAGCCTACAACCGACCTATCTGGCGGGCTTCTGTATCCCTGAAGGGATTAGTGAAGAAAAACTGATCAATAGCATCAGCGATCAATTAAAACAAACCACCAAGCCAGCCAACACACAACGTGACACCATCGTTTATAGCGCCATAAAAGCACTTTACCCCTGCAACAAGTAATGCATAAGCATTTAAAATGAATCAAATCATGCTTAACACTACGAATTAGATACAATACAGCGGAAAGTTAAACAGCACAGTTCAGTAGCCTGGAGAGATTGATGAGACGGAGAAACAGGGTAGCGGGTAAAGAGTATGTTGCCCCCTGGGAAAGAGCATTTGAAACCGTATTAACCCCACTTGAAGAGTTCATTCACCGGCAGACAACCAGTGGTATATTGCTGATGCTGTTTGCCGTAATCGCACTTATTATCGCGAATACCCAGTTCAGTGAAACCTACCATCATTTTCTGCAAACCCATTTCGTCATTGGCCTGGAAGGCTTTCAGCTTTCAAAAACAGTCCACCACTGGATCAACGATGGTCTGATGGCGCTGTTTTTCCTTGTCGTAGGCTTGGAGCTTAAACGGGAACTACTGGTAGGCGAGCTTGCCAATATTAAACAAGCCTCTCTACCCATTATTGCAGCGGCTGGCGGTATGCTGATGCCCGCATTGATATATGTGTCGATCAACCCCGACGGACACACCATGAACGGCTGGGGCATTCCAATGGCTACCGATATTGCCTTCGCCCTGGGCGCACTGGCACTACTGGGTAAACGAGTGCCACAGAATCTGCTGATGTTTCTGGTTGCGCTGGCGATTGTAGATGACCTCGGCGCGGTGATCGTTATCGCGGTGTTTTATACCGAAACCATAAATTTAACCGCCCTGATGACCGCAGGATTGATGATATTTCTGCTGATCTGTCTGAATCTGGGGGGCATCAGGCGGATTCTGCCCTACTCACTGATTGGCGCTGTACTTTGGGTTGCAATGCTGAAAAGTGGAGTGCATGCCACGCTTGCCGGGGTTCTGCTGGCTTTTACCATCCCCATGAAACCAAAATATGATCCCGCCCGCTTCCATTCACTGGTACGTGACAGTGCTGAACACATCAAAAGCCTGTTCAGCCAGAATGAGAATATCATCATTAACGATGCACTAAGATCCCGGGTACGGGCACTGGGAGAAGGGGTATATAAAGTTCAGGCGCCCGCTCAGGTGCTCGAACACAATCTGCACCTGCCATCGGCTTATCTGATTATCCCGATATTTGCATTGGCCAATGCCGGGGTACCAATAAACTGGTCGGAGTTTTCAGATGTAATGGCTCACCCTGTCGCCCAGGGAATAGGAGCCGGGTTGATTCTCGGCAAACTGATCGGTATTGCCGGTTTTACCTGGCTGGCAGTCAAACTAAAAATCAGCGACCTGCCTTCCGGCCTCAACTTTAATCATATTATTGGAGTGGCCTTTATGGGGGGGATCGGTTTTACCATGTCGATCTTTATCGCCGAGCTCGGTTTTGCCCAATATCCAGCTGACCTGCTGATGGCGAAAACAGGCATTCTGTTTGCTTCCCTGATATCAGGCCTGATCGGCTTTAGCTGGCTGTACTTTAAGTCACCAAAACCGGTTTGATAGCAGCGTTTATTCTCAGATTAAAGAGAGCCACACGGCTCTCTTTTTGGTTAAAAAACCACGTTTATCCTGCATCGGCTGCAGCTACACAGTTAACAACGCGACCATGCCCGGATTCGATCGATTTCATCGGCGTCTATCTGCAACGACTCAAGAAACTCCTGATGCGCTTCAGGCTCCAGTGTTTCAAACTGGATGTGCCAGTTATGCATATCATCATCACTTAGCCCTGCGGCTCTCATGATCTCTGTCCAGCGCTCTTTCGTCACCATACTATTCTCCTCAGTGTCCGGCTGTTTCATAAATTTAAGAATCGCCATCTGCTGTTGATGAAGCCGCTCTATCTCTGCCTGTAGACGCTGTAGCTGATCCTGCAGAATGCGCTTCTGTTCACCCTTTCCATCCAGCAACAGCGCGATCTCAGAAACAGGAACGCCCAGCGCCCGGTAACTCACTATCTGTGATAACCGGAACAGCGCCTTGTCGCCATAAAGCCGATAACCATTGAGATCCCTCTTAAGAGGATGCAACAACCCTTCCCGCTCATAATAGAGAATCGTCGTCCGTGAAAGATTAAACTTTTTGGCCAGTAGAGAAATAGTCAGCACATCAACACCTCATTCACGATTCACAGCTAGCCTGAGGCCATCACCGGTAGACAGGTCAAGAGAGTTGCTTAGTAAATCTCAAAATTCCCCCTCAGCGCCGTAATAAAGATCAATTTTATTCAATATCCTACGCATCGACCACGGCATACTGATCCTCTTTCGTTGAGGAGAACAGCATGACCCTGTCTATCATTTTATCCATGTCGACTTTTGCGCTGGCGGCCTCTATCTCTCCCGGGCCAGTAAATCTTGTCTGCCTGAGCAGTGGCAGCCGCTACGCCATTTCGAAAGGTCTTATATTTGTCACCGGTGCGACTCTCGGCTTCATTGTTTTGTTTATAGCTATTGGGATGGGCCTTTATACGGCACTTGAAATGATCCCGGCTTTAACTAGTTTACTGCGCTGGGGCGGTATCATTTTCCTGCTGTACCTGAGCGTCAAACTTGCCGCCTTTGACGGGCAACTGCCACAACAGCAACCGGGGAAAGCCCCCGGATTTATAACCGGAGCGATGATGCAGTGGCTCAACCCTAAAGCCTGGCTGGCCTCAGCATCAGGAATCGGCGCATACACCAGCGGAAACGATATGCAGCAGCTGCTTCTGTTTGCGGCACTCTACCTGCCTATCTGCTGGCTATCGCTGGGAAGCTGGGTTTATGCAGGTGCATGTCTGCGCAGATATATCAGCCAGCCTGTAATACTCAAAACAATCAACCGGACTCTGGCTATCCTGCTGGTAGCCAGCTGCTTTTACCTTCTATCTGAGTAGAGATTGTCTGTACTGATTGGGGGTGGCAGCGACCATTCGTTTAAACGTACGCTGAAAATGGGGCTGGTCGGTAAAACCCGCAGTCAATGCAGCCTCAGCAATGGGCCGGCCTCGTTTTAACTCCCGCTGTCCCCGCTGAATCCGTCGATTAATCTGATATGCATGGGGCGTCAGACTGAAATACTGCTTAAATGAGCGGATGAGATAACCAGCGCTATAGCCAGTGCGAAGACACATCTCTGCCAGGGGAATATCCTCTGTGGCATTTTCATCAAGATACCCCGCAAGATCACTGAGTGCCTGCGGCACCTTCTCAAGTGGCAATGGATATTGACCTGCCAGACAGCTCAGTAAGCCGGAAAGATATTCGATAACCGCAGTTTGCTTCTCTGGCAGAGCCACCTGAGGGTTCAGCAAACAATCCGCCATCTGACAATATCCCTGATAAAACCACTGCTCAGAAACAACGGCGGTACCGATATCTTGCCACACAGGCTGCTCCAGCAAGCCAAGCCGGGTACGCAGCGCCGTTAGCCACCCAGTATCGATGTAGAGCATCAGATATGCCCAGGGCTGATTGTCGATCGGATTACAGGCGTGGACCCAATCTGGATTTATCAGCACCAGATCACCCGCACCGACCTGACACCGGTCATCCCGGTAACAAAACGTGCTGATACCTTCAGTAATTGCGCCAATTGACCACTGAGCATGGCTATGAGGTGCGTAACACACAGTCCTGCCATCACTCACCTGACGCAGTTCCACATAAGGCATACGTGAATCACGCCAAAAAACAGGCGTTGATCTATCCATTAATGCCCCTTTACCCTTTTCGTCCGTCACCACAATCAACCTGATACTTGCGGTATCAGCGGATCACCAACCCTGATCATACCTGACTCTAATACCCGCGCACACAGGCCACCATACCCCAGCATAGCCGCAGCCCCGCCCTGGCCCAGCGCCAGATCCATCCGGCGACAGGGGTGGCACAATGCTGTTGCTTCAAACTGCGCACCTCCCATAGTGAACTGTTGGTGCCGTAAAGCATTGAGATTAATACCACTGACCACCAGATTACGCCGTAACAGGGCCGGATCAATCGTGTTAATGCCAGTGTAGGTTTCGATCATCCGGATAAATTCAGCAGAGATCAGCGTAACCTGCCGGGCAGAGCCCGGTGTTTTGCTACAGCGATGATCACCCTCCAGCCCCAAGCCAGCCAACGCTTCAACGCTATCAACCACCTCAAGATCCGCTTTACGCGTTGGTCGCAGACCAATCCACTCAAGCCTGCCAGGATTAAGATCTTTACTATAGCGGGCAAACAGTTGCTTCTGAGTCATCCAATTCACCATAAAAAAGCGCCCTGAGGCGCTTAAGTTGATCTGATTTCAACCATTACCACTCAACGATCGAAATAGGTATAGTACTCACGAAAGAGCTCCTGAGCCTTACGGTCTTTTGCCAGATCATTCAGAAACAGCGACAGGCTGTTTTCCAGAAAGAGCTCCTCTGCAGGCTTCATTTCAGAAGTACGGGGACCGCTCCACATGTTCTCTACATCAGTGGAGGTCATCTCGTAGTCAAAAGTAGACAGCAGATCCCCCTGAACAAATACACCATACTGAACTTTAAAGCTTTTATTCGATACAACGGGGATTAACCCAAGAGTTCCCGCCGACAACATTAAACTTGAAAAACTGGTTGCATCAGCTTTCATGCGCAAGCCTTTCATAACGATAATACCAATAGGTGATCCCATAGCATCCTTGTCTACGGATTTAAAAGCACCATAGGCTTTTAGCTTCTCCGTAAAGGTGTCGCCCTCAATATTACTCTGGAACAATACAGGCGGATACGGATTCCCCTGATGAACATATTCAGTAAAAGACTCAGAAGGATCTGCAGCTTGCACCAGGCTTGAATTAAAAAGCACAACCAGTAGCAGGATAATCTTAAGCCGGATTAAATTAGTGAACATTTCAGCACTCCTTACTGATAACACAATATCTGTACAGTGAATTTAACCGCTGCGTCTGAAGCTGTTTCAAGACTTTTCTTCAGAGGCTTATAACGGTACTGAACATGCGAATGATCGAGAAAGCGGCGCATATATTCGGCACTCACAGCAAAATTGACATTCTGAGACGTGGTCCCGGTCTTCGCCAGCATCATTGACTGATTCAGACTACTGGTGACTACCCCTACAGCATTCCCCTTGTAATCGATTAATGGTCCACCACTGTTACCCGGCTGCACTGGCGCTGAAAACTGCAGATTGGCCAACGCACCTTTCAAGCCCCCCAAGGAGCTGATGTTACCCATTGTGAGACTGGGATAGTCTGCCATGATACTTCCTAGTGGATAGCCAGTAACAAATACACTCTGTCCCAATGCAACATCATCTGAGGCATTAGTAGGGATGCTGGCAAAACGTGCCGGTTGCAGATCAGCCTGCAGTACCGCAAGGTCAAGAACCCTGCTAACCGCAACCCTGTTCGCCGGATAGTTTTGCCCGTTATATCGCACTTCGGTTTTCAGGCACTGATTCACGACATGAGCTGCCGTAAGCAACTGCCCGGTACTGTTTATAAAGAAACCTGTACCGTTGCCTGCGGGCTTCATCTCTCCCAACAGTTTATCAAAGTCAGCCGTCTGCCGTTCCTCATCACTGACTGGCTGTTGTAAATCAGTATTCAGCGCTGCCATATGGTTCAGAAACCGGTGTGTGGATTCTTTCAGGGCCTCGGCATAAATACTGGTATAAGCTTCCTGCCATAGGTTTGCCCCGGTAACACTGGCATCCGTTGTAGTTTTAAAGACTTCATTACCCTGACGATCAAGGTATGAAGCGGTGACTGATACCTTAAATGTCCCCCACAGACTCGAAAACCCCGCCTCACTGCTAAGCTTGACCAGATAGCGAAAAGGCTGATCTTCAGCCAGTGGACCAGCAATGGAGAAGAAGTCAGGAAAGACTACGTCTGCTGCTTTTTTAAAGGATGGTCCTGGGTAGAATTTCCAGCGGGAATAGCCATCAGCCCCATTAACTTCTCGCTGCAGATCTTCACGGCCAATATAGTAAGCGAGTGGCGCAGCCACCGGAAGTGTCAGACTATTATCAAGCTTTGTTGCAACCTGAACACTGGAAGCATCTTTTACCGGTGCAACTTCACAGCCAGCCAACAATAGTGAAAGTGCAATAATGAGATATCGCATCAAAAAATCCCTTTATAACTATAAATTTAGTGGCAACTCTATCATATAAACAGAGTCAAATCCGATAGCAAAGCCAGCCCTCCTGCAGAGGGTCAACTGAAAACATTATCACCCTGCTGGTCAATCATCTGCTTTGCTTTACGGATCATCTCCTCGGCACAACTATCACTGGATGACAACATATCTGCGCGGATATAACGATGACTCTGCTCCCCCTTGGTAATCAGACCGTTCACTCGATAGCCGCCATCTTCACGAATCGGCGCGGGCGTAATGGTAAAGCCCTGATACTCTTCAGACGGGAGCGCTTCAGGCTCTTTAGGGCCGCTATCAGCAGACGCAAATATCGATTTAATAGATGAAAACAGACTCATAACAACTCCTTACGAATATAGGCATCCAGAATACCCGCAGAACTAACGTTAACTCAATCCGCAGACACAAAAAAACCGCCCTAAGGCGGTTTTTTTTCTAGCGACTAGCAAGTGACGAAGTCACGTCTAGCCACTGGAATAATCGCTAAGCGATTATTCCCAACCAGTCACTTCACGCAGACCGTCAGCGATCTGAGCCAGAGAGCGAACAGTCTTCACACCAGCGGCTTCCAGCGCAGCAAACTTCTCGTCTGCAGTACCTTTACCACCGGAGATGATCGCACCCGCATGGCCCATACGCTTACCGGCAGGTGCAGTCACACCAGCGATGTAAGATACGACAGGCTTAGTTACGTTTGCTTTGATGTAAGCAGCCGCTTCCTCTTCAGCGGAGCCACCGATCTCTCCGATCATCACAATCGCTTCAGTCTGTGGATCGTTCTGGAACATTTCCAGAATATCGATGAAGTTAGAACCTGGGATCGGGTCACCACCGATACCAACACAGGTAGACTGACCAAAACCAGCATCAGTTGTCTGTTTAACCGCTTCATAGGTCAGTGTACCGGAACGGGATACGATACCGACTTTGCCCGGCAGATGGATGTGACCTGGCATAATACCGATCTTACACTCTCCCGGCGTGATAACACCCGGGCAGTTTGGTCCGATCAGGCGCACGCCCAGGTTGTCACATACAACTTTACACTCAAGCATATCCATAACCGGAATGTGCTCAGTGATACAAACGATCAGCTTGATACCGCCGTTCGCAGCTTCCAGGATAGAATCCTTACAGAATGCAGCAGGAACGTAGATAACAGAAGCGTCTGCGCCAGTCGCTTCAACCGCTTCAGCAACAGTGTTGAATACCGGCAGACCCAGGTGTTCAGTACCGCCTTTACCCGGCGTTACACCACCAACCATCTTGGTGCCGTATGCGATAGCCTGTTCAGAGTGGAAGGTACCCTGGCCACCAGTGAAACCCTGACAGATTACTTTGGTGTCTTTATTAATCAGAACGGACATTATTATTTACCCTCCGCTGCTTTAACTGCCTGCTCAGCAGCATCAGTCAGACTGGTTGCTGCAATGATGTCCAGACCAGACTCAGACAGCAGTTTGGAACCCAGTTCAGCATTGTTACCTTCCAGACGTACAACAACTGGTACGTTTACGCCTACCTCTTTAACTGCACCGATAATACCTTCTGCAATCAGATCGCAACGCACGATACCACCGAAGATGTTAACCAGTACGGCTTTAACCTTAGTGTCTTCAAGAATAATCTTGAACGCTTCGGTTACACGCTCTTTAGTCGCGCCGCCACCAACGTCCAGGAAGTTAGCCGGGAAGCCACCGTGCAGAGAGACGATATCCATCGTACCCATTGCCAGGCCTGCACCGTTAACCATGCAGCCGATGCTGCCATCCAGTGCGACGTAGTTCAGATCCCATTCAGCCGCGCGTGCTTCACGCTCGTCTTCCTGTGATGGATCTTCCATCGCCTGCAGATCTTTGTGACGGTAAACAGAGTTACCATCGATCGCTACTTTAGCATCCAGACAGTGCAGGTTGCCTTCAGTGGTGATAACCAGAGGGTTGATTTCCAGCAGGGCCAGATCTTTTTCTTTGAACATCTTGGCCAGACCCAGGAAAATCTGAGTGAACTGCTTAATCTGAACACCTTCCAGACCCAGTTTGAACGCCAGTTCACGTGCCTGGTAAGGCTGTGCACCGGTGACCGGATCAATGGTAGCTTTCAGGATTTTTTCTGGTGTTTCTTCCGCTACTTTCTCGATCTCAACACCACCTTCGGTGGATGCCATGAAAACGATGCGACGAGAAGAACGGTCCACAACCGCACCCAGATACAGCTCGTTCGCGATATCAGTGCAATCTTCAACTAAAATTTTGGAAACTGGCTGACCGTTAGCATCGGTCTGATAAGTCACCAGGTTTTTACCCAGCCAATTCGCTGCAAAAGCCTGAGCTTCTGCTGGGGAGTCAACCAGCTTAACGCCACCGGCTTTACCACGTCCACCTGCGTGAACCTGAGTCTTAACAACCCACTTATCACCACCAATTTTCAGAGCCGCTTCAGCAGCAGCTTCAGGGGTATCTACCGCGATTCCTTTAGAAACCGGCAGACCATATTCGGCAAACAACTGTTTGCCCTGGTACTCATGAAGATTCATGCTCTAATCCGTCGTCTTTTTCACACTTTTTAGGAACCTGCAAAACGATATAGAGAGATTATCTTTTCACAGCCCAATTGCTTCAGGTGACAGTGTTTCACCCTCAACAATAATCGACCGGGTCACCCCGGTCGAAATTTCAAACTATTTTACAGCGATTAACGCTTTTTACGATTAGCCATATGGATAGCATGACCATCGACTGCCAGCGCTGCTTCATGCACGGCTTCTGATACGGTTGGGTGCGCAAACACGGTCAACTGCAGATCTTCGGCAGTAGAACCAAACTCCATCGCAATCGCTGCCTGTGCAATCAGTTCGGAAGCGATACCACCGACCATATGCACACCCAGGATGCGGTCAGTCGCTTCATCGGCGATCATCTTCACGAAACCATCGGTGTCATCAGCAGCCATTGCGCGACCAGATGCAGCAAATGGGAATTTACCCACTTTAATAGCCACACCGGCAGCCTTCAGTTCCTGCTCGGTCTTACCAACCCACGCCAGTTCTGGATGCGTGTAGATGATGCTAGGAATCACATCGTAGTTCATCTGTGCATGATGACCGGCGATAATATCCGCAACCATGATGCCCTCTTCAGACGCTTTATGCGCCAGCATAGGACCACGAACAGAGTCACCGATGGCATAGACACCCGGCGCTTCTGTACGGCACTGACCATCAACGAAGATGAATCCGCGCTCATCCAGCTGCACACCGGAATCATCCGCCAGCAGACCCTGAGTTTGTGGACGACGACCAACGGCCACGATCAGTTTGTCGACAACCAGCTCTTTAGCACCTTCAGCATCGGTATACTTCAGGGTAATCTCTTTGCCATTGATCTCAGTACCAGTGCAACGAGCACCCAGTTTGATATCCAGCTTCTGCTTCTTAAAGATCTTAGCGGCTTCTTTAGCGACGTCAGCGTCAGCCATGGCCAGGAACTCGTCCATCGCTTCCAGAACGGTTACTTCAGTCCCCAGGCGCGCCCAGACAGACCCCATCTCAAGACCGATAACACCCGCGCCAATAACACCCAGACGTTTAGGGATTTCATCGATATTCAGCGCACCCGCGTTATCGAGAATTAACCCCTCTGTCAGGGGTGCTGGTGGAATCTCAACCGGAACAGAGCCGGATGCCAGAATCACGTTCTCTGCAGCATAAACAGTCGCAGAACCATCAGCGGCAGTTACCTGAACCTGCTTATTAGCCAGCAGCTTACCCATACCCTGAAGCAGGGTTACGCCGTTTGCCTTAAACAGGCCAGCAATACCACCGGTCAGATTGCCGACGATCTTGTCCTTACGGGCGACCATCTTCTTAACATCCATGGTGACGTCACCGGTCTGGATACCGTGTACATCAGCATGCTGAGTCTTATGGAACTGATGAGTTGACTCAAGCAGCGCTTTAGACGGAATACAACCGACGTTCAGACAGGTGCCACCGAGAACAGCAGCGCCCTTATCATCAACCCATTTTTCAACGCACGCAGTATTCAGACCCAACTGGGCAGCACGAATCGCAGCGACATATCCGCCAGGTCCTGCACCAATTACAATTACGTCAAATTTATCAGACATTTATTACCTACCTATCTATTCGTTCTAGTAAGGGACCGACTCAGACTTCCAAAAGCATACGTGCAGGGTCTTCCAGAAGGTCTTTAATAGTCACGAGGAATTGTACTGCTTCTTTACCATCAATCATACGATGGTCATAGGATAGCGCCAGGTACATCATTGGCAGAATCTCTACCTGTCCATTCACTGCCATTGGGCGATCCTGGATCTTGTGCATACCCATAATAGCCGTTTGTGGCGGGTTCAGGATCGGTGTAGACATCAGGGACCCAAATACGCCACCATTAGTGATCGTGAATGTACCGCCCTGCATATCGTCAAGACCCAGCTTGCCATCACGGCCACGCTTGCCGAAGTCAGCAATAGCAGCCTCAACACCCGCCAGGCTCATGCTGTCAGTATCACGCAGAACCGGCACCATCAGGCCACGTTCAGTGGAAACCGCAACACCGATATCCTGATACGCATGATAAACCATATCATTGCCATCGATTGACGCATTAACCGCAGGGAAACGCTTCAGGGCTTCAGTTGCCGCTTTAACGAAGAATGACATAAAGCCCAGACGCGTACCGTTATGGGTCTTCTCGAACAGATCCTTATACTGCTTACGCAGTTCCATGATCGGCTTCATATTCACTTCGTTGTAAGTCGTCAGCATTGCAGCATTTTGCTGTGCTTCAACCAGACGCTTAGCGATAGTGGCGCGCAGACGCGTCATTGGAACACGTTTTTCAACCCGTTCGCCGGAAACGATGTTCAGTGCGGCAGCATTATCAACTTTAACCGGTGCAGAAGGAGCTGCAGCAGGCTTATTTTTAATGAAGTTAACCACATCTTCCTTAGTGATACCGCCATTCTTACCAGTACCCGGAATCTGGTTAGCATCCAGACCGTTCTCTTCAATCAGCTTACGTGCTGCAGGGCCAACTTTTTCTGCATCAGTCTCACTTGATGCTGCAGTGGCAACAGCAGCAGCTGGCGCAGCAGCGGCAACCGCTGCGGGGGCTGCAGATGCAGTAGCACCTGCTTCAAAGATCGCCAGGATCTCTTCACTCAATACGGTATCGCCTTCGCCTTTGAGGATCTCTTTGATCACGCCATCAGCAGGGGCTACAACTTCCAGAACGACTTTATCCGTTTCAATATCAACGATCAGTTCATCGGTAGAACAAGCCTCACCAGGCTGTTTGTGCCAGGTCGCTACGGTACCGTCGGCTACAGATTCAGGGAAGGTCGGCGTTTTGATTTCGATTGACATGTCTTTTCCTTTCTCAGTTACTAACAGGCGCTTTTATCTGGCCTGTTAGCCATTGATTGCTTCATTAACCAGTTTTTCCTGCTGTTCAAGGTGTACAGAGATGTAACCTACGGCAGGCGCTGCAGCGTGTGGACGACCCACACCTTCCATATGAATCTTGTCGTTATGACGGGCCAGTGCATGGCGCATATGATGCTGTGAACAGTACCATGCACCCTGGTTCATTGGCTCTTCCTGACACCAGACAACCGATTCGAGGTTAGTGTAATCTTTGATTGCAGCGAACATCTGATGCTCCGGGAACGGATACAGCTGCTCAATACGTACAATCGCGACATCGTCTTTTTCCAGTTCTGCCCGGCGGTTATACAGGTCGTAGTACACCTTACCGCTACATAGCACCAGACGCTTGACCTTCTTCGGATCCAGCTGATTGGTTTCAGCGATTACCGGCAGGAACTCGCCATCCGACAGATCCTCCAGTGTCGAAACAGCCTGTTTATGCCGCAGCAAGCTCTTCGGCGTCATCACCACCAGAGGCTTACGCAGAGGCCGCACAATCTGGCGACGCAGCAGATGGAAAATTTGTGCGGGGGTTGTTGGCACACACACCTGAATGTTGTGTTCAGCACACAACTGCAGGTAACGTTCCAGACGGGCTGAAGAGTGCTCAGGCCCCTGCCCTTCAAAACCGTGCGGCAGCAGCATAGTCAGGCCACAAAGACGCGCCCACTTGTGCTCACCACTGGTAATAAACTGGTCAATAACTACCTGAGCGCCGTTGGCGAAATCACCAAACTGAGCTTCCCAGATAACCAGTGCGTTTGGCATAGTAGTCGAATAACCATATTCAAATGCCAATACCGCTTCCTCAGAGAGGAAAGAGTCATGCAGCGTCAACGCTGGTTGATCAGCAGCAATGTTTTTCAGCGGCTCATAAACCTGTCCAGTGCGCTGATCATGCAGAACGGCGTGACGATGCGAGAATGTACCCCGGCCAACATCCTGACCTGTGAGACGCACAGGATAACCCTCAGCCAGAATCGAAGCATAGGCAAGTGATTCCGCCATCCCCCAGTTCAGCTCCATCGCGCCAACGGCCATACGTTTACGGTCATCGTAAATTTTCTGCACCTGACGCTGCACCTGAAAACCTTCAGGCACTTCACAGATTTTGCTACCCAGTTCCTGCAGCAGCTTGTTGTCTACCCGGGTATCGCAATCAAACGACCACTCATGACCGATATACGGCGTCCAGTCAACAAACAGCTCCTGATTCGGTTCCAGTACCAGAGAGTGAGTAACGTGCTTACCATCTTCCAGGTCTTTACGGTAATCCAGTTCCAACTGCTTGCTTTGCTCTTCAGTGATCACACCTTCGGCAATCAGCTGCTGTGCATACAGTTCACGGGTAGATTTCTGCACCTTGATCTGCTTATACATCAGCGGCTGAGTACCCGATGGCTCATCCGCTTCGTTATGGCCACGACGACGGTAGCAAACCAGATCGATGACCACATCTTTCTTGAACTCTGTACGGTAATCGACTGCCAGCTGAGTCACAAAACGAACCGCTTCAGGATCATCACCATTCACGTGGAAGATCGGCGCCTGCACCATCTTAGCGATATCAGTACAGTACTCAGAAGAGCGTGAGTCTTCCAGTTTGTTCGTGGTAAAGCCTACCTGGTTGTTGACTACGATATGGATGGTGCCACCGGTTTTATAAGCGCGGGTCTGGGACATCTGGAATGTCTCCATCACCACACCCTGACCAGCAAATGCCTGATCACCGTGGATATTGACGGGCACAACGGTTGTACCAACAGGGTCCTGGCGACGGTCCTGACGAGCACGTACCGAACCCTCAACAACGGGTGCCGAGATCTCCAGATGAGATGGGTTAAATGCCATCGCCAGGTGAACCTCACCACCAGCGGTCATCACGTTAGATGAGAAGCCCTGGTGATACTTTACATCACCGGAGGTTTCCAGCATTTTTTTACCTTCAAACTCACCGAACAGTTCAGCAGGATTTTTACCGAAGATATTAACCAGGGTGTTCAGACGCCCCCGGTGGGCCATGCCGATCACAACTTCACGGGCGCCCTGTTTACCGGCACGCTGAATCAGCGTATTCAGGGAAACAATCAGCGACTCACCGCCTTCCAGACCAAAGCGTTTCGCCCCAGCAAAGCGCGAACCCAGGTACTTTTCCAGACCTTCAGCTGCGGTCAGACGCTCAAGCACCATCATTTTGCGGTCAACATCAACCACTGGATGGGAGCGAACAGGTTCAAGTCGGGATTGTATCCAGCGTTTTTCCTGAGTATCGACAATATGCATATACTCAGCACCCACTGTCGTACAGTAGGTTTTCTTGAGATCGTTAATAATCTCTTTCAGGGTTGCCTCTTCCGTTCCGAAGAACAGAGAACCCAGCTGGAATGTTGTATCAAAATCAGCTTCAGACAGTTCGTGGAAGCGCGGATCAAGATCCGGCACCGGCTCACGCTGCATCAGATTAAGCGGATCGATATTAGCAGCCTGATGACCACGCACACGATAGGCGTTGATCATTCGCAAAACGCGAATCTGCTTTTTCTCATGCTCAGAACTTTGACCACCACCGGCAGCGGGTGCCGCACGACGCTGGTTTTTCGCCAGATAGAGGAAATGGTCCTGTACCGTAGAATGCGGAACATCCTGGGTCAGGTTATCGCCGACTTTAGGTAGCCGATCAAATTCTTCACGCCATTCCTGAGGAATCGCGTTGGGGTCCATCAGATAGGATTCATATAGCTGCTCAATGTAAGACAGGTTGCCACCGTATAGATGGGCATTCTTCCACATCAGCTCCATTATGCCTTCTTGCATTCTTGATCACCCTGGCTCAGGGGTACTATCGAAGTCCAGGATGCACCACGTCCTGTCCAACTGGCCTGTTCCGGCCGTCCCCTGTTTAGTTACCGTTTATAATTTCTCACGTATATAGCCTGATAGAGGTACAGGTTACGGGACGTGATTCTACGCTTTTTATGGCGAGGTTCATATATCAATGCAGAGGGAATTCTAAAAACTTTCCATACAAACAGATATAAGTCTTTTGACTAGTACACGCATAACCACTGACGGGCACACAGATAAAAGTCAAAAAAAAGCGGCTCCCAGTGGGAGCCGCTTTGTTTGCAATCAGGTCGCTTGCGAAATCAACATGTTGCGGATCTTGCCAATAGCCTTAGTCGGGTTAAGACCCTTCGGACAGACACTGACACAGTTCATAATGCCGTGGCAGCGGAACACACTGAACGGATCATCCAGCCCTGCCAGACGCTCTGTCGTTGCAGTATCACGACTGTCTGCCAGAAACCGGTATGCCTGCAGCAAACCGGAAGGACCGATAAACTTATCAGGATTCCACCAGAAAGACGGACAGGCAGTAGAACAGCAGGCACAGAGAATACACTCGTACAGACCATCCAGCTCAGCACGCTCTTCCGGCGACTGCAGACGCTCAATAGCAGGCGGCGGCGTATCGTTGATCAGGAACGGCTTGATCTTCTCGTACTGCTTGTAGAACTGAGACATATCGACAACCAGGTCGCGAATAACCGGCAGACCTGGCAGCGGACGCAGAACCAACTTGTCGTTTTCAACCACTTCAGACAGCGGCGTGATACAGGCCAGACCATTACGTCCGTTCATATTCATACCATCAGAACCACACACACCTTCACGGCATGAACGACGGTAACCCATAGTCGGATCTTTATCTTTCAGCAGTTGCAGCAGATCCAGAACCATGATGTCCTTGCCACCCGGGATATCAATATGGATATCCTGCATGTAGGGCGCATCATCAATTTCAGGATTATAGCGATATACACTTACCAGCATCGTAACAACCCCTTAGTAAGTTCGGATTTTTGGTGGAAATGCTTCTACTGTCTTCGGCGCAAAGTTAACATCACGCTTGCTGATCTCTTTAGTCTTAGGATCAAACAGTGAGTGGCACAGCCAGTTTTCATCATCACGCTCGGTAAAGTCATTACGGGCGTGAGCACCACGACTTTCCTTACGAGTCAACGCGGCAATAGCAGTCGCCTCAGCAACTTCCATCAGGTTTTCCAGCTCCAGCGCTTCGATACGCGCGGTGTTGAAAGACTGAGACTTGTCTTCAAGATGCAGGTTTTCCACACGGGTGCGGATCTCTTTCAGCATTTCAAGACCTTTCTCCATGCTTTCGCCTTCACGGAATACCCCGAAGTAGAGCTGCATGGTTTTCTGCAGATCAGCACGAACCTCAGATACACGCTCACCACCGGTAGAGTTATTCAGGCGGTTAAGACGCGCCATGGCACGCTCGATATCAGCCTCGGTGGCATTCTCAGCGGTGTAACCTGCAGCCATCTGCTTCTCAATCTGAATTCCCGCAGCACGACCAAACACAACCAGGTCAAGCAGCGAGTTACCACCCAGGCGGTTAGCACCGTGTACAGATACACAAGCAACCTCACCACAGGCAAACAGACCATCGATAATGTAATCATTGCCCTCAGCATCACGACCAATCGCCTGACCACCGATGTTAGTGGCAACACCACCCATCTGATAGTGACAGGTTGGTACAACAGGTACGGGCTCTTTAACCGGGTCAGCATGGGCAAATGTCTTAGACAGCTCACAGATACCAGGCAGACGGGAGTGCAGCACTTCCTCACCCAGGTGATCCAGCTTCAGGTATACATGATCGCCATTCTCACCACAGCCACGGCCTGCCAGAATTTCGAGAACCATAGAACGGGCAACAACGTCACGGCCAGCCAGGTCTTTCGCGTTGGGCGCATAGCGCTCCATGAAGCGTTCACCGTCTTTATTGACCAGGTAACCACCTTCACCACGACAACCTTCTGTTACCAGCACACCGGCACCGGCAATACCGGTTGGGTGGAACTGCCACATCTCCATGTCCTGAGCAGGAACACCCGCACGCAGAGACATACCCATACCGTCACCGGTATTGATCAGAGCGTTGGTGGTAGACTGGAAGATACGTCCGGCACCGCCAGTCGCCAATACTGTCGCCTTGGCTTTAACGTAAACAGTTTCACCGGTTTCAATACAGATCGCTATAACACCCACAACAGCGCCATCACCATTCTTAACCAGATCAACCGCATACCATTCGTTCATGAATGTGGTACCGGCTTTCATATTGGCCTGGTACAACGTGTGCAGCAATGCGTGACCAGTACGGTCGGCTGCAGCACAGGTACGGGCAGCCTGACCGCCCTCACCGAAGTTTTTCGACTGTCCACCAAAAGGACGCTGGTAAATACGGCCCTCTTCAGTACGGGAGAATGGCATCCCCATGTGGTCCAGCTCGTATACAGCCTGAGGACCTACAGAACACATGTACTCGATAGCGTCCTGGTCACCGATATAATCGGAACCCTTAACGGTATCGTACATGTGCCAGCGCCAGTCATCGTTCGGATCTGCACTGGCAATCGCACAGGTAATACCACCCTGAGCAGAGACAGTGTGCGAACGGGTTGGAAATACTTTAGTAATACACGCGGTATTCAGGCCACTCTGGGCCAGTTGCAGTGCTGCACGCATTCCCGCGCCACCACCACCAATAACAATACCGTCAAAAGTCAGCGTACGTAGCTTGCTGCTCATCTTACACTCCCCACAGAATCTGAATGCCCCAAACGACGTAGATAAACGTCAGAAGACCACAAGCTGACTGGAACAAGAAACGAATGCCTGTAGGCTTAATGTAGTCAGTCGAGATTGACCACATACCAATCCATGCGTGCGCCGCCATTGACAGTAGAGCCAACAGTGTAAAGATACGCATAGAGGTGCATTCGAACAGCTCTTTCCACTGTTGGTAATCCAGATTCGGATTCAACAGCATGTACCCAATCATAAAGACTGTAAAAGCAAGTAATACGACAGCAGTTACACGCTGGATCATCCAGTCATAAAGACCGCTTCGGCCAAAACTTGTAATTGAAGTTACCATATCCATACTCCCGCCAGCAGAATTGCAACAGCAGATACAACCAGAGTCACTTTGGCTGCCATTTTACCGCTTTCCAACTCTTCACAATGACCAAAATCCATCACCAGGTGTTTAATACCGGCAAAGAAATGATACAGCAACGCTGAAACCAATCCCCATGCGATCAGCCTCGCGAAGAAGCTCTCTGTCAGCATCTGTGCAGCAGCTTCAAAGCCCTGTTCAGATTCAAGAGACATTCCAAGTGCATACAGCATAAAGAACGCGCCAAAAAACAACGCTAGCCCCGTTACACGGTGCAGTATGGAAGTGATAGCCGGAAGTGGCTGTTTAATAGTTCGTAGATCTAAGTTAACGGGTCTTTTCTCGTTCACGGCTCTTGTTCACACTTAGGTTAAGCCCGATTGCAGGGCCAGGTTGTTAAAGGTAGTGTACAAAGACAAAGATAAGCACCTCGGTCCAGCGCCTGCACCCCATCCCGAAATGAGGAATGCAAGCTGGTGACGGAGTATACCAGCAAATTGCCGCAATACAATTAATCAACACCGGTTCTAAGTCTATTGTCTAGTGTTTTTTTTATCTGACACCCTCCACCATCGCCCTACAACTAAATGATTATTCAGCTAATTTCAGATTCCTGATAAACCTTACGTCCAATGTATTCGACCTTTGCTGCATCGCGGCAAAACTAAGCTCGATTGAATTGACAAACGAATTCAACTCTCTATAGTGTCAGAGTCCTATTTCGAGCTAAAACTCTTAGATTGTGACTGAATTAAAGGGCTCTGAGCGCCCACAGGTTTAACTGCAAACCCTGATGCGGCACGTGATTACCCTTCTACAATTTATAAAGTCATTCAGATTAAACAGAAATGATAGGAGCCTATAATGGCTGACAAGAAAGCACGCTTAACAGTCGACGGTATCGACGAGGTTTTTGAATTGCCGGTCTACTCCGGAACAATGGGACCTGATGTTATTGATGTTCGCGCTCTGACAAGTAAAGGCCTGTTCACCTATGATCCAGGCTTTGTTTCTACCGCAGCTTGTGACTCCGCTATTACCTATATAGATGGCGGCCAGGGTGTTTTGCTGCATGGCGGTTATCCCATTGAGCAACTGGCAGAAAAATCTGACTACCTGGAAGTATGCTACCTGCTACTGAACGGCGAACTGCCGACACCTGAAGAGAAAGCAACATTTGTTGCCACCGTTAAGAACCACACGATGGTTCACGAACAGATGCTGCACTTTTTTAACGGATTCCGTCGTGACGCACACCCAATGGCGATCATGGTCGGTGTTGTTGGTGCGCTTTCTGCGTTCTACCACGACTCACTGGACATCGATGATGCACATCATCGCGAGGTTTGCGCCTACCGCCTGATTGCGAAAATGCCTACTATTGCGGCGATGTGTTACAAGTACAGTATTGGACAACCTTTCCAGTATCCACGTAACGATCTGGATTACGCCGACAACTTCCTACAGATGATGTTTGGTAATCCATGTGAAGACTATGTGACTAATCCAGTGCTGGCCAAGGCGATGGATAAGATCTTCCTGTTACATGCCGACCATGAACAGAATGCATCTACTTCCACTGTTCGTCTGGCGGGCTCTTCAGGCGCTAACCCATTTGCCTGTATCGCATCCGGCATCGCAGCCCTTTGGGGACCCGCTCACGGCGGCGCGAACGAAGCGGTTCTGACTATGCTTAACGAAATTGGTGACGAAGCCAATATCGAAGAGTTCATCAAACGCGCCAAAGATCCGGATGATTCATTCCGACTGATGGGCTTTGGTCACCGCGTTTACCGTAACTTTGACCCCCGCGCTAAAGTTATGAAGCAGACCTGCGATGAAGTACTGGCCGAACTGGGCATCGAAAACGACCCACTGCTGAAGATCGCCAAACGGCTTGAGCAGATCGCCCTGGAAGATGAATACTTTGTTGAGCGTAAACTCTATCCGAACGTTGACTTCTATTCAGGCATCATCCTGAAAGCGGTCGGCATTCCAACCAACATGTTTACCGTAATTTTCGCACTGTCCCGTACTATTGGCTGGATCTCTCATTGGAGCGAATTCCACAGCAGCCCGAATAAGATCGGTCGCCCACGCCAACTGTATACTGGCCCGGTTAAGCGGGATTACCCATCCAAGTAATCTGCCTGACCCGAAATAAAGCCGCTCTAGTTAGCGGCTTTTTTTCGCCAGAAACACGCCTATAGACTGACGCTTCCGCTTTAGATTGAATATTTTTCATCTCGCAAACTAGCCAATTTACTTAGCTTCATACTAATATCCATGTATGGGTAGGGGGATTAAACCGATAATTAGCTAAAGGCGATTACTATGCGGCTTCCCACACCTCTCTACGAAAGCACACCCTATCTCTGCTTTGCCACATGCTCACTGCTGGCCATTTTATACAATCAGGTTCCTGCCATGCTCTTAGCTGCACTGACGCTCTATCTATACGGCAGCGCACTATGGATTATGCGCTCAAACTACCGTCGCAGGGACCGTCGTGAACACCGCCTCCTTCTCAGCCAGATATCCCGCGGCAACATTGAGGGCTACCTACCCGAGTGGCTGTATGAAAGCCTGCCATTTTTCTATCTGATCGGCGGAGTGATCTGCTACACGCTGATATCACCCCCTCTGAGCTTTATCAGCGGAACACTACTGGTGCTCGCCGGACTGATCGTGTTGCGAGTCAGAATTCATTGTCGTCACGAACTCAAACAGTCGGCATCCAGCATATAAAAAAGCGGCGGCATTCTTAGAATGCCGCCGCTTTTTATACCGCTTTCCTGACCAGATCCAGGCTAGCAAGCCTATTTCTGAAACCGATCTTAATCGACAGACACAGATTCAATATTATGAATCGACAGATCGGCACCATTGAATTCCTGCTCCTCATCCAACCGCAACCCCATGGCAAGTTTAATGGTGCCATAGACAACCACACCACCAACCACAGCAATGACAACCCCCAGTAAAGTACCGACAAGCTGTGCAGTCAGGCTGACACCCCCCAGGCCTCCCAGAGAAGCCGAACCAAAGATACCGGCAGCAATCCCGCCCCAGGCACCACAGAGGCCGTGCAGGGGCCACACACCCAGCACGTCATCGATCTTCCAGCGATTCTGCACCACGGTAAACATCCAGACGAACAACGCTCCTGCGATACCACCGATCATCAGCGCACCAATTGGATGCACAATATCTGAACCGGCACAGATCGCCACCAACCCGGCTAACGGGCCGTTATGAATGAAACCAGGGTCATTTTTGCCCAACAACAGCGAAACGATGATCCCCCCCACCATGGCCATCAGACTGTTGACAGCCACTAACCCGGAAATCCCCTCCAGGGTTTGCGCCGACATGACATTAAAGCCAAACCAACCGATACAGAGAATCCATGCACCCAGCGCCAGGAAAGGGATGTTAGAGGGCGGAAATGCCACCAGCTTACCGCTTCTATAACGCCCTTTACGGATCCCCAACATGATCACCGCCACCAGTCCCAGCCAGCCGCCCACACCATGCACCACAACAGATCCGGCAAAGTCATGAAACGCAGCACCAAACCGACTGGTCATCCACTCCTGAATGCCGAAGTTGCCATTCCAGACAATCCCCTCAAAAAACGGGTAGACAAAGGCAACGATCAGCGACGATGCAATCAGAAAAGGCCAGAACTGCGCCCGCTCAGCAATACCGCCAGAAACAATTGCCGGGATTGCGGCGGCAAAGGTCATCAGGAAGAAAAACTTTACCAGCTCATAGCCATTTCCCTGGGCCAGGGTCTCAGCATCCTGAAAAAAGGTCACATCATATGCCACCCAATAACCGATAAAGAAGTAGGCGACCGCTGAGAAACCAAAGTCTGTCATAATTTTAACCAGCGCATTCACCTGATTTTTCTGACGCACAGTTCCCACCTCAAGGAAGGCAAACCCTGCATGCATCGCGAATACCATGATGGCGCCCATCAGAATAAACAGCGTATTTGAACTCTGAACGAGTGTTTCTACTGCACTATTAACACTTTCCACGAAGATCTCCTGCCAACTTTCGCACCTTTTTAATGCCAATCTATTCAGATAGCACATTAACGGTGCGTTTTTTAATTGTAAGAACAATCCGGATTCTGGCACCACCGATCTACACCTATGATAAACATAGGGCTACAGCGGAAATAACCATTACTGCTCCAGAAATGTGCACTTTAATAAGCAGATAACATGCCAATACAGCAAATCGCACCAATTAAAAGCAATAACTACGCACCAAAAAAAACCACCCGAGGGTGGCTTTTATTAAAACGATGACGCTCTCTGATTAAAGCGCGGATATCTCAAAACACTGATGAATTTTACTATTACGTTTGAAATCAAGATCAATTGTTTTCCGGGTAATATCAACAACCTGATAACGCTCAGACAGTTGAGGATCAAGCTTAAAACGGCGGTAGTTGTTGGAAAAAATCAACTTTCCTCCTGGGCGTAGCAACCCCATTGCCAGATCGATCAGCCCCACATGATCCCGCTGTACATCCAACACATCATGCATCCGCTTAGAGTTTGAGAAGGTTGGCGGGTCCATAAAGATCAGATCATAGCTCTGTCCTTTCTGCCCCTTTAACCACTTGATACAGTCTTCCTGAAGAAAATGGTTGCGCGCTTCCGCAAATCCATTCAGAGCAAAATTTTTCTTTGCCCAGTTCAGATAGGTCGCCGACATATCGACGCTGGTCGTTGAGCGGGCGCCCCCTTTTGCAGCATGAAGTGAAGCGGTAGCGGTATAGCTGAACAGATTAAGGAAGTCACCGCCTTTCGCTTGTTGCTGAATCTGCAGGCGAATTGGCCGATGATCAAGAAACAATCCGGTATCCAGATAATCTTCAAGGTTTACCAGGATTCGGCAACCACCTTCGGTGACATCAATATAGCGCTCGGTCTGATCCCGTTTCTCATACTGGCTGCTGCCCTGCTGTCGGCGGCGCTGCTTGAGAATAATTTTTTCCGCCGGGACTCCTAGCACCGAAGGCAATACAGCAACAATCTCCTGCAGCCTTGCAAACGCCTTAACCATATCAACACTTTTCGGTGCCTGGTACTCCTGTACATGTACCCAATCATTATAGATATCGATCGCAGCGGAATACTCCGGCAGGTCAGCATCATATAAACGGTAACAGGTAATATCCTGGCGCTGCGCCCACTTACTCAATTGCTTGAGATTCTTATTGAGGCGGTTAACCAGCATCTGAGCACCATCACTCAACTCAACCGGAGCAACCTGAACGTCAGGCTCAGCATCCAAAACGCCCGCAACATCAGATTCTGGCTGATCAGACGGTTTCTGAACCGCCATCGCCGCCTCAGCACGAGCACGTGCACGGATATTAAAAATCTGCAATTGGCTTGGAATAGCACCGTTATACAGCTTATAGGTTTTATCCGCAGCCAGCTTCAT
The DNA here is from genome assembly GCF_050300915.1 of Amphritea sp. GTDB lineage: Bacteria > Pseudomonadota > Gammaproteobacteria > Pseudomonadales > Balneatricaceae > Amphritea. The sequence continues at coordinate 37,492 of NZ_JBNKYN010000006.1, forward strand.
CATCCGGCATAACTCAGGATTGCCGGTAAATACTGCAGCTTGCCAGCCGGCAAAATCCGCTTTGAGACGCTCACCCAGATGCTGATAAAGGAAGAACAGCGTTGGCTCCTCACCCAGACGCTCACCATATGGCGGGTTGGTGACTACCAAACCGTGTTCATCAGAAGCAGAACGGGTCAGTCTTGACAGCTCCCGGCGTTCGAGATGAACTAACGATTCAACACCGGCTCTGCGGGCGTTATCCCGCGCGATATTAAGGACTTTAGCATCGGCATCGAAACCTTCGAAACGACTGCGGACCATTTTCAGCCCCGCATCACGTCGTTCATTTGCTTCCTCCAGCAGTGATTTCCACAGGGCGCTGTTATGTTGTGTCCAATAGGTAAAACCATAATCCCGGCGAAACAGCCCCGGGGCGATATCCGCGGCCATCAAAACGCCTTCTATCAGCAGGGTTCCTGAACCACACATAGGATCAAGCAGCGCCTGCCCCTCAGCCGCCTTTTCAGGCCAGCCACAGCGATATAGTAATGCTGCAGCAAGGTTCTCTTTCATCGGCGCGGAGCCGGATTGCAGGCGGTAGCCCCGGCGGTGCAGACTGTCACCGGAGATATCAACCGCGATCGTTGCTTCGCCCCGCTGCAAATGAACATTAACTCTCAGATCGGGCTTCATCCGGTCAACAGAGGGGCGCCGCCCGGTTTCATCACGAATCTGGTCGACGATCGCATCTTTAACTTTTTGCGCACCAAAACGACTGTGATTAATCCCCTCTGACTGGCCGGTAAAATCGATCGTCAGAGTGCCTTCAGGACGCATATGTTCAAGCCATTTAATCTGTTGCACGCCACGATACAGTGCATCGGCAGTTTCAGCCGGACAGCGGTGCAGCTCAAGCAAGATGCGGTTGGCTACCCGCGACCATAGACAGGCGCGGTAAGCGGCTTGCAGACCACCAGAAAAATACACACCGGCCAACGTTTGTTTCGGCGCTTCAACATTCAGGGCCTGAAGTTCATCAAACAGAACAGGCTCCAGCCCTTTAGGGCAGGTAGCAAAGAATTTCATACTCAGGGAATACCTCATTTAAGAACCGGCATATTAACGGCAAACGCTTTTAAGACCAATGACAAAGATGCGAATTCAAAAGAAACTGCAGTAACGTGAATTTTTTTCAATCTGATTTCAGCGTTTCAAAACCCCGGTGCAACCCCTTGAAGTAATGATCTTTTTGCAGATGCGTTTGTGACAATTTTATTAAAATCACTTTCTTAATACTTTTTTTTAATTACACTCCAGAATCTGTTTAAGCCATTGTGAATTTCTGTGAAGTTCAAAATTTAATCAGTCAACACACAAACCACAGGAGCAATTGAGTCACAGTAACCGGGTTTACTGAGACGGCAGGGAATCAGAAAGACTGACAATCAGCTTTCGCAACAACGGCCGTGGTATCAGTAAATTGCCTGAAAATATTAAGAACTAAATAGAGGCGTCTTTTATGAAGAGACAAAAACGTGATCGTTCTTCAGTACTTTTCAACCGCGGCTTTACAGCCGGACTCGTAGGTAAATCCAAAGACGAGTGTCCAGTCACTATCGGAGACCTCAGAACCCACTGGATGAGTGGATGGCGTGAGGGGCGTGAAGCACATTGGAATGGTCAGTCGGGTGTCTCGGCTATAAACATTAATCCATCTTTGCATTAACCGATCCACTGCAACTAAATTAACGTGGAAAGAATATAAAAGAAAGGCTCCTCAGGGAGCCTTTCTTGCATTTGGTATCAGCGAATCCGTTCAGTGAGTAGCATGATTAATGAGTCAGATCAGCAATCGCCCTGACCGACTCAGAAATCAGCTCAGGTCCACGATAGATAAACCCTGTATACACTTGCACCAGTGAAGCACCCGCCTCTATCTTTTCAGCCGCATCAAAACCGTTTGTGATACCGCCGACACCGATAATCGGCAGCGCACCATCCAGCTCCCGCGCCAGAATACGGATCGCTTTTGTAGCGGCATTACGCACCGGCACGCCGCTCAGCCCACCCGCTTCCTGTGCAACAGGAGAATCTTCAACCCCAGTACGTGACAGCGTGGTGTTGGTTGCGATCACACCATCCATCTCATAAGACTTGAGGGCAGCAGCAACCAGGCCAAACTCCTCTTCATTCATGTCCGGCGCAATCTTAACGGCCACCGGAACATATTTTCCATGCAACTGAACCAGTCGGGCCTGTTCCGTCTTCAATGCCGCCAGCAGCTCGTCAAGCGAGTCGCCAAACTGCAGTGAACGCAGTCCAGGCGTGTTAGGTGAGGATACATTAACGGTAATATAGCTAGCTTTGTCATACACCTTGCGCATGCAGATCAGGTAATCATCAATAGCATTCTCGACTGGCGTATCAAAATTCTTACCAATATTGATTCCCAGAACACCGTCAAAGCGACTCTTTTCAATATTTTTCAGCAGAGTATCGACCCCCTGATTATTGAAACCCATGCGATTAATGATCGCCTGATGCTCTGGAATCCGGAACAATCGCGGCTGAGGGTTGCCCGGCTGCGGCCTTGGAGTCACCGTGCCTACCTCGATAAAGCCAAACCCCAGGGCAGCCATACCATCGATAGCGATACCGTTTTTATCCAGTCCTGCCGCAAGACCAACCGGATTGGGAAACTGAATCCCCATCACTTCAACCGGCTGGCTGAGTGTTTTTACGCCAAACAGCGAATTTAACCCGACACTGGACATCAGGCTCAGACTATTCAGCGACAGGTCATGGGCCGTTTCAGGGTCGAGCTTAAACAACAAAGATCGGGCAGCTTGATAGAGCATGGGATACCACAAGTCAATTTAAAGTGCGGGCATTATATGCAATGCCGAGGGCGCTGTAAAAAAATCAGAGTCGTTCGATAGAACTAAACTTTCCCGCATCAGTAAAGCAGATGCGAAAACTCCCCTGAACACCATTATGTAGCAGATACGGTTGCAACAATGCAGATGGAAACCGCACCCGCCTGCCGTCACGACTCACTGCGACAACATCCTTTACCTGTTGGCGATAGTGAGCCAGATACTGTTCCTGAGTTAAACTGATATCGACGATGATCTGCTGCATAGGGCCATAGTAACCAAAAATAAAGTCGCCGTAGGCTGACGTGTGGCAGTATTCTACTGACAGCAGCCTGACGGTGCCACCGCTATCAGCTTCGATGACGCCGGCAACAGGTCTAAGTCGCCATTAGTTAAACTGGTTGCGTCATTGGAGTATACGCATATTTCAACGCAACATGAATTTGAATCCATGATAAAACAATAACTTATATCTTTTTAAAAGATATCTTTTCCTTACTTTTTCCAGTTATGCTACCGTTGCAACAGCGATACACCAGCCCCTCTGGGCAACCACCATTCATAGAACACAACCAGTAGCACCTGTTCTGGAGCCGGGTCATAAACCGGAGATAAACGCACTTATGTCGCAGATGTTTCACCACAGCCGATATCTAAATCTCATTGCCGGACTAATTGCGTTTACCTCGCCTGCGGCCTGGGCTCAGCTCACCGTATTTCCTGACCGGTTCGCCATCACTGAAGGAGAAACCATTCAACTCACGGTCGAGGTTGATCAGCGCACCTCCAACCGCCCAGACTTCTCCCCCCTGACCCGTGATTTTCATTTCCTGGGCAGTAAGCAGATGACGGTCTCCAGTTATGCCAACGGCGCTAACCAAAACACCACTCGATGGAAAATTCTGCTGCGCCCACGTCACGCAGGTGATCTTCAAATCCCGGCACTGCAACTGAATAACGAATACAGTCAGCCGCAACTGATCACAGTGGATGGCGTTGCCGGGGCGGCAGCGCTGATCAGCAACGATGCATTTCTTGAAAGCTCGGCAGACAGTTACGAGGTTTATCAGAACAGCCAGCTACTCTATAGCGTCCGACTGTTTCATCTTGATGAACTGCCGCCTATGTCGAGCCTCTCTGAGCCAATGATACCCGGTAGCAAAATAGTGCCCCTGGGAGATAAACAGCAATACTCCCGTCAGATGAAAGGGCAGAGCTATCATGTCACTGAGCAGAGTTACGCCATCTATCCCGAACAGCCGGGCCCTTTGACGATACCTGCAGCCCATTTCAGTGCTGGTCCGGGCACTCCTGAGCTCAGCACAGACCCAATAACCGTTGATGTTTTGCCCCGGGTTTCGCAAGCCGTGCGGGGATACTGGTTACCAGCGTTTAAACTGACACTGGAAGATCTGACAACAGCCGAGAACAATCTACTGCTGGGTGAAAGCCAGATACGTACGCTGAAAATCAGTGCAGAGGGCCTGATGGCAGACCAGCTACCCGCTCTCATGCCGCTGCGTAATGAGTTGGCTCAGATCACCGTAGAGGATATCAGCCTGGAGCAAAATGTCACCGCCAAAGGGGTCGTCAGCAGCCGGACGGAAACCATTCGCATCACCCCCGCAGAACGGGGCGAAGTGACGCTGCCAGAGATCATTATTCCCTGGTGGAACATAAATACTGATAAGAGTGAGCAGGTCAGGTTAGACAAAGTGGTTCTGAAAGTGGCTCCGGCGGCACCAGTCAACAAGGCCGCCGTAATAGACGCAGCAACACCGGAGCCACCACACAACCCTCCTGAGGAGCCTCTTAATAATAACAGTATGCGCGTGCTGATCTGGCTGCTCACGGCTATCGCTATCGTCTCGTCGCTGGGGTGGCTCTATAGCCACTCAGCCCAGCGCCGGAGACGATTTGATATCGGCGAGACCAGCGATGAATCTGGCGGTCTGCTGCCCGAGCAGCGGCAAACCAGCGCTATTGCAAAGCATGCTTCAGAGCGCTTGCGTCAGCACAGTGCTAAGCAAATGAGTACTCACCAGAGCGATGTGGATAGGCAAAGCGAAATAGATGAAAGTAACCAGAACAAACTTAAGCAGATGCTGGAAAGTGAACAGCGAGCCTTCAATAAAGCGCTGGATGCCTGCTATAACGACCTTCCACTTGAATCCAGATTATTAATACTGGACTGGGCAAGGCTGTTCTGGCCTGGCCATAAAGTGTCGGACAGTCTCGACCTGAGTGAGATCAGCAACAGTAAAACCCTCGAACTTTTATTAATCGATATGGAAAGTTATATCAGCGGTACCGAGTCAGGCCCCTGGTCCGGCGACCTGCTGGCTCAGGCGCTTGAGCATATCAGGGAAAGCCAGCTACGCAATACCAGGCGCTCCTGATACACCGGTTTCAATCAGTCAGCAGGCTCAAGCACCTGATTAAGCGCAGTTGTCAAATCCGGGTAGGCAAACTTATAACCGGCGTCCAACAGCCTTTTGGGATAAACCCGTTGCCCCTTAAGCAACAGTTCACTCCCCTCACCCAACATCAGATCGAGCACCACTGCAGGCACCCGAAGCCAGCAAGGCCGTGACAACACTCCAGCCAGTGTTTTGCTGAAGGTATTATTGGTCACCGCTTCAGGGGCCGTAAGATTATAAGCGCCGTGGAATTCAGGATGAGTGAGCATCATGCTGATCACTTCAATCTGATCATCCATATGGATCCAGGACATCCACTGATCGCCCCGGGCAACCGGCCCCCCGAGCCCCAGTTTGAATGCGGGCAACAGCTTAGCAAGAGCCCCGCCATCGCCTAATACCACGCCGGTTCTGATCAGACAAACCCGGACCCCCATCGACTGAGCTTTAAGTGCTTCACTCTCCCAGCGTTTACATAAACGGTGAGTATAGTCATCAATGATTTCACCACGCTCATCCAACTGCAGGTCATCGGCGCGACAACCATAAAACCCGATAGCAGAACCACTGATCATCACCTCAGGATTGCGCTCCAAGCGCATAATCAGCGACACCAGGTCGGCAGTTGTCTCGATACGGCTATCGATTAACGCCTGCTTACGCTCTTCACTCCAACGCTTATCCGCGATCCCCTCACCGGCCAGGTTAATAATGCCACCCAACCACTCATCACTGGCGATCTGCTTAAGATCGCTGATTACCCGGACGGAGGCGCCAAACAACTCCCGGGCTTTCGTTTCTGAACGGGCCAGCACCACCAGCTCATGGCCATAATCCAACAGCCGGGGGATAAGATGGCGACCAATAAAACCGGTACCGCCACTGATCAGAACCTTCATATAGATCTCCTCAAACATTGCAATATCAGCTGTCAGTCTTTATAAACATAGCCCAGTAACCGATAGTTCAGTAAAGAAACTCCAGTCAAAAGCTAACAGGAAAGCATTATGTTCACCGGTATTGTTCAGGGCACAGCTACAGTTATTACGACGGTAATCAAGGATCAGTTCATGCAACTGACGCTGGAGTTTCCTCAGCAGAGCTGTGAAAACCTTCAAACTGGCGCGAGTGTCGCCATCAATGGCACCTGCCTGACCATCACCGAATTCAGTGCAAACCAGATCAGCTTCGACCTGATAATGGAAACCCTCAGAGTCACCAATCTCGGAAAATTAAAGCCCGGAGACCGGGTCAACTTTGAGCGCGCAGCCCGCATCGGTGATGAGATTGGCGGACATATGCTCTCCGGGCATATCCACGGCACCGCGATAATTGATCAGATTGAACAACCTCAGGACAACCGCATTGTCTGGTTTGAAGCGGAGCCAGCCTTGATGAAGTATATCCTGCCCAAAGGGTTCGTATCTCTCAACGGCTGCAGCCTTACCATCGGCGAAGTTCTGGGCAATCGTTTTAATGTTTATCTGATACCGGAAACCCTCACTGTCACCATTTTTGGCACAGCATCCGTAGGCGACAAGATAAATCTGGAGGTCGACAGCCAGACGCAGGCGGTAGTCGATACCGTTGAACGGTATATGCTGCAGAACGCTATATTAAGCCGCTAGAACGGCGCTTCGCGCCTGTTAGTGGCTAGACGGAAAGCTTCGCTTTCCTTGCCAGAAAAAGATGTTGCTCGGGATTATCCACCTCTGCCCAATCAACAACCTTCTTACAAAGCATCTATTCCCTAAATCCCCTCTATCCTCAATAAAGAGGGCTTTTCCTGGCAAGTGGCGAAGCCACGTCTAACCACTAGCAACGGCTTGACAGCGCCGCTGCTATCCCCCATCCAGGCCATATACGACCATTTGACCACGGGTATTCGGCTATCCTTGACTCAGGTCAGCCTGGCATTGGCGGGCTTCGTTTTAAAATCTCTCTTTTATGATTCACTTTTAAACCAAAATAACCAAAAAAACTATCAGGTCTAAAGCTGTAAGGAGCCTTTCTTGAACGCACCCCACCTCTCCCAACAGGATCAGCGTCAGTTTATTTCCGGTAACGAAGCCGTTGCGCAAGCGGCACGAGATGCCGGTTGCACAGTTGCCTCTGCTTACCCGGGCACCCCCTCCACCGAGATTCTCGAGTTTATCGCCGCCTACCCGGAGATCTATACCGAATGGTCGATCAATGAGAAGGTCTCGCTTGAAGTGGCTATCGGTGCCTCCCTGGCAGGTAGCCGGGCGCTGTGTGCGATGAAACATGTCGGGGTAAATGTCGCCTCTGATGCGCTGATGACGCAGACCCTGATCGGCGCAGTCGGTGGTCTGGTGCTCGTGGTGGCGGATGATGTTGGTCTGTCATCTTCGCAGAATGAACAGGATTCCCGCTACTGGGGCCGCTTTGCCCATATCCCCGTACTGGAGCCTGCGGACGCCCAGGAAGCCTATGAGATGACCCGGCTGGCGTTTGGCCTGTCTGAGCAATATGATGTGCCGGTGATGGTGCGTCTGACCACCCGGATCTGCCATGTTAAAGGGGTGGTCGTGTGCAGCCCGGCCGAAACCTATCAACGCAAAAACTTTACCAAAGACCCGGCTCGTTATGTCATGGTGCCCGGCAATGCCCGCAAACGGATTCCGCTGATGATGGCCCGCGACCTGACACTTAAAGAGGTCAGCGAGACTCATCCGCTTAACCGCATTGAAACCGGCCATGATAACTCAATAGGCTTTGTTGCCTCCGGGGCAGCCTATTTCCATGTGAAAGAGGCCTACCCTGAGGCGCCGGTATTGAAACTCGGTTTCAGTCATCCGGCCCCCATCGAAAAAATCCGAGAGTTTTCGGCAACCATCGATCAACTGGTGGTTGTGGAAGAGGTTGAGCCGCTGCTTGAGACCGAACTTCGCGCCGCAGGGATCAGCCTTTATGGCAAAGATATTCTCCCCAGGATAGGCGAACTGTCGCCTCAGGTGCTGACCCCCTGCATCGATAAACTATCGGGCAAGCCCTGTGAAGATAAACAAATCGCGGCCGAGGAGCTGTTTCCCCGGCCACCGACCCTCTGCGTTGCCTGTCCCCATCTGGGTATCTACTACTGCCTCTCCCATATCAAAAACACTATTATTGCCGGAGATATTGGTTGTTATACCCTCGGGGCCGGACACCCCTGGAATGCGCTGGATACCACCATCAGCATGGGGGCATCCCTGAGTGTGGCGCAGGGTATCGATAAGGGACGCAGTGAGGCAGATCAGAATAAAAACGTTCTGGCCGTGATTGGCGATTCAACCTTTATGCATATGGGGATGCAGGGTTTACTGGATATCACCTACAACAAAGGTAATGTCACCATACTGCTGCTGGATAACCGCGCGGTGGGGATGACCGGTGGGCAGAACGCCCCCTCCTCCGGTTTAAATATTCACGGAGAGCCAACCCTGCAGATCGACTTCCGCAAGCTGTGCGAAGCCCTGGGAGTGAAGCCGGAACGAATTCACGAGGTCAATCCTTACGAGCTTCCGACCCTGTTCAAAGCACTGCGTGAAGAGGTGAAGATTAAAGAGCCGTCAGTGATTATCACCAATCAGCCCTGTGTACTGACAGAGCGCTACAGTAAGCTGCCGCCTCTCAAAGTAGAGGAAGACAAATGTACCGGCTGCAGCAACTGCCTCGATGTCGGTTGCCCCGCGATTCTGGTCAGCCGCAGAGAGACCGTTATCAAGCCCAATGGCAGAGAGAAAGAGCTCACCTTCGTAAATATTGACACGGCGGCCTGTACCGGCTGTGACCTCTGTACTAATACCTGTGCACCCAACGCCATCGTAGCGGCCTTCAATGTCAACAAGATCAATGCCGTGGAGGTGAAATAATGAGATCCCAGAAAAATACAGTCGAACTGAACAGCGACACCGTCACCAATATTCTGGTCGTGGGAATCGGCGGACAGGGGGTGATGACCGCCGCCGATGTACTGGCTCAGGCCGCACTGGCACTGGGATATGACGTCAAAAAAACCGAGGTAGCAGGGATGGCGCAACGGGGCGGCGTGGTGACTTCGCATGTACGCTTCGGTAAAAAAGTGTTGTCACCGGCCATCAGACCCGGCGATGCGGATATGATGATCGCGTTTGAACCCGCAGAAGCGTTGCGCTGGCACAGCCACCTGAAACCCGGCGCAGTGGTTATGGTGAATGACTATCCACTCATACCTCCGGTCGTCTCTATCGGCCTGTATGACTATCCTGAAAATCCTCTCAGCCAGTTAGCAGACAGCTCAGTAGAGCTGCATCATTTCAATGCAGGTGACGCCGCAATAGAACTGGGTGACCGGCGGCTGGTTAACTCAATTATGCTGGGAGCGATTGCCGACCATCTGCCGTTTCCGCCGGAAACCCTGGAACAGGCTCTGCTAGCCCGTTTTCAACGTAAAGGGGAGGCCCTGACCGAGCTCAACCGTCAAGCCTTTACACTGGGACGCCGGGCATTTAATCAGCTGGATGCCGCAGCAGCCGTCTGATCGTTTAGCCCATATAATCAATTTTCGCAGCGTCCCATTGCGTAAAAAGAGCAGCCATCTACAATAACCGCTCTTTTTCTGTTTTAAGAGGTTCCATTGATGGAAACCCGCAATATCCGCGCCGACCTGACCCTGCTGCTGGTCGCTGCAATCTGGGGCTTTGCCTTCGTCGCTCAGCGTCTGGGCATGGACCACCTGGGGCCGTTCGGGTTTAATGGCTGCCGCTTCCTGCTGGGAGCGGTTTCGCTGCTGCCACTGTTACTGCTATTTCGTCCAAAAGCGGGGGCAACAGAACCCAGGGCGATGCTCCGGGGCAGTATCTCGGCGGGTGTTATTCTCTTTCTCGGGGCATCGTTACAACAAGCGGGTCTGCTCTGGACCTCCGCAGGCAATGCCGGGTTTATCACCGGACTCTACATCATTATCGTGCCACTTCTGGGGTTGCTGCTGGGCCAGATCACCCGCCTGAACACCTGGCTGGGAGGCCTGCTGGCGGTTATCGGGCTCTACTTGCTTACTGTTACTACCAACTCAGGTGCCAATTTCACCATCAATAGTGGTGATCTGCTGGTGCTCGGCAGTGCCTTCTTCTGGGCTGCCCATGTGGTGGTCATCGGTCGTTTAGCCAGTCAGCTGGACAACCTGAGACTGGCAATAATCCAGTTTATGATCTGCGCCCTGCTGAGTTTTATCGTTGCCCTGATCTTTGAACAGGACAGCCTGACCCTGTCAAATATCACCCTGGCATGGCAACCGATTGCTTACGCAGGTCTGCTTTCTGTTGGTGTCGCCTACACCCTTCAGGTAGTGGCGCAACGGGATGCACCCGCCTCCCATGCGGCGATCATTATGAGTCTTGAGGCGGTCTTTGCCGCCATCGGCGGTTGGTGGTTACTGGAAGAAGACTTCAGCCATCGCGCCATGATCGGCTGCAGTCTGATGCTGGCAGGGATGATTCTGTCACAGCTGAACCTGTTTCGGCGTAAGCAAACAAAACAGATAAACGTTACTTAAAATACGTTATATTCTTATCGCAGGAAGCAACGATCTAAGTAAATTTCAGGTCACTCAGAAACACAACAAGGATGCAGTGTATGAATGATGATAATGAAGCAATATTAGTCATTGGCGCAGGAGCCAGTGGATTAGCGTTTGCACTTGAATGCATAGATCATGGGTTCAAAGTTCGCTTGATAGATCAACGTCCCGGCAGATTGATGATTGAAAAAGCGACTGGAATTGCACAGGGGGTCTGGAACCAGTTAGATAAATTTCAAATATCCCCACGTTCGATTGCCGACACGATTCCCATGAGTAATTTTGCTTTCTACGATGATGCTAAACTTATTTCGAATGTAAGTGTTCCCGCTATTAAGGGTAAACAACCAGCCCATCTGTTCCCTCAGGGCGAACTCGAGAAAATATTAGAACACCGTCTTGCAGAGATGGGAGTGCAGGTCGAATATGGCATTCAGTTCGTTTCGATTATTAAAAACAGCGATACCGCCACCGTCAGGTTAATCAGGAATGAGTGCAACACAGAAGAACTCGGTGAGTTTAAGTGGGTGATCGGTGCTGATGGTGCCCACAGTAGAGTACGTCGTGCGTTGGAACTCCCCTTCAAGGGCAGAGAATACCCCGAACAGTGGTCCGTCGCTGAAATAAATACGCATCAATGGCCCTCTTCACTTCAGGCAAAACTACACCTTCAATCCGATGGCGTCGGGTTATTTCTTTCTCAACCCGCGTTAGGAACGGTGCAAGGGATTCTTAACGCCCCCGGCGCTGGTGTGCGACTGAAAGAGCACTTTAACGACGCTAAAATCAAATATGAACGGTCATTCAAAGTTTCACTACGCCGGGTATTAAGCCCCAGAGTAAAATGCTTCTGGCTGATTGGCGATGCTGCGCATGTTCAGTCACCGGTCGGGGGGCAAGGCTTAAATCTGGCAATCTGGGACGGAATAACCCTTGCAAAAGCGCTGATGAAAAACGATCTTTCTGTTGAAACCCAATTGGCTAAACGAGCCAGAAACGTTTTATTTTTTACTGACTTCGATTACCGGATGCTGGCAACAAAAAATACCCTGATCAGACAGTGTCGAAACTATTACTGGTCAGCCGCATCAAAATATCCGTTTCTCGCTCGCTGGTTTTTCAAGATAATATCAGGTGTCTGGTAGCTGAATTACCCATACATTTTAGGGTAAAAAACCTTACAACCGCCCCGATGCCTTAACGGTTAAGTACTGATTAACCAGCGCGACCGGCAGCTGCCTGGCCAGCAGATCCATCGGCATTGCGCCCTGATGGCGCAGTTTTTCATGGTTCTGGGCGCGGCTTTCCAGATATTCCTGAACACCATGAAAGCGCAGAGCGGTGTCGAAATCTGATACCCGGTGTGCCTGTGTAGTGTCGAGAATCTGCTCCCGCAGATCGGCCACCACAACCAGATGACGGCGGGACAACAACCGCACCGCGGTAACCAGATCTTCACTGTCTTCATCGCGGGTATTCGTTACCAGTACAATCAGTGCCCGACGCCGCTGCAAAGGCATTAACTCACGGGCCGCTTCGAGATAGTCCGCCGCTTCCAGAGTCGCCTCTATATCGTAGGTGTTAGCAATCATCTGCCGCACTACTGCGGTGCCTTTCATCGGTGGAAACCAGCGTTGCACCCCGCCAAAGGTATGAAAGCCAACCGCATCCCCCTGCTCCGCCGCCACATAGGCAAGCAGCAACATCGAGTTCAATGCCTGATCCAGATGGCCGCCATCGGCTTCCCGGTGACGCATCCGTCGGCCACAGTCCAGCAGAAACAGTATTTGCTGATCCCGCTCATCCTGATACTCCCGGGAGATCAGCTTGTGATAACGTGAGGTGGCTTTCCAGTCGATCTGGCGTAACGAGTCACCGGCACGATATTCACGTAACTGATGAAAATCATTACCCTCGCCCCGGCGTAACTGATGCTTGATACCCAGCTGACTGAGCTGGTTATCGGTGGCCAGTAACGTATACTGACTGACAGCACGAAAATTGGGATATACCTTCACCGTTTCAGCCAGGGCAACGAACTGCTTCCGTTGCCATAACCCGAACGGTGACACACTCACCAGATCGACTCCGCCAAACGAGCCATCACCGCGGTGGTCCGGTCGAATTCGATAGGTCGCTCTGGCAGTGCGCTCTGCGGCTAAGCTGAGTTGCAGCGGCAACCCTTCAACCGCGTATTCAGATGGATGATGATCATGCAGTGTCAGCCACTGAGAGCGGCCGGTGTGATTGGTCACCTGTAGTTTGACATCACTCCAGACGCCCACAGGAATACTGCCACGCAGCTCACGGCTTACTTCAGCAACCGGTTCCCGACGATGCAATAAAAAGTCCAGCAACAGAGCCCCGGCACCCGCTGCGGCCGCCAGATCACGCAGTAGCTCCAGTGACGGCCAGAAGGCAGCCAGCAGTGCGAGCAGCAGAATAACGCTGACCAGTAGTACTGATCGACGGGATGGAATCATACCCGGGGAGCCTGCACGTTGCTGAGAATATCTTTCAGTACATCGTCCGGCTGATAACCTTCAATCTCAAGATCAGCACTGAGTTTAACCCGGTGACGTAATACCGCAGGGGCCACGGCTTTAATATCATCGGGAGTGACAAAGCGCCGCCCAGACAGCACCGCATTAGCACGGCCGGCACGCAGCAGTGCAATACTGCCCCGGGGACCACTGCCGGTCTCGATACCGCTCCAGTCACGGGTTGCCCTGACGATATTCACCGCATAGGCAACAATCTGCTCATCAACCTCCAGTTTTGAGGTATAGCGCTGCAGACTGAGAATCTCTTCAGGCTTCAGCACCTCTTGTATGGACGTCACATCCAGTTTATCAGCCACCGAGCCTGAGGTGATCTGTTTCACCATCTGCAGCTCTTCATCAACGCTCGGATAATCGATGTAGACCTTCAGCAGAAAACGGTCAAGCTGGGCCTGTGGTAAGGGATAGGTGCCCTCCTGTTCAATCGGGTTCTGCGTTGCCAGCGCCAGAAATGGCAGCTGTAGTTCGTACGTCTGCCCTTCGATAGTCACCTGCTGTTCCTGCATCACTTCCAGCAGCGCCGACTGGGTTTTCGCCGGGGCGCGGTTGATCTCATCCGCCAGCAGGAAGTTACAGAACACCGGCCCCTTACGCACCCGGAAAGAGTCTGTTTTACGGTCAAACATAATGTGCCCGCTGATATCACTGGGCATCAGATCCGGGGTAAACTGCACCCGGTTGAACACGCCCCCCACGGCGGCAGCAAGACTGCGAACCAGCAGCGTTTTACCCAACCCTGGAACCCCTTCCACCAGCACATGGCCACCCGCCAACAGTGCAATGGTGGTATCCCGGATCACCTGACGCTGACCAATCACCGCCTTGCCGATCTCCTGCTCCAGCTGCCCGAGTTTGCGCAGCACTTTGTCTGACAGCTGATCCTGTCCCTGCGATTCGTTCATCTTAACTCCCGCTGTTTTAAGCTACTGGCCAGCTGCTGCAGTACCAGCGTTGCTTTAATAAAATCCTGATCTTTTTTAATCTCATGGTAGAGACTGCGTTCAACAGCTGTCGCCGCCATACCGGTTTTCTCACCGATCCATTCAGCCCGCTGGCTATTATCCATCGGATTGAGCGCCGGATGACGCTTGCGCCACGCCTGCTCCAGCGCTTTACGGTTATTCTCAAACAGGCTAGCCCCCCGGTCGATACGCCAGGCATAACTGGCCGTAGCATCGATGTGCTCTAACAGATTACGCCGTTGCACATTTTGCAGCCGCAAACGGGGGCCGGTATAAAGAAATAAGCGCCACCCCATCAACAAACAGAGCACCACCACGACAGAAACAATAAATGGAATTTTCTGCCATAAAAGCTGCGGCAGAGGCACTGAATCAATACTGTACTGCAACCAGATCTTGCGACTCCCACCAACCAGATGGCTCAGCAGAAAGGCATTGTCATCTTTGTTAATCCGGTCATTGGTGAACAGATCCAGATCACTCAGCACCAGCACACGCCCCTGACCAAAGGCTAACTTGAGATAGTTTGCGCCCTGTTCAGAGCCAAACGTTTCAGAAGACCATTCCTCGCTGTCGTCCAGAACACGGTCTCGACGAAAGCTGACAGTCACTGGCTCCGGCTCACTCGCCAGCGAGAGCTTAACCTGCCGGTAAACCGAACTTTCGGCCGCATCGACAGCAGCATTCTGGGTTGAATCGCTTTCAGCCGGTTCCTCATCCACGGCTTCAGGACTCAGCATCCGCACCCCCAGGTAATCCAGAAACGGATTATTGGTCTCATCGTCTTCATAGAAATACTGCGGTGCCAGAATCAGCACGCCACCGGCCTCAACCCACTTGTCCAGGGTGTCAATCTGCTGATCACTCATCTCTGGCGGCATACGGCGAACCAGTAGCGCATCACTGGTGGGTGGCAGCATGGCAATAAGGTTCCGGGCACGAAAGCTTTCCGCCTCATACCCCAACGTTGTCAAAAAACGTTCCGCGGCGAGAAAACGGTTTCGCGTCGCGGCAGGTGAGATATCGACCCGGTGCTCCTCAGTCACTTTTTCGAAGTTCTTAAAAAACCACTGGGTATACCAGATGCCGCCGATCAGGAGTAAACCAGCCAACAGCCAGAGCAGAACACGGTTAGTGCTCGACATTGCCGTATACCTCCTGCCACCGCTGACATAGCAAAACAACAGGCTCTTCCGCCGGAACGATATGCCCATAGGCCATCCGCAACCAGTGATTCGTCAGGGTATTAAAATAGTCCGCTTCAGCGGTACTGCGGTTGCTTCTGACCAGGCGCTCACACTCTCCCTCGGTCGCACTGTCGGGTATCTCTATATGCTCCTGAGTCACCAGATAGACCAACGCGCCCCGATAAAGCAGGCTCAACGCCTCCCGGAAAGCGCCTTGCGCGACCAGTCGCCGCGCTTCTGCGGCGGGGTCATCCGGCAACTGCTCAGGGCGCAAGTCCAGACCAAACAGTTCAATCGGTTTGTGCTTTTCCTTACGCACCCTGCGGCCCTGAAAATCTCTGAACCACTGACTATTGTTGATAATCTGATAGATCAGAAAAACAACCAGCGAAATACCGATAATCCAGACCAGAATTTTACCCAGCTCTATCAGACTGATAGCTGATTTATGCGTGTTATCAGCCGCCGTAGTATCCATCCCTCTGAGTAAATCTTCGAGCCAGCGAATAAACCAGTTATTGCTGTTTTCCGATTCAGAGCCAACATATTGCCAGGTATGCGTCTGTTCATAACGACCAAAGGCTTCATCCGCCAGCACTTTGTCGATCAGCGGCTTAGCCTCCCGGGCGCTCACTTGCTGAGCCGCATCCACTGGTGTACTGATCAGCGGCACAACGAACGCCAAAACAGCCGCCAGCACCACTGCTGCAACAGCGCCACCGGAACGACGGGAAGATTCGGCCTTATAGCGTTCACTGGTGCGCCGGAAATTGATCTCGATATCCCAGGCTTCCAGCTCACTTCGACGATTGAGATAGAGGGTAAACCCGGCGGCCACATAGAACGGCGCAATAATCGACATACAGAGTAAGCCTCCGGCAAACTGTAACCAGTCCCCCACCTTTCCCGGTGCCATAAACAGATCACCGAAACTGGTCCAGCGCAGGTCTTCCGGGATCAGCATGAAAACAACCGCGATAAATGCCATCTCCAGCACTGACTCAAGATGGATACCGATTACCGTCAGCCAGGCAGCCGCACTCTGGTTGCGTCCCAGCACCCGCAAACGATCGCGGCGCGCAGTTCCCCGCAGCTGTTCCAGCAAAGCCACCGGCAGCGCAAAGGACCGGGAGGGGTTGAAACGACGCAAGGTAAGGTTAATCAGCAACTGCGGCCGGACCACTGACCACCACTGCCGTAACACCGATTTCACCGGCAGCTGCTCACCAAACACTGCCCGGCTTAACCAGAACATCAACGGCGGCTCGTACAGCGGTTTAAACCACCAGATAATCAGCATCAGCCAGCCGAGTTCATCATATAGGAGGAAAAACAAAACCAGCCCCATAGGCACAGCAATACTAAGCCAGAGCAACCAGAGTGGCATAAACCAGCGTCTGGCCAGGGCAAACCCGAGGTCTATCGCTTCCCAGGGAGTGCGTCGGCGCAGGGATATTTCGAGTTTATCGAGTTCCACCCGTCCCCCTGCCCGCGAAGATAAAATAGAGAATCATAAGCACCCAGAGGATGATAGCCGCGACATATTTGACTGTGTTTGGCAGGCTACTGGCAGACCAGAACGCCTCGATAAAGGCGGCCCCGAGTAACATCAGCCCCGCTCCCATCACCAGCGGAACCGCTTTACCTGCCTGAAATTTAATCGCATCCAGGCGACTGAAGCGGCCGGGGCTGATCACCCCTCGCCCGATCATCAGGCCGGCAGCACCACTGATCACAATCGCGGTCAGCTCCAGCGCCGAATGGCCACAAACAAAAGGCCAGAAGGTTTCGATGTAACCCAGCCCCGACAGATAGCCCGCCACTCCACCAATGACGATGCCGTTATATAGCAGTGTAAAAACGGTACCAACCCCAGCCAGAACACCCATCGCAAAGGTGCGAAAACCGATACCGATATTGTTATAGATATAGTAACCAAACATGGCGAAATCAGAGTCGGCACTGCGTTCCAGAGTTCGCCCGGGGCGGGCATTATCCGGCCGGTACATCTCCTCCATATTACTGACTTCAGCATCGCTCATCAGGCTATGAATAAAGGAGTCATCGACCAGACAATACCCCCCTACCAGTAGTGCAGGCAGCAGAAACAGAGCCAGTGCCACCCAGAAATAGCGAATATTGTGGCGCAGACAGGCCGGAAAGTCTCTGGCAATAAAGATCATCAGCCGCCACAGCCAGGCACCACGACGGGTGTACAGTTGCTGATGACCACGCAGCACCAGCCGGTGCAGAAACTCAACCAGTTGAGGACTGTAGCGACGCGTCCGGGAAAGTGCATAGTGATTACATAGCTGACGATAGAGTTGCGGCAGATCGGCCGGTAACTCATCTGCCGCCCGACGCAGCCGAAACGTTTCTAGCTGTGCCAACTGTTGATCCAAACGTTGCCACAACGGCTGATAACGCTGTTCAAACTGCTCCTGCTTCATCGATTCCCCCGGGTCAGCCAGGCCGCATATCCTAGAATCTCGTTGACCGCTGCAGCCCCCCGTTTACCGGTCACAGGATAGAGCGAGGTTGCCAGCTCAACCTGGCGTTCCTGACTCAGCTGCGGACAACGCTCGGCAAAGCGGATCAGCTCACGCTGCTCATCCACACTCAGATCAACCGGAGGACGAATAGCCACGATCTCCGCCAGCTTAACCCGAACCAGATCCGTTTCCCGATAGACAACCAGCGTGCCCGCAGCCAGATCACCCAGGCGCTGAAAGTTTCGGTTCATCAACATCGACAGCAGGCCTGCGGCATAAAGAAAAGGCAGAAAGTCAGCAGCCCGGAGAAGATTGCGAATAAATGAGGAGGAGAACGTCACCGGCGTACCGTTATCCTGAATAACCACCAGCCCCATCGTTTTTTTTCCGGGCGAAGCGCCGTTATACAGTTCGAAGACAACCGGATAAAACCACTCAATCAGGAAAAACATGATCAACATCACGGAAGTGCCGACGCCACCAAAGAAGGCAAAAACACCGGAAACCAGTGCATACAGTACTGCCCGGATCAGCATATCGAGGCTCCAGGCACAAGCACGCACCACAGGCCCCGCCAGCCGTAGCTCAAGCAGGATGCCTTCGGGGGTTTCGTGACGTCTGACGGTATCTGTCAGAAAGGTTTTATCCTGTTCTGTCATCGGGAAAATACAGCCTTAGCTGTAGAAAATATCCCGATATGAGGTATACATCGAAGCCGATATCATTGGTATAACCACCAGCAGTCCCAGGCCCAGGGGGATTGCACCCACGAAAATCAGAACTGTCGCCAAAAGGGAATACACCAAACCTGGCAGCATATTTTTTAAACAGGCACTGAAACTCATCTTCATAGCGGTGACTGCGGGAATACCATTCAGCGCCACTAAAGCGGGTGCAAACCAGTAAGCCATTATAATGGGCACCACAAACAGCAAACCGATAAGCGCTGGCAGTAACATTCCAGCCCCCATACTATCCGGGCTTCCCCCGCCCATCATGAACACAGAGCCACCCACAAGCAGCATGATCGCAACTACCGTGACGACCATAGATACCAGATACAGCAAACCTACCAGAATCAGCTGACCAACATTACTACTAAAACCACTGAACAGATGCCCGATACGAAAATCGCCGCCCTCCTCCTGCGCCTGACACCCCAGCATAAAACCTGCGGTTACCACCGGGGAGAGCAGCGTGATTGCGAGTGACCCAACAAACGGGATCAGACTTAACACCGTAGAGAGAACTATCCAGATAACTATCGCAACAATCCAGGCAACCGGATTTTGCCTGAAGTGATTAAACCCGCCAGTTAGCCAATTCAAGCCATGACCAGCGGGCACTGAGAATGGCCCGTCCAGTTCACCCTCTTCATACTCCTGGCTCAGATCGGCTTCTGGGGCCTGATAGGGATTACCATTCGAAGCAGCCGGATGGTAATCAAATGCAGCTGAAGATGAGTTTTCTGAGACCGTAGCAGAGTCATTATCTGAAGACTCAGGCGCGGCAACGGGTGCTGCGGTAAATGCCTGACCGCTCTCCTGAATTGCCAGGTACTTGGAGATAACAATTTTGCAGTCTAAGCAGCGGTCATCGGCGACCTGTTTAGAGCCGCATTTAGGGCAGGATTGCGAATTAGCCACCGGGGAAGAGACATCTGTGTCGCTGGCAGAGTCATCCCCCTCCAGCTCAAACGCCATCGCGGGTTTAACGACGGGTTGCTGTGCTACCAGCTCAACCTCAAGCCCCATAGCAACGAGCACTGACCGATACTTCTCGGCCTTAGCTTTATCCAGATCGCTTTTTATAACCGTTTCTTTGCCGGACAGAACCAGACCACGCGCCTTCGCTTCGCTGCATCTGAATTTTTCGGCAAATGCAGAGATTACCATTTCAGGTTCGAACCCTTCAGCAATCGTCCCGCTGAAGACAACTTTAAATTGATCTGACATTTGCAAAATTCCCTGTTGCGCCCTGTTAGAGTGGAGTTCATTTTAACGTCAACACGATAATTCACAAGACCTCAGGTCAATAAAATAACACCAGAAACACACCTGAAATTAGATAGTTACTCAGGTTTAGTTAATCTACAGCAAAACCTAAGCGCACACTTAGCTGAGGTTTTACTCTGGCAGATGGCGTTGTTCCACGGCGTCACCATAGCGGTGAACCAGATCATGGGCAGGGGTTTTTAACCAAATAATAGCTGCAGGAATTTCAATTCCAGATTGTGTCCGGGTAAAGGGTTGATCCCCGGCGTGGAGATGAAGCAGTGTCCGTGAAACTAAAATATTAGCTTCAGGATCAACAACCTCCTACCAATTTGCGCCACGTTACTGTCAAAAGCCTGAACAGAGTTCTGAGTCAATCAGACGATACCGGCCTAACCGCCTTAGAGATCATTAGGACTCATCATGTTCAGGCAATGCATTGTGAATGGCATACCAGGGAGCCTTCTGCGATACCCAGATATGCTTCTCCTCCGCAACCTGCGGATCATCATCAAGGGACCCCAGACGCAAAATAATATGCGGGGTGTTATCCCGCTTGGCGTAGACCTGTGTACCACACTCAGAACAGAAAAAACGGTGTTTGCCAGGGGAGGACTCAAAGGATTTCAACAGTGCGCCACCCTGCAGATGAAAATTGCTATCCTGAACTGCAGCAACACTGGAAAAAGCACTTCCATGGGCCTTACGACAGGTTTGGCAATGACAATGAACAATCGCTCCCGGCTGACCGCTAATCTCATACTTTACTTTGCCACAAAGACAGCTGCCTCTGATCATCACTCCTCTCCTGTTAATCGACTGCGCTTGTTACGAAAGACCACTATGAACTTTAAGATAATCGATCAGATCTGAGGCTCTGCGGGTCAATAGCTGACGGCGGTACCAGATCGCATAGACATCTCGTCGTTTCCCCTGCCAGCCTGATAAAACCGGGACCAACTGAGCCCGGCTAAGTTGATCTTTAACCACCGTCTCCGGTAATAATGCAATACCCAGTCCCGCCAGGCAAAACTGTTTTGCCACATCTAAATCGTTCACCACCAGGCGTTGTCGGTGGGTTGCCAGAGAGATGCTCACCGCACTTTTCTCAGTACTGTCCAGGCCGCGGTCATCCGCGGGATAAAAACTCCATGTCGATAACGGCCGGGCGACGATCAGATGATGCTGTGCCAGCTCTTCAGGTTTACGAGGCTGGTTATGGGTGTGAACATAGCCGGGACTGGCAACCAGCAGGGTGTTTATTGAGCCTAGCTTTACCTGAGACAACTCTGAGTCTGCCTGCGGGCCAACCCGGATAGCAAAATCAGCCCTTGAAGATGAAAACTGTGCCAGCTCATTGCTCAACTCCATCTCTAAATCAACTTGTGGATTTAGTTGCAGATACTGTGCAAAAGCAACGTGTAATAAATTGTTGGTCAGATTTGTGGGGGCCAGCACCCGGATACTGCCCTGTAACCCGGATATATCATTCTGCATCTCATGGACGATCGCAGCGAAGCAATCAACATGAAAGGAGGCCCGGTCAAATAGCTTCTCACCTTCGCTGGTCAGCCGGAAACTATGACTATTCCGGCTTAACAGCAGACAGCCCAGTGCACGCTCCAACCCTTTCAGCCGTCGGCTCACCGTTGAGGGGGGAATATTCATAGACGTCGCAGCGCGTTTCAGGCTGCCAGCCTTGACCACCGAGACAAACAGGGCGATATCGTCAATCATCTATTGATGCCATATATGGAATTTAAATAACCATAAAACACCCTATCTTCCATAAATGCAATTGAATATATTAGCCTTCATCGCGTTTTTGAACTTATGAGACAGCACCATGAAACATAGAATCTTGTTCAGCATCATCATGTCATTTTTTCTGTCATCACTGATGACGCTCTGGATTACCTATATCAACCTGGGAATGAGTAATACATTTGTCTACTCCTGGTTACATGCATTCATCCTCGCGTGGCCTGCGGCAGGAACCATCTCATTTTTTGCAGCACCGGTATCGCAGAAAATCACTGCACGAATCATCAGATAAACTGTGTCATCAAGACCCGTCAGGCTTAACAAACACAATCGCCTTAAACGGGATGAAGATGGTATTTAACAGACTGACAGACGGCGCACTTAAGCCGTCTGCAACTCGTTGAGAAAATCAGCAAGATACTGAAAGCTGCGTCTGGCAACAACCGGGTTATACTGACTACCCCGCTCCGGCGCATTCGCGCTGGGTAACATAAAGGAGTGAACCGTTCCACCGAAATCAATAAACTGCCAATCGATACCCAGTGCGGTCCAGTACTGTTTCGCTGCCACAGCATCTTCATCACTAATCAGCGGATCGCTGTGACCGTTGAGCACCAGAATTTTTGTTTTCCGGTTTGCCCGTTCAGCTGATTCAGCCCGATAAAAACTCATCAGCCCATGAAAACTGACGGCTCCAACACTATCGGCCAGATGCAGGCCCGCCTCAATCGCCAGACGCTCGCCCATGCAGAACCCCACATGCACAATCAACTTATCCGTATCGGCACGGCAGACTGAATCGGTCAGTTCCCGTTGCAAACGATGCAACGGTTGCGGTTCGGACAGCAGCAGCCCCATCTTCTCCCTTCGGGCATCCAGATCCTCCGGGTTTTGTCCCTGACCATAGAGATCGACCGCCGTTGCGGTAACACCCAGCGCGGCAACGGCATCAGCAAACCCTTTTTCAAACTCAGTCAGTCCGGCAAAGGTTGGCCATATCACTACATTAAGACCATTTGCGCCAGTTGCCGCAGCCTCCGCCCGGTAGTGAATACGTTCAATATTATGCTTAAACCATGAATCGAATTTATGCGACATGCTTTTCTCTCACTTTTGCTCAACCAATATCTCTTTTAACAACATTCAGCCCTGGGCCCTGATATGCAGCGCCCTCTCACGGGCGTCCCGATCAATATCTGCATCCGGAACAGTTTCAACCTGCCCGATCCGGTCTGTATATTCAGAGGGTAACCCCGCTTCCCGGGCACCAACCAACACATGGTTAACATACCAGTCATAAGGCTTGAGCAACGGGTCGATCTGCAGCGCAAAGTAAGTTAGTGCGCTAACCCGATCACCCCGTTGATTTTGCAGAGTTACCACTTTCTCAGCATAGCCAACTCCAAGTCCCTCAGCCCGGTCCAGCGCGGGCTTCTCCGACCGGGGTATATCAAACACAACACCATAAATACGATCATCACTGCCGGTATAAAACAGATCACACTTTGCAGAACTATCCTGACCCGCCTTATGAAAGCGCAGATCATAGCCATCAAGAAAATAACAGCCGATAACCCGGGCACCGGGCACCCGCTGCCGCAGTCGTGACAGCGACATATTTGATCCGTAGGCAAAATAATTCATAGCTATAATCTGAGCCAAAGCCCCATGAGTTAATCGAAGATTTTTCACTCTAACGCAGCATAGCATATCGTTACCTGGCTCCTACAGGTTCACCTTCAAGCTCACAAAAGCCAACCTCTTTGTCTTAAACAGCACATTTCTCAGCTGGCTGCTGTCATATAAAACAATAAGTTAACAACCGTTTTTAGTGGCACCTATCTTGCTGTCTCACTTAAAAAGAAAGTAGGAAGTTCGACAGAGCGCTTAACCTGACAGGCTGTTGATTTTCGTTTTCGAGGACGCCAATGCAAGGCAAAAACGGACGAAATGAGGGAGTTTATACCTCATAAATGACCGATTTGAGCCTGTTTTTAACGCCGCAGTGGCTACGCAGATAGAAAATCCACAACCGGCAAAACGGCTCACCGTCTGTCAGGAGCAATTAACCCATCATGAAAACCTAACCATAGACCCCGGAGGTAACAATGAAACTACAGATTGGAAAAAGTTACGTCGAAGCTATGGTGGCCGAGTTTCCGGTTTTAGGAACGCTGAAGGAACAGCTACGCTTTGGTAATAAAGCGGAGGTCTCGTTCACCCAATTGAGCGACGCCCAGTTGAACTACCTGTACAGTTTGTATTGTCAGTCCGGACCATCGATGCAACCGCTGGCAGCCCTGTTAAAGACGATACAGCGTTCTCGCAGTGACCATGAGACCCGCTATGGCCCCGATGACCTGGAACGGCTGATGCCGGATATCGCCCGGTATCTGATCAAAGATGCGCTGCGAGGCTGGTTGTTCAGGGTCACCGGTGCGGGTAAAACCATGGCCTACCTGATTACCCGGCTCGATTACACGCCCCCCGGTGAAGAGGAATCGGGCCGTATTCTGCTTGAGTTGAAAGCCAACTCAAAAGGCACGGTGGCGATTGAGAACTTAGTTATTCGCACCCGGGATCTGACCAATCACAGCATTAGCGAGATTTTTCTGAATAAAGGCTATATCAAAGAGAACCCGGAGCTGATGGCCGCCTATGATGAATCAGTTGAGCGATATTTTAACTGGCGCGCACGCTATGGCGAGCAGTTCTCTGCCAGTGGCACCGGCATCTATACCGAAGACCCCTCTGCCAGCCATCGCAGCAGCGACTGGACCCGCAAGAATGTGGTGGTGTTGTCATCCGGCGGTGGCCAGGCTCGGCTGGTAAATGATGAGGATATGATCACCAATCGGGTACTCACACTGGACGCCTCGGGGGACATTCTCGGCGGCTTTCTTCGCCGTGCCGGTAAAAGCAGCCGTTATAATGAAGAGATGGAAAAACAAACCGAGCAGTCGAACGCTGAGATCCCTAAAGGCCTGTTCACCGAACTGCCGGTACACGGCTATATGTTGATGTTCCATCTCGATCTGCACCACCATGTCTGGGTGCATGTCGACAACATGACGCCCTATCAGTATCAACCAGAACTGAAAGATAAGTTGGTTCTGCCCCCCGAGCAGATCGACCTGATCGACATTCTCACTGCCGAAATGGATCTGCTGATGGATGACATTATCGCCGGTAAATCCGGTGGCACCACGGTGTTATGTGCAGGCCCCGCAGGGGTCGGTAAAACACTCACGGCAGAGGTCTATTCAGAAATTATCCGACGTCCGCTGTATCGGGTGCACTCCGGTCAGTTGGGTCTGAATGTCGCAGAGATGGAAAAAACATTAAAAGACACCCTGATCCGCGCCCAGCGCTGGGGGGCCGTTATGCTGATCGACGAAGCCGATGTCTATATCCGCCGCCGCAGTGACAGCTTGTCATCTAATGCGGTGGTCGGGGTGTTTCTGCGGGTACTGGAATACTTTAACGGTCTGCTGTTTCTCACCACCAACCGCATCGATGATATCGATGAAGCAATTATCTCCCGCTGTATCGCCATGATCAATTACCAGCCCCCGGAGCGGGATGACCGGATCAAGATCTGGCAGGTGATGACGCAGCAGTTCGGGCTACAGGTTGAAGCGGAACTGATTCCCGAACTGGCGGATACCTTCCCGACGGCAACCGGTCGGGAGATAAAAGGCTTAACCAAACTGGCAGGCAAGTTCTGTCAGCAAAAACAACTGACACCGACACTGGACGTCTTTAAACGCTGTTCAGTCTATCGGGGAATGAACCTATGACGATGAAATTCTATATGACACCCGGGTCATGCAGCACGGCGATCCATATTTTACTGGAAGAGGTGGAGGCTATTTTTGAAGTTCATCTGGTTGATCTCATGGCGGGCGACAATAAAACCCCGGAGTATCTTCAGCTCAACCCCAAAGGCACCATTCCGGTGTTGATCACCGATGATAATCTGGTGCTGACTGATGTCCAGTCGATGGCCTGGTGGATCGCCCGGCAGAACCCCAAAAAAGCATTACTGCCCACTGATATCGCAGCGGAATGCAGAACGCTGGAGTGGATGAGCTATGCCGTCAACACCATTCATGGGCAGGGCTTTACCCGTATTTTCACCCCTGACCGATACAGCCTGCCGGGGTTAGACAACGGTGCCGGGTATGATGCCATTAAACAGCAGGGAGAGGAGATTGTCGCTAACGCGTTTGCTCTGCTTGAACCGGTCTTAGCCGGAAGAGAGTTACTGTTTGATCGTTTCTCGATTGCCGATGCAGCGCTGTTTTATGTGATGTTCTGGGCCGACCGGATCAATCAGCCGCTGCCCGAGAGCTGTAAACACTATTACCAGACGCTGTTAACCCGGCCAACGGTTCGACAGGTGCTAAGCGAAGAGGGATACGGCGCGATGTTCAGGTGATCAACAAAGGAGTTAAATTGATGACTGCTAAAAATTACCGCAGCCGATAAACCGCACTGTTCAGAACAGTAAACATCAGCATAACCTCTGCTAATTCAGACTGGATCTGACAGTTACCACAGGTCCTCCATAAACCAGGCGGTGAAACTCACCTTACTGGTTGTCCCGGATTTTTTATAAACGCTGGTGAGCTGATTACGCACAGTTTTCTCAGAGGTATTTCTGAAATCAGCAATCTCTTTGGCGCTAAACCCTTTAAGGGTAAACAAGGCGATATCGGACTCGCTTTCGGTTAGTTCCCATTTTAAAAATTGCTTCGCTATCTCCTCACCGAACATCCGCTTGGCATTGATCAGCTCTTTCGATGCCTGGGCCGAATGGCTCCTGGCTTCCTCAAGCTCAAGCAGCAATTGAGCATTGCGCTGCTCATGCGCCCGGGTATTCAAAAACAGCAACAGCAGCAAAGATAACGCAAAAACAAACACCACTGACTCTTGCACAATATGCAGGACATTAGCCCCCTGCAACACATCCGCAACGATATCCGAAAAACTGGTGATAACAATTAGTACAAAAAACACCCGGATAAGGGTGTTCCACCTGTCAGCCTCTATCATTATGTCCCCACTACTCAGCATCCCTACCCTCTGGGTGAGAGTCTTAATTCTTTAGCGTTTTTGCGATGTGACAAACATCCTACGCAATAAAAACAATCACTTACAAAAACCACAGGGACGTAACTCCCATATAGTCGTCAACCGCAATGACTTAACATTGGTCTCACCTACTGACTACCGCTACACGTCTGAGTTCATTTTTGATTGCTTTTTTTAATCAGGTTTAGCGGCGGCAAAAGGTGATACTTCCCATCAACATCGAAATGGAAACTCCGATGAAAACGTTTAGACACCTACCTGCGATAGCCTTAACTGCTATCACTTTTTCACTGTCCTGTACTACATCCGCTTTCGCTCAGGACCTTGACTTTGGGCCACTGCAACCGTTAATTGGTACATGGAAGAGCGTTAATCCCGGCGTAGACGTAGCCCCAGGAAGAACCGGTTCAGCCGTTGGCGAAGGCGGCACATCCATAGAACCCTATTACGAAGTCAGAACATTTGAAGCCGCCGCAGATGCGGTGAATGCCAGTGATCAGTCGCTGGTTGCGCTTTACTACAAACAAGAGGTATTCAGACAGCGGGACGATGCAAAATTTCATGACCAGCGGGGTTATCTGATTTACGACAAAAAGAACCAGATGGTCTATAACTCCTTCTGCGTCCCGAGAGCCGTCTGTGTTGTTGCAGAGGGCAAAGCTGCGGCAAAAATGACACTAACAGCCCCCCCAAGAGGTATCGCTGAATCCTCATACATGAGCAAAAACGCCACCAGCCAGGCATATTCCATGACGCTGGATATTGCCGCAGACACACTGTCTTACACGCAAACAACCCAACTGAAAATTTATGGCAAAGATTTCAGCCATACAGAAAGCGCTACGTTAGAAAAAGTGCGCTGATTTATTTAACCTGCTCTCATAACGAGCAGAGCATCACACGCAAAGCAGGGATATATCCCGACAAACCAGCCTTTGATCAGCAATCACCGATTAAAGGCTGGCTCTCTTTTAGCGCAAACTTTTTCCCATTATCTACCGCGACGAATAGCGCCCTTACTCTACCGGAATATTAACTTACTGGTTTCTCCAGTTCCTCAACCAGATAACCGATCTCATCGGCTTTTGCGGCAAAAAGAACCCGGGCATCTGACAGTCCACGATTATAAAATGCCGGGCCAATCTCCCTGGCAAAGAAATCCAGCAGGAACTCAGCTTCAAAACCACCGATCTCCTGATCGAGTTCATCGTTAAAGTATCGTTTAATATGACTGACAATGCGCTCAGTCTCATCCTTGGTAAATTTGACATCACTCATACAAATTCCCGGTAAACTCTGCCTTGCATGACTACAACTCTTTCTGAAACACGGCCTGACTTTTTTTTAATCTATAGCCCTGCTTCTCATAAAATTCATGGGCCTCTGTTCTGATAACGTTGGCCCGTATCCGAATATTCGAAGTGTACTGTTTCAACCAGGCTTCGGCCATCAACACTAAGCCCCTACCCAACCCAAGACCACGGGCCTGATCAGATATCACCAGGCTGACAATTTCACCTGACACACCTTCTGCCATGCGCACATCCAGCATGGCGGAAATTGCGCCAACCACATTACCGCTAACATCAGCCACAAATACTTCGCCCTCACGCGTTTTCACCCTGCGGACATTGGCTGTCAATGAATCCCTCGTATGCTCATAACCCAGCTGTTTCATCAGTTCCACCAGGCATCCCAGATCAGATGGCTCGTAGATTCGATATAATGGTTTCATCGTTTTGCGCTACACCTTTTATTTAATCTCCTGCCGTAATCAGCTCACAGCTGAACAGAAACATTGGCACTCGAAACAACTCTAAACCCGCTGCTATACATTGTCATTAGTTGAACTATTAAAGGAGTACATACGAACATCATTGCGCAAAAACCAACCTGACTGTTCATAAAATCTCTGTGCCTCAACATTCTCGCCAGACACAAACAGGTGTGTTTTTGCGATTCCCATCACGGCCAGCGCTTTAACCGATGCGGCAACGAGCTGCCGACCTATCCCCTGGCCACGATGTTCGGAAGACACGGCTAAATGCTGTAAATAGCCACGCCGACCATCAGTACCTACCAGAACAGCACCAATCACACCGCGGCTATCTGAAGCCACAAAACTCAATCCCGGATTACGCTGCAGGTATAGGCCAATACTGTATTTCGAATCAGCATCCCGCAGAGACATATGCTCAGTTTGCCCCCACAGACTGATAACCGCATCATAATCGGAAATATCCATCTCTCGAATCACTGTCACAGAAGAGCTTCCTTATTGTTAAAGTATCGCCTTCACGGCAACCTCACTCGACAACGGGCAGTAGCTTTGTTGAGCCGTAGCTGATACCAGCCAGAGCCGTTGAGACTCTTTATTCTACCCAAAAATGCTTACTTTTTTCTGCAACATCACGGTCTCAATATTTTTTTGTTCAACTCATCTGGCTTTTTCTGCAACGCGTCCCTCACTACCCAATGATAGGCTTTACAGCCTCTCACGCCTTTAATCTATTAATCCGCCGAGGCCAGATAAGCTGTTGAAACTGGGTGGATTTAAGTGAACTTATCCGTATTTTCAGGGACTAATTAAGCGAACCTGGTTATCGTAAACTGAGTTCTTAATTTTTACCGACTGACAAAATTACAGAGGCGCTCGACCATGGATGTTAACTCACTCTTAAACAGCATTATGGGTAACACTGGTGCAGGAATCGACAAAGCAGTGAAAACGGCCAAATCCGGTTCTATGCCAGGTGGTTTGCTGGGTGGTGTTGCTGTCGGAGGATTAGCCGCCATGCTACTGACCAACAAAAAAGCCCGTAAGATGGGTGGAAAGGCAATCAAATATGGTGGCATAGCGGCAGTTGGTGGAATGGCTTACAAAGCCTGGCGTGACTATCAGGAAAACCAGGCCGCTGCACAACCACAAACCGTTACGCAAACCGCTACCGTCGTATCTGATCCGGACGTTACTGCCCTGCCTGCGGCTCCCACGGGCAGTATCTTTGACCTTGCAGAGGAAAAGCAAACTCAACAGGGCGAAGATATGCGTCTGATTCTGGTGCGGGCAATGATTAGCGCGGCCAAGGCCGATGGTCATATTGATGCCAGCGAACGCGCCCGCATTGAACAACAGATCAGCGATCTGGGTATCGGTGCAGAAGAGCAACAGTTTCTGGTACAGCAACTGCGAGCGGACAGTGACCCCATCAACATTGCTCGCCTGTCTGAGAGCGAGGAGCAGGCTACAGAGATCTATCTGGTGTCAATGTTAGCAATTGACCTCGATACCGACGAAGAGCGGCGTTATCTCGACCGTTTGGGGGATGCACTGCACCTGCCAATGGAACTACGCAAAAATATAGAACACGAAGTGCAAAGTGCTCAACCCCAGGGGTAACCCCCTGGTCAGTTTATCGAATCTTCAGAATCCAGCCAGAGCGCAGGATTACTTGCTTTGAGGCGGTATTCTGAACTTATTCACTCTCTCATCAATCTCTCGAAAGTGTGATCTGCCATCCCCGCCGACAGTCCTCCATCGACATTTATCGACTGACCGGTCAGGTAACTGCAGTCGGGAGCCGCCAGAAAATGGCATAGCGCCGCGACCTCCTCGGGCTGACCAACCCGGCCCATGGGGCTTGTTCGTTCGGTCATCACCACTTCAGGATGGTCTGGAGTCAACATCTCGGTCCACACCGAGGCCGGGCAGATGGCATTGACCCGAATCTTTCGCGGTACCAGTTCCATCGCTGCCACTCGGGTCAGGCTGCACACGGCTGACTTGGTTGCTGAGTATTGACCGTAACCGGGATAACCAACTTTTGATACATCTGAAGACGTATTGATAATCGACCCGCCATCGTTCATGTGCAGCGGTGCAAAGCGCAAGCCGTTGTAGACCGCTTTGACATTGATCTCCAGAATGCGCTGAAATTCATCGGCACTTTGCTCGGCAATGGTCGGGCCGGAATTTTCAATGCCTGCATTGTTCATGACAATGTCAAGCTTGCCCATGCGTGCTTCAGCTTCCTCAAAACAGGCTCGCAACTGATCTTCATCGGCGACGTCCGCCTGAATAAAAATTCCATTCAGCTCATCCGCAAGACTTGCCCCATCACGGCGGCCAACGATCGCAACCCTGGCACCGGCTGCGGCAAAACGTCTCGCAGTCGCCAGCCCGATACCCGAAGTACCGCCTGTAATCAGTGCATTTAATCCTTCAAGAGAAAACATCCGTACCTCCAAAATTGTGTCGCCGCTAATACTAATGGCGATGACATATTTAGTGTCCTGCCTAACGCATGTTTATAGGGCCGTAATGCCGCATTAACTTACTGTTATAACAAATGACACAAATTAAAACTGATTGGTAAGTAAAGAGTATCCCTTATGTAGCAACCGTTAAAATACCCAATAGAGCATAGTTGACACTTGCCACTGCACTATAGAATGTCAATTTAGCTAAAGGCGCGCCGCAAAACGCGGGAAATATAACGCTGAGGGATAAGTCCCTCAGCTAGCCGATTAGGCGTTTAGTTAACTCTTGTCCAAAATGTCATGTTCACAGATTCCTTTTCAATCAGCTCTAAATACTCCAGCGCAACGCTGTTATGTAGCCATTGCTGGCAATACTCTTCTGCTTTTTCCTGTGAGCTGGCGATTGCCACATCGGCATAAACGCCCTCGGCACCACGCACCAGAAAATGGAGAACCAACTCCGCTTGCTGACTAAGAAACTCCGCTTCTACCTGGCCAGACAGTTCTATTAATCTGGCCTCTGTCACGCCCTCTTTAAGCCTGAAGGTAGCGAACTCCATACCACCAATGCGATCAATCTTGCTATTCGTTATCATGCCAGTACCTCAGTTATTGGTTGAACACCAACTGTAAGGCCTTACTACTGACACCACTGTGTCAGTCGGCTTTGGTACTTTTCAGCTTAATGTACGCGGGTAGTGAAACGTGCTCAGGTAGCGCTCCGGCGTGTTCACTAAGCTCGAATCGGGTTATACGGTCTATTCTAAGGTCTCTGTAATCGCCGCGAAGTTCGCACCAACAGCCCAGCGTCCATTTTCCTCCCCAATAGAACAACCCCAGAGGAAATACT
This sequence comes from Amphritea sp., assembly GCF_050300915.1. Lineage (GTDB taxonomy): Bacteria > Pseudomonadota > Gammaproteobacteria > Pseudomonadales > Balneatricaceae > Amphritea. The sequence goes on from NZ_JBNKYN010000006.1 coordinate 69,497, forward strand.
GCTCTGGCCGTTATGACCTCTGCAAGCGACCTATACTCTATATTCAGCCAACGCCTTGCTTCTATTGCTGAGTGCACTTTACCCCACAACAGATACACCTCAGATTCGCGGTGGCCTGACGGTACCCTGACCACTCTATCTTCGCTGGAAATCAACTTTGAATCATTCGGCAATGCCGCTTCTATCTTTGACAGTAGAGAATGCGCTGAAGCAGCCAGATTTCTCCCTGTTAACGATGCGGTAAAACTAACCCCAGTGATCAGCGCTTCCAGCTCGTCCGGTGACAGTTGCAAAGGGGGCAACTCGAACCCCTCCGATAAACGGTATCCGACACCCGGCTCACCATATACAGGTATTCCAGATAAAGACAGATCATCCATATAACGATAGATAGTTCTTTCAGACACAAGCAGTTTTTCAGCCAATTGCTTTGCGGTAATTGGCTGGTGCTTACGCAGGATATTAGTTAATTGAAAAAGTCGGTCTGATTTTCGCACATTCTTGTCTTTTCACTTGAAGGACTAATGCTCAACATCCACTGCCTGTACTGGTATCGCCTGAACCTGTCATAGGGCAAGCCACATTGTAATCGCAGAGCCTGGGCACAGTTCAGAGAACTGCCTGGTAGACCTTATAGGCTCTGGACAGTTTGAGCGAACACACTCTGAAAAACCTAGTTTTTTAAAATAGTCTGATGCGGTGGTGGTGAGTAGATAGAGTGCTTCTTTACCTTGCGCCAATGCCTGACCGTAAACCATTTGGAATATGCTCCTTGCTATACCTTTACCTTTGAATGCCGGTGAAACCGCAAAAGAGCGCACAAGAGCATAGTTACCACAACTTTCAAAACCACCTACCCCCACTAACGTTCCCTCAGCGAAGGCGACAACAAAGTTTTCTATATGTAGAAAGCAGTCACTTGCCGGTAAATCATAATACCTTAGAAGCGTCCCGATTTCGGCTAAATCAGATTTTTCTGCTTGTTTATATTCGATCATCTGGCCCCCCCTGTCAGAGCAATAACACCCAATCACCAGACCAGCATAGTAGAACCACGTTTGCGGCATAAGAGCGCAGGATAGATTATAAGACTTCCATAGTCCTCTAGCTCTTCACTTATAGCGGCCCCCGCACACTAAACGTGCGATGAAAAAACCGTTTTAGTGTTGCTTAACTCCCAAGCCCTTGTGTTGTTAATGCTCTTTTCGTATTTCACACAACGCCTGATTAAGACCATTACTAACCTTATCCACCAGGCGCATCAGCTCTAGCGCTTCTTCGTTGCTGATATTATCGAAGTTACAACGCATTTTTTGCGGGATGGCTAAGGCCTTTGTTTTAGCCGCTTTGCCTGCGGGCGTGAGTACCACTCTTCTTACGCGCTTATCGTTTTCATCACTGGCTACGCTAAGTAACTTTTTGCCACTAAGTTTTTTCAGGATGAGGCTCATGGCACCACCGTCAATGCGGGTTTTTTGCAGCAACTCATAGATAGTAACGTTGTCAGACTCCCATAGCGCCATCATCACCACATATTGCGGGTAGGTAATGTCAAGCTCGCTCAACAGCGGCCTGTAGGCACGTGCGAAAGCATTGGCAACGGTATAAAAGCGATGGCAGATCTGCTTATCGAGTTTAAGTAAATCATCATTCATATGGCGTGAACTCCCTTTAATTATTATTTTGCGCGCAAACTACTTGATCTTCAACTTAAACATCCCTAGTATTTATTTTGTATGCAAAATATTCTTATACAATATCTGGAGACTACTATGGCATTGGATCAAATACTTTATACTGCAAAGGCAACAGTCGCAGGTGGCCGTGAGGGCTCCGCTAAATCGGATGATGGTCGTCTGGATGTAGACTTATCGGTACCGAAGAGCCTGGGCGGTGATGACGGCCAGGGCACAAACCCTGAACAATTATTTGCTGCTGGCTATGCTGCGTGCTTTACCGGTGCCTTAAGAAAGGTAGCGGCTGAACAGAAAGTTAAGTTACCCCGTGATATTTCCATCACAGGCGAAGTCGCCATTGGCCCTAAAGGAGCAGGCTTTTCTATTGCTGCTAAATTGACTATTGATTTAGGTGACATGGATAAAGAGCAGGCACGTGCCATAGTCGATGCGGCGCATCAGGTGTGTCCGTACTCAAACGCTACGCGTGGCAACATTGATGTTGAGTTGGCACTTGCTTAATCGTGCCGATTACATCGCTGTTAATGAGTTTATATCCAGGTTTGGCTCACTCGTTATCGTTTAAGCGACTAACAAACATGGCTTCCTAAGTAGCCATGTTTGTTATTACCCAGCGTCTTTTCCATCGTGATTTCAAACAACCAGAAGATATAAGCAACTTTCGCCATCAGATTTTTCAGGCACTGGGTACTACCAGTCCCAGCAGCCAAAGGCTGCGACAACAGCGCCTTGTTAAAGGTTGCTGCCGCTAGATATAACACAGGACATTAAACCTAAAGGAATCACGATCACGAGAAAGTGACCTAAACTTATATTCCAGATTCCCTTAAACTCCTTTAAGCCTACCGCCGCAAGAAGAGTTTAGTTATAGGTGAGATTATTTACTTTCTTTATATAGAGAGAAAGCGCCGCAGCTCCTCCCCAGAAAATTACCATTGCTAGATTCCACGCCCATCGATTAGCTTCAATTAGCCTATCGATGTTCATTATACCTTCACTTTCCATTATTCAATGACCGTTTAACGGTTCGTGATAACCGGCGGCGACGCGAACTTGCGTGAACTACCGCAATTTGGTCTTGTTTTTCAAATTACCACAGACACATTTTCCGTCCGGTTGATTAGTTTGTTAGATGCCTTTTTCTGAACGAGTGATACAGGTACTTTGAAGCGACAATTAGTGGACCCAAGAAGCAAAGGATAAAATAAAAGTCTTTTGTTTCATTTGGTTCCGATATAAAAATTGCTATGTACGCAATTGGTAGCGCGGATAGCATGCCCAGTGACAGTAGTGTTAAATGCACTTTGCCGGGCTTGAAATCGGTTTTAAATGCGTTTTGCAAAACAACTAACCAAAGCCCGATTATGCCTGCAAGTCCCAATATTCCTAAAATGCCAAATGGATTAAAAATATTTTCCCAGCCGTTTGCTGCCCCGAAGATGCTGAACATTGATCCGAGGATTGCGGCAGGAGCCAATAGTGTTGCGGGCAAAACACCGACAACCATTTCAAGTATGAAAACTGCTATTTTCATAAATTCACTCTTGGCCAGTTAACGCCAGGCGCAGCGGACACCTTGTAGCGACGAAGGAGCGGAAAGGCGCTCCGACAGACTGCGTTTGTTAAATTTATGGCCGACATTCTAACCAAACCCTTTCTTCCGGGTGATGCTCCGCAATCGTTGCCAGAGCACCATCTAGCTCTTCGTCATTTGCTGGGTCTATTTCATAGCTGAAGTTTGTAATATCTATATCCATTTCTCTATAGCGACCCAACTCAGATTCACTCAAGACATTGCCGCCAACCCAAACAGGATACTTACCTGTTTTAATCACTGGCTCCAACTCTCGAAACCCTTCTTTTGTAACTGCAAATATGATCATAGGAATTTAAAACGTTTGCCATGAACCGCGCGAGGTACGAGCGTCGGTTTTGATGGCGTTGTTAGTTGCTTATTGTACATAGGATAAATTGCCATCTACAAACCCTACAGAAGGGCCAACGGGGGTCAAGTCTTGTATTTTGCATCTCTGTTCACCGCCCTGCTTACCGTTGAATAACTGATGCCGAAATGCTCCCCTATCTCTTTCAGCGTATAGTGCTGACTTTGATAGGCCTTGATCATTGCTTCGTTTCGATCAGGAAATTTTTTTGCATAATAGGATAGTGCCTTCAGTGGTCCGCTTTTCTGTAAGCGCGGGATCTCTTCTAATGACTGATCAGGTTTCAATTGGCATTGAACCTCGTCGACAAAAGCATCCGAGCCCAGATAGACCTGATTTTTTAATTCCTCCCAGGGTGAAGGCTGATTAAGGCCATCATCAACAAATAGACGGTACATCTGTTGCGCTTTTTCCTGTTTTAACCCAAACACTGACAGCACCGCTTCAAGCGTCAAACAGCTACGGGGCTCACTTAATCCCACCATTGCACGGTAACTACTCCATGGCCACTCTTCTGCGTTGTACACCATTCTTGCCCGTACAGGGTTAAGAACAATGTAACGACTCAATTCCTGCAGGTAGCTATCTTTCTCAACCAGAATGGCTTTGTATCGCCCCTGAAAAAGATGCCCTACCCGACTATGAGTTCTATTGATGTATTGGGTAAACACGCCATTCAGCTGGCGCATTCCTTTAGAAAGGTTTGCATCTGCCGTTTCAATTAATAAATGGTAATGATTATCCATCAGACAGTAGGCATGACATGCCCAGTTAAAACGATTACATACCTCTGCAAGCAATGTTAAGAATGCATCGCGATCTTCATCTGAGAAATAAATGGGCGCTCGCGCATTCCCTCTGGCCGTAACGTGATACAGCGCGCCTGCAAATTCAATTCTTAAGGGTCGAGCCACAACACAAATCCTGATGGTTACCTACCATTCAACTTAGTAGTATGTTTGCAAAATGCAAGACCTGACCCCGTTCATTCTCTGACAGGATAATTGGACTCCATTGCATCATTTCGTCATAATATTTTCCAATCCGGCCATCGTGCCGTACCCTTTATCCGAGGCTCAGAACTTACCATGCCCAGCATTGCAATCACCGATCTGATCACAACCCGCGACGTTGATAACGTCCCCCGGACCGCTGTTGCTCTGGGCGCCACATCGGTAACAGAGGACTGGGAACATGCGAGCCATCAGCATCACAAGGCGCAACTGCTGTACTCTGTCCGCGGCATCCTCAACTGCAAAATCGCAGATGGCGTCTGGATCGTGCCGCCGCAATGCGCTGTCTGGATACCGGGAAACCTGCCCCACTCGGCCTGGGGATCGGGTGAAACGGAATGTTATTGCCTGTTCGTTGAGCCTGATGCTGCACCGGATCTGCCAAAAACCTGCTGTACAATTTCGGTATCGCCGCTGCTACGCGAGTTGCTGCTGAAGGTGACCAGCTTTCCTGAGTTATACCCGCTGGGTGGACGGGAAGACCGACTGATTGCCACACTGCTCGACGAGTTGGCGTCGGCTCCGGTAGAAAACCTTCATCTGCCCATGCCACAGGATCCGCGATTGCGTCAGCTCGCGGAAATGCTGCTGTCCGACCCCACAGACAAAACCTTGAAGGGAGACTGGGCTAGCCGCATTGGCATGAGCGAACGCAACATGAGCCGGCTCTTGCAGCACGAAATCGGCATGAGCTTCGGACGGTGGCGCCGACAACTGCATGTCATTCTTGCACTCCAGCGTCTGACCCAGGGCGACAGCGTGCAGACAGTGGCGTTGGAATTGGGTTATGAAAATGCCAGCGGCTTTGTCACTATGTTCCGCAAAGCGGTCGGTAAGCCTCCAGCGCGTTACATATCGGAACGCAAGACCGACAGCGATACGACTACTGTACCTGGCATCATACTTTCAGATCATGATCTGACCTGACTGGCTTTTGCAACAGAATGGCGTTCATGCTTTAACAGACAGTCCGCCGACACCAGAGAAACCTCGATAGTGATCTGTTTAAACCGCTAGTGCCTTAAACCCCGACATCAGAACCAGAGTCCTGTTGCCGATTTGATGTCCGGTGCTCCGGTGCCTTTCCCTTGTCAGAGCCTTTTCCTGCACGGGTCATTCTATCATGAATTGTTATTGAAGCACTGGAATCTGTTCAGCTACAGCCCAGCGCTACGAATGAATTCTGCATTGCGGGATCAGGTCAATTTATTTTGCAACACAGCCAGCAATCCTGAAGCACTCAATTTGGCCTGAATGAATAACAATCCGGCCTGATTTCGCCATCACACCCTGCAATTTTATTATTAAATAACGCCTCTAACTGCAAATGGGTATCATTTAATGATTTATTTCAAAACAACAGGAAAGTTTCGCCGGTCAGTTGACGGTCGGGAAGAACCTGCGGCCTATCCTCTATCCGGTGGGCTATATAAGGGCGCCAGCAGAAGCGCACCCCGCACCGTATTAAGCTCAGCGGTGGCTGCAGTTGTGCTCATCAGTGCGCAGAGCGCATTCGCCGCTGAGTCAGAGCAGATCCAAAACAAGGATAGCAAAAAAACCTCTGAGACAACGCTCAGCTTACCCGCCATGATGGTAACTGGCAAAGGTACTGACGCCTACTACACCATGGGTGAAACTGAGACAGAGGCCGCGACACGCCTGCCGCTGTCGCTGCAAGAAACACCGCAGGCGGTCACCGTGATTACGCGCCATCGCATTGATGACCAGCAGTTGAATTCGGTACAGGAGGTGCTGGAGAACACCACGGGCATCGCGTCGAAGCAGTCCGACAGCGAACGGACAAGTTTTTATTCACGTGGTTTTCGGATCAACAACATTCAGTACGACGGCATCCCCACGGATGTCGGCGACATCGTTAATGGAAGCGGCATTGGCTCTCTCGATACCGCATTCTATGAGCGTGTCGAAGTCGTGCGCGGCGGCTCCGGCTTACTGACAGGCACCGGCAATCCCTCGGCTGCCATCAATCTGGTACGCAAACGACCAACCCGTGACTTCTCGGCAGCCGCCTCACTCGGCGCAGGGAGCTGGGATACCCACCGGGGCATGGCCGACATATCAACGCCGCTAACTGAAGACGGTCGCATTCGCGCCCGTATCGTGGGGACCTATCAGGGCGGGCACTCATACCTCGACGGCTACAAACCGAAGCGAAAAGGCTTCTACGGCATCATCGAGGCAGATCTGACCGACGACACAACGCTGAGCCTGGGCTATGACTATCAGGACATCACCCCGAAAGGTGCAACCTGGGGCGGTTTGCCACTATGGTTCAGCGATGGTACACAGGCGGAATATTCACGCAGCAAGAACTACGCGCAAGACTGGAGCCACTGGGACAACACCCTCAAGACGGCGTTTGCCGAATTCGAGCACTTTTTCGACAACGGCTGGAACATCAGGGCCACCGCTAACCAGTACCGCACGGAATATAATGCTGAATTACTCGGTCTGGTCGGCCGCCCTGATCGCGCTACGGGACTGGGCTTCTACCCCTCCGGGGCCTACCCGGTCGCGCTGGCTTCCGAAGGTCGCAGCCGTCAAAACAGCTTCGATGTGATGGCAAGCGGCCCCTTCGAACTGCTGGATCGCCAACACGATCTGGTGGTCGGGGCGACGCGTTCGCGCCGGACGGTCAGCCAGGACGATATCGCACCGTTCTATGCTGGCATTACGCCAGTCAATGTCTATGATCTGGGACCGGCCTTTCCCCGCCCTGACTTCGATAGCATGGCTTCGGTAGCAACCCACACCCGGATCAGGCAGAGTGGTGTCTATAGCGCCGCCCGGTTTGCCCTGGCTGATCCTCTGAAACTCATTATCGGCGGCCGCTTCAGCAACTACGAAATCGATGACGATGTCGGTGGCTCGTCGTTGCACTACAAAAAGAGCGGTGAATTCACCCCGTATGCGGGCCTGGTTTACGATATCAACAAGACCTATTCGGCCTACGCCAGCTACACAAGCATTTTCAATCCGCAACCCGACTATCGCGACAGCAACGGCAATGTGCTCACGCCATCAAAAGGGAAAACCATGGAAATCGGCCTCAAAGGCGCTTACATGGACGGGCGTCTGAATGCATCGGTAGCCTTATTCGAGACCAGGCTGGACAACGCGGCACAGATGGTCGCAGGAACCTATACGCCAGGGGGTGCCCAGGCATATCAGGGCGCTGATGGAACGAAATCCCACGGTATCGAGCTGGACTTGCAGGGCGAGCTGGCAGCGGGTTGGAACATCTACGCAGGTATCGCCCACTTCACAGCGGAAGATGGCGATGGTGTTCGTCTGAATTCGAAGCTACCGCGCACCACGGCCCAGCTTTTCAATACCTACCAGCTGCACGGCGACTGGAATCAGTTGACGCTCGGCGGCGGCATTCAATGGCAAAGTCGCTTCTATCAGTCGCCCAATACGGGTACCAGCACATTAGGCGGGGAACAGCCTTCCTATGCTCTGGTATCACTGATGGGGCGTTACGACATCACCAAGAAGGTCAATCTGGCGGTCAACCTCAACAACCTGTTCGACAAGAAGTATGCACTACAGAAAGGCGACTTCGACACCGTCAGTTATGGCGCACCGCGTAACGTGATGCTAACCCTGAACTACAAGATGTGAATGTGCCCTGAGGGCACATTCCCCTTTCGAATATTCTTAGCTTATAAGAGAGAAAACTATGTCATCCCAATCTAATCTCTGCCAGCACCACAGGGTCGCCCTGTTCTGGCTGACCACCGGCATCGGTGCCGTACTTTTTGTTACCTTCCAGTTATTCTTTTACGTAAACGACTTTGTCAGAGCGCAGGGAGCGACACCGGCGATTACGTTTGAACCCGACGTACTATGGGTGTTTCCGGCGTACTATGGCTGTTGGATCATCACGATGCTTCTCGCGCTGGCAGGAACCCGTAAGACTCAGTGGGTTGTACTGGTTCTCGGCAGTCTGATGGTCGCCCTGAATACCCTTGGCGGAATCGCCGACGGGTTGCGCGACGGTTGGTACGTTGGCTTCTCAGCCGTTTTCTTCATCACCCTGCCAGGCCTGTTCGCCATTGTCACCACCTGGCGCCACCTCAACAACAAAGGAGCAAATAATGTCGATGAATAGCTCGGATTTTCCCTTCGTCTGGATGAGTTTCTCGCAACAACCGGGGCATGATCAGGAAAAGGACTTCGAAGAGTTCGAAGCCAATTTTCAGCGCGGCGAACCCTTCGTAATATTGACCGATACCGCTCCGGGTGAAGGCCACGAACACTCACCGGAAGACAAGAAACGCACAGCGCTCTGGATGAAAAAGCACAAGGCTGAGTTACGTAAACAGGTTCTGGCCACGATTCTAATCGAACCCAGCCCAGCCAAACGGCTCGGCATCAAGCCATTTGCGGTACTCTTCGCCAAGTTCTGGGGCTACCCGCTGATACTTGCTGCGTCGCGCGAAGAAGCGATGACCATTGCCAGGGGGTTGCTGTCTGAGCAATCCACACCCTCCCCTGCGTCTTAGCATGTTCGACGCCAGTGCTCATTGAGCACTGGCATCTCATACTTTTGTAAACGGCATCCCTGTCCTGCATAGTCACTTAAGAACCTTAAAACGGCGTCTTGCCACAGTCTCCGACATAGTTTTGCGACTCATCTGTTGGAACGTGGTGCCGATATACGAACTGTTCAGGAACAGTTAGGTCATTCGGACGTAAGAACGACGGAAATTTACACCCATGTATTAAATCGTGGAGGACGCGCTGTTGTCAGCCTCCTGGGCGACCTTTAAACACAAAAAACGCGCCCTGAGGCGCGTTCTTAGCATTCATAACCAAATCAGGATTTCTTCACAAACTTGGTCAGAATCACAATGCGGGTGCCGTTGACACGGCCTTCGATATGTTCTGCGTTATCCTGCACCAGTGAGATACCCCGCACAGCCGTGCCCCGCTTGGCGGTGAAGCCAGCACCTTTCACATCGAGATCTTTGATCAGCACGACGTTATCGCCAGCTTCCAGAATGGCGCCATTGCTGTCGCGGTGGATCACTTTTTCAGAGTCATCCAGGTGGTCGCCGGTAGCTTTCGCCCAGAGAGACGTTTCATCATCCAGATACATCATATCCAGCAGGTCCTGCGGCCAGCCCTCGCTCTTAAGACGGTTGAGCATCCGCCATGCAACAACCTGCACCGCTGGCACCTGGCTCCACATGCTATCGTTCAGACAACGCCAGTGGTTAGCATCCATAGTTTCAGGGTTTTCGATCTGACCTTTACAGGTGCTGCACACCAGTACAGAGTCATCGACGCCACCCAGAGAACCTGGCGGCACTTCGTATACGCTCAGGTTATCAGTCGCGCTGCACAGCTCACATTTAGATTCGCTGCGGTCCCGTAGGGCTTGTTCTGTACTCATGATCACTCCAGTAGTTTATTCATGACAGTTAGTCACGATACCTCTGCCTAATGGCAGCAAGATTAAAGACGATGTTGTAAAGTCGCGCATTGTACCAGAAGATTAGCGCATCAGGTCAGAAGACGACGATAAAATTTCAGTTCAGATTCAAGACTGTGAAGCTGATTTTCCGCCTGACGAAAGCCATGTTGCTCTTCAGGATATAGATGATATTCAACGGGAACTTTATTGTTTCTCAGGGCGCTGACCATTACTTCTGTCTGCTGTGGCACCACCACCCGGTCTTTGCCCCCCTGAAAAAAGATCATCGGGCATTTAATCTGCTCGGCATGTTCCAGCGGACTACGCTGGCGGTAGAGATCGGCTTCTATCTGGGGATCACCAATCAGCCAGTCAAGATAGTGGCTTTCAAACTTATGAGTGTCCCGGGTCAACGCTAGCGGATCACTGACACCGTAATAGCTGGCCCCGCCTTTAAACCGGTCACTGAAGGTCAGCGCACAGAGAGTGGTATAGCCACCGGCACTACTGCCACGGATAAAGACATTATCCGCATCAATCAGGCCTTCCGTCGCCAGATAATCCACTGCGGCCTCAGCATCCTGCCAGTCGGTCTGCCCCCAGCTACCCGCTAAACGTAAGCGATAATCCCGCCCATAGCCGGTGCTGCCGCGATAATTAAGATCAACCACGGCAAAACCCCGGCTGGTCCAGAACTGGATTTTGGGATTATAAACGGGATAGGTGGCTGCTGTGGGCCCGCCGTGGCTGAACACAATCAGGGGTGGCTTTTCTTTGTTATCAGCGGGCGGTTGCGGCAGATAAAGAAAGCCGTATGCTGTTTCACCGGCTACCGGATAGCTAACTGGTTGTGGCTGAACGGGTTTCAGCGCAGGTTGTGAGCCGCCTGCGATCACGGTGATGCCGGTGCTCGTATCTGGCTGGCACTCCAGAATCGCGGGGGCCCGATCATTCGCCGCGGCGATGCAGTAAATCCGGCCCTGAAAACAGCAGAGATGACGGAACAGAACATAGTGCTCAGCCAGCCTTGTCTCCACAACTTTCTCATCATCTGTCTCTGAACCGATCACTAACCGCCCTTCTCCCTGCGCCATATAACAGGCAACCCAGCGGTGGTTATCCAGCTGATCCCAGGTCGACACGCTCAGCTGCCACTGGGGAATACCGAAATCGTTAGACCGGGACCAGACCGGCCGGGCAACCCCTGGTTCTGATGCTGACCGCTCCCCTCCTTCTGTTATACCGGACTCAGGCACTTCGCCTTCACTATTCACCTCATCAAAAAGATAACGGTATAAATTCCACCAGCCACTTTTATCGCTTATGGCAACCAGCGCGTTATTCTGAAGAAAGCGGGGCTGTTGAATGGATTCTTCGGTTACTTCTCCCGCGACAATACGATGGTCAATTAAAGATCCGTCTGTATGGATGTTGGCGCGGTTGAGCCGGGTGCTCACCCAGGGCATATGGGGGTGATTCCAGCTTATCCAAGCCAGCTGACGACCATCATGGCTGAGTGTCGGTGATGAATAGAAATCATCGCCCTGCGCCAGCTTGCTCACCTGCCCGCTGATAATATCAACGGCCACCAGGCGGTGACAGGGTTGTGTCGGATCGTCAGTGGCTTGTTCCTGAACAGCGAGGATACGCTGAAAATGCGGATCAAACAGCAGATCGCCATAGCGGCAGTCGGGGGTATTGGTGAGTTGTCGAGGTGGCTGAAGAGTGCTTTGCAGCCAGATCTGCTGATCAGAGGCATTCACAAAAGCGATCTGTTGACCCGCTACACACCAGCTTTTGCCCCCATATTCATAAACACCACTGCGGACACTAAAGCCCGGTGGCGTCAGACAGTGAATCTGGCCATCCCAGCTACGCTGAATCAGAAGGTTCCGCCCGCCATCAGCAGGCCGGTATTCTACCCAGAAAAGGCCCTGATCACAGGCGTGCAGCTGACCATATTCCAGCCCGGCTGCTACGGCATCGGCGGCACTGAGAGAGGATTGAAAAAAACCATAACGGGTCATATCAGGGAGACTTCCGCACTAACGATAGAAGCCTTCAGGCTAGCATATCCGCCTTTGATGAGCACCGTTTGTAACGATCAGCACGGCTGATCAGCGCGCTTATTTCATGGAAGCAGACCCTGGGGCGGAAGCTAAACCTCAGAAGCAGGAGACAGTTCTTGAAGGAGGGGTTGTACGAAACTGCGCTGCACCTGAGGCTTAACTCCATAAAATAGCAGCATGATCGTCTGATGACTTTGCCGTCCCGAAGCGGGACCTGGCGGTCCCACCCCATGCAACGATCAGCTGCTTTTATTGGAAGCGTTAAATCACTTCCAATATGGATCAAAACTGAGTGGTATAGGTCGCCACTAAGCGGTTTTCCATATAGCCATCAGTAAAGCTCTTCTTGATGTCGATATTCTGCCATTGCAGTCCAAGGCCCTTCAGCATCGGATTCTGGAACTGATAGCTGAGCACGAAATCACGCTCTGACTGCCAGGCATTGTCATCGATTACCGCACTACCAGGACCACCGGCATGAATATCAATATCGGTACCTTTTATGTACTGGGTGAACAGATTCAGGCCCGCTGCACCCGCTGCCGTAAAGTCATAGCCGTAGCGGATTCCCATCGACTTTTCATCCGCGTTAATAAACGCAGCATTACTCCAGTGCAACAGGAACGGCTGAGGCACATAACCATTCAGTGTTGGGAAGAACCAGTCGCTATCCATCTCCTGATAACTAACGGCAAGCATATGACTACCACTGGTAAAGGTTAAACGGGCACCTAACGCACTGCCGTCAATCGAACCGTACAGGGCTTTACCTTCATCCTGGTTATCAAAGTAACGGACATCGGTTTTCATATTGATGCTGTCGGTCAGCGCCATCTTGTGCTCGATACCAAAATAGTTCTGGGTGTAGATATCTTTCAGATTGCCATAAAAGTAGGTGGCCGACAGCGCATCTGATAGCTGATAGGTGGCACCGGCAAAATCCAGCCCATCGGAACGTTTACCGTTAAAATTAGGGTAGAGGTACATCTTCTCTTTATCGGACGAGTTGCGGGTTACCACTTCCCAGAAACGGCCAAGGGTCAGCGACAGACCGTCGATCTCATCAGACTGCAACACTGCACCTTCATAGATAGTGTCCAGCTGACGACTGGTATCATCCCAGGCAACCGGCAGGTGGGGTCGGTGATCACCAATTTTAAGTTCGGTCTTAGAATATTTCAGTTTAAGGGTGACACCGGCACGACCATAATCATCCTTCGCTTCCTGAGCAAAAGTGTCATAAGGCAGAGTGCCATCATTACCCTCAGAGTGAAATTTATAGGCTTGCTGACCCGACGCATCCAGGCCAACCTGAATAGCGGTATCGGTATAGCCCGAGAAATACTGTACGTCGATGCCCTGTGACCAGCTGCCTACATCTGGTGTCGTGCCATCAAAATCGCGATTCAGATAAAAGTTTCGCAGATCTAACCGCACCACACCGTCCTCAACAAAACCTGCATACGAAATGGCAGGGATAACGCTGGCTATTGTCGTTAGCAGCATTCCGGATTTAATGATATTACTTCTCTTCATAAAGTATCTTCCCTTCTTGTAGATACAGGTTTTTTAAACTCTCCGTCTGTTCAATATGTGCGTCTTAAATGAATTCCTTATCTGCTGACAAATCCTTTCACTCTGGCAAAGCCAGTTATCAATAACAGAGAGATCGAATTAAAACTAAGGTATATTCGACAACACACCAAAACAGCTAATTACTGATTAACGCCTGCAACTAAAAACAAGTTTCAACCGTTAAAATCGGATAAATCACTTTCAAACCGAGCGTCAAAACAATAAGACAAACATCTCATTTCAGAGTTATGACGAAGTATATGCAGCTATTTCAGATGTATCGTCTTTTTTTGAAATTATCTCTATTTGATAATTCTGTCAATTTTTTATTTACATATTATAATTTTAATGTCATAAATCTCATATATTCAAAATACAACACAAGAAGCGATTAGTAGTTACATATACAATTCTGTTACATATCTATGCCATATCGCCCAATAATGATGCGAAACAGTTTGTACAAACCAATAACATTAAATCAGCGAACAAAAACAGATCAGATATATTAAAAAACAAAATAAACCAGACAAATAAATAACAATTTACTTACATTTTATTAACAATTTAATTAATAACGCACAAGAAAAGTGCGCCTGTATAAAAAAACCAAAACCTATGCTGGGGTGACATTAAGTAACCCTGAAAATGACGGAGAAACATTGATGATCATGAAAAACTTCACAAAAGTCTGGGGGTTCTCATTAACTCTCGGAACAATCGCTCTGGTCGGAGCGGTACACGCCGATGAAGGCCCCATCAAGGTTGGCTCACTGGCAACATTATCTGGCGCAATGACCCTGCCTGAATCACCGGAAGCTGCACGTGCAGTGTTTGATCGGGCCAATAAAGAAGGCGGTATTCAGGGCCGGAAAATTGAGTTTATCGTCCAGGACGATAAAGGCGATGCCGGTGCGACAGCCCAATCCGGCCGCGAACTGGTCGACTCTGAACAGGTTGTAGCATTTGCCGGGTCTGCCAGCCTGCAAGACTGCGGTGTTAACTCAAACCTTTATGACCGGCGCAAAGTTCTCTCTATCCCCGGGGTTGCCGGCGAATTCAGTTGTTATATGAAAAAAGCCTTTGCCCCGGTTAGTGTAGGACCGGCCCGGGGAACTCTGGCATCCCTCTACTTCGCATCGGAAGTCATCCACAAAGACAAAGTCTGTGCCTTCCTGCTGGGAATTCCATCCCACAGCGCAGGAAACCAGTGGGCGGTTGATGAGTACAAAAAACTCACAGGCAAAGAGCTTCACCTGCTGGATACCAGTGTGCTGCCAAACGATGACATGACTCCCCATGTGCTGCGTGCGAAAGCCGCACAGTGCGACTCGATCGTATTTTCCGGTGCCGAGCAGATGGATCTGGCCTGGCTGAAAGCGATGCAGATGCAGGACTTTACCGAGGCGACTGCCGTGTTCATGACACCCGCATATACCTCAGGATTTGCGGCTACCACCAGAGATTACCCAGGCGAGGTTTACGCCAACTCAGAGTATGAACCGTTTCTGGGTGACAGCGAGTCACTCAATGACTGGCGTGCACTGATGAATGAGTCAGGCGTCAATCTGTCATCTTTCGCTCAGGGTGGTTACATCTCTGCCACCCTGCTGCTGGAAGCGATGAAAAGGATTGAAGGCCCGATCACCCGGGAAAGTGTGACCGCGGCGCTGCGCAGTTCAACCGGTGATAAAGCACTGACAAACCCGATGATGGGACTGCCACTGGATGTGGCGGCTAAGGCCGACCATATCTCTAAGTCTGCTACCAAGTTTGTGAAACTTGTCGACGGTGACTGGGAAGTTGTGACACCAGACTTTCTCGTTATCCAGACCCGGTAATGGTTAAGGTGCGTTCTCTGGTTGGCGGCTTCATCACCCAAAAACCGTTTGAGAACGCACCGCTCTGTTAGCTGACGTCGACATGGTGCAGGAGATGCTCTGACACCATCAGGACAGCGGCAATGTGAGTTACTTTTTATTGTTTCAACGGTTTCATCGAGGAAAACTATGTTAGATATTCTGGCCTCGGGTCTTGTTATTGGTGCTGCTTACGCATCATTAGGGTTATGCATTACCCTGTTATCCCGTATGGGCGGGGTCGTCAATTTCGCGCAGACGGCCATAGGGCTGCTCGGCAGTTATCTGTTTCTGGTGCTGTCTGATACCCCGCTGCCACTCTGGCTGGCGGCACTGGCGGGCATTATTTGCAGCGCGCTGGTTGGCGCATTTTCCGGCGCCATTATGTCACGCTGGTTTCATGACGCCGATGTCGGTACCCGTTCATCGGTTGCTATTGCGATGATGATTGGTTACCTCTCTATCGGTACCCGACTGTTTGGCGATAGCCCACGTCAGGCACCTGACCTGTTCGACAGTCTTGGTTTATCCCTGGGTGCAGTCAACATCAGTGGCGGCCTGGTGGTTTCACTGATTGTCTCCATCCTTATGGCAGCGGGATTGCACTACTACATCAACAACACTCACACCGGCACCCGGCTGCAGGCTTTTGCAGCCAAATCGGTTACCGCAGAGTTGATCGGCATCCCTTCTGACCGGCTGACAATTATGATCTGGTCTCTCGCGGGGGCGATGTCGGCACTGGCATTGTTAATCATCATGACCTCCTCTGCCCGTAATGCTAATTATGCATCACTGAGCCTGCTGATTATTCCAGCACTCTGTACCGCCCTGATCGGTTCGTTTCACGGGTTTTATCTGACCCTGTCTGGCGGTTTGTTACTGGGCATTCTGGAAGCAGCAACGTTGTCCTCGCCAACCACCGCCCCCTATGCCCAGACAATCTACCTGCCGGTTATTGTACTGATTCTTCTTTGGACAAAACGTAAGGATAAATGGGATGGTCAACGTGCTTAAACGATATGGTCTTCAGGGCGAGATAGCATTGCTGTTACTGGCAATAGCGAGTTATTGGCTGTCACCCTACTACGCCTATATTTTTACCTCGGTGCTGGTCACTGCGATCACCTGCCTGAGTATTGGCGTCACCACCGAACGGGCAGGCATTATCTCCCTCTGTCAGGTGGGTATTAGCGGTGTTGCTGCCTGGGTCACGCTCTATCTGGGGTTTAATTTCCCTCAGCTTCCAGTGGTATTGATTCTGCTGCTAAGCGGCATAGCCTCGGCGTTTGTTGGTCTGTTGCTGATTCTGCCAACATTAAGGGTACGGGGGATAAATCTGGCGATCATCACTCTGGCTTTCGCCCTGACGATCAACATTGTTCTCACCCGCATTGAGTTTCCAGGGCTGATGGAAGGTTACAGTTTTGAGTTGCCGGAATGGCTTTATGATGAGTATGCCTTCCTGCTGTTTACTATCGCGGTCACAGCATTTCTCAGCCGGATGATCGTCTGGATTGAACAGATCCCCTTTGGTGCGGCCTGGTTTACCATCCGTTACAGTGAACGCGCTGCCGCCTCTCTGGGTATCCATGTCTCTGTCAGTAAAGTCAGTGCCTTTACCCTGGGTGCCTTCATAGCCGGTATTGCAGGCTCTTTGTTGGCAATGCAGCTTGGCAGCGTCACCGCTAACAACTTTCTTCCCTATGGATCACTGCTTATTTTTGCCCTCGCGATTCTGGCTCACTCACGCTTTCTGGCTGGCGCGCTGATTGCCGGTATGCTGACCTGGTTCACACCCCAGATTCTGAGCCTCCTGGGGCTGGGTGAATGGAAAGACATTGCCGACCTGATCTTTGCCGTCGGTGCGATCTACGCGCTGACTAAGCATAACCAGAAAACGGCGCCACACAAGGATGCCGCCTCGGCCGTTGCGGTTAACAACAGCCCCGCTACGCTTTCTACCCCGATGGTTCGTTCTACCGCCAGCACCCTGACGCTGAAAGATATCAGCCTGAACTATGGTGCAGTAAAAGCGCTGGACAACGTTAACTTCTCGCTGAAACAGGGCACTGTCACCGGTCTGGTCGGGCCAAACGGGGCGGGCAAATCATCTCTGGTGGACGTCATCAGCGGTTTTACGCCCATTAAGGGGGGCAACATCAATATCGATACAAACCCACTATCCTCACTCCCCGCATACCAACGCGCCCGCATGGGACTACGCCGCACCTTTCAGCAAGGCCGCGCCGTACCTGAACTGACGATACGACAATATGTTCACCTGGCGGCACGTAATGCCTATGACGTCCACCTTCTGGACGAGATACTTGAGCTGTTGGGCTGCCCGGATAAAGACACCCTGATCGTTCAGGTGGATGTGGGTACCCGGCGTCTGGTGGAGATCGCAGGCGCACTGATGTCCCGCCCCCACATTCTCCTGCTGGATGAACCCGCCGCGGGTATGAGCACGATGGAATCCGACCGGCTCGCCAGTGTCATCCGGCAGATTCCGCAACTGTTTGGCTGCAGCGTGTTGCTGGTTGAGCACGATATGGCACTGATCCGCTCCGTCTGCAGCGACCTGATCGTGCTTGAGTTTGGCAAGGTAATCGCAGCTGGCCCCGTGGAAGAGACACTGCAGATTCCTGAAGTTGTAGAAGCCTATCTGGGAGCAGCATGATGAAAGGGTTAGAGATTAAAAATATCTGTATCGAACGCAGCGGAGCCGAGATCGTTCGCAATCTGTCTCTTGAGGTTCCCAGTGGCGAGGTAACCGTCTTGCTGGGGCCCAACGGCGCCGGTAAAAGCACCCTGTTGGATGCTATCAGCGGTGTTATTCCGGCGCTGGAGGGCGAGATTTTTCTCGATAGTCAACCGCTCCACAACCTTAATCGTCTGCAACGGGTGAATGCGGGCCTCAGCTATGTGGAACAGGGGCGGCAGATCTTTTCTCACCTGACGGTGGAGCAGAATATTCGGGCTGCCTGTGATAATCAGCAACTGGCCGATGCCGGTATGGCAACCACCCTGTCGATGTTCCCTGAACTGAAGAAACGCCTGAACACCGCAGCGGGGATGCTGTCCGGCGGTGAGCAGCAGATGATTGTGCTGGCCCGTTCGATTATCAAGCAACCGAAAGTCATTCTTATTGATGAGCTGTCCCTGGGGCTGGCCCCCATTATTGTCAGCCGCTTTATGCCACTACTGACCGAGTTAAAGCAGACCGGCATGGCGGTTTTACTGGTAGAGCAGTATGCCAATGCAGCCCTCGAAATCGGTGACCACGCTGCGGTTATCGTCCATGGTGAGAAGGTACTCTATGAGCCCTGTGACGGACTAAAACAGGATCAGCAGCGACTGCATAACGCCTATATGGGCAGTCACTAACAATCGCAATAGCACCTGCCTCCAGCGCAACAGTCTGATCACGATGGCAGGTGTATTCAGACTTTAAAGATAACTTTGCAGAAAGGTTTTAGTATGAAAAATGAATATGATTACATCGTCGCTGGCGCAGGTTCCGCTGGCTGTGTTGTCGCTGCGCAACTGGTCCGCCAGGGAGCAGGCAGCGTTCTGCTACTCGAAGCTGGCGCGAAAAATGACGGATTACTCTTCACTATGCCCGCCGGCGCACTGAAGATATTTCAAAAGGCCTCCTGGGGTTATGAAACCCTACCGCTGAAAAATGCTAACAACCGCGAAATGCTGATCGCTCAGGGTAAAGGGCTGGGGGGTGGCAGCGCGGTTAACGGCATGATCTACATGCGCGGTCAGAAAGAGGATTACGATGACTGGGCAAACCGTTGGGACTGTGATCAGTGGTCATATAACGACGTACTGCCGTTTTATCGCAAAGCGGAAAATAACGAGAGTTTATCCGGGGAGTTTCATGGTAATGAAGGCCTGTTCCGTATCAGTGATAACCGTTACCGTCATCCGTTAACCATGGCGTTTGTCAAGGCAGGTCAGGAGATCGGTCTGCCCTATCTCAATGATTTCAATGGCCCCACCACCGAGGGGATCGGTTTTTACCAACTGGCTACATTCAATGGCACCCGCGGCAGTACCTCGCGCACCTATCTGGCAGCGGTTAAAGACAACAGTGCCATCGAGGTCGCCACTGGTGCTCTGGTACACAGAGTTATTATTGAACAGGGGGTCGCTACCGGTGTTGAACTCAGCATTAAAGGTGGCACCCCGGTCACCATTAAGGCGCGCAAAGAGGTGATTATCAGCTCTGGCACCTTTGGCAGCCCGAAAATACTGATGCTGTCCGGTATCGGCCCGAAAGCACATTTGGAATCACTGGGTATTCCGGTGGTGGCTGACCTGCCAGTGGGTAAAAACTTCCATGACCACCTGCACCTGTCGATCAACGCCACCACCAAAGAGAAGATTTCACTGTTTGGCGAAGACAAAGGCCTTAAGGCGATCCGTCACGGGCTTGAGTGGATGACACTGAAAACCGGCCTGCTCACCTCCAACGTCCTCGAAGGTGCCGGGGTGGTTGATACCTGTGGTCAGGGACGTCCTGATATTCAGATGCATTTCCTGCCGGTACTGGATAACTTTGATAATACTCCCGGAGAGAAAGAAGCCGCGGCAGATCACGGCATCTCAATTAAAGTTGGTTATCTGCAGCCCAAATCACGTGGTGAGGTGCGCCTGAAAAGTACCGACCCGCAGGACCTTGTTGAGATCGATGCTAACTTCCTTGATCACCCCGACGATCTGGATGCACATGTACGTGCCACCCGACTGGGGCTGAAAATGATGCAAACCCCGGCACTGCAGAAGGTGATTGATAAAGTGATTGTGCCCGAAGCGCTTGATCCGGATGATACTGAGGCCATCGAAGCGTTTATTCGGCGCGATATCAAAACGGTATACCACCCTGCGGGTACCTGCTGTATGGGTAACGACCCGGCAACCTCGGTGACTGACCAGCAGTTGCGGGTCCACGGTATTAAAGGGCTGCGAGTGATTGATATGTCGATCTGCCCCCAGGTTCCCAGTGGCAATACCAATGCGGTGGCGGTGATGATAGGCGAACGCGGGGCTCACTTTATAACCAACAACTGACCTGCCCCCCGGCAGAAACAGTGCGCCTGAGCTGCGCATCAACCATAGAAGGCTGCATTCGTGCAGCCTTTCTTATTGGTTAAAAGCCTTCTGCATAGACAGCAGACAGGCAGCCCCCCCTTTCAAGCCCCTTTTCAACCATTAGCCCGGTGTAATAAAGATGATTGTAAATAGATTGTATTGAAAACACTTTTCTCATATTATGAGAAATCATTAAAACCTGTCTGATAATAAATCCGGATCGGTATTCTATGGCTGATGAAACATTTCAACTGATCACACCTGAAGAGCGGCTCAGAAGAGCCCCCTTTGCACCCAGCAATACCAGTGCAGAGCAACACTTCAAAAATATCCGCCTGGAAAATTATTCTCAGTTACCCCTTGTCGACCTCGAAATGCCCGCGATGGACCATCACGTGCTGATCTATAACTACAACCCCCCCTCATCAGAGGTCAGATTGCGCTGTGGCGGCGTTCACTATAAAGGGGTCTGGCAGAGTCAGATGCTCTCACTGGTTCCTGCTTTTCAGGATAATCGCTGGCTTATTCCCGAGCCGCAATCCGGCTCGCTGCATATTCTTTTCCCCCATGAGGCGGTGAGAAAAGTGATAGAAGAAACGGCTAATCTCAGCCCTGATTCACTGGAACTGCAATCGCTGTTTCAGTCTGATGATCCGGTTCTGAAACACTTATGCGAACTGATACTCGGTGAAGTGAGCGCTGATTTTTCCAGTGGCAACCTGTATATGGAAAGCCTGGCGAATGCATCGATAGTACATCTGCTGAATCGTTACTCCAATAAAGCGGTAACAGACCAGCAGGATGGCAAGATAAACCGTAGCGGGCTGCAAAAGCTGGTTGAATACATCGACCGGAATTTAGCAGAAAAGATCAGCCTTGACCGGCTGGCCGAGATTCTCAATATGAGCAGCTATCACTTCAGCCGCTCGTTTAAAGCCAGCACCGGCTATACCCCACACCAGTTTGTACTGATGCGCCGCACCTACAAGGCGCGTGAACTGTTGCTGGATAAGCGCCTGACACCGGCGCAGATTTCCCAGCTGACCGGGTTTAGTGACCAGAGTCACCTTAATAAACAGTTGCGCCGGGTATTCAATCTGACCGCCAAACAGATTCGCGCTTAAGCCCGCGATTTTTTACCAAAATGTAGCACGTTTTTACCATACCTCTTGCCACGGTTGGCTCTAAGATAGTGACATAGATCAATTTTCAAACACCCTCTTAAATAAAAAGACTATAAATAATTGGATGTCTATGAATATAACCATTATCAGTGACCAGACCAGTGGCACCCTGTTCAACCTGAACAGCAACAGTGATTTCGATATCGAAACCTACCGTAATACATCGAGCTGCCATATCAGTAATAAGACCGATGTCTTTATTGTCGATAACTCCAGGGCAGCCCGTTTAGACTTCAGAGCCGCCAGAGAACTGCGGACTAAAAGTCGCGGTGGCATCATCATGATCGGCCCTAAAGCCAGCCCTGATGACCTGATCATCGCGTTGGAGCTGGGTGCCGATGAATACATTACGCCTCCGATTAACTGCCGGGAACTCTCAGCCCGCATTCGTAACCTGGGACGCTGGTCCCGCCTCAGCAGTAGTACACTCCAGACCTTGCCGACAGCGCAGGATCTTAGCCACAGCTCTATCAGCAAAGCAGAGACAGCCTGTCAGCTTAGCGGTGAAACGATTGCAGAAATAAACAACGACAGCATCTCGCCAGAAAAAACAGCCGGGGGACAGATCATTGAGTTTGCCGGTCGCCGTTTAGACCGGGTCCGGCAGATGGTCAAACCGGAAACCGGCGACTGGATAAAGCTGGCGAAAAAAGAGTTTGCCCTGCTGAATATTTTTCTCAGCACCCCCAATGAAATACTCCCGCGGGAACAACTTCTCGAGCAGCTTTACAACCGTGAATGGCACCCGGCAGATCGCAGCGTTGATGTGATGATCGGCAAGCTGCGCAAAAAACTCGATGATCACAACAAAGAACGTGGACTGATCACTACCGTCTATGGCGTTGGATATGTGTTTGCCAGCGATAACTGATCGCCTGAGCGTAATAGCGTTTCACCCGCTGCCTGGCAGTGGGTGAACAAGCAGGCCACTTGCCTCAGCTTTTGCAGAACACCTTCGAGTTGCGCTCGTTACGGTAGATCGGTTCTTTGTGGGAGGGTAGCTCAGCCTCTTCGCGGGCCTGAATAATCAGATCGTGATGGGGTGATTTACTGCACACCGGGTCGGTATTGTAGGCATCGCCGGTCATCATAAAGGCCTGACAGCGGCAGCCACCAAAATCCTTCTCTTTTTCATCACAGCTACGGCACGGCTCTTTCATCCACTCATAGCCACGGAAATGGTTGAAGCCATTGGACTGGTTCCAGATAGCCTCGATACTCTGCTGCCGCACATTGGGGAACTCAATCGGCAGCATTCGGGCACTGTGGCATGGTAACGCGGTACCATCCGGGGTGACTGTGAGAAATACCTGGCCCCAGCCATTCATGCAGCCTTTGGGACGTTCTTCGTAGTAGTCCGGGGTGACAAAGATAATCTTGATCGGATTGCCTTCCGCCGCCAGCCGGTCACGGTATTCATTGGTGATCCGCTCCGCCCGTTCCAGTTGCGCCCGGGTGGGCAACAGATCGTTACGGTTCTCATACGCCCAGCCATAATACTGACAGGTGGCCAGTTCGACGTAATCCGCTTTCAGCTCAACACAGAGTTCGATAATACGGTCGATCTGATCGATATTATGCCGATGGGTGACAAAATTAAGCACCATCGGATAACCCTGAGCTTTCACTTCACGGGCCATCGCCAGTTTCTGCTTAAACGCCTTTTCCGAGCCCGCCAGCAGATTATTCACCTCAGGGTCCGCCGCCTGGAAGCTGACCTGAATATGATCCAGCCCCGCCTCGCGGAAATCGGCGATCTTACGCTCATTCAGGCCAACGCCGGAGGTGATGAGGTTGGAATAGTAGCCCAGATTACGTGCTTCCCTGATCAGCTCGATCAGATCCTGACGCACCAGAGGCTCGCCGCCGGAAAAACCCAGTTGAGCAGCGCCCAGTTCACGGGCCTGCGTAAACACATCGATCCACTCAGCGGTCGTCAGCTCTCCCGTTTTACTGGCAAAATCCACCGGGTTAGCGCAATAGGGACACTGTAGTGGACATTTATAGGTCAGTTCAGCCAGCAACCAGAGCGGCTGACCGTGGCCTG
>NZ_JBNKYN010000007.1:0-87707 GCF_050300915.1 Amphritea sp.
GGAGTACCTGGTCAGCTGCTCCGAACTCTCAGCAGATGTTAGCTATGGAACAGTCGGACGCCCTGAAAGACGCTATCAGAAAAATGGCTAGAACGTCGGTTGGGGTGAGGCACACACCCCAACAACTCTTTGAAAAGCCAACTCTACGACCCAATAACGTCGAAAACACCTGAAAATCCCTACTCACCAAACCCTTCCGCCGAAAGGTCTGTTACCCCATCACCCCAATCAATGGGTAATGCCCCTCGCGCAACATAACGGTGAAAACTGGAATATTGCCAGTCAATACATCGCTGAACTAAACCATGCTTAACCGGATTAAAGTGAATGTAATCCACATGCCTGCGAAAATCATTTTCATCACGGATAAGATGCTCCCAATAGCGCCGCTGCCAGATCCCCCTCTCGCCCTTCGATATACGGCTCTTAGAGATCAATTCGTCCTTAGCCAAACCTCGGGAAAAATTCGCTTTAATCAGCCCCCAACGGGTAGAAAAATCGGAGTCTCCTTCAGGCAGGGACCAGATAGCATGCAGATGTTCCGGTAGCACCACCAGCGCATCAATGTGAAAAGGATGACGTAATTTAACCTGTCGAAAGGATTCACGCAGCAGATCGATATGGCTAACGAGCAAATCCTTATCACGATCATAGAGATTCACCGTAAAAAAATAACAACCCCCTGGTTGCAAAGCCCGCCGGTAATACATGGTCACCTCCCTGTGCCATTCGATTAGATGTTGGGATTCGTGCCTCATCCCAACCTACAGGATAGACCATCAAACATCAGTGAATGAACAATAATGGTTACTTCACTGCGCTAATGGATGTTGGGATTCGTGCCTCATCCCAACCTACAGGATAGACCGATCAAACATCGGTGAATGAACAATAATGGTTACTTCACTGTGCTAATGGATGTTGGGATTCGTGCCTCATCCCAACCTACAATATTCGGCTGGTAGGTTGGGGTGAGGAACGAACCCCAACACGGCTTCGCTTCCCCCTCCCGACCATTAAACGTTATTTTGAATAATACAAACCGCCAAAATGTTTCTTACCATCCGGGGTTTTGAACAGCACCATCAGTTGGTGTTTACCACTCTCTTTAAGGTCATAACCCGCCATCTGCCACTCACCCATCGCCATCAGCGGTTTACTCTCCTCGGTTCCATCAGGATAGATCACTTTAGAGTTTATCTGTGCGCCACTGACGACAGCACCCTGCTGCTCCACTTTTATCATCAGGTTGTGTGAGCCACCATGGCTCATCCCCTCTTCAGCAGCCATCACATGGAAGCTGACCGTATAACCGTCGATATCCTTTTGCTCCAGGAACATCTTATTGTCAGACATCCCCTGAGACATCGTATCGTGGTTCATTTCGCCGGACATCTCTTGGGACATCGTCTCCTGCGACATACCGCTCTGGCTCATATCACCATGCTGCATTGCGCTATGACCCATGCCGCCCTGTTGCGTTGCAGTGTTACCTGCAGCGCTGACACCTGCGCTGAATCCGCTACTTAGCATCACTGCACTCAGGCTACTGACTAGGATAAGTTTATTAAATGTCATATTGTTTTCTCCGTTCGTTAAATTACTGAATTAAATTTTTAATGTTCCAGAGCGGCGATAGATCGCCGCCGCCAGAGGAAATACACCGCCGGTAATACCAGCAACGTCAGCACTACCGCACTGACCATACCGCCCACCATCGGCGCGGCGATCCGGCTCATCACCTCTGAGCCGGTACCACTGCCGTAAAGAATCGGTAATAAACCGACGATAATCGCCGCAGCGGTCATCATTACCGGGCGCACCCGCAACCCGGCACCTTGCAATACGGCATGTCGCAGAGTCTCTTCCCGTGGAATCAGGCCCTGTTTTTCGCAGCGATCCAGCATCTGCTGATACGCCTGATTCAGATACACCAGCATAATGACGCCGATCTCTACCGCGACCCCGGCCAGGGCGATAAACCCGACACCCACCGCAACCGAGAAATTGAAGCCCTGCAGGTACATCAGCCAGACACTGCCAACCATCGCCAGTGGCAAAGTACCCATGATGATGCTGACCTCAATAAAGTTGCGAAAGTTAAGGAACAGCAGAATCACAATGATCGAGAGTGTCAGCGGAACCACGTAGGCCAGCTTCTCCTTCGCCCGTTGCATATACTCATACTGACCTGCCCAACTGACCGAATAACCGGCGGGCAGTTGCAGCTGATCAGCCACGACCTGCTGCGCATGTTCAACATAACTACCGATATCCATGCCCTCAATATCGATAAAGGTCCAGCCGTTAAGGCGCGCATTTTCACTCTTAATGCCTGGAGGCCCGTCTTCGATATAGATCTCAGCCACATCACCCAGCGGAATGCGCTGTCCCATGGGCGTAACAATCGGCAGCAACGCCAGCTGCTCCGGTGAGTCACGATAATCCTGTGGATAACGGACATTGATCGGATAACGTTCCAGCCCTTCGATGGTTTGCGATACATTCATCCCGCCGATAGCGGATGCAACGACCTGTTGAATATCGGCGATATTGAGGCCATAACGGGCGGCACTCTGTCGCTGGATATCCACCTTGATATAACGACCACCCGCTACCCGTTCGGAATACACGGAAGCGGTACCCGGCACATCGTTGAGAATGGTTTCCAGTTGCTGGCCGATCTGCTGAATCACTTTCAGATCCGGTCCGGCGACCTTAATCCCTACCGGGGTTTTAATACCGGTTGCCAGCATATCGATACGGGTTTTGATCGGCATCACCCAGGCGTTGGTTAGCCCCGGCACTTTTACCAGGTTATCGAGTTCTTTACGCAGATCATCGGTGCTCAGACCTTCGCGCCACTGATCCCGGGGTTTTAACTGAATAAAGGTTTCAATCATGGTCAGCGGCGCAGGATCGGTGGCAGTATCGGCCCGCCCGACTTTGCCAAACACCGTTTCGACTTCGGGTATCGTCTTTATCAGCTTATCCGTCTGTTGCAGTAACTGACGCGCCTGACCAATCGATATGCCCGGATAGGTGGTGGGCATATACATCAGATCGCCCTCGTCCAACGGTGGCATAAACTCGCTGCCCAACTTATCCAATGGCCACAATCCGACGAGAAAGACCAGCAAAGCAAAGGCTAATGTCAGCTTGGGGAAGGACAACACTTTACGCAGGGTCGGCATATAGAGTGCAGTGAGAACGCGGTTTACCGGGTTCTTATGCTCCGCCAACACCTTGCCACGGATAAAATACCCCATCAGCACCGGCACCAGCGTAATCGCCAGTGCCGCTGAGGCTGCCATTGCGTAGGTTTTGGTAAAGGCCAGCGGCGCAAACATCCGCCCTTCCTGTGCTTCCAGGGTAAATACCGGCACAAAACTCACGGTGATAATCAGCAGACTGAAAAACAGTGCAGGCCCTACTTCACTGGCGGATTCAGCGACAATCTGCCAACGATTTTCATTCGTCAGTGGGGTACGTTCCATATGCTTATGCATATTCTCGATCATCACGATGGCGCCATCGATCATCGCGCCAATCGCAATCGCAATGCCCCCCAGAGACATAATATTGGCGTTGATTCCCTGAGCGTTCATGATAATAAACGCGGTCAGAATTCCGACCGGCAGACTGACGATAGCCACCAGTGACGAGCGCACATGGAACAGAAACACAATGCACACCAGGGCAACGACGATGAACTCCTCCAGCAACTTATGCCAAAGGTTCTCAACCGCACGATCGATCAGGCCGGAGCGGTCATACACCGTCACCAGCTCAACCCCCTCCGGCAGCCCTTTTTTCAACGTTTCCAACCGGGCTTTAACACCATCAATGGTTTTCTGCGCGTTTTCCCCAAAGCGCATCACCACCACGCCACCGACCACTTCGCCCTCACCATTAAGTTCAGACACACCACGGCGCATCTGTGGCCCGGTGCCGATCTCTGCAACATCCTGTAACAGCACCGGGGTACCGTTCTTATTCACCCCCAGCGGTATATTCCGCAGATCATCCTCGCCCTGAATATAGCCGGTGGCACGCACCATATATTCCGCTTCAGCCATCTCTACAACCGAGGCACCCACTTCCTGATTGGCCTGACGGATCGCGTTCTGAATATGTGAAAGCGGCATATTAAACGCCCGCAGTTTTTCCGGATTCACCCGCACCTGATACTGCTTCACCATCCCGCCAATCGGTGCTACTTCAGACACCCCCGGCACCGTTTGTAGCTCATACTTGAGGAACCAGTCCTGCAGACTGCGCAGCTGACTGATGTCATGCTTACCGGTTTTGTCCACCAGCGCGTATAGATATACCCAGCCAACACCGGTCGCATCCGGCCCCAGTTGTGGCCGGGCATTTGCCGGTAACGAGGGAGCCACCTGACTCAGATATTCCAGCACCCGGCTGCGAGCCCAGTACATATCAGTGTCTTCGTTGAAGATGACATAGACATAGGAGTCACCAAAAAATGAATAACCGCGCACCGTTACCGCGCCGGGCACCGATAACATTGCCGTGGTCAGCGGATAGGTCACCTGATCCTCAACCACCTGCGGCGCCTGGCCCGGATAACTGGTTTTAATAATCACCTGAACATCGGACAGGTCCGGAATAGCATCAACCGGAGTATTCTTCAGGGAGAACAAACCTCCTCCCACCAAAATCACCGTGGCCAGCAAAACAAAAAAACGATTGCCGACCGACCAGCGAATAATCGACTCAATCATAAAACAGCCCTCGCAGTGGTGGACTGCAACCGGTTGAACAACGCGATAGGCTCAGCGGCCAAAGGCATTACCTGGCCCTGCTTAAGCGTTTCCTGATTCGGACTCATGCCATCATGGTCCTGGCTTTCCGGCTTCTGACTTTCTGGCATCTGGCCTTGAGAATCACGGTTAACCCCCTCTTTCATATCGCTCTGCGGGGTTTCCAGACTGTTACTATCCAGAGCCATACTGTCCAGACTCAGACTATCCATACTCATGCTATCCATGCTCATGCCGTCCATGCTCATAGCAGCTGAGTCAGCCTCCATCGGCTGATCAATATGCATGCGCATAAAGTCAGACGTTTTGCTCGACTCGGAATCCAGAAGAAACTGCGCCGAAGTAACCACCGCTTCACCGGCCTTCAGCCCAGCTAATATCTCTACCTGTTTGCCGTCACTCCGGCCGGTATTGACGGTGACCGATTTGAAGCGACCGTCGCCCAGCGCCAGCACTACCCGATTGGCTTCAGCCCCGCGGATCACCGACTCTTTAGGCACCGTTAGCGAGGCTTGTGTGTCCTGCTTATGGATAATCACTTCAGCAAACATATTCGGTTTGAGCTGACGGTCCTGATTGTTAAAGCGCATGCGCACTTTCAGCGTCCGGGTTCCGGCGTCCAGTGCGGGGTAGACATAATCAACCACCCCCTCGCGTGCTGCTCCCGGTAGAAAATCCAGTTTTATGGAGACCGGCAGCCCCGCAGTAATCAGACTTGCCTGCCGCTCAAACACTTCAGCTTCAACCCAGACTTCATCCAGTGCCCCAATCGACATCAGCGTCATTCCCGGCTTTACATAAACCCCCTGACGGATATTGAAGTTATCCACTACACCACTTTGTGGAGCGAAAAAGGTCACACTCTGGCTGGGTTTACCTGTTGTTTTCAGTTTATCCAGTGTTTGCTGGGGTACCTGAAGCGCCCGCAAACGGGTTTCCGCGCCCCGAATCAGATCTCGGTTACCCCGTGCCAGGGCAAACAGATACTCCTCCTGCGCATTAACCAGCGCCGGGGCATAAAGGTCGTAAAGCGGCTCACCTTTCACCACCGGGTCGCCTTCCGCTTTGATATAGATCTTTTCAACCCAGCCCTCAACCCTGGGGTGAACATGGATGATTTCGTCCTGGTTATAATCCACATAACCCACGGTACGCACATCGAACTGCATCTGAGTCATCGCCGATACTGCAGTTCTTACTCCGAGATTGTTAACCACCTCAGGGGACACTTTGATGGTTCCGGGACCTTCATCCGCAGCAGAACCGGCCTCCTTGTAAACCGGCACAAGATCCATCCCCATCGGCGACTTACCCGGCTTATCCCGGCGATAATTTGGGTCCATCGGCGCTACCCAGTAAAGTGGCTGATCGCTGGCGGGTGCAGACGTTTCAGACACTGTAGCGGTTGCTCCCATTGAGAAAGTGTCGGTTTTTACGACTGCAGCAAGACCTGCAGCCCCTACCACAACGCCCAGTAAAACTAATCCAAATCCCTTAACGATATTACTCATGGGTCACTCCTGGCTGGCTAAGCGTGAAACTGTCGGTCGCTGATTCAGTGGTCGTAAGCAGATAGTTCAGCTGAGCAATCTGCTGCAGCCGCGCCACCGTTATGTCGAGGTAATCGATTCGGGTGTTAAGTTCAGCGATACGTGCGCGCACCACTTCAATAAAACTACCGTTATCAGACTCATAGGCATTTAAGGCCGCATCCGCCTGCTGCTTCACCTGCGGCAGAAGTTTGTCATCAAAGATCTGCTGGCGCTGTTGCAGACGACTCAACTGCGCCCGGGCGGAGTTAAATGAAGCGATCATCTGTCTGAGCATCAGACTGCGTTCGGTACGGATCTTTTCCTGACTGGCGATTGCCGCTTCGACTTCTTTGTCCTGACTGACGGTTGAAAACAGCGGCATAGTGACGCTGACACCGGCACTGAACAGGTCAGCCCGGTCACGCCCCATCGCATCTTCACCGCGATAACCATAACTGGCACTCACCCCCCACTCCGGTTTGTA
The DNA here is from genome assembly GCF_050300915.1 of Amphritea sp. Taxonomy (GTDB): domain Bacteria; phylum Pseudomonadota; class Gammaproteobacteria; order Pseudomonadales; family Balneatricaceae; genus Amphritea. The sequence continues at coordinate 6,804 of NZ_JBNKYN010000007.1, forward strand.
TTTCTGTTTCGCCAGCTGCACAGCGGTGGCTGCTGCGGCGATACTCTGATCCACAATCTGAATCGAAGGATGGCCGGTCAGATGGCTGGCCAGCGTGGTATGACTTAGCGCCTGAGGTTGCAAGCCATCCGGGTAATCGCTGCTATAATCGATGCGCAGCAGCGGCAGTTCAGTCGCATAGTGAAATCCAGTCATTGGCATAGACGCGTCACTCAAGGCAGGCAGCAACCACTCCAACAGTTTTTGTTCAGCCATATCCTGCTTCTGCAACAACAGCGTCAGCCGGTCTTCGATACGGGATTGCTCCAGCTGCGCCTTAATCAGATCCTGCTGTCCTGTTCCCCTCAGTCCGGAGGAGTAACTGGCCTGGGAAATATCCACCAGTTGATCAAATAGCTTTCTGTCCCGCTGAATCAGTTGCACTGACTGTTTAGCCTGATAAGCCTCCAGCCATAGCTGAGTTATTGTCAGCCTCAACTTTGCCTGGCGCTCCTGACGCATCAGCGGTTGGCTGGCACTCTGTAAGGTCAGTTGCTCGCGCTTCAGACGCCGACTATCGCCCCGGGGATACATTTGCGACACACCGACCAACAGTTGTGTCATCGCCTCCTGTTCAAAATCAAAGGTATCCGTTGGCAGGTTTGCCAGTGCCAGAGAAAACTTAGGGTCTGGTAGCTGATACGCGGACTCTGCCAGCGCCTCTGTCGCCCGCTGCTGATAGCGACTGCCCAACAACCAGGGATCATTTTGCAGCGCAAGGGTGACCGCTTGATCCAGGGTTAATAGGTCATTTTCTGCCTCGGCCAGGGCAACTGAAGCAACCGTAGCGTTGAGCAGCACAGCCGCTATCAAGCGGTACAGGGTTGCTCTGATATAGAGTTTTGAAGACCTAAGTTTTGAAGGCCTAAGTTTTGAAGACCTAAGCCTTAAAAACCTAAGCCTTGAAGGTCTGAGTATTAAAAAAGTAAGTACTGGTGACATAGATACACCCACTGGAATCAGACTCATCCATGATGATGTCTGAAACATTCTGAAAACCTGGGAGATCTATTCTGTTCTCCCGCTGAAAAAAAGACCGGCTTAGCGGCTTATGTTCTCAACGGAATATGGGAGGACGGTACAGGGAGAGACTGTTCTGAGGTAATAGCAGATGACTAACGGAAAAAGAAACCGTTAAAGAGGGCTCTATATCCAGAATATAGTGCGACAGCCCACAGCCAACCGAGCTGACGCAATGGGACTGGGCACAACTGGATTGAGCACAATCGGCATGGTTATCACAGTGATGCCTGCTTTCAACGCTATCATCGCAGTGAGACATGCTCTGTGAACTCTGATCACAACAACCACTGCCAACATCAGCGCCAACCGATGCAGACAGGGTGTGCTGGGTAAGGTGCGAAAGATGGATTGTATTAAGCCGAGTGTCTGTCGACCTCTGCTTCGGAACGTGAGCGACGTCATGGGCTGCATGAGCCATAACTGACTCAGGCGCAGAACCGCTTTGACTCATCTGCATAGCGAAGGCAGCATTGAACAGCTGCGCGGTTATCACCGCCAGCATAGACAATACCAACACAAGCTTTTTCGCCACTGTGTGCATCTGCTACCTTGTTAAAAAATATCCGCTTTTTTATTAACAGGCCCGCCAATACACCGGCCACCCATTAACAGCTGATGAGTATTCTATAGAGGTTTTCTGAAACTAACCTGAATAAATAACTCCGGAAATTTAACCATACCGACAGCGAATAGCAAGGACTACCGCCTGGCGCTTCCTCCTCTGCCCGCCTCAGTCTCTCCCTATCTGTTTAAAAAGCTTCGTTTTTACATCGATCTCTGGTGCGGTATATTAATTAACATACAACACCTCCTCAGGAATACTCCCTTGATTGGAAGACTATTAGACAAGCTGATTTTTGGTGTGACTCTGCTACTGGCTCTGCAGATACCGCAACTGGCCGATCATTATCAGCAGTATCTGGCAGGCATGTACGAATCAACAGAGTGGCAGGTTGAGAGCTACGAAGCCACTGCAAAACGGTTTGGCTATGCCGATATCCGCTCGATGATTAAACAGCATCAGCAAAACAGCGAACCCAGTGTCAGAGCAGATGCCCAGCAAAAACTGGCAACGCTGGAACTCTACGATGAATTACAACAGGGCATAGCAGTTTTTGCCAACGGCGACCTGTTGTCTAAATCACTCTATATGTTTAACCCCGCCCGCTATCACTTGCTGGAAAAAACTCTGGATAACTTTAAGCCGGGTATACCGCTGACAACCGAGGGGATGCTTTTCGGCGTTATCACCGGACTGTTGCTCAATCTTATGCTGACACAACCCTGCGTCTTCCTGGCACGGCGACTAAGACGCAGACAACCGCGCCAAATAATTTAAAAGGATTCCGTATGCAGGTAGAACAGCTAGATCATCTGGTGCTTACCGTGACAGATATTCAAACAACGGTTGATTTTTATACCTCGGTGATGGGGATGGAAAAAGTCGTTTTTGGTGAAGGTCGCATCGCCTTAAGCTTTGGTCAGCAAAAGATAAATTTGCATCAACAGGGTAACGAATTCGAACCTAAAGCGGCCCATGTGCAACCGGGTAGTGCCGACCTCTGTTTTATTATCCACCAGCCCATCGCACAGGCAATCGAGCATCTTCAGCGCTGTAATGTTGCCGTCATCGAAGGTCCGGTGTTACGCACAGGAGCGACGGGGAAAATTTTATCCGCCTATTTCAGAGACCCCGATGGCAACCTGATTGAGGTTGCCAACTCGATAGACCGCTAAATAAACCTAAAATACACAAAATGGGTAATCCAGCCTCAACCGGTCCCTGACTTATTCTGCGGCGGCCTGTAAATTACAGCCATATAAACAAGTTATGGAAAACTCCGCGTCAGCGACTGAGACATGAGAGTGATTGATCAGCGCTACTCTTTGCAATAATAAGTAAACCAGAGATCAGCGCTTGCTGATTCTTTGTATGAAGGGTTCCCCATGACGAAGTGGATTATTGTTCTACTGGCCTGCTTTACAATGTCGTTCAGCCTGGCCGGCTCCCTGCCTCAACCCGAGGGGCCGGTAATACTCACCATCAGCGGTAATATTCAGAATACTCAGGACGGCCAGACCGCCCGACTGGATCTGGCTCAACTGCAGCAATTGAAGAGTGATACCTTTACCCTGCAAACCCGCTGGTCAGATAGCGTTAAAAGCTATCACGGTCCACTCCTGTCGGCGGTTTTAAACTATGTTGGCGCTGCAGGGAAACAGATCCGATTAACCGCCCTGAATGACTATAGCGTTGAGATTGAGCTGGATTATGTCGACCAGTTCGAACCGATCCTGGCCTGGAGTGAAGATGGCCAGCAGCTCTCTATACGCAACAAAGGGCCGCTGTGGTTAATCTTGCCACACCATAAATTCCCGGAGCTGCTTGGCGAAATTCATACCGGAAGGATGATCTGGCAGCTGTCGCAGATTGAGATTTACTGATGAGTGAGAGTCTGGAGACTATCCGCAGAAAATATCATCAGAAACGTGCTTTGCTGATTACCCTGATATTAATCTTTTTTATCAGTGCCGCAGTCAGTCTGTTCCAGTTGCGCCAGTCAATTACAATCATCAACGAACACTACGGCACCAGTGTATTCTCTATGTTTCAGCTGAAAATGGAACTGCGCCGCTTTGATGATGCCCTGACACTCTATCAGGCAGCCCCGAACGCCGGGCACCTGCGTCAACTGCAATCACGTTATGAGATACTCTGGAGCCGCTTTCCCGTGTTAATAGAGGGGGATGATGGCGCACAGATACGCATTATAGAAACGGCTGAAAGCACCTTAAACCAGGCCTTCAATACAGTTAAATCGCTTGAGCATGATGTGTTTAACAAGTTACCTGTCGACCCTGACTATAGCGTCCAGATACAGCAGACACTGGCGCCCCAGTTTAGCGCTATTGATACCCTTTCAATGCAAGACTATTACCGCACCAACGCTATCTTTAACCGCAGTGACAGCCACATACTCAGATTGCAACAGCAACTCATTCTACTGATGTTTGGCCTGATCATTACCGGTAGCCTGTTATTAGTCATGATTATTCGGGAGAGCAGACTTAACCGTTATCAGGCAGAACACGATAGTCTTACAGATATCCCCAACCGGGCTTTCCTGAAAAGAGAGATCACCCGCTACAACGATAAAACACAGCCTTTCGCCCTGCATCTGCTTGATCTGAATGGCTTCAAGGAAATCAATGATACGCTGGGCCACCATGTGGGTGACGCCCTGTTACAAGCGGTATCCAGACGTCTGGTTGACGAGATTGATAAATGCTACGCCTCGGTCACCTGTCGCCTGGGCGGTGATGAATTCGCCATTATCCAGACAACCATTGGCAGAAAACAGAGCCTGAACACTGTTACCGATAAAATCATCAGTCTGTTTGATAGGCCGTTTGTGATCGACCAGCACAGCTGTTTTATTGGCGTCAGTATCGGCAGTGTCACCTATCCAGAACATGGGAACGATGCCAGCACTTTGCTGACCCGGGCAGATATCGCCATGTATACGGCCAAAGAGAGGGCTCCAGAGTCAAAACAGATGCTGTTTGACTTTGATATGGATATTCAGATCAACCGGCGACAACAATTACAGCGGGATCTGCGGGAGGCAATTGATGCGGAAAAACTGCAGCTGGTGTACCAGCCAATAGTGTCATTTGAAACGCAATGTGTTGCCTCACTGGAAGCGTTACTGCGCTGGAATCACGAAACCTTTGGCGCTATCCCGCCACTGGAAATTATTGAGATAGCCGAAAAATACTCACTGGCAAACCAACTCGGCTGCTGGGTTATAAACCAGACATGTTCCCAGATAGCTCAATGGCAGGCCTCGGGCTTTAAGCCGCTACCCGTAGCCGTGAATATATCGCCGTCAATGCATCAGCTTGATCTCGCCAGCATTATTAACCAGGCACTGACCGACCACGACCTGCCCAAAGGGCTGATCAGGATAGAGGTCACAGAAGATACCAGTATGCGTATCCTCAAAGAGACCCAGAATATGCTGCCGGAACTCGCCCGTCAGAACATCAGTATCGCTCTGGATGATTTTGGAACCGGCTTGTCATCACTCAGCCACCTGCAGCAGCTTCCGATCAAAACGCTTAAAATAGACCGTTGCTTTATCAGCAAGATCACCGAAGACCACACCAGCAGCCTGCTGGTCAAAAACATTATCTGCATCGGTCATGACCTGGGTATGCGGGTTGTTGCCGAGGGGATCGAAAACACAGCTGCGGCCAGACTGCTCACCGATTACCAGTGCGACTATGGCCAGGGCTATCTGTTTAGCAAGCCCTTAGCCCCCCACCTTATTCCTGAGTGCTGCAACAGACTTGCGACAGAATATTTTACAGAAATGGCGACCTGAGATATAAACAGTTACGCACTTATCATGAGCCGATCGCAGACGTAGCCGGTCAGTACTGCCCGTGTCGGGGTCGCTCTCTTAAAGGTGCGGTTATCAGGAAGCGCGCCTTAACATTGATCTCTCCCGGCAAAATAATTAACATATTAATAATTACAGGAGATTCTAATGAGTATAAAACTGTCCGTTGTTGATCAGTCCCCCGTCCACGGTTCCCATGCCGCTATTGACGCCCCACATCTGACCATAGAACTGGCACAGCTGTGTGACGCACTGGGCTACTACCGCTACTGGGTTGCTGAACATCACGACAGTATCCACTTTGCCAATCCCTGTCCGGAGATCATGGCCACGGCGATTGCCAGTGTCACCAAAAACATCCGCGTCGGCAGTGGTGGCGTCATGCTCAGCCATTACAGCCCATTAAAAGTAGCTGAGTGTTTTAAAATGCTGGCCACCCTCTTCCCCGACCGCATCGACCTGGGTATTGGCCGCGCTCCCGGCGGCACCGGTCTCACCTCTCAGGCACTGGCTTTCCCCCATCAGCCTCATCATGGCGATCTGTATGCACAACAGGCCCAGCTGCTGAAAGGGTTTATCGAAGGCAATCTGCCGCAAAATAACGCGTTTAGCCAGATAAACGTGATGCCCGACAACAGCCCGCAACCAGAACTATGGATGCTGGGTTCCAGCGGCGGCAGCGCGGGATTAGCCGGTTATCTGGGGTATAATATTGCCCTGGCTCGCTTTATCGACCCGGACAACTGCCACCCGTCAATCTTCACCGAATATCTGGAACAGTGGAAACAGGCAGAGCACCCAGGCACCCCCACCAGAATGCTGGCCATCGCCTGCATCTGTGCCGATACCGAAGAGGAAGCAAAGCTGCGGGCGGGTACAGCGGTGTATCGCAAACTGGCCGCTCAACTGGGGATGCGCGAAGCTTTTCTCACCCCGGCCGAGGTTCAGGATCGTTATAACGCCTTCCCGGCAGCCCACCAGGCCGAATATGATCACATCCTCAACGGCTACACTGTTGGCACACCGGAGCAATGTGCCGAAGAGATCACCCAACTGGCTAGCGCCTTTAACTGTAACGAGGTCGCCACCGTCGCGGTCACCCATAGTCAGGCAGACCGAATCGATAGTTATACGCAGCTGATCAAAGGCTTTTAGTTATGCTTGCAGCCCAAAAAACCAATGGCGACAAAACAGACTAAAACAGCGTTAATGTGCTTGTAAAATCCCGCACCCCAGCATCTTTTATTGGCTTTGAGCACATGAACCATGCGTATTGATATTCAAAAGAGCCTATACCCGCCAGTTGGTCCGCTCGCCCCGGATATCAGATCCGCATCAGTCAGACTAATCTATTCCTGTCTCTCGTTGCAGGTAGTTGGATCGTGCTGCCACCAGGCCACTGAAAGTGGCTCTGGAACCACTGACGATCATATGTGTGAACTCCGGTTTTGGCCCTCTGTCCATGGATTTTTATGACCATTACCCAAAATGGGTAATGGTTGCCAGTATTCGCTTGTTAACAGACCGCGCTTTTGTCACTATTCGCAACGTTAGTCGGGCTGAACAAAGTCCGCTTTGTGAACTCCGTCATCGTCCCCCCGGCTGTGTAGGATCTCTTTTCGTTGTGCCCGACTGACATTACCTCACAAAAACGCTAGACGTCACTACGTGACTTGCTAGTGGTTAGACGCGACTGCGTCGCTTGCTAGAAAAATCCTCAACCTAGCTCGTGGTTCGAACGCCGGTTCCCGGCTTGCTTGTTACTTGTTCAGCGAATATTCAAAAGTTGCCTCAACCGCAGAACATCATTTTCTTGCCGTAAATGCGCAATTTCATCCAAGTAAAATACTCGGCTATATCCTAGAATGACGCTTAGTCAGTAACGTCTAAATCCTGCAGACGGTGAGTGAAGATGAAGTTCGAAAACCAGTTCCAGTTTGTCAAAAGCCAGCACCTTGATCAGGTGACAGCATTACAGGCGACTATGCATGATTTCTCCTATGGCAAACACGCCCATGAGGAGTATTCATTTGGCGTAACGCAGGCAGGCCGACAGGACTTTTTCTCCAACGGTGAGTTTCATAAAAGCCACCCGGGTAACATTATTGTATTCAATCCGGGGCAGTTTCATGATGGTCACTCGGGTGATGACAACGCCCTACAGTACCGGATGATCTATATTCACCCCCACCAGTTAGAACCGATGCTGGGCAGCGCCGGGGTTAAACAGTGCCAGGATTATCAGATTAAAGACACCCTGTTGGATGACCCCCAGTTACGACACTATATTCTCAATATAGCCGCCCATATTGAGAATAATGCCAACGATAAATTGCAGTTAGAGAATCTGTTGTATCAGATGGCAGAACGAATTGCCCGACGACATGGAGACCTGCTGCCAGCGCGTCAATCGAACAAAAATGACACTCTGCTATTAAAGGCACAACACTATATTCATGAGAATATTGGCACAGATATCACCCTCGATGAGATCAGCAGTCAGGTCAGCCTGTCGAAATATCATTTCATCCGCATGTTTCGGCAGCAGTTTGGCATTACGCCTCACCAGTACATTCTGAACTGCCGGATAAACCGCGTCAGGCAGGCTTTAGAGGCAGGTTGCGTGCTGGAAGATATCGTGTTTGACTTTGGCTTCAGTGATCTGAGCCATCTTAACAGGCGCTTTAAGCCGGTGTTTGGTATGACCCCGCGTCAATATCAGAAGCACTTTCTGATCTCTTAGACAGAGATAGCGGATCTCCCCGCAACATTAACTCCAGCCACTTAACTTTTCAGGATAGCCATCATGGTTGAGATCCTCCTGTATGCCTTTGGCGTTATGTACACCCCCGGTCCGGCAAACCTGCTCAGTCTGAATGCAGGTATCAACGGTGAAATCAGAAATACTCTGCGCTTCTGTATGGGCGTCGCGTGCGCCATGCTGATACTGTTTCTGCTTTTTGGTTATACCGGTGCCTGGCTGATCACACCTGACTCTCAGCTTGTCATTGGTCTGCTGGGGAGTGGTTATATCGCCTATCTGGCCTATAAAATCGCCCGAAGTAGTCAACATATCAGCGACGAGATCAGCGCTGATAAGGTTCAGCCCGGCACCAGAAGAGCCGGATTCCGTTCAGGCCTCATGCTGCAGTTACTCAATCCTAAAGCCTTTATCGCCATCTTACCTATCGTCACCATACAGTTTCCAGCCGCGCATATTTCCGGTATAGCTATTTTTTTCTGGTCATTACTGCTGGCGGGGTTAGCCTTTGGCGCACCGGGCAGCTACCTGTTTATGGGAGTACGACTGAGTAAACTGATCAGCCAGCCCCGCTATTTCCGCTGGCTCAACAACGCGATGGCGCTGCTACTACTCTATGTCGCCATAGAGCTCGCGTTAACCCAGCTGGCAGGCGTCGCAGTTTAAAAAGCAGCCGCTGGACGTCACTTCGTGACTTGCTAGTGGTTAGACGCGACTGCGGCATTTGTTAGGAGAAACGTTAGAGCAGCTCGTGGTGCGAACGCCGGTTCCCGGCTTGCTCGGAAAGCCTTCTTAACAGCCAGCGTAATGGAGCAGGTTTCTGTGCTATTAAGCATAGTGTGGGGCCAATAAATTACTCTGACCCTTTGATTCAGAAAATCCCAGACTGGGTAATATCCACTTTTTTGTTATTGAGATTGACGGCAGTTTTTGACACTATCAAACCTTATGGAAACCCGTGGCAACGCCACACAACTGATCACATGGTTTACCTATTTTCAGTGGACGAGAATGTAGTAGCTATCTCTTAGCTCTTTCTGAATGACAACATCAGAAACGGTTCCCGTTAAGGGCCAATGGATCTTTCACCACACTGATTGAATGACCTGTCTGTCAGATCATCTTGCCGTTACGACAGTAGCGATGACTGACAGCAGAGTAAATCAGGATAATAACCATCGTAAGGACACAAAAATGCGTTATTTATTAGCACTGACTATGCTGCTTTTCTCAACCCTGCTGCTTGCTGATTCTGACCAGGATCTGGAAAACTATTTTACTAACATTGAATCCGAAATAGTTTACGGCCCTGGTACTGTTCTTATTGAGGACGCTGCCACATTTCAGCTTGCATATGGCCAGGCCTTTCTTAACAAAAAACATATAGAAGATATCTCCCGTCTTCTGGGAACCGAGCCTGAAAAGAACGTCGCTGGCTGGATAATACCGGGGACGCCCGACGAGACAAGCACCGAGAGCGGCTGGGACGTCATTAAAGTCGAATATGCAGATAGTGGGCATATATCAGACGATGTTGACTGGGACTATGATCGCATCATGAAATATCTTACAGACGACCAGTCAGAACGGGGAAATGAAGTGCTGGGCTGGGTTGAAAAACCCAACTACTCGCAAGCCAGCCACAATCTCAGCTGGTCTTTCAACATCAATACATTTGAAGATGAAAACTACGATGTATACCAAAATATAGTCTTGGGTCGCTCCGACATCATGGGGTTCTCAATTATTGCACCTTCGATCAATCGCAGTAACAATCTGGTCATGATTCACACCCTGTTAGATTCCGCCAGCTTTAACCCACACCATCAGTATGACGATTACCAGGCAGGTATCGATAAGGACTCTACCCTGGGATTAGCCGCTTTAGTCGGCGGTGTCGCAGCGAAGAAGCTGGGGCTATTTGCAGTCATCCTCGCGCTCCTTGCCAAATTCGGCAAATTTATCGCACTGGCTATTGGCGGCCTCGCAGTGCTGCTAAAACTTAAAAAGAAGAATACCTGAGTTGGCAGTACAATCTCCCAACCTTGTCTATGCCACAAAGTGACACTGCACCCTATAAATCAATCGAGGTAAAAACATGGAAGTCGATGTATTTGACAGAAGAGACACCACCGACACAATTATCAGCGCTACAGCCTACAATCTGACCATCGGTTTAACCCTGTGCTGGGGCTTTGCTATTAACTGGCTGATGGTAAACAACATTGACCCGGTAACAATATCCAAAATCAATCCCATCATATTCTTTATCGGTTATTTTGCCTCATGCCTCTTTGGCATCTATCTGTTCAAGAACTCCAGCAACCCTCTGGTCAGCTTTATCGGCTATAACTTTGTTGTGGTGCCCTTCGGACTGATTATCAATGTCGTGGTCAGCCGTTATGATTCAGCGATTGTCTCCGAAGCGATCAGACTCACCGGCCTGGTGACCATCGGCATGATGTGCTTAGGCTCACTGTTCCCTGCATTTTTTAAAAAGATCGTCGGCGCACTCACCATCGCCCTGTTACTGGTCATAGTAGTCGAACTCGTTGAGGCGTTTATTTTTGGAATACACCACGGCATTATCGACTGGATCGTCGTACTGATCTTCTGCGGCTACATCGGTTATGACTGGGGCCGTGCTAATCAAATTCCCAAAACGATGGACAATGCCATCGACAGCGCCGCAGCCCTGTACATGGATATCATCAACCTGTTCCTGCGGATTCTGCGGATACTGGGGAGGAAGTAAGAGCAGCAGCCAGACGTCACTGCGTGACTTGCTAGTGGTTAGACGCGACTGCGTCGCTTGTTAGGAAAAGCAGCGGCGTAGCTCGTAGTTCGGACGATAAGAGCCGCGGCTCGTCGCTCGCAAAGCCTGCTTAACAGCAGGAGTAATAAAATCGGCTTCTGTGCAATTAAGAAACTCTGCCGCAATCAATGACTCTGACCTGATGAATCCGATTGTGGATTGCTCTTGATTGTGACGCCTTGCATGCAACCCCGTTAAGATGTTCGGTTCTATTTACCTCTGGCCGCACGGTTAATCGATATTATCTCCCCTCTGGGGCTCAACCCGGTTGATGCCGGCTTGCCTGGAGGGGAGATATTCTCCCTTATTGCTGCCTGATGAAGTCGCAGCAGCTCGTCCTGCATCATTGAGGATATGCGAATGCAAGCGGCTAAATGAGTTTTAGATCGGTATCTGACTGCATCAATACGAAACTGCAGCTGCTTTAAAGATAGCTGTTGGCTTGAATCTGCCTGAACAATAAGCTGATAGATACAGAAACGTAAAAAACGCTCCAGCACCTGCGGTTTATTCACGGCAAGAGAGACCAGACGATCAAAATCCAGTGGTTTATACTGACGACTCATACGCCTCCCCTGTTACAACACTTTAACTACAGTATGGCAGCCCTCTGCAGCAATGTGTTCCGAATGGGAAAACTATGAAAATTCTTCATCCATCGTGCCAGCGAAGTAGCATTTTGGCCCCGTCACTGACTGGGCTAAAGTAAGCTATTACTGGCCTTTAAGGAGAAGATAATCCCCTATTGCCAGTCGCAGAAAACCGAGATCCGGGACAGCCTTCTGACTGTCCCACTTTTCCGAGTCACAGACAGCGAGCCACGGCTTTTAGTTAACCATCCGCAGCTTCAGCAGTAGAAAACGTCTCTTCAGAAGGGTCCAGCAGAACCTCTCTGACGATCAGTTCGCTGGCATCATCAACCCCTTCACGGTCAACAATCACCTGTTTCAGTTGCGGATTCGATGGCATCTCGTACATGCTTTTACGCAGCACCGATTCCATAATTGAACGCAGCCCCCGGGCACCACTGCCACGGGCACAGGCCAGTTCCGCTATCCGTGTCAGAGCATCATCGGTGAACACCAGATCAACCCCCTGATAGGAATACAGCTGTCGATACTGTTTCTGTAGCGAGTTTTTCGGCTCGGTCAACACCCGCACCAGCGCTTCGGCATCCAGCTCATGGAGGAAGGTGACCACCGGGAAACGCCCGACAAATTCAGGGATCAGACCAAATTTCTGCAGATCTTCCGGTTTCAGTTCAGCCAGCAGTTCATCATGGGTGTGCTCTTTGTCCGCCACAAATGCCGCCTGAAAGCCAATACCTACACCATCGGGGCGTAACCGCCCTTTAACATGCTCTTCCAGACCGGGGAACGCGCCACCCACGATAAACAGAATATTGGTGGTGTTGATCATCTCATCGCCGTTATCACCGCGACGACCACTTTTCGGCAGTTTGACATCATGGCCTTCGACCATTTTCAGCAGTGCCTGCTGCACACCTTCGCCGGAGACATCGCGGGTGGAGGCAGCGCCACCACTTTTATCCGCCAGTTTGTCCACCTCATCGATATACACGATACCCCACTGAGCCCGCTGCACATCGCCATCGGCAGCATCCACCAGGCGGCGCATAATGACATCAACATCTTCACCAACATAACCGGCCTGGGTCAGGGTGGTCGCATCGGCCACGACAAAGGGCACACCAATCACCCGGGCCAGGCTTTTTACCAACAGGGTTTTACCGGTGCCGGATGGGCCAACCATCAACACGTTGGATTTTTCCAGCTCGACGCCGCCATCAATATCGGTGATCGAATCGTTGCTGTTGAGGTTGAGCAGCCGCTGGTAATGGTTATAGATCGCAATGGAGAGAATCTCTTTGGCCCCCTCCTGATCGATCACATACTGGTCCAGATGCGCTTTGGTCTCTTTTGGCGTCATCAGCGATTCAGACAGGTCATGCTGTTGTGCTTTCTGTCCCCAGCTGCTGGAAACTTTATAGGCCAGTTCAACACAGGCAGAACAGATAAAGCCTTCATTACCGGATATCAGCGGCACTTCGGCAGACTGCTGAACACCACAAAAAGAACATTTGATTTTTTCTTTATCACTCATGAGTTCACCACCTGTGGCATCTCGGTCTGATGCGTAAGTTGTTCTTTAATCCACTGCCGCTGATAGATCGCTTGCTGTCGATCACGCAGTGATGCTTTGAGTTTGGGCATAACCTCTTCAAGCGGGACGGTGCGGGGCGGGCTAATCTCCGTGCAATACAGCAGATGATAGCCAATCGACGACTGCACCGGTTCGCTGATCTGCCCTGCTGGCAGCGTAAACAGCACCTCATCCAGTTCTGGATAGAGCTGCCCCCGTTCAACCTCGCCTATCTTGCCGCCATGCAGCGCGGTCGGACATTCGGAGTGTTTTTGCGCCTGCTCCTTAAAGCGCGAGCGTTTTTTAAACACCCGGTCACGAATTTCACAGATACGGGCAAACGCCTGATCCGCACTGTTTTCAGCATAATCATCATTGACCGTAATCAGAATATGGTGCGCCGTACGCCGCTCTTTGACCGCAAACCGGTCCGGATGAAAGTAGTAAAACAGCTCGGCTTCAGCATTGCTGACCTCAGGCACGCTGGCGGAAACCCGCTCAAGTGTGGCCTCGACCAGAAGGTCCCGGCGAATCCCCTCGCGAAGAAAATCCAGCGTCAGATCCGCCTGTTCAAGTGCATGGTCGAAGGCGATCTCGCTTTCATAGCGTGCCATAATCTCTTCTATCGATCTCTTCACCTGGCCTGCGGAGATAACCACCCCCTGGCTCATCTCAGAACTCAATACCGCCCGTTCGATCTCCAGCTGGTTGGCGATCAGCCCGGCTGCTTCTCTTTTCTGTTTTGCATCCAGCTGCTCAGGTGCGCACTCAAACTGACTCCACGACAGTTTGAACAGCGCATAAACCGCTTCGGTCTTAGCATCGGAATTAACCATAGTCTCCTCCTCGTGCCGCTTCGGTGGCTGCGTCAACAGAGTCATCGGCTTCCGTCCTTGCCGGTGCCGCTGCCAACGCACGTTCAGGAATACAGATACTGTGGCCGTTGATATAGAGGTTGTACTGAATATCACGCTGGTCATCCCGCAGAACGCCCTCAATCTCACCCTGATCACCTTTACTCGCAATCAGTTGCTCACCCATGCGCAGATCACAGAGAATCAACACCTTGTCCCTGAACTCAAAACGATTCTGAATCCATTCAGCATCGGCGGCAATTAACTCCTCTTCACGACAGCCGACGGTGCGCCCGGCCTCTAAAAAATGAACCCGGTAGATCAGTTGGTCCTGCAGGTATGTACCCACATCGTAAACGCAGCCCACTTCACCCCGGCGCATCAGCAGTTCACCCACCTCTGTTCCCGGATAGGTGCCATCATTACGTACATTTCGGATTAATCTGACTTCACTGCCGTATTCATATTTTGGCCGCATAAGGCATTACTCCAGAATCTGATCAAGCGGCACAAAGGTGGTTTGTGGGCCTTTCATATGGAACACCCGGAACACCTTTTCCGTCAGTGCATCGGAGTTGACAAAATCCTCATAGGCCTTTGTCAGATACTCTTTATACGCCGCTTTATAGCCGTCCATATCGGCGACCTGATCCACGTCGGGCAGATCTTTAAGGTAATCGTGGAAACGCTGCATAATGTGCAACCGGTTCACCTGCACCACACTCTTATCGAATTCAATGTCGAAATACTCAAGAAAATCTTCAGCTGAACTGAGTTCTTCCAGGTCATCCATAAATGTCATATCACTCATCGTCTCACCTCATGCACTCATTCGTTGATCTAGCGAATAGATCCCTTTCTGGTTGTAAGCCACTTCCAGTAGCGAGCGGGCGCCCAGGCGGTCAGGGCTATCCAGTTCAACCACTTTTTCCAGCCGGTCGATACCCTCTTCAAGCTCTCCCAGACGCAGGCACAGATAACCACTGCCTTTCAGCGCCAGCAGATAAAAACGCACCATGCCAAATGACTCAACCATACCGTAAGACAGATGCTGCAACGTCATCCGCCGCCAGCCCAGGTCAAAGCCAAACATCCGCCCGGAAACATCCAGCGCGTCCTCAGCAATGCCCAGCGCCTCGATATAACGATGCTGGTAGTAATAAAAGCGGTACAACGCCACCAGCACCATCAGGTTATCAGGAGCCATAAAGCGCGCTTTCATCAGAAAGGATTCAGCCCCGCCATTGCCATACGCCTCTGCGGCCTGATTCAGTAATGTCATCACCTCTGGCGCTAAAGGCGCTTCAAAATAAAGATCACCGTCTTCAAAACTATGCAGGTCCATAATCATTCTCCATGCGCATGCGCATATTTGTTGCCGTCAGGGCACTCGTTGTCACAAATATCGCTGTTCGGCCCACACTGACTGTAAAATTTAAACTGATAGCCGACCTCCAGCGCGCCCTGTTTTTCCAGTTGCGCTTCCAGCTTGTCTATCCGCTCCAGCATGCAGGCCATCGCCCGGCCGACAGGGTCGGGAATCATATGATGGTTAAGATTGATGCCGCCCGGCCCGGCGTTGACTTTCTGATCGGTGACCACCCGTCCCGGAATACCCACAACGGTGCCACCCTCGGGTACATTGCCGACAACCACAGAGTTCGCGCCTACCCTTGCATCTGCACCAACGATGATCGGACCCAGAATTTTTGCGCCAGCACCGATCAGCACCCGGTCTCCCAGGGTTGGATGCCGCTTACCTTTATTCCAGCTGGTGCCTCCCAGAGTGACGCCGTGATACAGGGTGACATCATCACCCAGTTCAGCGGTCTCACCGATAACAACACCGGCACCGTGATCAATAAACAGCCGGGCACCGACACGGGCACCGGGATGAATATCAACGTTGGTCAGCAGGCGCACCAGATACGCCAGTAAACGAGCACTGAAAAACCATTTAGCTTTCCATAACTTATGTGCAAGCCGATGCATCAGAACTGCATGAACGCCGGGATAAGTCAGCAGAATTTCAAAGTAGTTTCGTGCCGCAGGATCACGGTCGAAGACGCAGTTCACATCCTCTTTCCAGGTCGCCCAAAGCCCCTTAGGACTGCTGGTTATCATCGGAATAGCCTCCATTTTCATGTTCATCCGCGTCCCCCTGCACTAACCACTGTAGTCACCACTACATCTGAAACTACAGCACACTGCATGCCAGATCTGAGCGCGGCTTCAAAGTGCCACAATAGATGGTGCATAGATCTCCCCCGCAACCGGTAAAAGCTCTTCACTGAGACGGATCAGCTCTATCGAAGAGAGACTTTGTTTACTCAGGGTGACCCGCTGACGGATCTCGGCCAGGAGGATCTCCGCCTGTTCGCGGCTGAGTGAGACTCCCAATTCCTGATAGACATGTTTAACCGTGTTAACCCCGGAATGTTTACCCAAAACCAACTGATGTGAGCGACCCAGCTTAAGCGGATCAAGCCCCTGATAATTGCGCTGATCTTTTAACAAGCCATCGGTATGAATGCCGGACTCATGGGTAAAGACATGGCTGCCAACCACACTTTTCTGACAGTGAACCAGCCGCCCGGATGCCTGTTCAACCCGGGCTGAAAGGCTTGGAAGACTAGTGAAATCAACACCACAATCGATGCCGTAAAGCTGCGATAACCCGATAACAACCTCTTCCAGCGCCGCATTACCTGCCCGCTCGCCCAGGCCATTGACGGTGGTATTCACATGGGTGGCCCCGGCACAGACGGCAGCCATTGAGTTGGCGGTGGCCAGACCCAGATCATCATGGGCGTGCATCTCAATCTCCAGATCGGTCGATGCCCTCAGGTCGCTGATAACACTGAACAGAGAGAAGGGTTCCATCAACCCCAGAGTATCTGCATAGCGAACCCGTTTAGCACCGGCATTGGCTGCCACTTCAAACATGGTTTTCAGAAAATCAGGCTCCGCCCGAGAAGAGTCCTCACAGCCAACACTGACGCTGAAGCCCAGATCAACCACGGTTTTTACGTAGTAATCGATCTGCTGCAACACCCACTCTGGGGTTTTACCCAGCTTATAACGAATCTGTTGTGCTGACGCAGCGATTGAAAGATTGAGGGTATCGACACCGGTCGCTTTAGCCGCTGCAATATCGATGTCACACATCCGACACCAGACCATCAACTGCGGACGCTGAGGCAGCGCAGCAATCGAGCGGATCACCTCACATTCAGCAGCGCCCATCGCCGGAATACCGATCTCCAGTTCCGGGACACCCGCCTGATGCAGCGCCTGCGCTATGGCAATTTTTTCATCCGCATTGAAAGCAACACCGGCAGTCTGCTCACCGTCACGGAGCGTTGTATCGTTGATTGTCACTACTCTGTTTGCAGACATCAGGAACCTCACTGGACCTTATCGTATGACTGAGCGTACTAAGCGAAAATGTGTTAATTCGCCTTTATTGCATAGGGATATTGCAAACTACATTCCAAGTAATAACTTCTTTATAAACATATAGTTATAAAAAACAGCAGACAACAACGCACAACAAAACTGAGTCTTTGTCAGAAAGACTACATAAGCAGGAGGGTGTGCTCCCGGTGAGATGAGCGCTCAACAAGCGGGTTTACCCGGGGATGTTGTGAAGGAGAAAAACGTATCATGGTGTAACCGCATGACTATCATCAGGAGAGCAAATCTGAATCGCTGAAAAACAACGATTACACATTTTTTTGGTTACTCACGGGTTATGGGGGAGGATAGAGAAAACGTTGATATTTTCACGGCGGAGGCCAGGATACTTGAGGCTAAACTTTTACCACAGAACCCAAAAGGCATGTTAAGGATTCAGAGAAAAGCGATTCATCAGGTTTTCTCTGTGCTCTCTGTGTTCTCTGTGGTGAATCTCTTTTAGATTGTGGAGTGGAAACAGCCCCGGCCAGACGTTCTGAAGCAGGTGATATGCGCATCTGTTATCAAAGTCAGCGGCTATAACGTCATCTGCAACAGTTCAGCCAGATGCAGCGTTTTGCGCTCGGCATAGTGCAAGATCTGCGAGCGGCAGGAGAAACCATTAGCAACCACCAGCGCGTCCGGCTCGGCTGCCAGCGCTGGTTGCAGCGCCAGATTAAACATCTTTTCAGAATCCTGCTGATGCTCTTTTTCATAGGCAAAACTACCGCCACCACCGCAGCAACTGGCATCAATAAACTCAAACTCAAGCTCCGGAATCAGCTTCAGAACTTTGCGCACAGACTTCATCGCACCAACCGCTTTCTGGTGACAATGACCATGCACCAACACCTTTTTCCCAATTGGTGTACGCTGTGGCAGATTAAACCGTCCAGCGCTGATCTCCCGGGCGATAAACTCTTCAAACAGGTAAACATTTTTCGCCAGCGCGGTGGCGTTTTCATTCAGACCCAGCTGTAGATATTCATCCCGCAACATCAGTGCTGATGAGGGTTCCAGACCGATGATCGGCGTATGACTGGCAATATATGGGGTGAGTTCATCCAACAACCGGGATGCCTGCTGTCGGGCCTGATCAATATTGCCCGATGAAAACCAGCTACGCCCTTCCATTACACCCCCCCGGGCGCCGAGAAAGCGCACATCATAACCCGCTCTGGCCATCACCTCCTGGGCGGCGATAAAGATCTCGGGGGAAAAGCCCCGGGACAAACTGTCTGTCAGCATCAGGACTGTGTTCTCTTTGATAGCAACCGCGTTGCCCGGTGTTACCTCTGCCAACCGATGGCGGCTGGGTATAGGCAGCGCCACTCTGGCGCTGATACCGAGATAGCGTTCCAGCCAGCCACTGATGAGTGGACTGCGATTGCGTAAAGCAACGCCTGCGCGCAGCAAACTAGGGAACCTGAGTAACAGCGGCAAGTTGGCAAATAACCGGTCACGCAGTTGATAGGGGCTGCGATTGTCAGGCTGGGCCAGATATTCCGCGCGGATTGCCGCCAGATCCAGGCCACTTTCGCACTCCCGTTTACACCCCTTACAGCCGACACAGGCACGCATCGCTTCATCTAGCTGTTGCTTCTCTGCAGCGGTAATCTCATCATTCAGCAGCCGTTTTAGCAGCCGACTACGGCCACCGGGAGAGAATGCAGCGTCTTGCCGCACCCGAAAGCTGGGGCACATAACACTTTTTGTCACTGGCCTGAGGCACACCAGGCTGTTGATACACACGGACACCGCTTTGGCAAAGTTGCCGCCGGTTTTGGGGATATCCGCGTAGGCATCGCCCAGCCCCGCGCTTTCGTAGTCTGACCAGTCTAAATTTGGTTTCATAGATCGCTTTCTGTCAGGAGTTGATCATTGTCTGATTGCAAAACCTACGCCAGCAACCGAAACACAGTTAACTGCTTGATCTGCATTGCCTTGTCAGATGCACTACAAAAACAAAGCTATCCGACACACCAGCGGTTTGTCGTGTTTGTGACAATTACTCTCGTCACTCAACGTCAATCATCAATGGTTAACTCATCAGCTCAGCGCTAAGCCTGGCTTCGGTTGTCTGCAGATAGAGCTGATCCGCCAGCGACAGCAAAAATATTTTCTCATGCAGCAGATCAAGCCAGGAGGTTCTGATACCGTTGACACCGTAATACGCTCCGGCGATCTGGCCACACACTGCCGCAGTGGTGTCTGCATCATCCCCCAGATTAGCCGCCATCAACACTGCGTCATCAAAACTCTCGGTATGGAAAAAGCACCACAGTGCCGCCTCAAGGCAATCGATCACATAGCCACTGCCGCGGATCTCGGTAATCGGTTTCTGCAGAAACTCCTCGGTTGCAATCAGCCTGACCTTCTTACTCTGCGGCAGATAACCGGCAGAAGACATCAGCATATTTTTATTAGCACCACGAATACAGCGGGCAATGATGGCCGCGAAATAACAGCAGGCGTCAATACACTCAGGCGCCCCATGGGTTGTGCGGGAAGCATCTGTCACAAAGTCCATCAGCCCCGGGTGTTCACTGTAATACAGCACCACCGGGGCCAGCCGCATCAATGAACCATTACCGGCAGACATCGGATGATCATCACCACTGAACGGTTCACCACAAGACTCAAACAGATGCAGTGCATTCGCCACCGTGGAGCCAATATCAAAGCAGCGTCCGGTGCTGCTGTGTCGCCCCTCCTTCCACCAGCGAGTGTAGCGCTGCATCTGATCCCGGGCGTCAAAACCGTTACACTCAAGCAGTGACTCCGCCAGACAGATCGCCATCGAGGTATCGTCGGTCCACTGCCCCGGTTGCAGATAAAACGGGCCGCCACCGACCATATCGTCAATCGGCGTAAAACTACCGGGAGGCTTAAACTCCAGCGTGGTACCGATAGCATCGCCCACCGCCAGCCCGAGTAGACAGCCCTGATAACGCTCATTGAGTGAAACCATTTTCCCTCCTTATTGACGCAGATCACCCGGCAAGTGATCATCGCCCATATAATAGTGCCACACGTGTCGATGAAGATTTTGTAACGCATGGCAGACTCACCCTTAGAACTGATCCAACATATAGCCCCTGGTGAACCGACACTGCCCGCTTACGCACGCCTGCCGGTGAACCATTGCAATTACCCTGCCATCATATTGGGCAGCCTGACATTTCAACGCTATCCCGAAGCGATCTTTCTCGATAATGTGGCAACCTTTCATCAAACCCTGTTTAACCGTCTGGATAAGATTGAAGCGCCCGCTGACAGAGCAATGGCGTTTGAAACCTATATGCAGGCATCGTTTCTGCTTTCCGCCCCGGAAGAAGCGGGCTATCAACAAACTGAACGGGCATCTGGTGCAGTAAACGCGGTTCGACAAAACAACAAAAAAGCACGCCACAAGGCTGATTACCGGCGCTTATTACGTGGCTGGCTATTTGATTCCGACAGTCGTGAAGCCGCCGTGATGAAAGGCTGGGTAGAGTCCCGCTTTGGCTTACTGGCCCGCAATCACAAAGGCCCGCTGCGGGATTTCGAATCAGAGATCTACTTCAACTATACCCAGGAACGCAGTGCCGGTCTGTACAACACCAACAGTCTGGAAAGCCAGCTGGATCTGCTGTACAGCTATTGCCAGTATGAACTGCACCAGCGTTTCCCGGACCGCCGACATTACAAGCTCTATCGCGCCACTAACCGGCTGGATGAATACGATACCCTGTTTCAGGGGTCAAAAACCCGTTCAGCGGTGATTCTTAATAACCTGACCTCCTTCAGCAGCAGCCTGGAGCAGTGCGACAGCTTTGGCGACACTCTGCTGCAATGCCAGGTGCCCTTCAGTAAGATCCTGTTCTTCCCCGACCTGCTGCCCGGCGCATTCAGATGTGAGAGTGAATATATTGTGCTCGGCGGGCTGTATCAGGTTAGTAAGATTTCGATTTAAGTTATATTGAATCCAAGCGGACCTGGCAAAGAACAGACCTGAATGACTATGACTGTTTATATGAGAACGGACAGGGATAGATCCTATAGGGCATGCAATGCCAGTCTTCCTGCATCATCCGATACAATCGCACCGGTCGGTTATGAAAATCCTGAAGCCTGTAGTTTACTCGTTCCCACGCTCCCGCGTGGGAATGCATACCTTATTACCACGCTCGACAAACCTTCAGGAATTCAGCTATTACGCCATAATCTTTTGCCGCATCATATCCTCACTTTGAGTCAGCTATCGATGAACGCCTTTCCGCCAGAATGGATAACCCTGATCATTTTATGTGCTTTTTACAAAAAGCCAAGGTATCCAACGTTTGCCTGACATATGCATTCCCACGCAGGAGCGGGGGAACGAGACAAGGTTATATCTACCCAGCCCCTGTTCAAAAGAAAGTGTTCCTGAACAGAAGAACTTCGCATCCCCATCAGTTTTATACCCACACTGACAACTAGTTTATCAACTAAACGTTTACCAATATAAACAGTTATGATTATATTCATTATCAAATTACAACAATAACAGAGGTTACCATCGTGGGAAGTATGATGTCGAAGAGGCTTCTGACTGCTGCGGCAGCAGTGCTGTTTATCGGTGCATGGTGTTTTCTGGCTTATCGGATTAACGGCGCCACGTCAGACAATAAGGGTATAGCAAGCGGATTTATGATCAGCTCAGCGGTGTGGGGGATATCACTCCTGCTTTGCGCTGTAGTCTGGTTCAGAGAACGGCAAGGTCTTCGGCTTCAGCCTGAAGTGGAGGCGATGGTTGAGCGGCTGGTCAGAAGTGATCTGACACGGGATACCGGTCGTCTGGACCCAGCCAACAACACAACGGCGGCTGATCTGAGCCGGGCGATCGACAGGCTGAAACATACCCTGACGCAGTTTTCCCATAACAGTGTTCTGCTGGCCCACTCCGCCCAGGGGCTTGACGCCAATCTGAACAATATAGACCGGGCCACGGATGAGATAGTCAATCAGTTAAATACTTCCGCATCCGCAAGTGAAGAACTCTCGGCCGCAGCAGCCGAAGTGTCGATGAACTGTAAAAACGCTGCAGAAAACTCCTATGAGGCCAATGAAGTGGCGCTGCGGGGACAGTCAATCATAAACCACACGATCGACACGATGCACAAAACCACCGAGATCGTTGTGGATTCGGCGGGGATTATTCGTAAGCTGGGCGAGCGTTCCGGCGAGATTGGACTGATCGTTGATCTCATCAGCAACATTGCCTCTCAGACTAACCTGTTAGCCCTTAACGCAGCGATAGAAGCCGCAAGAGCCGGTGATCAGGGACGGGGGTTCGCCGTGGTATCCAGCGAAGTCAGGGATCTGGCTGAGAAGACCTCTGAGGCAACCAACAAGATCCGTCTGACGGTAGAAACCATGCAGAAAGAGCTTGAAGACGCCGTTTCAATAATGGATCAGGGAGTGCTTATCACTCAGAGCGGTACCGAGTCTGCACAACAATCTGAAACGGCGCTAAGCGATATTCTCAGTCATATTGCTACGCTCGTCAGTAAAGTCGAACAGATCACTGAAGCGTCAAGGCAAACCACCGCAACCACAGAAGAACTGTCCAGCAGTTTGCATCAGGTAGCAAAGCTGATGGATGAAACCGCCGGTAACGTCAACCATAACGGTCAGATCGTATCCAGACTGTCAGTCTCTGCCAAAGAGATGAAACACCTGATTGGTCAGTTTCGGCTGGTTAACAAGGCAGACGCAGAAGCCCTGGTGCAGCGTGCCCACGATTACGCCCAGAAACATGGCCGTGACAAGGCGATTACCGCCTTTAATGATCACGAAGGTGATTTTGTGAAGGGAGAGCTCTACGTGCTGGTACAGGATTTCAACGGTAACATGCTGGCCCATGGCGGTAACCCTACGCTGGTCGGCAAGAATTTAGCTGAGGCCAGAGATGCCAGCGATAAACCACTGTGCCCGCCACTGGTGGCGATTGCCCGGGAGCAGGGCCAGGGCTGGTATAGCTACGCCTACCTGAACCCCCATACGGGAAAAGATGAACCTAAGCATACCTTTGTCCGGCGGTTCGGAGACGATTGTTATATCGCTTGTGGTATTTATCAGCCGGAAAGCTAAAGCTGACTGCTCTAGTGAAGGCGATATGACACCTCATATCGCCTCCACAACAATCAGGTCTGCTCAGTTACAGAACGGAAATGAGACTGCTGATACCCTACGACCTTACACCCGCGCCTGACAATAGAAGCGGCTAAGCACCTTCGCCAGACCAACCGGGTCATCACTGCCCGCCAGTTCCCGAATCGAATGCATTGCTAATTGCGGCACACCAATATCAACGGTCTTCACACCGAGATTAGCAGCAGTTATCGGGCCGATAGTACTGCCACAAGCCATATCGCTGCGTACCACAAAGGATTGCAGCGTTACGTCTTCCTGCTGGGCGATATGCCGGAACAGTGCAGAGGTTTCGCTGCTGGAGGCATAACGCTGGTTGGCATTAATTTTAATCACCGCACCAGCATTCATCCGCGGGCCATGATTACCATCATGCTTATCGGCAAAGTTAGGATGCACCGCATGGGCGTTATCCACTGATACCATCATGGAGTTGGCGATCATCCGGTTGCGGGCCTCGGGATCGGGAGCCAAACGCTCCAGCAACTGCTTCAGCATCGGCCCCTGCGCACCTGCGGCGCTCAGGCTGCCCACCTCTTCATGGTCATTACACACCAGCAGTGTGTTCTGATCTGAGTTGGACCCGATCAGTGCCTGCATACCGATAAAACAGCTCAGCAGGTTATCCAGTCGGGCTGACGCGAAAAACTCATTGTTGAGACCGATATAGGATGGTTTTTGCACATCATAGAAAAACAGCTCGTAATCGAGAATCTCAGCGACATCATCAATATGCTGCGCTAACAGCTCGTTTTTCAGTATCTCCCGCAGTTCCGCTTTGCCATCACCCTGCAGCTGTGCCATCACCGGCGGCATCTCGGTTTGTGGATTAACATTGCGTCCCTGATTGACTTCGCGGTCCAGGTGAATAGCCAGACTGGGGATCACCGCCACCGGGCGCTCAAAGTTAACCAGTTCACTACGCATACCGCCAGCGGTACTGACATAACTCACCCGTCCGGCCAGCGACAGATCCCGATCAAACCATGGGTTTAACAGCGCTCCGCCATACACTTCAACACCGAGACGCAGGCAACCCTGACTAACGGTTTCCGGATTCGGCTTAACCTTGAGACAGGGACTATCGGTGTGAGCCCCCACCATACGGAAACCGGTATTAGCGAGATTGGCACTGGAGGCCAGCGTCCAGGCGATAATAGATGACTCATTGCGAACAATAAAATAGCGTCCACCCGGCCAGACATTCCAGACATTCTGCTCTTCAAGTTCAATAAAACCCGCTTCCTGCAACCGTCCACGCATCTCATACACCGCATGAAACGGAGTCGGTGACGCCGCGAGAAAATCAAACAGTTGTTCATTAAAATCGTGTTTTTGCATTATTGGTCAGCCTTTTCCTGCGGCAGGATTTCTAACAACTCTATTTCAAAAATCAGTGCTGAATTTGCCGGTACCATACCGCCGGGACTTCTCGCACCGTAGCCTAATTCGGAAGGCAGATAGATCTTCCAACGCGCCCCCGGAGACATTTTCAGCAGCGCCTCACGCCACCCTTTAATCACATCTCTGATGGGAAACACCGGATTTTCCGCTTTCCCAACAGAGCTTTCAAACTGCTCTCCGTTCACTGTCCAGCCAGTGTAACTTACCCGCACCCGGTTGAGTATATTTGGCTTAGGCCCTTCCGCCGCCTGCAGAACCTCATATTGTAGACCAGAGGCGGTTACCACAACCCCATCACGATGAGCATTTTCTTGTAGAAACCGCTCCCCCTCTTTTTTCGTGTCATCGTTCAGCGCTTTATCCAGCAACTCCTGACGAAACTGTTTTTTCTCTTCACTTTCCCCGCATCCGCTGGTTATGGTAACTAACAGCGACAAAAATAGAATTCCCAGAACTCGCATAACCACGATAGCTGTACCCGCTTCAATTAATAAACATGAGATAAGCCGTTGATTTTACATCAGCACGCGACAAGACTACACTCAGATTTTCTGAGTTACGGAACCAAGCTGTTTATTTGTCTGTCTCAGAGTCTATACGTAGTAGCAAAACAGGAACATACAGCTTGATGTACACATGTAACTTACGTCGATTGGTCGCCGCGTCTTCTCTCGCATTAGGCCTGATGACCTCACTGCCGGCAAGCGCACTGACACACTCTGTTTTGCAGCCGGATATAATTCACAGTCAGACAATCACCGATATTGTCACATCC
This sequence comes from Amphritea sp., assembly GCF_050300915.1. Taxonomy (GTDB): domain Bacteria; phylum Pseudomonadota; class Gammaproteobacteria; order Pseudomonadales; family Balneatricaceae; genus Amphritea. The sequence continues at coordinate 32,674 of NZ_JBNKYN010000007.1, forward strand.
CTTAATCAGGATCACTACAACACTATCGTACTCAATGATGAGTTATCGGGCAAAGTGCTGGATCAGTATCTGGATAGTCTTGATCCATCCAAAGCCTTTTTTTATCAAGCCGATATTGATGAGTTTCAGAAGTACCGTTCACAGATCGATGATGAGATCCGCAACGGCGACCTGACCGCCGCCTACGCTATTTTCAATCGCTATCAGCAACGCACTCAGGAACGTCTGGAACAACTGATTGCAACCCTCGAAAGCCCGGACTATAAGGTTGATTTCAGTCGTGATGAGAGCATCGAGATTGACCGCAAAGAGAGCCCCTGGCCAGCAGGCAAAGCGGAGATGGATGACTTCTGGCGCAAGCGGCTTAAAAGCGCGCTGCTGGGCCTGAAACTGGCCGACAAAAAGGTCGACGAAGCCAAGAAACTGTTAATCAAACGCTATAAAAGCCAGCTGAAACGGGCACTACAAACCAATAATGAAGATGTGTTTCAAAGTTTTGCCAATGCACTGACAATGCAGTTTGACCCCCACACGCAGTACTTTTCACCCCGCCTGTCGGAGAACTTTAATATCAATATGAGCCTGTCGCTGGAAGGCATAGGTGCAGTGCTGCAAAGTGAAAACGACAATACCAAGGTGGTGCGTCTGGTGCCATCCGGGCCTGCCGATAAAACTGGCCAGCTGAAGCCGGCCGACGTGATTGTCGGTGTGGGGCAGGGTGAAGAGGGTGAGATCGAGGATGTGGTTGGCTGGCGCCTGGATGAAGTGGTAGCACTGATTCGTGGGCCGAAGGACAGCGTCGTGCGCCTTGATGTTATTCCTGCCGATGGCGACGACACACAACACAAAATTATTAAGATTACCCGCAACAAGGTAAAACTTGAGGAGCAAGCAGCCCAGAGCAAAATAATCCAGCTGCAACATCAGGGCAAACCTTACAAGCTGGGCGTCATCACCATTCCTGCGTTTTATATCGATTTTGCCGCATTGCAGCGGGGCGAAAGCAATTACAAAAGCACCACCCGGGATACAGCAAAACTGATCGCGGGCCTCAAAGCCGAGGGGATTGACGGCCTGATTATCGATCTGCGCAACAACGGCGGTGGCTCACTGCGCGAAGCCAATGAACTGGTAGGGTTGTTTATCAGCCGCGGTCCCACGGTGCAGATCAAATACGCATCTAACCGAGTCGATACCCAGAACGACCTTGACCCACGAATAGCTTATAACGGTCCAATGGCAGTGCTGGTTAACCGTCTCAGCGCCTCCGCATCGGAAATCTTTGCCGGTGCGATTCAGGATTATCAGCGCGGCCTGATCGTTGGCAGTCAAACCTTCGGTAAAGGTACAGTGCAGACGCTCTCGCCCCTGCACCACGGCCAGATTAAACTCACCCATGCTAAGTTCTACCGTATCTCCGGTGAAAGTACTCAGCATAAGGGCGTTGTGCCAGACGTGACCCTGCCAACCCTGTATGACACGGACGAGATCGGCGAAAGCGCACTGAAAGGAGCGCTTCCCTGGGATATGGTGCACGAAATTCCCCATCAGCGTTATTTCAACTTCAGCGCTATTCTTCCAGAGCTTAACAGCCGCCACATTGAACGGACAAAGTTCGACCCTGATTTTCTGTTTATGAACGCTCAGATCAAACGTATGCATGAGAATAAGCAGGATAAAGAGTTGTCACTCAATGAAGCGACGCTGAAGGCAGAACGGGACAGTTCTGAACAGTGGTTACTGGATCAGGAAAATCAGCGCCGGACAGCCAAGCATCTGCCCACCATCAAAGCGCTGTCAGAACTCGATACACTACTGGAGAAAGATGCTCAGGGTAAAACCATCAGTCCGGAGCAGGAAGCGATTCTCACCGAAACCGGTAATGTGCTGCTTGATATGATTGAGCTAAGCCATAACTATATGGCTATCAAGAACTGACGCTGACAGGATAGATCTGATGCAGTTAAGCAGACTCAAACTTGCACTGCTGATTGGTGGGCCGTTATTGCTGATTATCGCTGGACTGTCTGGCTATTTTATCTACTCCACCATCAGCGCACAGCAGGCAGAGAACCGCAAAAAAGTTGAAAACTTTGGCGAGCTGGTTATTCCACTGGACTCTGCAGTAACAGATGCCGATATTCTCAACAGCCAGGCACCGACGATTGCCAAAGAGGATATGACACCGACACAACGGATTATTACGACGCTGAAAGATGAACGCTTTAAACTGCTGAATGAAGCGGAGGTGATGCGGGAACAGATCGCCAACCTGCAGGCTCAGGTCACAGAGCTGGAGCATTATAAGCGCACCAATGAGCGTTATGCCCCCCATACCTTCGATGAGGAGGTCTCCACCGTTCATACCCGCATGCGTCAGCTGTTAGCCAGCCAGGAGGAATCCAAACGCTTTACCGGCAACCAGATAAAAGGGATGGCGGCGGCCGCGGCTCAAGAGTACCGCCGCTATCTGACGATGCATAAACTGCTACTCGACCAGGATCAGATCGATACAGTGGTTAACGTCCACCTGCCGGTATATGCCTACTGTATCGGGGATGGTATGGATATCGCGGCGAATAATCGTGAAGAAGAACAGCTGGTCATCGAGTATTTCAAAACTGAAAAAACAGATCTGATGGGCAGTCGGCTGAAGAGCGATCTTAAGGCCATAATTGAACCCTGTCAGGAACTGTTTGCCCAGCGCATGGAGGTATTTAGCAAGTAATCCTGATGCGCGGGAAACCGGGCTGAAAACGGAATGCCCCCCTCATTAAAAAAGCAGCTTAGCCAGCCCCCATAAAAAAGGAGCGCAATGCGCTCCTTTTTAGTCTCTGTCATGCAGATAACCACAAACTCATGATTACTCAATCAGGTAATCGAAATAGTCATCGTCACTTTTGATCTTATCATCGGTGATCTCATACCAATCGAGCACCGAAGCCCCAGCTTCTTTAACCGATTCCCGGCGACCACTGACAAGCGGATGCCACTCTGGCAGCTCTTTACCCTCATGGATCAGCCGGTAGGCACAGCTCGGCGGCAACCAGTGAAACGCTTTAACGTCCTCTGGCCGCAGTTTGACACACTGTGGCACCAGCGAGCAGCGTTCTTCATATTTGGTACAGTAGAGCGTTTCCATATCCAGCAGATGACAGACGACGCTGGTGTAATACACCTCACCGGTATCTTCATCTTCCAGTTTATGCAGACAACAGAGCGAACAACCGTCACAGAGAGATTCCCATTCAGGGGCCGACATCTCCTGCAGCGATTTAGTGCGCCAGAAAACCTGATGTGCCACTAGCGCACTCCGGTTTGTGGCCGGTCCTTAAACAGATCAAGCAGGTAGTCATCTTTGGGCGGCGGCATCTGCAGGAAATAGCCTTTTTCACGGATATCTTCCAGTACCTTCGCCGCATCAACCCGGGACAGCTCTTTTTCCGGGGTCAGCAACATATCGAATACATGCACCGGTGCGCCAAACATCTCTTTCAACGCATCGGGCACCCGCTTCATTTTTTCCACTTTATCGACGTAAAGATACATCTCATCTTTCTTGGAACTGCGAAACACACTGCAAATCTTTTTCATAGACACTCTGTTTATACTTCCAGGCTCTGCAACTTTTCCAGCAGCGCATCGCCAATCACCGCTTTACGCCAGCCTGACAGGCTTGGCGGTAAGCTGAATTGCCCCTGATGTTCCGTTCTGATCAGGGCATCAAGATCTTTCTTGCGTAACAAAATCTCCGGCGCAATATTCAGCTCTTCGGCTTTACTGCGCGCCATCGCTTTGAGTACTTTGAGAGGTTTATTCCACTTAAAACTCAACGGCCGCTGAATCGGTTCAGGCGGTTTTGCCGCCGCCGACTGGGGTGCTGTTTTAAGATAGCCCAGTATGACCTCACCATCCTGCCTGACCTGTTGCGGGCGGATATCCTCCACCCGGGAGAGTGCTTGCAGATCTTTTGGCCATTTATTGATGATATCCAGCAACGCATGGTTTCTCAGCACCCGGTTGCGGGGAACATCCCGTTGCCGACAGATCCGTTCGCGCCAGGCGGTCAGGTCACGCAGCCCGGCAATTTTTTCTGCAGGCAGATTCCAGACCTGACTAAAACGCTGATAATAAGTTACACCGTCCGGATCACTGTCCCGCGTCTGCTCCAATAACAGAGCGGTCTCTTCCCGCGCCCATTCAGTCATCCCCCGCGCATCAAGCTCAGCCATCTGCTGCTGACATAACACCGGCAGATACGCCACATCCAGAGCGGCATAGTGCTCCTGGGATGGGGTTAACGGACGTTGCAGCCAGTCGGATGTGGTTTCCCCCTTGTCCAGCCGAACATCCAGCGCATATTCCACCAGCCGCTGATAGCCCATAGAGAACCCCCAGCCAAGAAAACCCGCAGCCACCTGAGTATCGAAGAACGGTACCGGCAGTTCACCAAACATATAGAAAAACAGTTCCAGATCTTCATTTCCCGCATGCAGTACTTTAAGCACCGAGGGGTTACGAAACAATTGCACCATGGGTGCATAATTTTCGATCTTCAGGGGGTCAATCAGATAGCAGCGACGATCATCAGCAACCTGAATTAAGCCGGGAACCGGATAAAAGGTATCCACCCGGATAAACTCGGTATCCAGCGCAATCAGCGGCAGTTTCTGCCACTCGTTGCAATAACGGACAAGCGTCGCATCATCAGTAATCCAGACCGGCTGCTCAGCGGCCGCTTCAAGCAACTGCCAGTTATACGCTTGTGTCATCTGTACCTCAGTTCATCGACCGGCGACCGGCCATTGCATGGGCGAGAGTTCCGCCATCGACATATTCAAGTTCACCACCCACCGGAACACCATGAGCGATACGGGTTACCCGAATATCCAGGTGTTTAATCTGCTCGGCAATAAAGTGAGCGGTCGCTTCGCCCTCAACCGTAGGGTTGGTTGCCAGAATTATCTCTTTTACCGCTGAGGATTCCAGCCGCTTAAACAGTTGGTCCAGCCCGAGATCATCCGGACCAACACCATCGATAGGCGAGAGATGCCCCATCAACACAAAATAGCCACCATTGAACCCCCCGGTCTGCTCAATTGCGAGCATATCCACCGGCGATTCCAGCACACAGATCTGACTTTCATCACGGCTGCTATCAGCACAGATCGAACAGAGTTCATTCTCTGACAATGTTCGGCAGCTGCGACAGTGGCCAACTTTCTCTGCCGCTACCGTCAGCGCAGCCGCCAGCGCAGTAGCCCCGCTACGGTCCCTTTCAAGCATGTGAAACGCCATTCGTTGCGCGGTTTTCGGCCCAACACCTGGCAGCACGCGAAATGCATCAATCAGATCCTGAATCAGTGGACTAAATGACATAGTTTCAAACGCCTCAGAACGGCATATTAAAACCCGGAGGCATACCCATACCACCGGTTACTTTTGCCATTTTTTCCTGAGTGGTGCTTTCAACCTTACGCACCGCATCATTAATCGCAGCAGCGATCAGATCTTCCAGAATCTCTTTATCTTCCTGCATCAGACTGTCGTCGATCGCCACACTGCGAACATCATGACGACCATTCATCACTATCTTCACCAGACCGGCACCGGACTCGCCATTGACTTCTGCTTTAGCGATCTCTTCCTGCGCTTTCTGCATCTCAGCCTGCATCTTCTGGGCCTGCTTCATCAGGTTACCCATGCCACCTTTCATCATAGTCGTTTCGCCTCTGCTACATTACTGGCTAAATTTTTACGTAATACTCTGCTTCAACAGCGCGCTGATTTCACAGTGCTCTGGCTTATCAATCACACGGTTTCAATCAATCGGCTGAACCGATTGCAGATCGATACTGGCGGAGAACCTCTCTATCACCGATTGCACAACCGGGTCATTCTGGATTGAACTGACAGCTTCGGCCAGCCGCTCAGCCCGTTTTCGGTCACGATACTGGCTGGGGGTCTCCCGGCCATAACTGCCTAAGGTAAATTCTACCTCAACCGGGGCATTAAAATAACGACCAATCGACTCACGAATACGGTCAATATGGGTCTCACTCAGCAGCGCTTTCTGCTCCTCAGTGTAATGAAAGCGCCAGCAATCCCCAACCGACTCCAGCGAGGTGTTCGAAGCGATACTGTAGGTCATCCCTGTAAGACCGATCAGTTCAACCAACAGTACCCACTGATCGGGGCTGAACTGCGCTATCGAGGTGCTGACTTCAGGCTCGGGATCAACAACTGGCGTTAGTTCAGCGACTACCGGATTACTAACGCCCGCGGGAGCCGCGATAGACGCTTCAGGGCTGGGGTCGCTTTGCGGGACAGAACGAGAAACGGGCTCTGCGCTCTTGGCCGCTTCAGGACGATATTGCTGTTCAAGATCATCCGGCTCAGGACTGCTGTCTGGCTCAGGACTGTTTTTCCGCTCAGGGCTATTTTCCCGCTCAGGGCTGCTTTTCCGCTCAAGGCTGTTTTCCCGAGGCGGAGCCATCTGTTGTGGCTCAGTTGCGGGACTGTCCTCCCAGGGCAGATCAACTGCTGGCCGAACCATCTCTGTTGTTCCAGCTGAGGGCCCCGCAACGGCCGGCGGTGCTGAATCAATGTCAGACTTTTTTCCCGGCAGATCCTCATAATCACCCTGCAGATAGGATTCATCATACTCCGGTGGCGACTCCTGAGGTGCCAACTGTGGGCTGGAGTCTGAAGCCGATGACATCACCGGTGATTGCTCCGTCATCGCCTGCCCTACCGGCGTTGGAGCTTGATCTGCTACAACCGTGTCAGCAGCACTATCGACTGCCGCTGGCAGTATGGCTGCAGTTGCCGTAGCAGGCTTGCTCAATCCACGGGGGCTGACCGACACCGGCCGGAACGCCAGCATCCGCATCAGCGTCATCTCCAACCCTTCCCGGGCATCCGGCACAAAGGGCAGATCTTTCCGCCCCATCAGAGCGGTCTGGTAAAACAGCTGCACATCTTCTGCGGTAAGCTTGCCCGCCAGATCCAGCACCAGATCACGGTCACCCAGACCATTGTCCACCGCATCCGGGACAATCTGCGCCAGCGCGATGCGGTGCATCAGGCTGATCAGATCACCGAGCACCGCATTGTAATCGGGTGAGTAACGGGACAGTTCATCCACCGTTGTCAGCAACCCTTTGGCATCGTGGGCCGCAAGACTATCCACCAACAGATAGACCAGGCGCTGATCAATCGTTCCCAGCATCGCCCGAACATCGGCCTCAACTACAGACCCGGCACCAAAAGCGATCGCCTGGTCGGTCAGGCTGAGTGCATCACGCATCGAACCATCAGCCGAACGGGCTAGCAGCCATAATGCCGGTTCTTCGTAGGAGATATTCTCCGCCGTCAGCACATGACAAAGGTGCTCAACAATCCGCTCCGGAATCATATTCTTGAGATTAAACTGCAGGCAGCGGGACAGAATCGTCACTGGCAATTTTTGCGGATCAGTGGTCGCCAGCAGAAACTTAACGTGGGGAGGTGGTTCTTCCAGTGTTTTCAGCAGCGCATTGAACGAGTGGGTTGAAAGCATGTGCACCTCATCGATGAGGTACACTTTAAAACGTCCATGGGTGGGCGCGTACTGGACATTTTCCATCAGTTCACGGGTATCTTCCACCTTGGTCCGGGACGCCGCATCCACTTCAATGAGATCAACAAACCGCCCTTCACTGATCTCCCGACAGGCCGAACATTCACCGCAGGGAGAGGAAGAGACGCCAACTTCACAGTTCAGAGACTTGGCAAACAAACGGGCAATCGAGGTTTTGCCGACACCCCGGGTGCCGGTAAACAGGTAAGCATGGTGCAGCCGGTCATCATCCAGTGCATTTACCAGAGCCTTGAGCACATGCTCCTGGCCGACCATTTCCTGAAATTTTGCGGGACGCCATTTACGCGCCAGTACCTGATAACTCATCGCTGCAAATCTATATAGGAGGGGTGTTTATTCATGGCTTCCAATGCTAACGGTAACCGCCTGATATCGCCAGCTAAACCGGCGATTAAGTGGCAACTAAATTGCGATTTATCAAGTGATTCAGGTTTTGCATGAAAACTGCTCTTTCGCTAACTCTCAATAAATAGTCTAACTTACATGGACAACAACAATCTTCTAACCTGCGAGGACATGGAGATGCAAAAAGCAAACAGTGCAAACCAGTATGAGATACGCCGACACCGCTTAATTGAACAACAAGAGATCATCCGCTTTCAGGATCCACACTGCCCGGTCAGCATCATTACCGAAGAGATCCCCTGCTGGCTAGCCAGTGAGGAACTGGTTTCTCTGGAGGGCGGCGATTCCGTTACCCATTAACAATCACAAGTTAACTAAATTATGCCGGGATAACCTCAGGTATATGTTCAGGCATAGCTGATTATCCATAATTCAGAGAGGGACAGTACTGTTACTGAGATCATGCGTTAATTGTTTATCCGTTTGCCTCTGTTTAGTGGCAATGACGATAAGAAAGATAGAAATTTAATACCGGCTCGACCCGCCCTTTGATAAGTCCTTAAATAAGCGTTTAAGACAAACTCAGGGCGGCTATCTATACATTTAGAAATTAAGCGCCTTCCCCACAGTGACCAGATCCATATTACTCTTACCAATTTCGAAACGTTCAATTTCTGTGCAGATAGAGAAAGCACTCATCGTATACGCAGCACCAGCACCAAAACCCGAAAGCAACATTTTCATAATCATTATCCCTAACTAAAACGGTCAATAAATAGCCGATAAGATACAGCTAAAAAGTGTGTAGTATCTGAGCGTTTCTCCTATTGATGCAAACGGTCATGGACAAAAAAACTACTTTTTAAGCTATTGATACCGCGAGAGATAATTATCAAGAAAGATAATTTTCGTCATTTCTATGAGGATGTAATAAAATCAGACCCGATCTTACTTAATCTGTCTTCCAGTTTTTCCTATTAGATCTCATTCCTCTGAATTGCAGAATTCATTCATGAGACAACCTCATGAGAAAAGTTACTACCATGAAGATGAGCAAAACCGATGTTTTTTATAGTTGCATTCCATAGATCTTTATCATCTGCAGCTGCTCAGTGGCTTCATCGTTCAGGGCTCAATATGGGAACTGATCTGATGCCACCAGCGATCTCAAATCCTGATGGACACTTTGAGGATATACCGCTGGTAAATCTCCATGATCGACTATTACGCCTCAACAATACTGACTGGCGCTTCAGTGATGAGACCACATTTGATCCGTTTCTACGAGTGGACCTGCTATCACGCTATGTGGAACACAGAAAGAATAGCGTGCCTGGCCCCTGGGGTGCCAAAGACCCCAGAACTTGCCTTTTTTTACCCGCATGGCAACAACTACTGGGCAAGCACGGGCAATATCTGGTGATACTTCGCCATTGGAGTGGAAACATTCAATCATTGTGGGATCGACACAGTAAAGAGCTTGCCTTTGATCAGAGCAATGCACATCTGCGCTTCTGGCAATCACCCGAATTGGCGGCTCGGATGTGGCTTGCTTATCACCGGCGCATATTATCACTACTGGAAAATGCCCCTGAACAGTGCCTCGTTGTGTCCCACCGGTCATTATTAGGCGGTTTACCCCTTATAGACAAAGTGAACAGCGTCTTCGGACTTGAACTGAATACAACCACACCATCCCCGATTCGACATGAACTGAGCCAGGACTCCGTTGATAACAGTGTTCGTAGCTTACTGCCAGACTCTCTGATAGCTGAACTCGAAACGGTATGGCACAGCCTGCTTGCACATATCGATCACCGCGCTGAAGATGAGTCCCCCCATTGGACAGATAAAACATCCCCTCAGCGAAATAAGCAGGCAAAAGAACTACTCGATTTAGTAGAGTCACAACCGCTTAATATTGCTAAAGATGAACCATTACTCTCAGAAAGCTTGCTGGATCAATTAAAAACGCTCGCAGCTAACCCCCAGCTACCTCTTGATTCGTCTCAATTTAATAAACGCATTGTTAACGAAGCTCGGTTTTCAGGTAAGCACTGGGAGCAGCTTGCCAGGGCACAACTCAACCGAAGCGATGCCGAAGGAGCCAAACACTCTCTGACACAGATGATGATCAGTGGCCAATATCCTCCATATGTATTTATGTTGCTTGGAGACTGTTTCAAGGCTGAGCTGGATGTTGCAGGAGCAGAGCATAGCTACCAGCTAGCGATTAAGCTCAACAGTAATAACCCTATGTTCTATATTAAGCTTTCAGGACTTTTTCTATTGCAGGGGCGAAGCAACGAGGCAATAGAGATACTCCAACAGGTGATATCCCGTTTCCCAGAACAACCTTCAATAGCAATACAACTGGCAAACTGCTTAGACCAACAGGGGGACACTGATCAGGCATTAGAGTTACTACAATCATTTACCGAGCCCCCCCAACACCTGGAAAATAAGCTTATCGCATTAACGATGAAAACAGATTACGCCCGAGGAAAATTACTCTTTGATGCATTAATGCGTAAAAAGATGGAAGATCCAGCCCTTAAAGGGGTCATCGCAAACACACTGTCTACAGTGACAGACCTATCTGCTCGGGAGGATATTGCCCAGCGAATATCCGCGCATTGGGAGTCTCTACGAGCAAAATAAAGCGGTTTCTAAACTTTTAAAAAAGAAAAACACCTGTTTTTAGCCACTTTTTTCTCTTATCGTGCCGGGTTCTTAAGAATCACCGCTAAACAGATAGTGGTCTGCTGGGCAAACAGGGTAAATGCCATAAAATCATCCTCACTCAGCTCCCGCTGAGCCGCATTGCCTTCGGGGTCATTACGATCCGCATAAAACAGTCCGACACAGTATTTCCCCCAGATAATCGGCGCGATGAAAAAACCATCTTTACTGACCAACTGCCGTAATGAGCTATCCAGATAGGCCCGCCACTTTGGCACATTCAGATTATCTACCCAAACAGGCTGACGGCTATTAAGCACATGGGTAAAGATATTCGCTGAGCCATCAATACTGACGACAAATTCACGCTTGAGCTGATTATAATCAGGCGCCGATATAAACCGGGGCACCAGACAACCCCGCTCCCGCGACTTAAGAAAAATAACTGTTCGGCCCATGCGGATACCCCGGTGTATGCCTTCCAACGCGGTCTGAACAACCATGTTAAAATCCGCATATTCATCGGGTAAAAAAGCCATTTCACGCAGAATTCTCAGCTGCAGTGTCTGATCACTGATCTCCTCAGTCAGCGTATACTCCTTATTCGCTGTCGGGCTGATCAGGTCATGACTGATAAAACGGGTTAATACTCCGGCACCATAGGAACGCAGCAACTCAACCGTTGCTTCAGAGCACTCCTCAAGGCCACTCAGCAGATCCCACCTATCCCGCTGAGTAATCTCAGCCGCCTCAGCCAGCTCCTTTTCCAGTTCATTGCGACTGTGCTTAGGGTTTGCCAGCGTTGCACTTAAACGCACGGCAAGATTCACCGACCGCAGTTCCGGCGTGCGCAGTTCGGGCTCCTCCAGCGAACTGATCAGCACACTGCCCATATTCCAGGAACTCGCCAGCCCCAGGCTCATATTTTCAAAGGTTGTCCCCAGAGCCTGCCTGACAATAAACTCGACCTCTTCAGGCCGAACCGCCTGCTTTTGTCTTAACCGCTTATCCAGTTCTACGGTGACCGGCCCTCCCATACTCCAGAAAGCACTCTCGCCAAAACGATTTAACAAGGCCGCAATAAAGGTCTCTTCCTGCACATCTTCTTCATAGTCGCGCATCATCATCCTGGCAATCATCCCCGCATGAAACGACTGCGCCATCAGTTTCAACAACCGCTCATACACGGCAGGCGTCAGCTTCCTGTTTTTCAACAGACTGCTGAGCATCTTTGCGGTGATACAGATATTTTTGATTCGGGTCAGCCCCAGCACAACGGAGGCCCGGCTGACGGTGGTGACGGGGTTATGCAACATATAACCTGCACTGTTTGCCACCTTAAGAATCGCGGTTGTCAGGGCATGATCATGCAAAACCGCCTGTCCCAACCGGGTCAGTGAGGAGGTATCATCTTTCGAAATTTTCTCAATCTCACGAATAGTCGAACACAAAGCGGGCAGCTCATGCTCACTGATTCGTTCAATCCAAGCGCGTGTTCCCTGAGGCACCATATTTGTAACCCCTTATCCTGCCTCTGCTGACAACTCAGCTTAGTGTAAAACAGGAGAACTCAAAAACGAGCGGGTGAAGGTGTGATTTTGAGTAATGGGGAAAATTCGCTATTCAAGTAGCGCACGGTGAATCAGGCTTTCTTCTGCACGGAAAAATATTTGATAGAAACATTCAGACAATAGAAACATTAATCAGGCATACAGGATAAACGCCCGGCAGAAGCATAAATAGATAAAAGCGATATTGATGAGGCGGTATTGGGTGGTAGCCCCACCAGCCACATCCCGGCACACGAATCCACCGCTGTGGCTGCTCCCTTCCGGGCCTGACCAGGTTCACGGCTTATCGTTGCGGGAGGACCAATGGAGCCACCATAACGTGACCACTGAAGGTCGTCTCGAACGAGACAGGCGCGCAGTATAACAGCCTGTCCGGCAGATGCAAACAGGATTGCAAACAAGACTGAAAACTACCGCATTCCGATGAAAAATATGTTTATAAAACAACCATTAATCATCAGACTCAAACTCTTTGGTGATGCGTCGGACATACCACCAGACCAGCAGCACGACCCCGGGTAATGAATAACTCAGCCAGTGGATCGCCATATCCCGCGGTTCACCGGAGGTCAGGTGGCGGATGGTGCGTTCCACCAGATCAAAGACATAGTAGGTAACGACGATAATAGAGAAGGTTTCCAGTTTCGCCTGCAGATTCAGCTGGCGCCGGGTGCGCTTATTCATTGAACTGAGCAAACCATGAATTTTCTGTTCAGTGGACAGATCAACCCGGGATCGCAGCAGATTGCTGGCACGGGCGATTCGCTGAGACAGGCGTTCCAGTCGCAGTGCAGCCGCCCGCCAGGTACGCATCGCCGGATCTACACGGCGATCAATGAACTGCTCCAGAGTTTGCAGTCCCTCAATGCGGATCTCTTCCAGTTCCGAGATGCGCATACGCACCAGGGCGTAGTATGCATCCGATGCAGAAAAACGATTCACGGTATCCGCTGATATCTCCTCCGCCTTGGCCGACAACGCCATCAGGGCATCCAGCGTCTCCGACTCATCGCCCTTATCAAGTTCACTCAGCTTAAACGTGATGGTGGCCAGCTCCCGATCCAGTTGAGAAACCTGTCTCATTGCATATCTGGCAGGCTCTAACGCCAGCAGCGCCACCGCCCTGTAAGTATCGATTTCACAAAGCCGCTGCAGCAGACGTCCACACTGATAACCGTGCAGATGAATATTTTTCACCAGAATCCGGTCCAGAAAGAACTCCCCCTCGGCACGAAAGTCGGTCCACACCCGGGCAGCACCGCGCATAACATTTGAACCGATCACCTGATGATTGCTGAATAACGCCTCAACGACCTCCTCATCAGACTGATGCGAGGGCTCAAGCACCTGAATCTGCACCCCGGTCATAAGCTCTCCGGGAAGCTGATCACTCCAGTTTTCCGGTAGTCCCGGCAGGGTTTGTTGCCAGTGACTATCAAGCTGATCATGATACAGCGTCAGGGTATAAAACTCAGTGTGCGCCTCCCAGCGCAACGCCAGGGAACCCAGCTGCTGGTAACAGAAGCTGGCTTCCGGCTCCATAGCCTGCCCTCCACATTGGAGAAAAAACTCAGAGATATCATCCCGCACCTCGGCTATGTTCTTATCACCCAGCATCAAAGCGAAGTGGAGTACTTTCAGTGGAGCGCTCAGCTGTTGAAATGGCCGGGCGTGAACTTCATCAGCGATCATCTGGCGTTGGGAATGAAACTGCACCTGTTTACTCTCCATTATGATTATTCTGACTCACCTGACTTGCAGCAATCGGCGACAAAGGGTATTTCTATTGTGTCAGCGGATATTTTCAAGGGCATCACCACCCGTAAGACTAAAGTCTACTTCATTGCTAATATACAGGAGCATTATGCAACAGGATAGCAGCCGGCGCTCTATTGCCCGACTCTTTACCCACCTGACCTGGATAATTATTCTGGGCCTGTTTTATCTGTTCTTTCAGGATCGGCTGCTAGAGAAAAATGACCCTAACCACGCTCTGCAGATAACGCACAACAGTCAGCCTGTAGTGCTGCAGCGCAATCGTCAGGGACACTATATTGCACCTGGTACAATTAACGGCCAGCCGGTGCGCTTTCTCCTCGATACCGGCGCTACTGATATCAGTATTCCTGGCGCACTGGCCGAAGAGCTGGGGCTGACGCCTGGCCGGGTATCCTATGCCAGCACCGCCAATGGCACGATCAAAGTCTATGATACCCGGCTGAATTCGGTAGCATTGGGAGGCCTGTCCCGGGCTGATGTGGCGGCGCATATCAACCCACATATGCAGGGAGACACCGTATTGCTGGGTATGAGCTTTCTACAACACCTGGAACTGATTCAACGGGGCGATACGCTGACGCTGAATAGCGGTTCCCGTTAAAATCTGCCCCTGGAATGTCATTCTGATAACATCCCGTCGGTAGCAGTTGCGTCCCACCCGACGTTGCCTTACTATTAGCGCTTCGCAGTTTTTAACATCAAGAGAAGGGCTGACGTCCTCGCCAACCTGCCTGCCTGGGCAAGGTGGTTGTTTTGCAAGCGCTTGAATAAACGCAGCAAGACGATGTGGTCATTACCGACAAACATCAGGTAACCCCCACGCACAACGTCAGCTCTCATGAAAATGGGAGCAGATCCATGTTTGAAGCACATATCTATGCAGAATCCAGCCATACCGAAGCAGGTCTGGGCATTCGTTCTGTCAAACTCAATACTCCGGCCAGCTGCTGGCATACTCACTACCAGTGTAATGTTCGTTACTGGATTACCTCGGGGAAACGCCAGTCACGGGAACGGTTATTTCTCTATGTGGAGTTTCGTCACCGCGATAATAGCCACGGTTATAAAGTGATAGAGCTGCCAGGAGGTCATATCCGCGTAGATCAGGTGCAGGATATTATCTGCCGCTCGTCCCTGAGTGTTCAACTCGACCCACTCAAAACCGAACAGTGGTGTCAGTCACTCTGAGCGCTGCATCAACCTGAATATCCAGCCGGGTCTGCCCCTTACAGACCCGGCTGGATCACCCTCTCCTCTGCCGGAAAACCGGTGAAATCCCGTAGAAACTGGCTCAGCCTTTGTCAGCAGATTAATTAAATACTTTAAAATCAAACCCTTTTGCCGATACTATTGCTTATTACCCATACAGACATCAGGTTTTAAATGATCTCCAAACGTAAACTGATTTATGAGATTCTTGATATCGGCAATAAACAGCATAGCCTGGGCAAAGCGATAGATATCTTTCTGATAGTACTTATCTCACTGAATGTGTTGTTTGTGATACTGGAGACATTGCCCTCCATCAGCGCAACAGAACACCGCTGGTTTTATGACTTTGAAGTGTTCTCGGTGATCATATTTACTATTGAGTATGTGGCGCGGGTGTGGAGTTGTGTCGAGGACGGAGAGAGCAAACACAAGCACCCGTTCTGGGGCAGACTGCGCTATATGCTGACTCCGCTGGCGCTGATCGACCTGATTGTGATCCTGCCATTCTATCTGAGCATGATGCTGGTTATCGACCTTCGCTTTATGCGGGTTCTGCGACTGCTCCGGGTCTTTAAACTCACCCGTTACTCCTCCTCAATGTCACTGCTGCTTCAGGTGCTGCATCGGGAATCGCGGTCTATCGGGGCCGCCCTGTTTGTCCTGCTGATGCTGATTATCCTTGCCTCCAGCCTGATCTATTATGCAGAGCATCGCGCTCAGCCCGAGTTTTTTGGCAGTATCCCTGCATCAATGTGGTGGGCCATTGTCACCATGACAACGGTGGGTTATGGCGATGTCATACCCGTGACAGTCATGGGCAAAATAATGGCTTCGATTATTAGTATCATGAGCCTGGGTATTGTCGCCCTCCCTGCGGGCTTACTGGCCTCAGGATTTAGTGAAGCCATCAGAGAGCGGCGCCGGACCTATGAAAAAATGGTCAACCTGGCGCTTCAGGATGGTATGGTCGATTCAATCGAACAAAAAGCGCTGAATCAGATGCGCGAAGCGCTGGGCATCAGCAAAGAAGATGCCGCACATATTCTGCATGAAAACCTCGACCGGAAGATGGAGCAGGAGGTTGATCAGGATCTGAGGCAGTTACGTCAGGAGATCGATGCAGTTCTGCATGATCGCTGCCCCCACTGTAATCACACCATCAAATGGCTGGAGCGACGCAGCGAGAAAAGAGATGAATAGCGGAAGCCTGGCTTCCGCGTTCTGATCAACGCCGCAGACAGTTAATCCAGCCCGTTAAACTCCTCTTCATGTAGCCAGGCAGCATGTTTAGGAGCCTTTTTAGTCTGCGACCACTCCTCCAGCATCAACGGCGCCACCCGTTTCAGTTCTGCCATCTGTTCAGCAGTACCTTTGGTGTAGGTCAGTTCAAGACGGTGACCATTAGGGTCAAAGAAGTAGATTGATCGGATAATGCCGTGCTCGGTAGGCCCAATGACATCGATCCCCTTCGCTTCGATTTCAGCTTTCGCGGCCAGTAGCGCAGCCTCATCTTTTACCCGGAAAGCGATATGCTGAACCCACGACGGTGTATTGCGGTCCCGATCCATTTCGGGCTTGGTTGGCAGTTCAAAGAACGCCAGAATATTGCCATTACCCGCATCCAGAAACAGGTGCATATAGGGGTCAGGTTCTTTTGTTGAGGGAACACGATCTTCCGCAATCGCCACCAGAAAATCCATATTCAGTACCTCTTTATAAAACTCAACGGTCTCTCTGGCATCGTTACAGCGGTAAGCAACGTGATGAATCTGTTCAATCTGGATCATGGGTCAACCTCAGGACTCTTGTCTTTATTGTTACGTGGTTAGTTATCCCCAAAGTAGCAGCTCCGTTCCAGCCCGGCCAGACAGGTAACAGCCGTGACTATTATCACCCAATTCATAGAATCAATTAAGTAACTGTTTTTATGACATAAATTAAGAAAATAGAGATTATTCAATAACTGGAAATTGTCTTTTTCTACAATAACCATATAGAATATATGTTATTTTTGGCCCATTAGAGACTAGACCTAAGTGAACGATAAACATGCCACTCAGGATAATGCAGAGCAACAACTGGAGCTTAGCCAATACTTTCCCTACCAGTTATCGACGCTGGACACCGCCGTCAGCCGCTCAATGTCGCAGCTCTATTCCGGTCGCTTCAATCTCAACCGGCAAGAGTGGCGGGTTATGGCTGCACTCGGCAATAAAAATGCGATGACAGCCAAAGAGATAGCAACCCACTGTAACCTGGAAAAGATGCAGGTCAGCCGCACAGTCTCCCGCCTCAAAGATTCAGACCTGATACTTCAGCAGGAAGATAATGATGACCGCCGCTACACCCGCCTCAGCCTGACGGAAAAGGGTAAGACAATCTACCGGAAACTGGTACCACTGTTACTTGCCCGGGAGGCGTTTATTCTCTCAGCGCTATCAGAGGATGAGCTGCAACAGATGCTGGATCTGATGAATAAGATTGGTCAAAAAGCGCAGGAGTTACAACAATGGGGCTGAGGGGGGGAAGCCTCTCGGGGTTGTCGCGCTTTAACCTGGACGCAGTTACCCTGGAGGCCTCAGTCGGCATTATCAACAGAGATAAAGTCGCCACCTACCCGTTTACCACGCTTCAGTGCCAGATCAGTACGCTCCAGAATCGATTCAGGGGTATCACCCCGCCGATAGGCGGTTAACCCCACCGCTGTGGTCATGGCAAACGTTGCATCACCCCAGCGAAACGTGTGAGCCCTGACCCCCTGCCAGGCTTTTTGAATCACCTGCCGGGCAATCCCCGGATTATCTTCATGCATCAGCACGATGAAATCGGCACCATTCCAACGCGCCAGACAGTCCACTCCACTTAAGGCTGCCCGGATAATCCCGACAGTAGTGATTAAAACCTGATCACCGCAATTATGCCCATAGTGGTCATTCACCCCTTTGAAGAAATCCAGATCAAACATCATCAGAGTAAAACCCGCTTCGCTAATAGAGGCCCGCCGGATCTCTTTATCCAGCCGCCTGAGCAGGTGATGCTGATTGAACACGCCGGTGAGCTGATCAATATCCGACTGCTGCTTGAGCTGTTCAATCTCTGCGGTCAGCTGAGTAATTTCATGAAATGTAACCAGATAGAGGCCTGGCGTTGCTGAGCGCGCCTCGCCCATCACCTGAAAATCGCGCATTACACCATCGCTGCAGCGAATCCGGATCTGGGCCTTAAGCGTCGCCTCCTCTTTCCTCAGTAATCCCCCAAAGGTATGGCAACGCATCTGCCACTTTTCCCGTTGCTGCTGATCCGGGTACACAACCTCCATCCAGGCTTCTGTATCGGCAGTTAACTCAAGTGGATAACCGATCAATTGCTGATACTTCTGATTCACATAGATAATTTTTTGCTCACCCATCCCGGTATGCCTATCTTCGGGAAACTGCAGCACCATCGCCGCCACTGGCAGATAATCCAGTAAATTGAATAGATCGTCTGAACTGCCCTCTAGCACAACATCCCCACCGCTATAATCCCAGGATGCTTAAAAGTGTAGCCCAATAGTCAGGACAGAACGGCTATAAGCCTCCCAGTGCATTACCTCTATTCGGTCAGACGGGTGACTATTCTGATATCGCCCTCCAAGGTTTTGTGCACCGGACAACGATCAGCAATCTCCAGTAAACGTTGACGCTGCTCCCCGGTCAGATCGCCCGTCAGGGTAATCTGTCGTTCAAACTGATCAACTTTCCCATTGCTTTTGTCACATGAAGCGCAATCGTCTGCATGTACTTTGGCGTGGGATACATCCACCTGCACATGCTCCAGTGGAAGCTTCTTTTGCCGTGCATACATTCGGATAGTCATCGAAGTACAGGCTCCCAGGCCCGCAGCCACCAGTTGATAAGGCGTCGGCCCCAGATAGCTGCCACCATAACTGACCGGTTCATCCGCAATCAGATGATGTCCGGCGGCGCTGATATCCTGAGTAAAGCCATCCTGATCCGCCTCGCGCACCCGGATAATCCCCTCCGGTGCATTAATATATTTCGGTAAAACCTGAACATCGATATAACGCTGCGCCCAGGTCGATATCACCTCAGCAGCATAATCGGCGTCCTGCTGCTGACTCAGCAGATGATCGGCAGAATCGAGTGTGACAAAACTTTTCGGATGCTTTGCCATCTGAAAAATCCGGGCGGCATTGTCCAGCCCGACCACCGTATCCAGCGGTGCATGCATCACCAGTAACGCCTTGCGCAAACTCTTAACCGCCTGTTCCAGAGAAACCGAAGCGATATCATCAACAAACCGCCGTTTAATAGTAAACTCGCGCCCCGCCAGGCTGACCCGGGCTTCACCTTCGGCACAGATTGTTTCTAACTGTTCACCCAGATTGTGTAACACATGCTGCGGATCAGCTGGTGCACCGAGAGTGACGACCGCTCGGGCTTCAGGCACTTCAGCCGCAATAGCCAGAATGGCTGCGCCGCCCAGGGAGTGACCAATCAGTAACTGTGGCGCAGCATAGTGCTGCCGGAGAAAATCTACCGCCAGCAACAGGTCCTGCATATTTGAGCTAAAGCCGGTATTGGCAAACTCTCCCTGAGAGTGCCCCAGCCCGGTGAAATCAAAGCGCAGCACCGCAATACCTAAAGAAGCCAGCCGCTGCGCAATACGCCGCGAAGCCTGTAAGTCCTTGGAGCAGGTAAAACAGTGCGCAAATAACGCATACGCCGCAGGTTTACCAACGGGCAGATCAAGACTTGCGGCTAATAAAGAGCCGTCATGGCCGGTAAATTCTAAACGTTCAGTTTTCATAGATCCCCCTGATCTGATTTACCAACGAGTATCAATCAGATTTCAGAAGGGAGCCATTAGAATTTCTCTATCGGGGGGATTGTGCGGGTAAATCAAAACACAGACGCGACTTCGTCGCTTGCCAGAACGCAGCTACGCTGCTTGCTAGCGCCCTAACTACCTGACACTCCATCGCCCCTGATACCCAGAGGGCATGCTAAAGGGGCTCCTACAAAAACTTAAAAACCGCCTCGCGGCGGTTTATATTTTGTCCTGGCTTTTTCTAGCAGGAAACGCAGTTTCCGTTCTAGCCACTAACAAGCGTAGCGTCTAGCAAGCAGCGCAGCTGCGTTCTGCACTAAAACGCCAGAGGCGTTTTAGTGATGATGCCCACCATCACCATGGGCGTGCCCATGGGATACCTCTTCTGCAGAGGCATCACGAATATCAACGATCTCGATATCAAAGGTCAGTGTTTTACCCGCCAGTGGATGGTTGTTATCCACCGTCACCATGAACTTACCGACTTTAACCACTTTAACCTGACGTAGCCCCTGCTCTGTATGCACGGTGCCGACCATGCCCGGACGCCATTTCTTCGCGCCTTGCAGGTGTTTTACCGGAATCCGCTGTTCACAATCTGGCAGAAACTCGCCATAGGCATCTTTTGGCTCCAGAGTGACCGAAAAAGTATCCCCTACCGCTTTCCCTTCCATCGCCTGTTCCAGACCACTGATCATATTATCGTGGCCGTGCAGGTATGCCATGGGAGAGCCTCCCCGGGTGGTTTCTTCAACACTGTTATCAGCATCGGTCAGGTTGTAATGAAATTGCACAACTTTATCTTTGGTAACACTCATGGTTATTCCTTAATGTACTTCAGGGCTGCTGTTGAGCCCGCTTAAAAGTTGACGGCGATTATACGTCATCAGCGGATCGCCGTAATCTCAAATTCACCCTGCGGCAATTTAACCAAATCCCCCAGATAGCGACCGAGCAACACCTGACCAATCGGTGCTTCCGGGGTAATAACAACAACCGTATAAGTGCCATCGTTAATCTGAATACCGCCCCCTGCAGGACCAATAAACAGATGTTTCACGATGCTGGCACTGTCTTCTTGAACCCCTTCAAGGGTAATCAGTGCCCCCAGACCAGCAGCGGAGTCTTCAGTAAACTCTCGCACCGGCATAGCACGGTAATCCGCCAGATTAACTTCCAGCGCCTGCACCCGTTTTGACTGTCCGTGGGCCAGATAAGAGGCTTCAAGACCGAGAGTGTCATACTGATTTTCCGCCACACTCTCTTCGTGCGTCGCCGCGTCATGAGCCTCTTTTGCTGCGGCTATGTTGATATCGAGATCTGCCTGAAGCTTGCAGATGATCTGTGCTATAAGCTGTTTCTTATCCATATACCCGACCTGTTACAGAACAGGTGAAGTATCTACATTAAATTATCAAAAAGAAACACTCTATTCACACACTTCAAGCCCGATCTGTGGGACAATACTGCGCATATTTATACCTCAACGCTTAGACTGATGGGTTCCTGTTTTGCTGACTACCGCTAATATCACTATGCAGTTTGGCGCTAAGCCACTGTTCGAAAATATCTCTGTTAAATTTGGTGAGGGCAACCGCTACGGCCTGATCGGCGCGAACGGCTGCGGTAAATCCACCCTGATGAAGATTCTGGGTAATGACCTGGAACCCTCTGCGGGTAACGTCAGCAAAGACCCGAATGAACGAATCGGTAAGCTGCGCCAGGATCAGTTTGCCTTTGAAGAGTTCACCGTTATCGACACAGTGATCATGGGCCATGCCGAGTTATGGGCTATTAAACAGGAACGTGATCGTATCTACTCGCTGGCCGATATGACCGAAGAGGAAGGCATTAAAGTCGCCGAACTGGAAGTCGAATTTGCCGAACTGGATGGCTATACCGCCGAGTCCCGTGCCGGTGAGCTGCTGCTGGGACTGGATATTCCGACAGAACAGCATTTTGGCCCGATGAGTGAAGTCGCGCCCGGCTGGAAGCTGCGGGTATTGCTGGCACAGGCACTGTTTGCCGATCCCGATATCTTGCTGCTGGACGAGCCTACCAACAACCTGGATATCAACACGATTCGCTGGCTGGAAGGCGTTTTGAACGACCGTAACAGCACCATGATCATCATCTCCCACGACCGTCACTTCCTCAACTCGGTCTGCACCCATATGGCCGATCTGGACTACGGTGAACTGCGGATTTATCCGGGCAACTATGACGATTATATGATCGCCTCCACCGCCCTGCAGGAACGTCTGCAGTCGGACAATGCGAAGAAGAAAGCCCAGATCGCTGAACTGCGCAGCTTCGTCAGCCGCTTCTCAGCCAACGCATCGAAGGCAAAGCAGGCAACCTCGCGGGCACGCCAGATTGAAAAGATCGAACTCAACGATATCAAACCTTCCAGCCGCCAGAGCCCGTATATTCGCTTTGACCAGGAGAAGAAGCTGCATCGTCTGGCTCTGGAAGTGGAAGGTCTGACCAAAGGCTACGGTGGCGAGCCGCTGATTAAAGACCTCGATATGATGGTTGAAGTAGGCGAGCGGATAGCAATTATCGGCCCCAACGGTATCGGTAAAACCACGCTGCTGAAAAGTTTGCTGGGCGAACTGGAGCTGGATAGTGGACTGGTAAAATGGTCTGAGAACAGCAACATCGGCTATTACGCTCAGGATCACGCCCACGACTTCGCTGAAGAGAGCAACCTGTTTGACTGGATGGCCCAGTGGACAAAATCAGGCTCTGATGAGCAGGTTATCCGGGCGGCATTGGGACGGATGCTGTTCTCTCAGAATGAGATTAAGAAGTCGGTAAAAGTACTCTCCGGTGGTGAAAAAGGCCGGATGCTGCTGGGCAAACTGATTCTGCAACAACCCAACATCCTGCTGATGGACGAACCGACTAACCATATGGATATGGAATCGATCGAAGCCCTCAACCTGGCGCTGGAAAACTTTGATGGCACGCTGATTTTTGTCAGCCATGACCGTGAGTTTGTATCCTCTCTGGCGACCCGCATCATCGACATGAAAGAGGATGGTCTGACTGACTTCCGCGGCGGTTACGAAGAGTATCTGAAAAAGCAGGGTATTGCTGGCTAAAGCACAGCCTCTCCCAATTACCGCGCCGTAAAGCCAGCAGTTATCCTGCTGGCTTTTTATTTAGAGGCGCGCAATCGATACGGGTTGTTGTATTTACGCCTGCTGTTTTACACTTACCGGGCTACTTCATACAAACTGAACTACACTGCTAGGGTCAACTGTTTGTCAACTCAGGCGATTTAGCAAAACAGCTGAATCAGTTTATTTATAAAGCCGCTTTGCCGGGGGGGAATAGCTGCTCATAAAAAGGATATAGATCATGATGCTACACAACATTCTCAAGCGCACCTGGATAGGCAGGATAGTTATCGCATTGATGCTGATAATGAGTTTTCAAAGCGTGACCGTGAATGCCGCAATGGTTTCAACCGAGACTATTATCCAGACAGAACACCAACAGTACACGAAAAGTGATCTGCTACAGAAGCTGGAATCAACTGAACTGCAACAACAGCTTGTCGATATGGGAGTCGATCCTCAGGATCTGCAACAACGGGTTGCCAGCCTGACACCGGATGAGATCAGCCAGTTAAATGCTAACCTTGCTTCGCAACCTGCTGGCGAAGGTATTCTGGGGTTAGTTGGCCTGGTGTTCGTGATTTTTGTCATCACCGATATGTTGTGTGCAACCGACCTGTTCAGCTTTGTTCACTGCATTAATCGCTAACCGGGCTGACACTCTGTTTAGCCGGTTATCCGCTGAGCTGTTGGCAATCATTCTGCTAACAGCCACAGTGCTGATAACCGGTTGTAGCAGCAACCAGCGACTGATCGACTCATTAACCACCACCCCCGGCATCCGGGGAGCCACTGAGATTGATGAGCTCGCCTATTTCCCGCAGCAGGATGACCAGTGCGGCCCCGCTTCACTGGCAACCATGCTGGCTTATAATCAGATAACAATTACGCCGGAACAGCTGCGTCCCTCGCTCTACATACCAAAAAAGGGCGGCACGCTGGCGGTTGAGATGGAAGCACGCGCACGACAGTTTAATCTGATTGTCTACCCGCTGAAGCCTGCAGTGACGAATATATTACTGGAGCTGGATGCCGGACATCCGGTACTGGTGATGCAAAACCTGGGATTTAGCTGGCTACCCCAGTGGCATTTCGCGGTAGCTATCGGTTATGACCTGAACGCACAACAGATACTGTTACGCTCGGGACCAGAGAAACGCTACCCAGCTGACCTCTCCCTGTTTGAAAAAACCTGGTCAAGGGCTGACCACTGGGCCAGAGTGATACTACCTCCGGATCAGCTACCCGCAACCGCTACACCTCTGGGTTATACTGCCGCCGTCAACAAACTTGAGCAACTGGGTTCACGCACCCCAGCGCTGCAGCAAGCGGCAGCCCAGGCCTATCAGACCGCGTTAAAGCAGTGGCCCGACAATGCTGCTGCACTGATGGGGCTGGGCAACATCAGCTATACCCAACAACGTTTCCAATCCGCTGCTGATTATTTTATCCGCTATATTAATCACAGCACCACTCCCGCCGCAGGCTGGAATAATCTGGCTTATTCACTGATGCAATCAGGCTGCCTCCAGGCGGCGATGGAGTCGATCTACTGTGCGGTTGTAATTGCTCCGGAGCAACCAGCCTACCGCGATAGTCTGAACGAACTCAGCAATGTCAACGCGACACAGAATGGTAAGGTCAACTGCTCATCACTCCCCTCCTGTAGCGTTGCGCAGTAAAAAATGCGTATATGCCCACCAAGCCCTGGGAAGCAATAAGCCTGGCCAGCAGTAACAGCCTGTTACCCTCTGCAGCCAGAAAGTTGGTAACAACGATTAACAATATATAACTTGATAATTATTAAGCGAAAAAACTGAAGAATATCAAGAAAAAGCCGACAGCACGCAGGCTGGTAAAGCGGGATGAAAGTGCATGAACTCCGGGATTAAATAAACCGCTACCTGCCCGATTTAACTTGGTACAGGCCTGCGCAGAAACATTAGTGAACCCGACCTGCCTCACTCAACCTCATCGATCACCCGGGACTCATCTAGCCATCGGGCTGAAAATTCACTGGCAGGCAGTGGCCGACCAAACAGATACCCCTGGCCAAAGTCACAGTTAATATCGAGCAACATTTGCCGCTGTTGCTCGGTTTCAACCCCCTCGGCAATTACCCGGATACCCAGTGTATGCGCCATGACGATAATCGCTTCACAGAGCACCAGATCCTGAGATCCTGGTGTCAGATGAGAAACAAAGCTCTGGTCTATTTTCAGATAATCGATATGAAACTGCTTCAGATAGGCCAGTGATGAATAACCGGTACCGAAATCGTCCAGCGCCACCTCTATACCCTGATCGCGGAACTGTAACAACTTGTCAGTAACGCCCCTTCCCGCTTCCATCAGCAGGCTTTCGGTAATTTCAACACAGAGGCTTGCAGGACGCAGGCCATCCTTAAGAAGATTACCAAACCAGTTTGGTTTACCGCTGAACTCATCCTGATACTGCACAGGCGAGGTATTCAGACTCACCTGAAGATCAGTATCAAAACGTGCGTGCCAGATGGATGTCTGCCGCACCACCTCAGCAAACACCCAGTTACCAATATCAACAATGAGACCGGTCTCCTCAGCCAGCGGGATAAAATCCAGCGGAGAGATCTGTCCATGTGGGTGATTCCAGCGTAACAGCGCTTCAGCCTTAACAACCGAGCCATCTTTCATATTGACGATCGGCTGATAATAGACCTCAAACTGCTGTAGGTTAAGCGCTTCACGCAACTCGTTCAGCATCCGCCGCCGTTTCTGCGCCGCAGCTTCCATCTCGGGGGTGAAGTAATGAAAACGGTTGCGCCCCTCCTCTTTCGCCGCATACATTGCCTGATCTGCATTTTTCATTAATGCTTCCAGCGTCATTGCATCAGCGGGATAGAGGGTGATACCGATACTGGCGGAAACGAAGGCTCGATTATCCTGAAGCAGAAAGGGCTCAGTCAGTTGTTGCAGAATATGACGGGCAACTCGCTCAATCGCCGCATGATCACCAATCCCCCCCAGAATCACCAGAAACTCATCACCACCTAAGCGAGCGACTGTATCGGTGTCACGCACGCAGGAGATTAATCGCTCAGCAGCTCCTTGCAAAAGCATGTCGCCATAATCATGTCCAAGGGTATCATTCACCTCTTTAAAACGATCCAGATCGATCATCATTACGGCGACCTGTTCGCCCTCCCGATCCGATCTTTTCATCATCTGCAGCAGACGGTCAGTAAAAGTTCTGCGATTGGGTAGCTGGGTCAGCAGGTCAAAATGGGCCATTTGCGTCAGCTCAGCATGTGCCCGTTTCTGCTCAATCAGGTCAACATCAATACAGTACATCTCCTGACCACCCTCAGCGGATCTGAGCATCACATGGCTGGAGAATACCGGTACCAGACTGCCATCCTTACACTGTAACTCCAGCTCGGAAGCGGGGATCTCCACCCCCTTTTCCAGCCAGTTGCGGTGATTCTCCACCACTATCTCGCGCATGGGTTCCGGGATAATCAGCCTTTCCAGTGGCTGACCCAATGCCTCCTCGCGGCTATAACCGTAAAGAGCCTCGCTGGCATCATTCCAGTAGATTACTCTACGTGCTTCGTCATACCCCTGCACCGCAATGGCTGGCAGACTTTCAATCAAATCGCGAAAGCGGGATTCGCTTTGCCGCATCAGCAGTTCAGCCGCTTTCTGTTCAGTAATATCCAGCATCAGTCCACGCAGCCAGCGCGGCTTTCCGTTTTCAGCCACAACACTGATCATATCCCGAATCCAGACAGTGTCGCCGCTGGCCGTTAAAAAACGATACTCCAGCTGATGATCTCTGAGATTTGCAACCTCGGCATCGCAAAAACTAACCGCCCGCTGCCGGTCATCGGGGTGGATATGTTCTTTCCAGAAATTGGGTTTTAACCAGAAATCGACTTCATAGCCAAACACCCTGACAACGTTCTCACTGATATAGGTATAGGTGTAAGTGTTGCAGTCAGCTTCCCAGACAATGCCATCGGTGGTGTCCACCAGATTTTTGAAGCGTTGCTCACTCAGTCGGTGGGCTTCTTCAGAGCGGTATAAACGGAAGCTCCAGTAGATAAAAAACAGCAGGACAAGCATTACCAAAGCACTGATTTTCAGTATTTTTTCCAGTGCAATACCGCTGGCTGGTACCCCCAGACCACTCCAGTGATCGAATATCTGGTTACGCTCAGCGTCGGTGATACTGTTGAGCGCTTTCTCGATAATCCCGGACAGTAGCGGGTTTCCCCGATAAACGCCGATACGGTAATCACTCTGATAATCGGTGTGCCCGGAAAAACTCAGATTGAGAATCCCCTCCCGCTTCATGACAAAACTGGCAGCGGTCGCATCGCCAACAAAGGCATCAGCACCACCATCAGCCACCATTTTCAAAGCGTCCTGAATAGAGCCAGGATTGATGATGTTTATCTCAGGATAGTCACGCCGCAACAACTCATTAGTGAAATGCCCCTTGTGTATAGCAACCAGTTTACCTTTGAGTTTATCCAGCGTACCAACATACCCTTTGGACTGTTCACTGATAATCACGGCGGTGCTGGAAAGGTAGGGTTCACTGAAATCCAGAAAAGCCTCACGATCGCCGGTTTTAACCAGACAGGACATCAGATCAAACTCACCGGCTCTGGCGCCCTTTAGAACGTCACTCCAGGAGGGCTTATCGGTAACAGGAATAAACGTGACCTGTAGCCGTTGTTCCAACAAGCGGAAATAATCGGCGGCTATACCGGTATAGTTACCCTCTTTATCGATCCACTCATAGGGAAAGAACTTACGATCGATCCCCAGTTTAAGCTGGGGATGCTGCTGCAGCCAGGCGATCTCTGCCGCACTCAGATGCTGTTCTCGCCAGGAAAGCGGTGACTCGATGCCCGTATCGGATTTAGTTGAATTAACGGAGAGGTCCGATGTAGCTGAAATATCTGCCTTGAGGACTGCTGAACTAACAGGCTGATCTGCCCCATATGCAGAGATCAGAGAGCTGCATGTCAAACTTATTACTAGCACTAGCCACAGGGCTATTCTGAACATCCATATCTCCAACAGCTAAAGGCTTTCCAACCTGTAACCTGACACTACCGATAAATCAGGTCTATACCATGATGGTCAATCTCTAATTAAGCGTCCTTTCAGCATAGATCTATTTTGTTGAAAATGAGTAATTTCAGATACTAATATTGTACAAACCGCCCACGGGGAAAGTGGGTAGGTTACTGCTGAGCACTTAACTGCAAGCCAGTATTAGCGCTCAGCGGGCGAGTTACCCTGAGCTTAATTCAACAGCTTAAAGCGCAGAGATATACTCAGCTACAGCCTGAATCGAAGCATCGTCCAGTTTATCGCCCTGCACCTTCATTAACGCTTTCAACGGCCCGCCATAGGTACCGGCCTTATAACCATTGATCGCTTCAACAATCTGCGTCGCTGGCCAGCCTTTTATCACCTGAGATTTGCCCATAGCTGAAAGCTCAGCATTTGCACCATGACACTCGACGCAGGTCTGAAATACTTCGGCACCACCGGCATGTACAACAGGCGCAGATACAGACAATACGCAAACAGCAACGAAAATACCGCTCATTTTTTTCATGTGAATCCCCCATACGTTATCTATCTCTATTATTAGGAGGTAGACGACCTATTACAAAGCTATCTGTCATCACTTTGAGAGGTGTATAAATAGGTGCTGGTCAATAGATGAGAGATCGGCTAAAGCAGGTGTTAACCCCCCATCAACGACAAAAAAGCCAGCACTCAGGCTGGCTTTATTATCGCGACAGAGACTAATCGATTTTCTTCTTTTTCAGTGGTGCCATGCCATCATCCGAGACAATCTGTCGATTAGCTGTACGTCGGTTCTTACGATCCTGCGGCGCTTTCACCACCCGTTTAGGCCGGGCAACAGCCGCCCCTGCCTCAGACTTAGGCGCTTTAACAGCCGGAAGCTCTTTAACCCCTTTAAACTTCGCCTTTAAGCCCTCCAGCTCGCCGAAATTCACCGCCTGCTGCAGAAAACTCTCGACCCGTTTGAACGCGTCCCAGTCTTTCGGGCCGACTAGCGATATCGCCACCCCTTTAGCCCCTGCCCGGCCAGTACGTCCAATCCGGTGAACATACTCTTCAGCCTGCTTCGGCATATCGAAGTTAACCACCAGCGACACCTGCAACAGATCCAGTCCGCGGGAGGCGACATCAGTGGTAATCAACACCTGCTGCTGACCACGGCTGAAGCTGTCCATGATTTTATTGCGGTCGGCCTGGCTCATCTCGCCACTCAGCGCAGCGGTTTTTAAGCCCTTGCCAGACAGCAGCTGTGAGAGCCGCTCAGTATCGGCACGGGTGGCGGTAAAGATGATCACCTGCTGGTAGCTCTCGGTGTCCAGAATACGCTCCAGCAACGCCTGCTTATGATCCAGATGGTCCGCAAGGTAAAAGCGTTTCTCGATATCCGCGTGTTCAGCATTAGCGGCACCGATGGCGATCCGCTTCGGTGATTTCAGCAGGGTTTTGGCCATACTGTTTACTTCAGCATGTTCAAGTGTTGCCGAAAACATCAGCGTCTGCCGCAAACGGTGGCTGGCGATCTGATTGATCCGGTTAAGCTGCTCAGCAAACCCCAGATCCAGCATCCGGTCGGCTTCATCAAGAATCAGCAGTTCCAAGCCATCCAGAAACAGCGAGCGTTCATCCAGGTGGTTGACCAGCCGTCCCGGAGTCGCCACCACCACGTGCGGGTCTTTACCCAGAGCTTTGGCCTGATCATTGAAGTTTTCACCGCCCAGCACCAGCACCGCTCTCAACTGAGTGCCACTCACCAGGCTGCGCAGCTGCGCATAGACCTGTTTAGCCAGCTCCCGGGTTGGCGTCAGAATCAGCACCCGTGGGTCTTTTTTGCTTAGCGCTTTCTGACGCATCAACCGTTGCATGGTTGGCAACAGATAGGCCAGGGTTTTACCGGAGCCGGTCTTAGATGAGGCGATCAGGTCATGTCCGGTAATCGCCGTCGGCACTGCCTGGGCCTGAATCTCGGTAGGCTCAGTGATCCCCTGATGCGCGAGGATGGTGCTAAGCCGGGGGTCTAACCCCAGATCGGTAAAGTTTTCCACGTTGGCCAAAGTCTGCTCCGGTTATACTGAATTCATCTGAATGCAACTGACAATGATAACAGAGATCAGGTCGCTACAATCACCCGGATCGCATCCAGTTTCAGGGATGCACTCTCCAGGTGGTGATCCAGCGCGGCACGATTTTGTGTCAGGTAGTCGATCTCTTCCTGACGAATGTTCGGATTCACCGCCGCCAGCGCACTGAGACGCTCCTGCTCAGCCCCCAGAAGATCAGCCACATTCTGCCTGGCTTCAACCAGCATCGCCGGGAACTGAGTTGCGGCAAGCGCTTCAACCCGATCCACCATCTTCCCTACCTCGCTGCGGGTGTGTTTTACAATCTCTACCGCCTGGCGTCGGCCCACCCGTTCCGCCAGATTGTTAATGTGGGTTTCGGTGAGAATAGCACTGAGGTCGGTGCCGTTGGCATCCACCACAATACGGCTTAGCGTCTGCGGCAGATAACGCTGCACCTGCAGCTGTTTAGGCGCCGCACAATGCAGGGTGAAAATAGCTTCAAGCAGCAGGGTTCCGGGCTTCAGCGGTGGCAATGTAATAGTGCAGACCGCGGTATTACCGAAGTCACCATTGACCACGATATCCATAGTGCCCATCACCAGCGGGTGCTCCCAGGTGAGGAACTGAATATCTTCCCGCCCCAGCGCCAGTGCGCGGCTATAGGTTGCGGTCATGCCATCAGCAGGCAGCCCCGGCAGACTTTCATGATGCATATGATCGCCCGGGCTGAGAATAATACTCTGGCTACTGTGGGTCTGCTGTTCGACACCAAACTGATCGAACATCCGTTCCATATAGCTGCTCAGCTCGATACTGTTGCCAGTGACCTCCATACTTTCAGCAATCGCGGCAGCTTTCACCGGATTACAGGAGTTCAGCTCCAGTAGCTGGTCACGCCCCTGCTGCAACTGCGCCAACAAACGGTCAGCTTCTATACGGGTACTACTGATCAACTGCTCAGTATTGGCTTCGTCATACTCGTCAAACAGCGCCGGAATCAGTTGCTCCAGAAACTGATCGAACAATACCTGCCCCACCGGACAGGCACGCTCGAAACAGTTCAGGCCACGATGGAACCAGTCCAGCAGCACCGCCTGAGCACTGAACTCATAATGAGGCACATGGATCTGCACATCATGTCGCTGGCCGATCCGGTCAAGCCGGCCAATACGCTGCTCCAGCAGATCAGGATTAAGGGGCAGGTCAAACAGCACCAGATGGCTGGCAAACTGAAAGTTGCGGCCTTCGCTGCCGATCTCAGAGCAGATCAGTACCTGAGCGCTCTCATCTTCGTCGGCGAAATAAGCCGCAGCACGATCGCGGTTAACCAGCGACATCCCTTCATGGAACACCGACGAGCGAACCCCCTCATACAGGCGCAGATGCTCTTCCAGCGATTTGGCGGTTTCCGCATAGGCACAGATCACCAGGGCTTTCTGATCGCGATTCTGCTTCAGCCAGTCCACCAGCCATTCAACCCGCGGATCAGCTTCCAGCCAGCGGTCTGCCAGAATAAGTTCCGGGTGCAGTCGCTCTTCAAGATCCGCCTGGGCCAGCAGTTGCTGTTCACTGGCCAGATAGAAATCAGGTTCAGGCAGTGGATAACTGTGTAACACCCGCTTGGGGAAACCACTCACCCCATCACGGGTATTTCGGAACAGCACCCGGCCAGTGCCGTGGTGATCCAGCAACGTGGCCACCGCATCCTGAATCGCCTGGTCAAGGGAGTCATTCTGCAACTCCTCCTGCAACTGCATAGCCACGGCTTCACCGAGATAGCTACCCAGTTGAGTGAATACCTCGGGAGCATCTTTCAGTTGCTCACGGGCATCTTCATCCAACAATCGGGCCACCAGCTTACTCACCGGCTGATAGCCCTCCTCTTCTGCGCGGAACTGTTGCAGACTGTAATAACGATCCGGGTCTAACAAACGCAGCCGGGCAAAGTGACTGTCGACACCCAGCTGTTCAGGGGTCGCGGTTAACAACAACAGTCCTTTCACTTCACGGGCCAGTGCTTCAATACAGATATATTCCGGGCTGGACTCCTCTTCAGACCAGACCAGATGGTGCGCTTCATCCACCACCAGCATATCCCAGCCGGCATCCAGCGCCTGTACCAGACGGTCGGGGCTGGACTTAAGGAATGAAAGATTACACAGCACCAGCTGCGCGGTCTCAAACGGGTTAACCCCCTCATCAGACAGCTCCAGCGCTTCGCAGCGCAGCTCATCGAGAATGGTAAAACGCAGGTTAAAGCGGCGCAGCATCTCCACCAGCCACTGATGTACCAGGCTGTCTGGCACCACAATCAGCGCCCGGGACGCTTTGCCACTGATCAGTTGCTGATGCAGAATCAAACCCGCTTCAATGGTTTTACCCAGACCCACTTCATCCGCCAGCAGTACCCGTGGGGCAAAACGGCGGGACACCTGATGAGCGATATACAGCTGATGGGGCAACAGTTGCACCCGGGGGCCAAGCAAGCCGTAACTTCCGGACTGCAGATGGGCAAACTGGTTTTTCAGGGTTTCCACCCGCAGTTTAAACTGACTCAGCTTATCTACCTGACCGGCAAACAAACGGTCCTGGGGTTTACTGAAGTGCACTGAACTGTCCAGATCACGCTCTTCCAGCACCAGGATTTCGCCCTCAGTATCTTCCACCTGATAGACCATATAGCCATTCAGTTCCTGCTGGGCGGTAATCGTGACTTTAAGGCCTGCGGCATTGCGCACCTGCTCTCCCACCGGATAGACCACACGGCTTAGCGGCGCGTTATCGATAGCGTAGGTACGTTCCTCTTCAACGGCAGGAAAGAGAATCTCAACGCGACGGTTAGATACACTGGTCACCAAGCCCAGCCCCAGATTCGATTCGGTATTACTGATCCAGCGTTGGCCGGGAATAAATTCAGACAAAAGACAGCTCTCAAACAGGAAACGATAGAAACAACACCGTGAAACACTATAGACGATAATCAAAAATATCGCCGATACTAAACGGCCAGCGCGGAATGATAGGCGTTGTGACCGAGTACCTCAAGGCGCAATCACAATCCCGGGCAAATATAAGAAAATATTCATGTATTCAGCACGATAAACAGGCCAATCCCCAGCGCCTGAAATATCCGCGCTGGCAAAAATAAGGTATGCTTGCGCCTTTAAACCTGTGAGTACCCATCGATGTTCTTTATCGACCTAAATCTGGATCTGGAAATTCTGGGCCCATTGGCTGACAACAACTTTCTCAGCCCCCGCCCGATCCAGAAACAGGCGATCCCTGTCGCCATGGAGGGCTTCGATCTACTGGCATCCGCCCCCACCGGTACCGGTAAAACCCTGGCCTTTGTGCTGCCCGCCCTGCAAAAAGTATTCGACAAAGACCCGGACTATAGCAGTGCACCACAGATTCTAATTCTGGCCCCAACCCGGGAGCTGGCAAAACAGATCTATCAGGTGATCGAACTGCAGACCCAGCACAACCGCATTAAAAGCTGCCTGATCGTCGGTGGTGTACCCTTTGGTATGCAGAAAGCGATGCTGGCAGAGCCGATTGACATTATGGTGGCAACTCCCGGCCGGCTGCTGGAACTGAACGCGCAGGAGTGGCTCGATCTGTCGCTGGTAGAGATGCTGATTATCGATGAAGCTGACCGGATGCTCGATCTCGGTTTTATCAACGAGATTAAGCAGATCGCCGATGTGCTGCCACTGCAACGCCAGACACTGATGTTTTCCGCCACCCTTGAGGGTGAAAAGATCCAGCAGTTTGCTGCTGATCTGTTGAATGAAGATTCCCAGGTGATCGCGGTCGATCAGCCCCGCCATATTCCTGAAAACATTGAGCAGTTTGTCTACCGGGCCGATAACGAACAACACAAAGAGTACCTGCTGAAAGCGCTGATCCATCAGCCACAGCTGAAACAGGGGATTATCTTCGTTAACAGCCGTAAGCAGGTAGAGCAGTGGGTCACCATTATCCGCAATGCCGGCATGCTCTGTTACGGCCTGCATGGCGATATGCGTCAGAGTGAACGGACTCAGCGGATCAAAGAGATGCGCCGTGGCCGGATTAAGATCATCATCGCCACCGACGTGGTGGGTCGAGGACTGGATCTGCCAGATCTGACCCATGTGATTAATCTCTATCTGCCAATGAAGGCAGACAGTTACGTCCACCGCTGTGGACGCTCAGGCCGTGATGGTGCCAAAGGTACCGTCTGGTCGATTGTTGAGCCGCTAGACTGGGCAACTCTGGGCAAGATCGAGCGTTTTATCGGCGAAAAGCTGCCCCGTATCACCTTCCCGGGCCTGGCTCCGAAAAAGCCGGAACCCGGTAAGGGCAGCGGCAAAGCAAAACCGAAGAAGCCCAAAGTCAAAAACAAGAAAGCGGTGGCTAAAGCAGCAGCTAAAAAGGCCTCTTCGCAGAAAAAATCACCGAAGAAGCGCGTCGGCCGCGGACCAAAAGCAGGCCCCAACCCTAAAGCAAGCTAATCAATCGTTTGTCACAAGACTGCTTCAGCTGAAAGCCACCATCGGGTGGCTTTTATGTTTCTGGCTGTTGGTTACTCAGGCAGGGCTGGACACTGACTAGCGATCATCTTCATCCAACTCACGGGCGATATGCGCCAGCATCAAATCGATCTCAGTGCGCTCCATATCATCAGCGCCCTCTATCAACGCTTCCTGTAGCATCGCATTAATCCGTTCCTTGCGCAGAATAAACAGATCACGCAATGAATAGGCGATCGCCAGACGCTGATCGGGGAACAGCGCGACCAGCATTTTGATCAGTTCACCGGAACGTTTAGGCAGCGCCAGCACCAGATGAATCGCCACATCCCGCGCTTTCAGAGAAGACCCCTCCAGTGCCGTACTGATTAAGATGGCAGGGTCTTTCGGTTGTTGCCCCAGCGCCACCAGCAGCAGTTTAAGTTCAGGATCACCAATTTCTGCCAGGTTGTAGTCAAGCTGAGGCCCCAATACAGAGGAACCCACCGAACTGCTTTGCAGGCTAACCTGGTATTTCGAGTGGCTCTCTAAGGTTTCGGTACGCACAAACAGTTTGCGTACCATCAGAAATACCGCGACAAACAGATGCACGACGACCAGATAATAGTAAAGCCAAATAGTCTCGAACTGAGTCATTAAAAAACCGGCAATGATCGGCCCCAACACACCGCCACAGCCCAGCAGAATCTGCATCATACTGGTTGCGGACATCGCCTCTTTCAGGTCGATATGGTCGAATACCTGAGTCACCGCCAACGGGAACAACGCCACCCCGGAACCACCGGAGATCAGAAACAATACCACCAGCATCTCTACCGGCATCGGGATAAAGTACTCGGTGACAATCAGTAAGTTACTGCAGATACCCATCACCATCAGACCCGCAGCCACCAGACGCTTATCATAGCGATCCGCCAGCCAGCCAACCGGGTATTGCGTCAGTAAGCCCCCCAACTGATAAGACCCCAATACCAGTGACAGCCAGATACCGGTAATGCCGTGATCATAGGCATAGAGCGATATCAATGAAACGCTGGCAGCACTGATCAAACCCGCACAGAAACAGGACAGCGTACCCGAGGGTGAATAGCTCCACAGCCGTTTCGGCGACATCGGACGAGGCCGGCTGGGCAGCTCTGGCAAGGGCAGACGACTCATCGACATGATGATCAGGGAGATACAGAGGAACACACCAATGAGGCCAAACAAACGGGGATCATGCTCACTGGAAAGACTGAACAGAAACGGCGCAGAGCCAAAACCGATAGCGAAACAGATCTGATAGGTGCCAAACACCTTACCCCGGTTGCGCTTATCACTGAGCACATTCAGCCAGCTCTCAAGGGTAATAAAGCTGGTGACAAAACAGAATCCGGCCACCATTCTTAACCCACCGGTGACCCAGATATTGATGAAATAACTGTGGCAGACCGAGACAATTGCCAGGGTCGCTGCCATCGAGGAAAACGCCCGGATATGACCGGCACGAAGCACCGCACGGGAGCCAAACAGCCCCGCCATAATTGCCCCAACGGCAAACATACTCATCGCCATACCAATATCTGAGGAGGCGAAACCACTCTCCTTCAGACGAATCGGCAACATCACAAAAAACAGGTTATGGCTTACAGCCACCGCAAAGATGGAGAACAGAATCGGCTGAATCCGAATCAGAATATTGGTTTGCATTGTTTTGTTAGCCCGAAAATGAAAACTGAAGCAAACCTCAAACCTGCGTCCGGTGCAGAAAAGCCATTTTAATGATGGCCTGGAAAACAGTTTACACAGGTAAGGCTGATACTCCTTCTCAAACAATACCTGTATTAAATTAGTACAGCAAAAAAACCGGCATCAACTGCCGGTTTTTTTTAACGGGTTTAATCAGACTCAGGCGGCCTGCGCCGTTGCAATACCGGTGCGGCTGAAGGCGGTCAGCATCGCCTGCAACGCTGCTGCTGAGGTATCCTCCGCCACGGCAACCGCACAATATTCCTCGCCGTTTATCTGCACCGCAATAGAGGCCTGAGCATTGGCATCGGTACCGCCACCGATTGCATGCTGATCGAAGTGAATAACCTCAATTGTACAGCGATAAGCTGCGGTCAGTGCAGCACACAACGCCTCCAGGGCACCGGCCCCTTCGCCGTTAAACGTCTGTTCACCAATTTTAAAACGGGCACTGACATGGTGCCCCTGGGTATGCAGATCATAGTCATGCAACTGCCAGGCGTCCGCCACCGAGATAAAATGCTCATCAAACAAACGCTTGATATTGGTGGGCGAAACCTCTACACCACTCTGCTCTGCAGCTCCCTGAACAACGCGACTCAGAGGAAAATGCATCCACTTTGGCAAAGTGATGTCGTAATCCCGCTCCAGTACCAACGCTACGCCCCCTTTACCACTCTGGGAGTTAATACGCACTACTGCTTCATATTCACGACCAATATCCCGTGGGTCAATCGGCAGATAGGCGACATCCCAGTGGGGTTTCTTATGCTCAGTATGATAATTAACCGACTTGCGAATCGCATCCTGATGACTACCGGAAAATGCGGTATAGACCAACTCGCCAGCCCAGGGGTGACGCACACCCACCGGAATACCGGTGCAGCTTTCCACCACGTCGTTAATCTCCATGATGTTGGAGAAATCCAGCTGCGGGTCAACCCCCTGAGAATACAGATTCATCCCCATGGTAATGACATCCATATTACCGGTGCGCTCACCATTCCCCATCAGGGTACCCTCTACCCGGTCAGCACCGGCCAGAACCCCCAGCTCCGCAGCAGCCACCGCACAGCCGCGGTCATTATGGGTGTGCATGCTGATACGCACATATTGACGATTAACCAGATGACGGCAGAAATACTCCACCTGATCGGCAAAGCGGTTCGGCGTCGACATCTCCACCGTTGCCGGCAGGTTGATAATGATGTCGCGGCCACTTTCAGGCTGCCACTGCTCAATCACCGCATCACAGACTTCAATGGCATAATCCATCTCAGTGCCGCTGAAACTTTCCGGTGAGTACTGGAACGACCACTCCGTATGCGGATGCTGCTGGGCATACTGCTGCACCCATTTTGCCCCCTGCACCGCAATCGCCTTAATCCCTTCACGGGACTGACCAAATACCTGCTCCCGCTGTACAGTTGAAGTGGAGTTATACACATGAATCACCGCTTTTTTTACCCCGGACATCGCTTCATAGGTGCGCTTAATCAGGTCTTCACGGGCCTGCGTCAGCACCTGAATGGTGACATCCTCAGGAATACGGTTTTCATCTACCAGCTTACGCACAAAATCAAAGTCAGGTTTAGAGGCGGATGGAAATCCCACTTCAATCTCTTTAAAACCGATCTTAACCAGCAGATCAAATAGTCGCGTTTTCTGCTCGACACTCATCGGATTCACCAGCGCCTGATTACCGTCCCGGAGGTCTACACTGCACCAGTCAGGAGCCTGTGTCAGAGTCTTGTCTGGCCAGGTACGGTCGGTCAAACGGATCGGTTTAAATGCACTGTATTTACGATGGTCAAACATAGCGTTGTCCTGCTTATCATCTGCCTCAGTGTGGCAGTTTTTTGGATTTATGAGGTTACTGGGTTGAAGTCCCGCGCGGCAAAGCGCGGGAGTAAATCTGTCAGTCGCATACTTGTGGTACACCTTGATCAGCCCGGTAGGCTGGCGCTTAAACCTGATTAGACACTTCTGGTGTTGTCATCCACATCCGCTGATAACGGTATGCTTTGGTGGCTCTCGGCAAATATTTATCGCTGCAGCAATCAATAGAG
This sequence comes from Amphritea sp., assembly GCF_050300915.1. Classification (GTDB taxonomy): domain Bacteria; phylum Pseudomonadota; class Gammaproteobacteria; order Pseudomonadales; family Balneatricaceae; genus Amphritea. The sequence goes on from NZ_JBNKYN010000007.1 coordinate 71,324, forward strand.
CACAGTGTAAAGCCTTTGTTGCGCAATAACCGAGCTAAAAACAGGAAAAACCATAAATTTGCGCAATATCTCTTAATAAAATACACTACTTTCATAGAAATAATTGCGCAGAGTACTAAAACCATGAAATCAAACCATCCTTTTGACCGTTTTGACTTAAAAATATTGCGCGAACTGCAACATGATGGCGGCGTGTCTAATCAGGATCTTGCCGAGAAAGTGGGCCTGACCGCTGCCCCCTGTTCCCGACGGGTAAAAGCACTGGAAGAGGCGGGGGTAATAAAAGACCGGGTTGTAAGAATCGATGAGCGGGCGGTCGACCTGAACCTGATCGCTATCTTGCATATAAGCATGGATAAGCATATTCCGGAGCGCTTTGAGACCTTTGAAACCACTATCAGCAGCTTTCCTGAGGTGATGGAATGCTATCTGATTACCGGCCACGATGCGGATTATCAGCTCAAGGTTGCGGTACCGGATATGGACCGCTATCACGATATTCTGCTGGGTAAGATCACCCGCATTCAGGGGGTCACCGGAGTAAAGTCAGCATTTATTATGCGCAAAATCGTCGATACGACAGCCGTGCCGCTTAACTATCTGAATATATAATTACCCGCAGACAAGAGAAACTAAAACGGCCCAGCAGAACAAACAGACGTTTGAATTCCGCATTGCAATCACACAACACAACCGTATAATGGCGAATTTTTAAGCATCACTCTCTCAGGGATGAGTACTCATGTCACGTTTTGCTCTCATGTTTTCGCTGTTAATCCTCGCTGGTTGCAACACTATTAATCAGCCTGACCCGCTGTCTCTCGACACTGTCCAGAAATCTGATTGTATTGGTCAGGGAATCTGCAACGCTTCACTAGAGATAGAACAGGGTACTGGCCACGTTACTATTGTGGTCAAGGGTATCTATCACCCCATCACCGCAGCCAGCATCTGGATCGATGGCACAACCTACCCACTCCAACCGCTGCATCTAGAAACCGTTTACCGTAAAACACCAACGGGCCAGCGCGCCTCTATGCATCGCTTCAGCTCAGAACTGGCGATCAGAGAGAAACTGGAACATGGCGTCCGGGCGAGAATCGATGCCGACCTGCAAAGCTATTCTATTACACGCCCCCTGAAACGTCCCGGCTATACTGATGAGGCGTGGCATACTCTTCTCGCGGGCCTGGAGTGAACTGATTGCAACGATAAGGCAGCCAGGCGAGCCCGAAGCCCCGCATGATCATAGTTAAAATCGGCGGAGAGCCTGCGGCTCGTATTGCAGCCTGTGGTATCATCGTTATAATCATTTACACACTATCCCCTTTTATTTTTCTGAAGAGACGCGCACATGAAGTACTCACTCATATTCTGTCTGGCACTGCTGACGGGCTGCGGCACCATTAACCAACCCGATTACAATCTGCCACGTCAGTTGCCTGATGAGGTAATCCATTCACTGAGCTGCAATCAATATGATATCTGCAGCGCGCTCTATTATAAGAATACCCGTCCTAAGACGCTGAAAGTGGCCGTCAGCGGCGCCTATCACGCCATTAGCGGCGCAACACTCTGGATCGACGAACAGGCCTATCCGCTTACGCCAACAGAGAGCTACACCCGCAACGGTATCACTGAATCAGGGATGCGGGTTTCAATGCGTCCATTCGTATCAGAGAAACCGTTAAAAGCGCTTTTAAATCAGGCGACCAAAGTCACTCTGGAAACCAATCAGCAAAGTTTTTCATTCACGACAGTGATGAAAGATAACGGTTTTGTTCACCCTGAATGGCATGCACTGCTGGCTGGATTAAATTAAGTTCTGCGGCTCGCTTTCCGCTGGCTGGGTCGACAGCCAGACGACCGGGCAGTGCAATACCCCCTTGCACTGCCCTGACAGCGCACTGTCATCGTGGATTGCACCACCTTTATCCCTGGAGGGAGACGAATCTATTCTAACCTGCCCCAGGGTTAACAACCCGCTGCACTAACCGCTCGTAATGAGACACCATGTTATCCCAGCTTAATGCCGAGATATCCGGTGTTGGGATGTCTTCTCCTGCATGCTTGCAATGCGCGTAGCGAACCACCGCAGCGACAAGACTTTCGCACTCCCCGTCACCACTGCTATAGCAACAGTCCGCAGGAAAAAGTTCCGGATAGGCCAGCCGATTGGGTACCAAAGGCATAGCACCTGCGGCCACCCCTTCCAGTACGGCGATCCCCTGAAAATCATGCAGTGCTGTTGAAACAACGAGATCTGCCTGTTGCAGTAATCGACGGTACTGCTCAACGGACTCAACAAACCCCACCTGTCCCGCCCGGGCTTGCAGCAATGACTTCAGCTGGCGAAATGGTTCAGGCACATTGCGGAACTGCTGACCAACCATATCCAGCCTGAAATCGACATCGCTATCAAGCAGTCGTTCTACCGCGCTGAGCAGCTGTTGCGGCCCTTTATCAAACTCCCAGCGGTGATTCCAGATCAGGCGAACAGGCCCCGGCTGGGGATCATGAGGCAGATATGCACTCTGCGGTAACGGCACCGGAAGCACCGAAGAGCGCTGTTCCAGCCACTCAACCACCCCTGGGGGCACCTGGTCCGGCAGTTTTTTCAGTAGTTCACGGCAGCCGGAGAGGAAAGTCGTGCGGTTATACGCGGTATTGAAACAGATATGATCGGCAGCCAGCGCGGTATAAAGATTCAGAATTTTCGGTTCTACATTACCATACTCACGCCCGGACTCCGGGTATGCGAACTGGTTCTCATGAAAGTAAACCAGCGTTGGAATACTGGCCAGATGCGGAACAAAGCCCCGCAGGGCTGAGAGATCGGTCATTGAGGTGGCAACCACCAGATCGTACGGCTGCTCTAGCGTCTCACGTTGATTAAACGCCCAACTCAGACTGTTACCGCGTATCCGCCAGGAAAAATACCGCGGCGGCAGGGTTAACACTGTCCACTGATGCTGATCGAGGTTTTCCACCAGACCTGTACGCCAGTAAACGTGACTGGCGGCATCATAAGCAGAAAGTAGAAGAATCTTCACCGGGGTCAGTTCATATACAACGAGCGAAAGCTGCGCACCCAGGCATCCGTTGCCAGGGAGGGTGGAAGTTTTAATTTAAGGGCACGCTGAGCATCGGCTTTATCGCCAAAATTATCTTGCAGTAAAATCACATAATCATGTGATGCAAGGATGACGCTATACGCGATGCGCTGCAAATTGTAATCAATCATGAAGCGTATTGCTCGCTCCCGGCTGGTCAGTCTGGCAAGTTGTACCACCAAGCGTTCCGGCGGCTGCGCCTTTAGCCAGTTAAGATCCATCATAGATATCTCACGGCCGTCCTGATCATCGGCATTGCTCCCGGTACTGCCACTCAACGGCTGCGGTTCTCCGCGACCGGACGGTGCAGGGGGAGTGATAACCCCACTCTCGCTGTGCAGACGTTGCAGACTGATAGTGGACTGCTGCAGATCCGCTAAAATCTTATCGTACAAAGGTTGTGTCTGCAGGTTTCCCAGCCCGATACTGGTGTCGGCATAAGCCAGCGCCTGAAACAGATCCCGGGCCACCCCCTGACCTTCAGCGTAAAGCAACGCAAGATTATGGGCGGCATAAGCGTTTCCGCCAGACACTGCCTGGTTGTACCAGTAAATCGCAGTATCCGGATCAAAATCTGCCAACAGTACACCCAACGCCAGTTGCGCTTTGTCATTTCCCGCTAGTGCTGACTGTTCAATCCAGCGACGGGCAGCTACCGGGTCTTTTTCCACGCCCTCGCCCTGCAGCAGCATCAGCCCGGCTTTTAACTGACTATCAGGCAATCCAGCTTCCGCTGACCCCAGATAGAGGGAAAATGCCTGAGGGATATTCTGTTCTACCACTTCGCCCTTTTCATACAGCAGCGCCAGGTTCCGCATCGCCTTTGGATTACCCAGCTCCGCCGCCTGACGGTAGTATTTGAGGCTCTGTTGCAGATCAACGGCAGTGCCTTTGCCTTTCTGGTAGGCGATTGCCAGGTTATAGGCTGCTTCATCATGATCACTGGCGGCAGAAATTCTCAGCCACTCCACCACTTTCACCCAGTCAGGCCCTTTGCCGCTGACCCCCAGCGCATACAGACGAGCGAGAATAAACGCGGCCTGAGGTTCACCCACCTGAGCCAGTGGAAGACAGCTATCATAGGCTTGCACCACTTTACCTTCACGATATGCTTGCTGACACTGGCGCATATCCGCCGCTATAGCTCCGCTGCTAGCCAGCACAATCGCGATGGCAATAATTAGCCTTAATCCCTGTAACATTGTTAATCCTTAAAACCCATTGGCTCTGTTTTTAACACAGACTTTTTCTGCTCATAACGCTTGCGGATACAACCTCCTATCTAACCGGCGTATACGCACTGCGAATTGCCCGGTAGGTGCGGTACCAGACCATTCCTGACAGTTTTTGCGGCAGCTGCTCTGCGGCAATTGCCCGGGCAGCACTCAGCGAAGCGCCGGATTCAGCATAGAGCACCACATACATGTTACCGGCAGCGGTGACTGCCCGGAAGTAGTTAACTTTTCCATCCAGTTGGTTATCCTGAATAAACGTTTTAACTGAATCTTCACTACTCAACTGTACCAATTGCAATACATAACGACTTTCAGGCTGCGCCAGCAGCCAGTCAAAGTCATGCAGCCCAACGCTATTTTCAACCGCACCCGCCGCCCCCGCAGGTGACGTCGTTTCAACCGTTAACGTCTGCGGAACAGGCACTGCAACAGTTTGCACCGCCTCAGTCAGCTCAGCCTGAGCAGCGATTCTGCGGGACTCCTCAAGTGCCATCTGCTGTCTGAGACTTTCCACCAGATCAACCGCGGGTTCAGACCCCAGCCGCAGACTCTCAGTAGCATGATACAGGGCTTTATCCAGATCCATTTCCCTACCGTCAGGAGGTTCCCGATAGAGCAGCGCCAGTTGATAATGAGCGTAGCTACTACCCTGCTCAGCAGCCAGCCGAAACAGTTCCATTGATTGTTCAGGATCACTGGACTTAAGCAGCGCCGCCAGGGTTATCCGGGCACTCTGGTCGCCTTTATCAGCAGCAACCGCCAGCCAGTGCCGGGCCTCGGACAGATCCTGTTCAGTCCCCGCACCTTTAAGGTAATTGATACCGGTTTTCAACTGGCTGGCAAGGTGTCCCAGCTCTGCACCCTTCAGATACCAGCTGAACGCCAGCGGAAGATTTTGTGGCACCACATCGCCTCGCTCATGCAGGCTCGCAAGATTATAACAGGCTGGGCCATAGCCCTGCTCAGCCGAGCGAGTCAGCCACTGTAGTGCCTGGCGCAGATCAGCGGGTACACCCTCGCCACCCTGACTGTAGAGGTTAGAAAGAATAAAGCTGGACTCACCATCTCCCTGCTCTGCCAATGGCAAGCAGCTCTGCAGTGCAGCCTGGTGTTGCATTGTCTGATAAAGCGTACGACAGCTATGCTCCTCAGCGTAAACCGCCGAAGAGCAGAGGAGAAAACTTGTCAACAGGTATACAACAGTTCGGGCCATTTACGTCCGCACCAACAGTTTCAAGGTGATGAGTATTAATAAGGGGCTAAACCAGAGGCCGCAGCTACGTACACCAAAGCCCTGCATTTATCAGGACTCTGGTGGCAGATACAGCTCCTGTAAGCGTCTGAATTTACGAACCCAGTGATTTTTACGGGCAGACACAGGAATCTCAGCCAGAGCTGCCGTTGCCTCAGGTATGGTTTTGTACTCACCATAGATCAGGACATAGAAAAGGCCCGCTTCACGCTGAGTACGAAAATACCTGACACTGTCCGGCAGGTTATGCTTTTTAATGTACTTGAGCATACCGGCTTCATCGGTGCCATACAGCAGCTGAACGGTAAAATCAGGTGGAAACTTATCCATCACCCAACCATCAGGCAGGGCATAGGGGTTATCTGGTTGCCAGCCTGGCTGCGCCGGCGGGAGATCGGCAGAAGGCTCTGCCTCAGATGCAGCTACTACCTCAGTAACAACTGTCTGTCCGGGGCCTGACGCCGGTGCCTCTGCGGAGTTGGCCGCCAGAACGGCAGTTGCCGTATCCTCAACCGTCGCGGCAGATGCATCTTCCTGAGCCGGGGGTAGCAAACCTTCAACTGAAAGGGTGGCCAGCAGCAACTGCTGCTCACCGGAACCGTTATCGGGCACAGACTCTCGTATCTGACGTGTCAGCTGCTGCTTCTCCGCCTGCAGTTCAACAACTTTCTGCTGCTCGGTTTCCAGCCGGATCAGATTTAACAACGCAGCGGCTTCACTATTCCCCGCATCAACCGCCTGTTGCGCCAGCTCTGCAGCTTTATGATGGTCGGCCTCGACCCCCTGACCGGCATAATAAACCAGTGCAAGATTTTGCAACGCCAGACTGTTACCCTGTTTAGCCGAACGTTGATACCAGCTAAGGCTCTCAGCAGGATCAATTTCAGCCAGCATCACCCCCATTGCTACCTGGGCGTTAGCGTTTTCCGCTTCAGCCGCTTTACGAATCCAGTGCTGGGCTGAAGCCCGGTTTGCTTCAACTCCCCGTCCTTCAAGCAACATGGTACCGACTTTCAACTGAGCGCTAACCAGCCCCTGCTGAGCGGCTTTCAGATACCACTGATAAGCCCTGGCCTGATCTTTCTCGCCTGCTGCACCGGTTTCAAACATCGAGCCAAGCAGCTTTTGTGCTTTCGCATGTTGCGCCAGTGCGGCCTGCTGATACCAGTGACGCGCCTGACTATTACTCTGGCCAACCCCCTGCCCCAACTGGTAAGCCAGCCCAAGACGATAAGCCGACTCCGGATGACCTTTTTCGGCAGCGACCTGATCCCAAAATAAGCCACGCTGATCATCCTCGTCTGTACCCAGCGCCTGGTAGTACATCGTCGCCAGCAGAAAAGCGGCCTTCGCATCACCCAGCTCAGCCAGCTCCTGACACTGGCTGCGGGCACTCTGATACTCCGCTGAAGAGAAAAGTTGATAACATTCAGCAGCATTCTGATCAGCAGCGGTTGATGCAGAGGAAAACAGCAACGCAGAACTAACGCCTAACAGCGTTGGTAAACGAAAAACCAGGTTCAATGGTGTTGACTTCGATCTTATTAACATAGTCCCTACCGCAAGTCCGAAAAGTCTTTTTACAAGCCTCTTCATAACATTTGTACTGCTAACTCCCCCCCGGAGTTAAACAGAAAACTGGCGACCATAACAATCCACTGTTAGGACCCATGTATTAAGCCAGCCTTGATCGTCTTACAGACATTACCACCACAACAGATACTCAACCTCAGCGCACCTGTTTAGCAAAGTACAAGGAACAATCATTCCAGCAGACAATTTAGCAAATTGTCACCGTCGGAATAAGTGATATTACTCACTATTTATGTGAAAAACGAAAAAAACCGGCCTGCTGGCCGGTTTCTGAGTGCGCAAGACCGGTTTAACCAGGCTGCACTGCACCGTTTTGCTGAACCTCCCGGGTAGACCGGCTATAAAAAAACAGCGCCAGAAAAACCACCAGTCCCAGGCTACTTAGCCACCACTGACCATGGGGCCAGAGCATCAGCATACCCGCCGCACCGGAAACCAGTCGCAAGAGCAGATTCAGCGGGCTTTCCAGGTACCCTTCCATAAATCCCACCAGCGCATAAATACCAAATATCGCGAAGAAGAAGATACTCAGCACCTCGGCGGTCGTGCCACCAATGAAGTTGGTATAAGCAAACAGCAGTGGCACAATATACAGCCCCTTCGCAATCTTCCAGGCAGTAAAGCCGGTCGCCATCGGTGGTGTTTTGGCAATCGCCGCAGCAGCGAACGCGGTCAGACACACTGGCGGGGTGACGTTAGAGTCCTGTGACAGCCAGAAGATGATCATATGGGCAGACAGCAGAATCATCGCCAGATGCGCCGGATCAATCGCCTGCTCCAGTAGCTGCCCCTTAAAATCACCGGGCACCAGCGCCAGCAACTGCTGGGCATCAACTTTACTCATCGGTTCCGCCAGCAACGCTGCTTTATCAGCATCCACCAGTAAGAAAATAGTACGGGCCACTTCCGGCAGTGTACCGTTAACCATCATATCCACCAGCTGCATCTCTGCAATCAGGTTATACAGTGCCGGAGCAGACAGCGTGGCCAACACAATATAGGCTGCGGTGACCGGTAGCCCCATACCCAGTATCAACGATGCCAGCGCCACCAGTAACAGCGTAATCAGCAGACTGCCACTGGCCCATTCGGCCACCATCAGGGAGAAGGTATTACCGATACCGGTCATCGCTACCACGTTAACCACCAACCCCACGGCGATCAGCAACATCGCCGTCGTCGCCATATTTTTAGACCCCTGCGCCAGTGCATCGAAGATATCCCGGAACCCCATCGGATGTTTCGACAACCAGGAAGACACAACGACCGAAATAATGGAGATACCGGCAGCATAAGTCGGTGTAAAACCATAGATCAGCAGGCTGACCAGGACCACCAGCGGCAACAGATAGTGCCAGCCATCACGGAACACTTCACCCACAGGACGGGAATCCAGTTCGACCGCCTGCGCCTGACTGCGCATCGCTTCGACCCGGACAAAAAAGCCCACCGAGAGGAAGTACAGCAGCGCAGGCAGTGCTGCTACTGCGATCACATCCACATAGGGGATCTGTGTATAAGACGCCATAATAAACGCCCCGGCACCCATCACCGGCGGCATCAGCTGCCCGCCGGTCGAGGCTGCCGCTTCAACACCGGCAGCGAAACGGGCTGGAAAACCCGCTTTCTGCATCAGAGGAATGGTGATGACACCGGTGGATACGGTATTTGCTACAGAGGAGCCCGACACCTATCCCATCAGACCAGACCCGAGCACCGCCACAAAACCGGGTCCGCCGACCATCCGCCCTGCGGCACAGCGGGACAGTTCAATAATGAAATCACCGGCACCGGACTTCACCAGAAAAGCGCCGAACAGAATGAACATGAACACATAGGTCCAGGAGATCCGGGCGATCTGCCCAAACATCCCCTCCGAAGAGAAATAACTACGATACAGCAGGGTTTCCAGACTCAGGCCGGGAAAGCCAAAAATCCCGCCAACATACTGCCCCCACCAGAACACATAGGTCAGGGCAACGATAATCATGCAGGGAATAAACCAGCCGGTGGTACGGCGGGCCATCTCCAGCGCGATAAAGATAGCGCAGAGCGAGAACACCCAGTCAAGATCGTCAAACTTAACCCCGCGGGCATAGAGGGCATCTTCAAAGCCAATCAGGTAGAGCGTACAAAGAATCGCAGCACAGCCTAAGAGGATATCAAGTATCAGCGTGATGCGACGACCCGCTACAGTATGACTGCGCACCATCGGCACCATCAGCGCACACAGCATGGCAAAACCGCCAAAATGGATGGCAGACACCCACAACTCAGAGACCGTACTGAGAGTATTAAAGTAGATATGTGCCAGTGCGAAGACAACACCGGCCCAGTAGATAAAACGGCCTGTCAGCGACTTTTCCGGACGCTGTAACAGCTCCAGGCTCTTCAGCTTGGCAGCGACTTCCTCATCGGTATTAGGATCAAGAGAACTCATAGCGGTATTCCGTTGACGGTGAACGTAAAACTTAAGATAGCGGGGCCGTTAAAGGCCCCCGCAGGATCACTGAGCTGATCGACGAACAGATACAGCCCAGTCAACGCAGATCACTCAGCAATAAGATGCTCAGGAATCGTCAGACCCACTTCTTTGTAGTAACGGGCAGCACCCGGGTGCAGCGGCAGCGGCAAACCTTCAATCGCCTTTTCCAGGGACATCGCTTTAGTTGCCTTATGGATACCGTTCAGGAATGGCAGGTTTTCATAGATAGTTTTGGTCAGCATATACACATCTTCTTCTGACACATCATCACGTACCGCCAGGAAGTTAGGCTGTGCCATGGTGTTGATATCTTTAACCTGACCTGGATAGGTGTTGGCCGGAATTACAAACCGGGTCCACAACTTGTAGTTACCGTTGGCTTTTTTGATCTGCTCATCGGTAAAATCGAGTACCGTCATATCACTACCCAGAGAGGCATACGCCCGGGTAATCGCCGAGGTTGGCACACCTGACGGAATGTTCATCCCTTCGATAGTACCGTTCTGCAACGCATCCGCACTGGGGCCATAGCCCATATACGCCATATCCAGGCTGTCAGCATTCACGCCCAGCCCCTTCAGGATCTGCAGACCGGAGCCTTCAGTACCGGAGTTTTTCTTACCGATAGAGAATTTCTTACCATTCAGCGCGTTCAGATCATCAACAGTACCGGTTTTTGCCAGATCAGATTTGACCACAAACTGCTCAACGTTCTGCCATAACATCGACACAGAGCGAAGGTTCTTTTTCGGACCTGTCGCGGCAAAAGCACCTTCACCATTCCAGGCCCATGCACCATAAAGGCCCTGCAGAATCGCAAACTGTGCTTCATTTTCATCCATCAGTTTGATGTTCTCACCGGAGCCGGCAGAGTTAATCGCCGACAATGACACCTTATATTTCGGTTCAAGCTTTACTTTCGTCAGGGTTGCCAGCGCAACACCTACCGGATAATAGGTTCCACCGGTAGAGGCAGTCGCCAGAATATAGGAGCGATTCTCTTCAGCCTGTGCAATGGATATGCCGCCCAATGCAGCACTCAGTGTGACGGCAAGACCCAGGCCTTTGATAAGAGTTCGTTTACTACTTTGCATGTTAGCTTCCTTCACTCGGGATTTATTGTTAGTTTCCATCTAATAAAGCAATGCCAGTGCCAAGCCTGAAATAAAATCATAACCCTTTGATAAATAAATATTATTTACCATATAGGGGATATTAAAACAGGCCATATAAGCAAAAAGCTGCCGATAGCCAGGCCAACACATAAGCAAGATCTTGCTTATAAAGCGCAGATTTCAGCCTCGATGAGGCAAAAAATCTCCCTGTGGGACCGGATACACCTAAGTTAAGCAGAGTTTTTCAGGAATGCAGGAGCAATAAGCAAGTTTTTGCTTACTCTCCCGCTGAATCGATAAACTGAGAGCGGTCGATCTGGTATTTAACCATTTTCTGATTCAATGTCCGGCGTGGCAGATCCAGCATCTCCATCACCGCTTTAATATTACCGTTGTGCTGCCGCAATGCTTCGCAGATCACCTTGTACTCAAAATTAGCCACCTGTGCCGCCAATGGCAGACTGCTCTCCACCCGATCACTACTCATCGGCTCAATGGCGGTTTCCGGATAGATAAGATCAGCCACCGGCAACGTGTCATCCAGAGCAAAACGCACCGCGATATTTTTCAGCTCCCGGACATTACCGGGCCAGGGATACTGTTGCAGATTGCTCAGATCCTGCCGATTAATGCCACGCAGCTCCCGCCCATGCTGGGTCGCCGCCTGACGGGCATAGTATTCAAACAACAGCGGAATATCTTCGACCCGATCACGTAACGGTGAGAGATAGAGGCAGGACACATTAAGCCGGTAGTAAAGATCCTGACGGAAGTTTTCCTCTACAGAGAGATCCGCCTTGGACGCGGCGACAATGCGCAGATTCACCGGCACCTGCTTGTTAGACCCAAGCGGTTCAATTACCCCCTCCTGCAAGCTGCGCAGGATTTTCACCTGCAGACTGGCGGGCATACTTTCAATCTCATCCAGTAGCAAGGTACCACCATCGGCATGCTGAAACTTACCGGTGCGCTTTTTGGCCGCCCCGGTAAAGGCCCCTGCCTCATGACCAAACAGTTCGGTTTCGATCAGGTTTTCGGGAATGGCACCGCAATTAATCGGCACAAAGTTATGCTCGCTACGGGGACTGAATTCATGCAGGCACTGGGCCACCAACTCTTTACCACTACCGGTTTCACCATAGATGATCACACTGGTATCCAGTGCCGCATATTTAAGAATATCGCGCCGCAACTTCTGAATTGCCGGTGAGATGCCGATAATTTTAGCATCGATGCCACTGCGGGATGCCAGATCCTGTTGCAGACGCAGATTTTCCAGCACCAGCAGACGTTTTTCACAGGCCCGGTTAATCGTTTCTACCAGGCGTTCAGGCACAAAGGGCTTTTCAATAAAATCATAGGCGCCATCACGCATCGCACCGATCGCCATATCCACATCACCATGTCCGGTGATCAGGATAACCGGTAGTTCGGGGATAATAGCGCGGGCCGCCTGCATAAATTGCAGACCATCCATCTCCGGCATCTTCACATCGCTGACCACCACCCCGGGGAACTGCTCATTCAGGTGAGTCAGTGCCTCGGCGGCCCGGTCGCAGGCAATCACCTTAAAACCGGCCATCGTTAACCACTGTGATGTGGACTGGCGGATAATCGGATCATCGTCCACCAGTAAAACCTGACCTCTGTTCATTATCACTCCTCTGACTGCCCGATTAATGGCAGGGTAACACTAAAACAGGTATAACCCGGCCGACTGTTCACCCGAATCACCCCGCGCAGATCATGCACAATGGAACGGACGATAGGCAAGCCTAACCCCAGCCCTTCACCAATCGGTTTAGTGGTAAAAAAGGGTTCAAACAGCTGCGCCTGACTCTGTTCATCAATCCCCTCTCCGTTATCCACCACCTCTATGGTCACGCTTTCAGCATCAGTGCGAATGCCTATTTCCAAACGGGGTTCAGCCACGCCGGTCAGGGCATCGCAGCCATTGCTGAGCAGATTAACAAAGATCTGCTCCAACCGGGCACTGTCACCACTCACCTGTAACTGCAGATCAGGCCGGGCATACACCAGCTCAATCTGTTGCTGTTCGATGCGCCCACGATACAGGTTAACCACCTGATCCAGCGCCAGCAGCGGATCAACCGGTGACAGGTGTTGCGGCTTTTGATAGGCAAAGGTTTTCAGCTGCCGGGTGAGCACCGCCATGCGACTGATAAGATCATTAATCAGCTCAAGATTAGCGTCCAGCTGTTCGGTTTCCTGCCGTTCGATCAGCTGACGACAGATAGCGATATAGGTTCGCAATGCGGTTAACGGCTGATTTAACTCATGCACCACCGCCGAGGACATCCGCCCCAGTGCCGCCATTTTCTCCGCCTGCACCAGCTCATCCTGGGCTTCCCGCAGAGCCTGAGTACGCTGTTGCACCTGATGTTCCAGCTGGTCGTTAGCTTCCTGCAACGCTCTTTCCAGACGTTTTCGCGGCGTGATATCAATCACTGTCACCAGATAATTAGCGGTCGCTTCCCGCTTCATCTGTTTGATTGAAAACAGCATCGGGAAGGTATTACCATCGGAACGCTTTGCCACCGTTTCCATTGCGGTAACCGGCGCGAAACCGCGGCTGCCAAGACGTTCCAGTACCCGTTTCATCACCCCCTGATACACTTCCGGTTCGATAAGATCACCGATATGGGTACCCTTAATCCTCGGCATCGACACACCAAACTGCTGCATCGCCATCGGATTGATAAACAGAATTCGCCCCTGACTATCCAGCGTAATCATGCCAACATGGGCATTATTAATAATATCCCGCTGCCGTGACTCACTCCGCTCCAGCGCCTGCTGCGTCTCCCGGCGGGAGATATGCTTTAACTGCCGTTCCCGCAGCAGAAACACCAGCAACGAGATAACGATAAAAAAGGCAATGGTAAACAGCGTCGCATTGCGCTGAATGCGGGTTACTTCGCGCAGGTCATTGAGCACCGAAACCTGCCAGCCAAGATCATCCAGAGTGACCGTCTGCAGCACCGCCCTTTCACCACTGTCCAACTCCACCAGCGTAATTTCAGAACCATCGTAGAGCGTTGTTATCTGCTGTTTGTGGATAAAGCTCTGTAGCTGTTTAGCCGGTTGATAGGGTTTACTGGCCATCAGAATATGGCCCGCCTTACTAAACAGATAATGGCTGGTCTGATCCAGTCCGGCCTGGAACAGTTCAAGATCAAGCCGTACCGTTGCCACCCCCAGCAGCTGACTTTTCACATACACCGGAGCTGACAGATAGACAGCACCGTCACTCTCCCCCGAAGGCAACACCAGCTGGAAGCCCTGCTGTCCCTCCAGTGCCTGCAGAAAGTAGGTTTGCTGCCGGTGGCTGACACTGTAAAAGTCCTGCTGTGCCCGCCAATGACTAAACGCCTGAGCACGCCCCTGTACATCCAGAACAAACAGTGCTGTAGAGCCCGCCACCAGATTAGTCTGTTCAAGATAACGGCTGACCCGGGCAATTCTGTCCGGTGAGGGGTTACGCAGCAACTCAGCCACATCACCACTTTGTGAAATGAGAAATGGCAGGTACTTGTAGTCGGCCAGTTCCGAGCGGGTCTGGCTGATGATACTCAACAGCTGACTCTCGCCGTTCTCCTTCAGATCGGTCAGAGCCCAGTTGCGCACAAACTGGGTCACCAGCGTTGTCCCCATCAGTGACAACGCCAGCATCAACAGGGCAAGCGGAACAAAACGCGGAAACTGCATGCACTCTCTCCTGTTGTTTATCGAAGCACGTATATTAAAAATTAAGACCTTTGCAACAGACTATCTGAAGCGATGCGGCCATCACCACTGACGCCTTGCTGCGGTGCCTTCCCGGACCGCCTGATACCAGGCGGGGGCATCCGTCAGCGCCAGCAACTCATCCAGGGGCGGATATTCCAGACCTTGTTTATGGCAATAATCCGCAAGATCGGGAAAGCTCCACTCAAACAGCGTATCTTGATACTCCTGCGGATCAAGCCGGGATTGCTCATACATCCCTGCCTTCAAGCGCTGATTCTGCGCTTCCACGAGAATAATACCTGCCGCAGTAGAGACGTTAAGTGACCCCACCATCCCCATCATCGGTATCAGAATGTGCTCATCCGCAAGCTCAGCGCCCTCATCACTCACGCCAAACTTTTCCGCTCCCATCAACAGCGCGCAGGGCACGGTAAAATCCACATCCCGGTAATCAATGGCCCGGTCTGAAAAGTGCGCCGCATAAATCTTCATCCCCTGATCTTTAGCCCCCGCAATCGCCTCTGAAACCGAGCGGTGATTCTGGGTTTTTACCCAACGGTCACTGCCTCGGGTGGTACCACGAAATCCATACCCCTCCTTTGGAGTCACTGTATGAATACGGGGAATACCCACAGCATCGCAGGTGCGAATCAGCGCAGCAATATTGCGGGGTTTATGAACCATATCAGTGATCAGGGTCAGGTCTGGTTGTCGACGGTCGAGGGTCTGAGTAAGTTTAGCGGTGCGTTCCGGAGTCATCGGGGTCCCAAAATAAGCTGGCTGGTTTGCAGATAAGGATGCCGTTAAGTATGCAGTCAATAATTGTTGCGCCACATATTACTGAAAAATGTCAGCCTGCTCACTGCAAAAATCAAAATCTGTGACATAATTACCGCCTTAATATTTTTGCCTAACCGGAACCCACATGTCAGCTACACCGAACATCATCGCGTTTCAGGGCGTCGAAGGCGCCTATTCACACCTATCCTGTCGTCGGGTCTTCCCGGAGATGGAGGCGTTTGCCTGTGAAACCTTTGTTGAAGCGATGCTGATGGTGGACCAGGGCAAAGCCAGGCTGGCGATGATTCCACTGGAAAACTCCACCGCCGGTCGGGTGGAAGAGATCTACCGGCTGATGCCCAAGAGCCAGCTGCACATTATCGGCGAACATTTCGAACCGGTTAACCACTGTCTGCTGGGTATTAAAGGCAGTACAGTTGAGCAACTGAAAACCGTTTCTTCGCACCCCCAGGCGCTGGCCCAGTGTGATGGCCATATCAAACAGCTGGGCATCGACCCGATTGCCGCCTTTGATACCGCCGGTTCTGCCTACGAACTGGCACAAAATCCAGACGTCACCCATGGCGCTATAGCCTCCAGTCTGGCCGCTGACCTCTACGACCTGGAGATCCTGCGAGAGAACTTTCAGGATGTCACCGGCAACACGACCCGCTTCCTGATTCTCTCAAATGAACAGGGAATTCCAGAGCGTCAGCCCGAGGTATCCTACATCACCTCACTGATGTTTACCGTGCGCAACATCCCCGCCGCACTCTATAAAGCCCTGGGCGGTTTCGCCACCAACGGCATCAACATGGTGAAGCTGGAAAGTTATATCGGTAACGGCCTGACCAAAGGCGCCAGTTTTCACCTGGATGTTGAAGGCCACCCCGATGACCGGATGATGCAGTATGCGCTGCAGGAGCTGGAGTTCTTTACCAAAGAGATGCGCAATCTGGGCACCTACGAAGCCCATGAGTTCCGTGCCCAGAACCGGCCTCTGCCGGAGTAATCAAGGGCAGATAAGCGACGTAGCTTGCTGCGTCGCTGGTTCAGCTACT
>NZ_JBNKYN010000008.1:0-17443 GCF_050300915.1 Amphritea sp.
CCTACGTTGTCCGGACTATGTATCTATTAAACGCCGTGATATTACTGTCAGCCCCTTCGCCAGGTAGACGGTTTCCCCGCCCTCAGACTACTATGAGCTGATCCGACTTCCGGGATGCCTTCGTTCGCCTCGTATTTTACTCAGCAGCCCTACCCATTTCCGTTGGGAGCACGTCCGGATCTCACAAGTTCCTGTCATAACTCTTTATACATGCCACGGTTTGATAACTCCGCCAGTTCGCCACAACCTCGCCTAATCGGTTGCTTTGCATGGACTTCGACTGCGTTATAAGTCTGGTCAACTGAGACTCGCTATTTTCGGAGCAATACCAACACTTCAGGGGCACGGCACCCCCTATGGCCTACATAATTCTCTGTCTACGCTTCACGGTGGTTGTTCATCTGATTGCGTCCTCACGCAGAAAAGTGACTCACTAATCTCAGACTCCGCGCACCGCGCAAGACTCGATACGGGTGAGTGGCTAACTCTTACCCGACAGGGACTTTCACCCTGCAAGTTGTGACAAGCTTCGCTTGTCGCACTAACGCCCAAAGCAGCGGCGAGCGATAGCGAGTCCAGCCCATGCGTTTTTTGCATGGGCGATGCTGCCTTTGTTTGTTAAGTGTTTTTGATAATTACACATGCTAATTTTCTAGAATTTCTTGAACCCAATCATTCCAGCTTTCTGAATTCAGTTTATTTATAACTGTACCGGGGTATTTTGACTGCCACCATAATTGTATCAAGTTGTATTCCTCTGCAGTCAATTCAAATGGTATCCAGCTGTCCATTCTTCCATCTTGATCGCAGGGATCACTCCCTCCCAGGAAAAACTCATTCAGGAAATCTCGTGGTGGAAAATAACCAGATGTTTCAATAATGCCAAATATTCCATAAAGCACCTTTGTATTTTCGGAAAGGACTTTCTTAGCTAGCGCAACTTGATCTTGCACATAATCTCCTTGGACACTTAACGCCTCAATCAGCCGACGCGTTAGCGGTCGGCTGCATTGATTTGTTAGAGCTGCACTCCATAGTAGTTTCGTAAGATAATGGCGTATAGCCACAATATTTTTCCATGAGCTGCAAAAACTCTTTCATTTCTATAAGCGAAGCATTGGTCTCTTCACAGCTAGGAGCAGCGTGCATTTGCATAAAGTAAAGCTCCATTTGGTTTCTGTAGTTTGGCATTACCGAGAACAAATACTTACCGCTTTCATTGCTGGATATTGATAGTTGATTTTCGTTTCCGGGCTCAGCTCTAAGGTTGATGGAAGCAATATTGTTATATACACATTCCCAACCGCCTTCATATGCTGGTTTCACTGGCAAACGCAAACCATGGAGGGTATCGCACCCGGCAATTAAAATCAGTGTGAAAAGTAGTATGTATTTCATAGGAGCTCTAACAGCTAAATATACGACAACGGTTTTGGGGAAATACGACAAGTTGTCGTATATCACTCTGCGATAGATATGTGACGTTGCTACCTAACACACTAAAATAGCGACTAAAATAATCAGAGAGACAAATTCTGAATCTGGGGAAAGACGACAGCCTGTCGTATATCTGCAGAAATGCGACAAAATGAGCCTTCATAAGCGTCATTTTCATTCATTGTCCTTAAACCGGTTGGCACTTGGTCCTTAGTGTCTCAATACTTACATAGATTTCCCCCCTGTGAAAGACTGTTTCTATTCACAGTACAGGGGGGAAATCTATGATAAGTTCTCCGGTTATTGGTCTGCCGCGACAATGATCGATGCCCTGTGGCGCAAACAGGTTATCGCTTTTAGTCAACGTTTAATCCGTCCAACATCGCTCGATAAAAGGGCCTCCACGTAAGCACACTGAAGCCCCGCCCTACCATTAAGATCTGAAACCTAAAGCTGATACCTTGTTACCTATCCTCTTGGGATTCAGCCTCATCCCGGGCATGTTCGGCGGCCCAGGTGCCTGCCGCTTCCACCGCCACCGGCGAGGCGGTGGGTAACACAGACAGGTAACTTTCGGTCTCGTCCACCGGCACCACCGAGCGCTTGCTCATGTGATACAGCGCATACAGTGCATAGAGCGCGATGGCAGTAAAAGTGGCACACAGCACCAGCCAGAAGGTGAACGGGCCAAACGTTTCCATCCCCCAGCCGGTTACTAATGGGCCGGCGATAGCACCCAGTCCGAAGGTAAAAACCAGCCCCCCGGAGGCCGCAGGCATATCCTCTGCATCAAGATAATCATTGGTATAGGCCAGCAACAGCGCATACAGCGGCGTTGTCACCCCTCCGGCGAAGAAAGCGGCCACCATCAGTGACCACAGAGCGCCACCGGTAACCCATCCCAGCAAGCAGGATACAACACCAATAAAAGCAGCCCCGCAGATCAGCTTGCGCCGATCCATGCGGTCCGAAAGCCAGCCAATGGGGTATTGCAACACCAGCGCCCCGGCGAACAGCATCGCCACAAACAGTGATATCTGCGTTGCTGTCAGCCCGATCTGGGTGCCGAGGATGGCGGCCATACCTGATTGCGTGGCGTAGACGATGCCCAGCAGAAATATTCCCACGGTGCCCAGCGGTGAGCCCTTAAAAAGATCACGCAGGGACATCGGTCGCGCAACCTCTGCCGCAGGGACTGAGGTCGCCGACAGAAGGATAGGCGCAAACGATATTGATACCAGAATCGAGGCGCCAATGAAGAGCACGGAGGTGCCCGCATCCCCCAGCGTCAGTATCCCCTGCGCGCCAATGATACCCAGCGTCTGCGCGATCATGTACGCTGACAGCACCGTGCCTCTGGTCTCATTAGTGGCGGCGTTATTCAACCAGCTCTCGGCGGTGACATAAACCCCGGACATACAAAAGCCGATCAGCACCCGTAGCACTGTCCAGGCCCAGGGATCGGTTAATAGCGGGAATGTGATCAACGCCGCGGACATGAAACTGCCCAGCGCCGCAAAAACACGCACATGCCCCACCCGCCGGATCATCAGCGGCGAGATACGTGCACCCGACAGAAACCCCATGAAATAACCTGAGGTAACGATGGCCAGTTCCAGAGCAGAAAACCCCTCGATGCCGCCACGCAGGCCGATCAGGGTGAAGTGCATACCGTTGCCCAGCATAATGAACACGATGCCAAGCAGCAGAGGCCAGACCCTGGAGAGTACTTGAATCATATAACGTCCTTACTAAGCGTTTCGTCTATAAAATACGGCAGCACTGTATTTCTGATGCTAAAACGCAGTTTTTTTTAAGCGAGTGCCGCGCACATAGTTAAGCATCGTCACAGATACCTTAAATTGACCAACTATAGAGAGCCTAGGGTAATCAACCCCAATGCTCTTTCACATTCACGACCAGACTTGACACACTGACGACCTGTTTACATGGCCAGCTAAACCTCTACTGACCGCTATTTTTAACAATTCGATCAGAGGCTATAACGGCTAATCGTTGGCGTCACCTAAGCATAGACCAGCTTAAAGACACGGGAGCGACACGGGTAGACATGTTGTGCCCTTACTGTTTTTCGGTGAATCGGGTTTGACCTACCCGCATCAGTGAACAGAAGCAAACGGGTTAACAAACACTCTACCAATCCGGTTGATGAATTTTTTTGCCAGGCGGCGACTTGATCTTTGCATCTCCGGGAACGGGTCGCGTCTTTGTAGAAAGACTTAAGTAAAGGCAGGATAAGTCCACAAAAGGGCTGCTTTTCAGCAATAGTAGTAGGCAAAACAGGCTTTTATAGAGGAAAATGACTTCTTTTGCTTTCAGCCAGTGAGCCCCTTGTCTCCACACAGAAAGCAGGCTTTAATTAGCCATTCCAAACATTGTTGATTAAGGTTTGCTGATTTGTCGAAGTTCCATCGTGTAGCTAAACAGCCCCTTATGCTGTGGCATGATGCCATTGCAGGTATTATCACCCACGGGGTGAATGATGAAGCCGTTGATAATCTGATGGATACCCTGCGCCGGATCGTTGATGCGGATGGCAGCTCTCTGATTGTCTATCCTGAGGGCCGACAGCCCTACTGCCCATCGCGTAAACGCCGTAAAGGGGAAGACCCTCGCATCCATATCGATCAGTATCTGGAGAGTGCTTACCTGCTGGACCCTTTCTATCGTCTTGCTGCAGACGGGCCCGCTGAGGGGGTATACAACCTTGCGGATGTCGCCCCGGATGGCTTCAAACAGAGTGAGTTCTATCGGGTATACTACCGGCTGGTTAATTTTGGTGACGAGATCTGCCTGATTATCCCCACCGAAAATGCCAGCATCCAGGTGTCGATCAGTCGTCAGGACAACAAACCGAAGTTTACCGCGGCCCAGCAAGGCCTCATCCAGCGGGTTTTTTCTACCGTCAAGGCGATTCTGCTGAAGTGGTGGAGCCTTTCTCAGAAAGTACAGAAAGACCATTTTCTCGACTCGCATCTGGAGTGTGCGCTAAGCAACTTCGGCAGCTCAGTACTCACCCAGAGAGAAACCCAGATATTGCAGTTGATATTGCGCGGTTATGCGGTGAAATATATCGCCGAGAAACTGGAGATCAGCCCGGAAACCATTAAACACCATCGTAAAAACATCTACGCTAAGCTGGACATTAATTCCCAGGCGGAGATGTTCCATCTGTTTATTGATTCACTGCGGATGATGACGCCAGATTCGCCGCCGGACCCTCTGTCAGACTATCTGCGACCGCCCGGACGCTAGCCTGTGGCAGGGCAATAAGGCTACGAATCGACATATCCCAGAGCGGCGGGGTAAAGAATTGATATCGGTTTTGCCTGCCCCGCCATAACGCCAGCCTTACTGACGACTATTACTGCTTTAACTCGCAACAGCTATACTATCTTTCACTGTGTCGTAACTCATTAACGTGCTTCAATAGGCGGACTAAGCTAAGGGAGGCGGTCATGTCATACCAATACACCATCACGGAATGTGGTGACTATCTGCGCGTTGAGGTGCATGGGTCAAGAAGTGGAACAGACGTTACCCGCGAGTCACTGAACATGTGGCAGATCGTAGCACAACAGTGTCAGCAAAAAGGTATTAATCTGATACTCGCCGTGTTCCATCTGTCAGGGAGCCGGGACATTATGGATACCTTTAACATTGTCGAAGGCGTTCAGGAATGGTTATGGCCGGAATTAGCCATCGCCTATGTTGATATGAATGCCGAAAACAGCAAAGAGAATACCATTGTTGAGCACTTCGCCATGATGCATGGGATAAACTTCCGCATCTTCTTCAATGAAGACGAAGGCCTCAGATGGATCAAGGCGATGTATTCCACCCACCGGCACTGACTCGCAGCCCATAACCTGAAGCCTGAAACTAACAAGCCGCTCAGACAGCGGCTTTGTTGCAAGCAGGCTGTGCCAGTTAAACAGCAGGTTGGACAACCAACGCGCGATTGATGCTGCTTTTCCCGGCTTGTTCAGCGCAAAGATAAAGATATACAGCATATAGATACCGGCAGGCATCAACCCGGTTGCAAACAACTTACCCACTGATTCCCGTGCCAGCAACGTATAGACAATCATCAGTACGCTGGCGGATGATGCCAGAATAAAAGGCTCCCAACTTAGAGATGTTTTCCGTATTTTATTGGTTACACTGTCAATATTGTTAGCGTGCTTAAGGCTGGGTATGAAAGTAGAAGAGATTTATCGTCGGGATTTAAATCTGTTAGTCGCGTTGCAAGTGCTGGTTGAAGAACGCAGTGTCAGCAGAGCTGCAGCTCGTTTAAACCTGAGCCAGTCAGCGATGAGTCGGGTTCTGGGGCGATTGCGCAGTTTGCTGGCTGACCCTTTATTTACACGCCAGGGGCAGAATCTGGTGCCTACAGAGAAAGCGTTATCAATGAATAGCGCTTTAGATGAACCTATTGAGTCTCTGAGGCAGCTCTTATCTCCTTTTGATTTTGCCCCCAGCTCTTGTGATCAAACCTTCACGATTCTAACCACAGATTATGCAATGCAAACGATTTTCCCCTTTGCTTTACCTCGCATATATCAGGAAGCACCTAATGTCGCGTTTGAGTTTTTGCCACTACAAGAAGAGCACCTGAAAGAACAACTGACTTACGGCCGGGCTGACTTAGCTATTTGCCGCCCAACTTACTCTATTGAACCATTACAGTACGGAGCACTGGGCCGTGTTGGGGTATCGTGCCTGTTATCTAAACAACACCCGCTAGCGAATAAACAGATGTGTCTGGATGATTATTTGAATTTCCCTCATGCCATGATTGCCATTAGTGACGGGGTTAAATCTCTGATTGAACGGGCACTGGAAGATAAGCCTGAACGACGCATGGTTCTGAGGGCATATCATTTAGAAGCTGCGCTGGCGATTGTGGATACCATGCCATTAATTATCACGGTACCTGCCGATTTAGCCTACTTAGTTTCAGAGCGTTATGAGCTGATCGTAAAACCGCTGCCCTTTCATTTTACACCGTTTGATTATTCCATGATCTGGCACCCTCGCTGTGAACATTCACCGGCACAAGAATGGTTGAGAAGTGTTGTAAAAGAAGAGTGTAGCAAGCTAATCGCTAAGCGCGTGGTAGAGATGGGACTGGATACAGAAGCGGATGCTACCGCTGCGCCTGGTTAATGATCCAAACAGGGGGAGTCTGTCATAAGTGCATCTTCAGCATCCGCACATATTAATAGACGCGGTAACATTCAGCATGAAGTTACCTTACGGCTCAACTGCACCGCCGACTCCCCGATGCAGAGCTATTCCCCATAGCTAATTTAATCTATGTATAATTTGCATAGATCACTTCCCTTTTTATCATTTGAGTCGCCTCTAAATACTCTCTACACTTCGCGCCCATCTCATCGTTGAGCGCATATCAGCACTTGTTTCCATCCACTTTCGCTCAGGCACTGAGGCTGCTAACTATGTTGCGTCTGCCATTAGTTTTTATCTACCGCTTACCAGGCGTTAGAGAGAATCGTGGCAGTGCAAGCCATAAACCGTGGCGGTCACCAACCCATAGTCGTCACTGAAAAGCACCCTCATACCCCGGGCATTTTTAAGAGCAATTTATGTTTACTTTCCGGTTTCCATTCCTGGTTTGGCTGGGTATAGGGATTTTGATTACCAGCCTGGGGATCAGGCAATCTTTTGGTATTTTCATGATGCCTGTTTCCGACTACTTCCACACGGGACGTGAGTTCTTCAGCTTTGCCATTGCATTGCAAAACTTGCTTTTTGGCGCGTTCCAGCCATTTGTGGGTATGGCCGCCGACCGTTGGGGGCCGAAGCGCATCATCATTTCAGGCGCTATCGCTTACGCCCTGGGTCTGTACTTAACCTCGATCACCGTCGAACCGACCATGATCTACCTATCACTGGGGATGCTTGTAGGTCTTGGCTTAAGTGCCACCAGCTACGTGATCGTACTGGGTGCGATAGCCAAAGTGGTGCCCGCGGAGCATGCCGCTAAAGCCTTTGGCCTGACCACAGCTGCCGGGTCATTTGGCATGTTTGCGATGATCCCCGGGACGCAAACATTGTTGAGTATTTATGATTGGCAAAGTGCCATGCAGATATTCGCGGTCATGTGTAGTTTTATTGTGGTGTTTGCATTATTCATCAATACGGCAAAGCAAGAAACAAAGACCGCACACACAGTACACGAAGACCTGCAAACGCTAAAAGAGGCGTTGAAAGAAGCGTTTACCCACAAAGGATACTGGTTGATTCATATTGGCTTTTTTGTGTGTGGTTTCCATGTCATGTTTATCGCCACTCACCTTCCCAGCTATGTGTTAGATAAAAACCTGCCTGCCTCAGCAGCGGCTATGGCACTGGCTTATGTGGGCATTTTTAACATCATGGGGTCATACTTCTGGGGCGTTATGGCAGACCGCTATAGCAAACATTATGTGATGTCGGCGCTGTACTTCGTGCGCACGGCGGTGATTGCTGCTTTTGTGTTAATACCTACCACAGAACTGACTGCTGGTATCTTTGGCGCGGCTATCGGTTTTTGCTGGTTAGGAACAGTGCCCATTACATCGGGCTTAGTTCGTCAGATTTTTGGATCTCGTTACCTGTCGACCCTGTATGGATTGGTGTTTTTCTCTCATCAGGTAGGCAGCTTTTTGGGAGCATGGACCGGTGGTGTTATCTATGATTATTACGGCTCATACGAACCCATCTGGTGGTCAGCGGTCGTGCTGGCGTTTATCTCTGCATTGATTCATCTTCCAATCAATGACAAACCCGTCCCACGTTTAAGGATGACAACAGCGTAATCCTGACAGGCTTCTCAGACAGGATGTCGGGAGTCTCCTTCTGTGATTCATCTCTATCACCCGCAGCGAGTGAGCCCACTCGATGGCGCAATGGAGTTCACTTAAGCATTGGAGCCCGAGCCGGGCTTGTCAGAAAATCCGATGTCATCACTGACATCGGATTTTTGAACGACTTTTTAAATGCTTCAATCACACCCTTTCATCATCAGGACCCGAATATAAGATTCGGTAACCAAAGCGCAATTTCAGGAAAGATCACCACCAGCGCCAGACCAATGATCTGCAGAATAATAAACGGGATCACCGCCTTATAGAGATCGTAGATGGTGATCGACGGCGGGGCCACCGAGCGCATATAGAAGAGGTTATAGCCAAAGGGCGGCGTCAGATAAGCGGTCTGCATACTGATAATGAACAGCACAGCGAACCATACCGTATCGAACCCCATCTCCTGCACAATCGGCACAAACAGCGGTACGGTGATAAAGACGATAGCAAAATCATCGAGAAACATCCCCAGAACAAAGTAGGTTGCCAGCATCGCCACAATCACCAGATAGGGTGACAAATTGGAATCCTGAACCAGCTCGGTGATCAGCATTCCCGCACCCAGACCGATATAGATCTTGCTGAAAAACACCGCTGCAATGGTAATCCACAGTAACATCCCCATCAGCTGAGTGGTGCTCATCAGCACCTCTTTGAGCATTTTCAGGTTCAGCGTTCGATAGAGTGCCGCGCAGACCAGTGAACCCGCCGCACCAATCGCCGAGGCTTCTGAGGGCGAGGTCACCCCCCCGACAATACAGCCCAGCACAGTGGTAATCAGTGCTCCGGGAAGAATCAGGGCTTTAAGTGCTTTGAGTTTATCAATCGCCCCCAGTCGCTCAGAAAGCGAGATAGACGGCGCTTTTTCCGGGTTTTTCAGCGCAAACAGGAAGATATACAGCATATAGATACCGGCGAGCATCAGCCCCGGCATCATCCCTGCGGCAAACAACTTACCCACCGATTCCCGCGCCAGAAACGCATAGACAATCATTAAGACACTGGGTGGAATCAGGAAGCCTAACGCCCCTCCGGCCATAATCGTGCCGGTCACCAGTTTTTTGTCATAACCACGATTAAGCATCGACGGCAAAGCAATAATACCCAGACTCACCGTTGCCGCACCCGACACCCCCGCCATCGCGGCGATAATGGCACAGATAACCACGGTTCCCATACCCAGACCTCCGGGTATGCCCCCCATGAGCTTATTGATCATATCAAACAGATCATCGGTGATACCGGAGCGCTGTAACATCAGGCCCATGAAGATAAACATCGGCAAGGCAACCAGCAGGAAATTATCCATCGCCGAGAAAGCGCTGGTTGCCAACAATTCAAGTCCGGCAGGCCCCCACAGAAAATACGCTGAACCGGTGCCGACCGTCAGCAGCGCCCAGGTTAACGGGGCCCCCATCGCCAGCAGAATCAGCATCGAGAAGAACATGCCAAAGGTAACCACTAAGGGATCGAGATCTAACACAAATACACCTTCGCTTAAATGATGACTGACCAGTAAGCAAGCAGATTGCCTACCGGTTCAGATAGAGGGAGCTACAGAGCCGTAGCCGGAAAACAACCCGAATCAGACTTGCGCGTCTGGCTGAATCCCGATCGCTACCATAAAGCTGCGAATCAGCGCAGCGATGCTCTGCAGAATCATCAGCCCCACCGCCAGGGGTAGCACAGACTTAAAGGGATACACGACCGGCCCCCAGGTACTTTTAGAGGACACCTCTCTGATCGCCCAGGAATCGGCAGCGAAGTTGAAGGTTATGTAAAAGAACACTGAAAACACCACCAGACCGATCAGGCCGGTAATCACATCCAGCACGGCCCGCCCCCGCTCAGGGAACAGGTTATAGATCACTTCACTGCGTACATGGCCATGATGTTTATGGGTATAAACCCCCGCCAGTATGCAGAAAGTGCCGTACAGCATGGTGGTCGATTCGTGCGCCCACGAGGTGGGGCTGTTAAACAGATAACGCGCCGTCACCTCGTAGCAAAGTCCTGCAATCATGGCCAGACACAACCAGCAGAAGGTCCGGCCAACCCACTCAGATACCCGGTCCTGAAACGCAAGATATTGAGAAAGTGTTGCCATCAGACTCTCCCGGTCGCCTTAGCCGTCGCAGTAATGGCCGCAATCGCTTTAGCATTGCGTGGCGACTTAGCCGCTTCCTCTTTCCAGACATCCATGGCTGCAGCGGTGAGCGCTTTAGAATCCGCTTCAGGCAGAGATGCAAACTCGAAAATCCCCTCGCCGTTTACATCCAGACAGCCGTTGACGTTCCAGGCATGCATATTCACCGCGTGCTTAGCGGTAGCCAGTTCCAGAGCTTTCTGCTGATCTTCAGACAGCGATTCCCACTTCTTCATATTGATCAGCATACCGTCGGCATAACCTGGGTTGATCATGTTCAGGTAGGTATAATATTTAGCAGACTCGTGCAGTTTCAGTGCTTTATATTCCAGTGATCCACCATAGATCACGCCATCAATGGCACCGGTAGACAGGGCGACATAAAGCTCCTGACTGGGCAGATAAACGGTTGGGATATCAAATTTTTCCAGAATACCGGCAACCGTTGCCGTGGCGCGGATCTTCATGGTTTTCAAGTCTTCGAGGCTTTTCACCGGCTTAGTTGTCAGCAGATCGTAAGGGCCGCCAAAAATGGCGCCCAGATATTTAACCCCTTTCTCGGCATAGGCCTCTTCCAGCAGCGCGGTCAGGCCCTGCTTCTGGTGCAGGTAGATCGCTTCATCATAGCTGGCCCAGGCACCGGGAATACCCGACTCAATCTTGGCTATATCCAGCTGACCCGCCCAGTAACCGGCATATCCCTGACACATATCCAGGGTGCCTTTGGACACCGCATCCAGCATCTGATCATTTGGCACCAGCTCTGAACCACGAAAACGCTGAATGCGCACACTCTTGTCAGATACCGCTTTAACATCATTAGCAAACATTTTGTAAAGCTCATCAGTCTCTGTACCGTACAGAGTCTGCATCCGCAAACGAACATTGTCGCCGGCCTTCACAGCAGTGGATGACAGGGCCAGTGGTGCAGCAGCAATACCGGTTGCCGCCGCTTTAAGCAGATCTCTTCTCTTCACTATCTCTATTCCTTTTATTATTAAGTCTTATGGCTCAGGCTTTCCGTCATTTCACAGCCAATCTATTAGTTGACTTTTGCTGCAAAACACCTGAATAACGGATCTACCACCCAAGGGGTAGATGTTCGTTATTTTTAACATCACAAAGTAAAAATAGGAAGCAAGTCTGTTCATAAAAAAGCAACACAAACGATAAGCGTGCTTTTTTCCACCCGGCTTAAGCCGTTTATAAAAACACCGACACGCCGGTGAATTTTTACGTAATACATTGTTTTAATGATATAAATCAGTAAAAAACCGTGGCATCTATGCCTTAAAGATGGGTTTATCAGCTTCAAACTTTCTAAGACTACCCTTTTCAGGGGATAACTTTGTTAAATATTAAGAACAGCTATCAAATTATTGAATTTAACAGGCCGTCGCCATTAATAACTATATTTCGCACACTTTTTGATCGCCTTTATTCACTGACCGGCTTAATAAGTCGCTGATAGTGAGCATCAGCCAGGGCAACCTCAGTGATAAACGGTTTAATCCAACAATTTGGGGCCTGCATTCACAGCGGCCTGTTCAGCCCTCCTCTATCTGAGTAATAAAGTTAAATCTAAGAGCTGTAATTTTTTCCGCCAACCCCGTAGAATCGACAGTCATACCAGTCGATAACAACTCTTCCAGATCTGGTTCCTTTTTTAATAATGTGATTCACTCCCGAATTAAGTGCCGGGAACGAACTAAGGTCATTAACGACCCTAAGGAACTCTGATGTCTCAAGCATTACTCCTCGCGCCTACTGGCGTCGGCGCAGGTCTTACTACCGCTGTACTGGGCCTGTTTCAGGCGATGAACCGCCAGGGAATTAAAGTTCATTTTTTTAAGCCGATAGCCCAGGGCAATGGCAATCTCACCGACACAACCATTGCCATGTTACAAGGGGACTGCACCTCTCCGATCGCTGAACCGGTGCCTATTCGTGACGTTGAGAAGCTGGTCAGCCAGGATAAAGGCAACCAGGTTTTGGAGCAGATTGTTGCCCGTTATGAACAAAGTCTGCCAGCCGATAACGAGGTAGTGATTATTGAAGGGATGGTACATACGGAAAGCCAGCCCTATGCCACCCGTATCAATAAGGAGATAGCCAAAGCGCTGGATGCTCAAGTGGTACTGGTTGCCACTCCGGGGAACGATTCCGTAGAGGCCCTGCAGGATCATATCGACATTACTGCACGGGCATACGGTGGCATCAAAAACAAACAATTGCTTGGCTGCATTCTCAGCAAGCTGGGCGCCCCGGTTAACCGTGAAGGGCATATGCAGCCCTTTCTGAGTACCAGCAACACCGTCACCCACAGCCTGACTGAGGAGGTGATTCGCGAACACGCAACGATCTTCAACCAGCAGTTTCGACTGCTCGGCTGCATTCCCTGGAACCGCGACCTGATTACTCCCAGGGTGAAAGATATCGCTGATTATCTGAATGCATCGATTATCAATACCGGCGATATCGCAACCCGTCGGATCAGCAGAATCACGATGTGTGCCAGAACGGTGGCAAATGCCGTAAATGAACTACGCCCCGGCACCCTGGTGTTCACCCCCGGTGACCGGGACGATATGATCGTTGCGGCCTGTATGGCGGCAGTGAACGGCGTCGAACTGGCGGCACTGGTGCTCACCGGTGGATTCACCCCCTCAGCGGCAGTACTCAAGCTGTGCGCTGGCGCCTGCGAGTCTGGCCTGCCAATCATTAGTATCCCTCTGGATAGCTGGCAAACGGCGATGACCATGACCCAGCTAAACCAGGAAACCCGGGCGGATGACCTGCCCCGTATTCGCGATATTAAAGAAGCAACGGCGGCCCATATTGACCGCGAGTGGCTGGCCACACTGGTGGATTGCCATTACCAGCGTCGCCTCTCACCACCCGCTTTCCGTTATCAGCTCATCAAACGGGCCCGCCTGGCGAATAAGGTTATTGTACTACCCGAAGGTAACGAGCCTCGCACCGTTAAAGCCGCGGTGATTTGCGCCGAAAGAGGGATAGCCCGCTGTGTGCTGCTGGGAAATACCAAAGAAATTTTGCAGATTGCCAAAAATCAGGGGGTGATACTCAACGACAATGTCACCATCAGTGATCCTCAGCTCATCCGCAAGGACTATATCGACCGGCTGGTCGAACTGCGTCGTCATAAAGGGATGACAGCGATTATCGCCGAAGAGCAACTTCAGGATAATGTCGTGCTGGGTACGCTGATGCTGGAGATGGGCCATGTAGACGGTCTGGTCAGCGGCGCCGAACACACCACCGCTAATACCATCCGACCACCAATGCAGCTGATTAAAACCGCGCCCGGTTGCGACCTGGTTTCATCAATCTTCTTCATGTGTCTGCCAGAACAGGTGCTGATCTACGGTGACTGCGCTATCAACCCGGATCCCAATGCAGAACAGCTGGCGGATATTGCCATCCAGTCAGCCGAATCAGCCATCGCTTTTGGCATCCCTCCCCGGGTGGCGATGATAAGCTATTCCACTGGGGGCTCAGGCCAGGGCGCTGACGTTGAGAAAGTTCGGGAGGCGACCCGCATCGCCCGGGAGAAACGTCCGGATCTGCTGATTGATGGCCCGCTGCAATATGATGCAGCCGTGATGGAAAGCGTAGCAAAATCAAAAGCACCGGGCAGCTCAGTTGCCGGACAAGCAACGGTGTTTATCTTCCCTGATCTCAACACCGGCAATACCACCTATAAGGCGGTGCAACGAAGTGCCGATGTGATCAGCATCGGGCCGATGTTGCAGGGTATGCGCAAACCGGTCAACGACCTGTCACGGGGAGCTCTGGTAGATGACATCGTCTTCACCATCGCCCTGACCGCTATTCAGGCGGGTGCTGGCGACAGCAACAGCTAAAGGAGTGCTAAGCGAATCAGGGAAAATTCAGCTAAAAAAAAGCCGCTGTAGACTACAGCGGCTTCAAAGAGGTCAATTAATATTCAAACTTGCGGGATGAAAAAATTGGCCACAGCAGTGAACATCATCGGAGAAGCATCGTAAAGTATGTAGTATCTGAGTGAGAGAGAGCAGATAATCAATACAAACTGACTAATACCCGATTCAATTACTCGGCCATTATATATAACCAACCAATTCAGTCAATCTTTTTGTCTGTTTTTTAACCACATTGTCCCCCTCCCATTTACGCCATCTCAGAGCACACCACTTGCTCAGCAAAACGGTTTGATCTGTTGTTACAGTTATGACGTAATAATCGAAAATCCGTTATTACTGAGGAGCCATTATGAATCGGATATCCGAAACAACCGATATACCCGTTGGCATCAGCGCTTGCGTTATCGGAGAGCAGGTTCGCTTTAACGGAGGCCACAGCCAGTCACGTATCTGTCAGAATCAACTGGCAAAACATTTCAAATTTCAGCCATTCTGTCCCGAAGTCGCTGCCGGGTTTGGCATCCCCCGGCCAACAATGCGCCTGGCGGGTGATCCGCATAATCCACGTCTTATTTTCTCCCGCCCATTGCCGGACTCAGCAGACCCGCAGCAAAATCTGAGCAAACAACTCATGGATGCCTGTCAGCCGATGTTGCAACGGTGCGAGCAACTAGATGGTTTTATCCTGAAAAAGGACTCCCCAAGCTGCGGCATGGAGCGGGTTAAAGTGTACCAGGCTTCCGGACACCCCCATGAGCAGCGTAGCGCCGGTCTCTTCGCCCAGGCAATGATGGCGCGTTATCCCAATCTTCCCATTGAGGAAGACGGCAGGCTGAACGATGCACAACTGAGGGAAAACTTCGTGATGCGGGTGTTTGCGCATCATAACTTTCGTAAAGAGGTCGCGGAGCAACCCAGCTTTCACAAGCTGTTGCAGTTCCATAGCAGCTATAAATATCTGTTGATGGCGCACAACCAGACCGCCTATCGCGAACTGGGTAAAATGCTCGCGGTTGCTCACGACAAGCCATTGGATCAACTGTTGTTGACCTATCACCAACAGTTCATGGCTGCAATTAATAAACCGGCGTCCCGCGGGTCACACTGCAACGTCATGCAACATATCATGGGCTATCTGAAACAGAGTGTTGAAAGCTCAGCCCGCCAGGACATTCTCAACGTATTCGAACAATACCGCCTGGGTGAGGTTAATCTGGTCACGCCAATGACTCTGTTATCGCACTATATCAACCAGAATGGCAGTGAATATATCCGTGCTCAGCGCTATCTGGAACCCTATCCGGCGCACCTTGGCCTTCGCAATCAGGTATAAACGTTGACTACAGCTATCATCGTCTGGCTTCGCCATGACCTCAGACTGGCGGATAACCCTGCACTGTTTTATGCCGCTCAGCAAGGCAGGGTTATTCCTGTATATATTGACGACACCTCCCAGCAGGACAGCTGGGCACCCGGTGCTGCCAGCCGTTGCTGGTTGCACCACAGTCTTGACAATATGCATCAACAACTTAATGGCCAGCTGAGGCTATTCAAAGGCAACCCTGTGGACGTTTTAACACAGCTGGTTAACGACACCGGAGCGAAAGCAATTTTCTGGAACCGCTGCTATACCCCCCACGCAATCGCCCGGGACAGCCTGATTAAGCAAACCCTAAAAAGTCAGGGTGTGGAGGTCTTCAGCTATAATGGCTCACTGCTGTGGGAACCCTGGCAGGTGAGCAAAGGCGATGGCACCGCTTACAAAGTATTTACCCCGTTCTATCGCAACGGTTGCCTGAATGCTGCACCACCGGCAGAACCCCTTTGCAGACCTGAGCTGACACTGTTTAACGAACCCATTCCACAGCAGCTCAGCCTGACCGAACTGGATCTTCTTCCTCATCACCCCTGGAAAAATCGCATCACCGATCACTGGGATATATCCGAAGATGCAGCCTGGCGACGGCTGCAACAATTCACTTCAGAGCGGCTCAGAGAGTATCAGGACGCCCGGGATATTCCCTCACTGGAGGGAACCTCAACCCTGTCACCCTACCTGCAGTGGGGACAGATATCGCCTCGACAGATCTGGTATTACAGTCAACAGCGGGGTAACCAGCCCGGCCTGGAAGAGGCGCTGGATACCTTTCTGAAGGAGCTCGCCTGGCGCGAATTTTCTTACTATCAGCTATACCATAACCCGGCTATGACCACGGAAAACCTGAATCAGCGTTTCAACCAATTCCCCTGGAAACACGAAGCAAAACATTATCGCTGCTGGCAGCAGGGACGCACCGGCATCCCCATTATCGATGCCGGAATGCGCGAGCTGTGGCAGACCGGCTATATGCATAACCGGGTACGCATGCTGGTGGGCTCCTTTCTGGTGAAGAATCAACTGCAGCACTGGCATCACGGCGCCCGCTGGTTCTGGGATACCCTCGTCGATGCCGATCTGGCCTCCAACAGCACCAGCTGGCAATGGGTGGCGGGGTGTGGCACAGACTCAGCCCCCTATTTCAGAATCTTCAACCCGGTGACTCAGGGGCAGAAATTCGATCCGGATGGCCACTATGTACGGCGCTATCTGCCAGAGCTTAAGGCGTTACCGAGCCGCTACATACATTGCCCCTGGAGCGCCCCGGACGGGGTTCTCAATCAAGCGGGTGTGGTATTAGGATCAAGCTATCCATTACCCATTGCTGACCTTAAGGTTACACGTCAGGCGGCACTGCAAGCCTTCTCTTCACTGCATGAACAGCCTGAAGAGAAAAGTTAAGCGCGGCAGTAAGCGCTTATAAAACAATTGCTCCGCGGTCTCACTGCGCGCCTTTACTCTGGGTGATCTATCGCATATCTTTGATAGAGTCTGTATCGCCAGGGTTAGGCTAATGTATAACCACTATTTCGGACTGACCTCATCACCATTCGCGATCGCTCCCGATCCGGGTTATCTCTATATGAGCGCCCAACACCGGGATGCTTTGGCTCATCTGCTGTACGGCATTCAGGGAAACAGCGGTTTTGTCATGCTCACCGGAGAG
>NZ_JBNKYN010000008.1:17453-85555 GCF_050300915.1 Amphritea sp.
CCTGTGTCGCTGCATGCTGGATCATATTGCGGAAGATACCGAAGTCGCCTTTATCCTCAATCCAACGCTGAGTTCAGAAGAGTTACTGGCGAGCATCTGCGATGAACTGCATATCGGTTATGACCAGCAAAACCTCAGTATCAAGCGACTCTCGGATGCGATCTATCATCACCTGTTAAAGCGCCATGGTGAGGGTAAGAATACCATTCTGATTATCGATGAGGCGCAAAATCTCAGCCCCGCAGTACTTGAGCAGATGCGTTTGTTAACCAACCTTGAAACCAAGGAGAAAAAGCTGCTGCAGATCGTCATGTTTGGGCAGCCCGAACTACGGACACTGATTGAACGCCCGGAACTAAAACAGCTGGCACAACGAATTACCGCCCGGTTTCATCTGGCACCGCTGCAACTACAAGAAACGGAGCACTATATCAATCACCGCCTGGCAATAGCCGGTTATAAACCGGTGGCGCAAACCCCCAGCCCGGTGCCAGGCAACCTGATCAAACAGATTCACTACCTCAGCGGCGGGGTTCCCAGGCTGATCAACATTATCTGTGACCGGGCGCTGCTGGGAGCTTATGCCCGCAACGAGCCCGCCATCAACACAGAGATACTCTATCAGGCAGCCAAAGAGGTCTTTGGCGAAAACCGATCCAAACCTGAAGGTTCTTTTCTCGGCCCACTAACCGTCGCTCTTGGCAGTATCTTTATCGCCCTGCTGATCTATCGCTTCTATCCAACAGCCAGTGACTGGTTATCGAAAACGACAGCAGCACAGGCAACCATCGTTCAGAGTCAGGAAGCGCCAACAGCGACGGTGGCAGCAGAGACTAACGCAACCAACTCAGTGCAACCAGAGACAAGCAACGCCATAACATCGCCAGAAGCAACTGAGCCATCGCCATTATCATCCGCTGCCTCTCCCGAGCCGGCAACAGCCTTCGACCCGGAACCCTCTAACCCGGTTGCCCCGTCTCCGCTGATACAGAGCGTCACGGCGAGCGAAGAGACCTCCAACTCATCACTGATAGCAGCCAGCCTCACCGATAAGCCCCCACCAGCCACTCAACCGGCCCGTGATTTACACCAGTCTGAGGCGAGCGCCGAGCCCACGACTGATACCGGGGTTAATGCTGAAGTCCGGGCTTATCAGTCTCTCTTCGACATCTGGCAACTGCAGATGCCGGATAATCAGGACCCGTGCCTGTTTGCTCTGGATAACGGTTTACGCTGCCTGCATCAGCAAGGGAGCTGGCAACAACTAAAGCGCAATAACCGTCCGGCGCTGGTGCGCACACTCGGCCAAAATACCGTGCTCAACAGTCAGACACTTATAGCTATCGATAATGGTGTCGCCATTTTCACCGATGGTTACCATCGCTGGACAACCCCGTTATCTCAGCTGGATGATTCGAGTCTGCTTAACTACACATTGCTCTGGCGACCTCCCGAAGGCTACCATAAGCTAACAAAGCCCGGCAGCAACGGCCCCCATATTCTCTGGATTAAGCAGCAACTGGCGCAGCTATCGCCACTGTTTCAAAGCGTGATGAATGACTCTTTTGATGATCAGCTGGTACTCTACGTCAAGGCGTTTCAGCGCAGTCAGAACCTGCTGCAGGATGGCATTATCGGCCCCGAAACACTGATTCGTCTCAACACCCTGGTGGACCGCAATATTCCGCTACTACTGAGCAACCGGGAGCCATAGATGTCGTATATTCTCGATGCCTTGAAAAAGTCGGAACAGGAGCGTAAAAGCCAGCCAGTCATCGATATCGCTACGCCCCAAAGCCACCCTTCCAGGCCCAAACCTGAACGCCAAAAATGGCTCTGGATCGTTCCAGCGCTGCTGACCGCAAATATTGTTCTGCTCATATGGCCCGCCCCATCATCAGACACCACCGCCGTTACAGCCGGTTTTGTTCCGTTGACAGAACCGCGCAGTCTGCCGCCGCAAGCCGCCGAAAATACGCCTGAGGTGATCAGCAGCCCAGAGAGCCTTTCCCAGACCCGTCGTACAGCGCCCTCTTTGCCGATGACTGCAGACCCGTTAACGAATGATTCTCAGGATGCAAGCCCGATACAACGCTATCATCGTGATCCGTTTGCACCACTGGAGGGAGACCCGGAACCTGCAGCCGCAGCACCGTTGTCCGTTACAGAAGCGCCTAGCGCAATGAAAGCTGCTGGCGCCACAAAAACCACGATCGCCCTCCCCAACCCCGATGTTGAGCAACTCAACCGCAGCCTTCTCAACCAGGCACTGATAGAACAACTGGCGCCATTAAGACAACCTCCCCCCCCTCAGATAGCAGCAGCGCCGTCGACTGCGCCAGATAGTTCCTCAATGGCGGATGCGCTGGCACTCACAGATAACCACAGCACCAGAATTCCGCTACTCAGTGAGCTGGACGCTGACACTCAGAACACGATTCCCGACCTGAAAGTATCGGTGCATATCTATGCGCAGGCTCCGGATCAGCGGATGGCGAGAATAAATGGCAAAATGCTACATGAGGGACAGAACCTGAACAGTGACTTACGACTGGCGGAGATCAGACCTGAGTCACTGGTTTTCAGTTTCCGGGGCAGATCTTTCCAGCTACTCAGATAGCTGACCAACCTGCCAGAGGTGCGGTTTAAAATAGAAACAGGGCAAACCAAAGCTAAACAGAATGACTCTGTATAGCTTCGGCGCTTAACGATATTGTCTTAACAGCTCAAGCATCGCTTTATTTCCAGTGGCTTCAGCAAGCTTGAAACTATCCTGGCCCAGCTGATTTTTACGACGTGGCTGAGCACCGTTATCCAACAACCATTCAGCAACCTCAACATGCCCACCATTAACCGCCAGCATCAACGCGGTCTGAGTAAACTGATTGCGCACATTGATTGCGGCACTCTGCTCCGCCAACAGAATAACACTGTTGCGATCACCCGCTGCGGCGGCAACCATCAACGGCGTATTACCTTTACCATCCGGTTGATTAATATCGGCTCCGGCAGCAATCAGCCATTTCAGTGACGCAATCTGTTTACGCGAGATCGCCCGGATCAGCGGTGAACTGCCATTCAGGTCAGCGAGATTAAGATTCGCCCCCTTGTCCTTCAGAGCCTGCATCGCCTTCAACGCACCATGATCAGCGGCATACCAGAGCGCAGTTCGCGACTGTTTATCCCGGGTATCGGGATCAACACCATGACTAACAAGCAGTTCAATCAGCTGTGGCAGGTCAGATGCGGATGCTTCCAGCAGCACATTTGCCTGTTCCCGTTTGAGGAGCTTGCCAGAGCCACTGTCCAACAGCTGTTTAACAATCTCAGCATGTCCGTTTTTAACCGCCAGCATCAGTGCACCATCACCGTTTTCCAACAGTGGCCGCTGATCTGCACCTTTTTTAATCAGCATGGCACTAATCTTATCGAAGCCCCGTTCAGCCGCGAGCATCAGCAAACTGTGCCCGTCGGGCAGCCGGTGGTTTACATTGGCACCGGCATTGATCAGCATTTTTGCAATGTCAGTGTTACCCTGCCACACCGCTCGGCTCAGCGGTGTGTGCCCCTCCTGATCAACCTGATTCAGATCGGGCTTGCTGCGTAACAGCTCAGCCACCACTTTATCCTGACCACGCCAACTAGCCAGCATCAGTGCCGACCAGCCCTGGAAAGGATTGCTGTCTCCGGTCACAACCTGATCAACTGAGTTTAACGCTTCAAGTGCTACCAGTGAGGCATCGCGTTCAGGAGGTGCCAGATTGTTGCGTTTCGCGCCTTTAGCATTTAACCAGCTAACAACTTTTTTATGATCGCGGTTAACTGCCAGATCCAGGGCGGTATAATCACTGTGATTAATACCATTCATCCCTACCCCGGAAGCGACCAGCAACTTCACAGTATCCAGATGGCCGCTACCGGCAGCGAGGTGCATCAGCGTATTACCATTATCATCATGCGCCGCTTTATCCGCTCCCGCTTTCAGCAGTAATTTGACAACCTCAGTATGTCCATTCTGCGCGGCGGCCATCACAGGGGTGACACCAAACTTGTCCTCCAGCCCAACCTGAGCCCCGGCCTGCAGCAGAATGTTTACAGTCTCGACATGTCCGGCTTCAGCGGCCTCGTACAAGGCGGTGCGCTGATTTTCATCATGGCTGTTGATATCCGGTTTTTGCTCCAGCAACTGTTTTAACTCGTGATTACTTCCCTTCTGCGCCAGCCACAACAAGGCCTTGTCTGTGTCGACCGCACGATACTCTTTTAACTGTTTCTTTTGCCGGGTTTCTGATGCGTCTTTATGCATCTGACGCCGTGCCAGCGGATGTCCCGCATCAGCCGCAAGGGCCATCAACTGTTCCGACCGCGCTAAATCCTGCTCGACACCCCAGCCCTTTTCATACATAACCGCCAGGTTATAGATCGCTTTCACATGCCCCTGATCTGCGGCTTTTTCCAGCCAGTACACCGCTTTTTCATGACTTTTAGTCACCCCCTGACCGTTACGGTAGAGCGTAGAGAGCATATATTGTGCTTCCGCATCACCCCCTTCGGCCAAAGGCCTGAGTAACGCCTGAGCGCCGCTATAATCCTTAACACGAATAGCGGCTTTGACATCGCCCAGCTCCTGGTGGGCACCATAAGCCGGGGATAGATTGAAAGGTAAACTCAGCAAACAGATTGCCAGAATGAAAAGTGGGGCGGACCACCACCGCGAATCAACAGCCCGATCAGGCAGTACCATATTTCGTTTCGACCTCTATACCTATCTGCTTCAAAAAACCGGTCGGCAGAATACCACCAGCACATACGATCACACTGTCATTGGGTAACCGGTGCAGCTCATCGTTACAATTAAGCACCACTTCTGATTCCAATACCTCATTGACTGTCGAGCTTAACATTAAGTTCAACCGGCCACTTGCAACAGCCTCTTCAACTTTACGGCGATTCTTCTCTTTCGCCCGGCCAAATGCGGCACTACGGTAGGAGATCGTCACCGTCGTGCCCGGCTCTTCCGCGATGCTGGTGGCGGCTTCCAGAGCACTATCGCCCCCGCCAACCACCAGAACATGTTTACCTTTATACTGCGCCGGATCAACCAGACGATAGACTACTTTACTCTGTTCCTCTCCCGGAACCCCCAGTTTACGTGGAGTTCCCCGGCGACCAATTGCCAGTAATACGGCCCGGGTACGGTATACCGACTTATTGGTAGTCACCTCGAAGCCGCCATCCGGCAGGTGATCAATATGATCAACCCGCTCTTTATAGTTAACCTTAAGGCCGGTCTTACGTTCGACTTCAGCCCAGAAGTCGATCAGTTTCTCTTTGGTGGTTTCTTTAAATTGAAACTCCCCCACCAGTGGTAGTTTTGCCGGGGCGGTCATCACCAGCTTACCGCGGGGAAACTGCGCCACCGTACCACCCAACGATTCCTGCTCAATGGTTTTAACCGTCAGTTTTTTTTCCATTGCTCCCAGTGTGGCGGTAATTCCCGCAGGGCCAGCCCCCACGATAAGCACATCCAGTAGATCACCACCGCTGCCCATTCCCGGCGCCTTGGCAATCGACTCCATCGCTTTACGCCCCTGCTCGGTGGCGTTTTTAATCAGCCCCATGCCGCCGAGCTCTCCGGCAATATAGATTCCGGGAATATTCGTCTGAAAGTCCGGTTTAACATTGGGTATATCCAGCCCCCGCCGCTCTGTACCAAATACCAACTCGATAGCGTTAGCGGGACAGGCCGTTTTACAGGCACCGTGACCAATACAGTCAGAGGGGTTTAACAACTCAGATTTATTATCAATCAGCCCCAGAACCTGATGTTTAGCCTCCGGACAAGCATTAACACAGGAGCCACAACCGAGACACAGTGTACTGTTTATAATCGGATGCAGTGATGCCGGCTCAGTCAGACCGGCAGCAACTGCATCCGATTTAATCGCCAGATTGGCACGGGTCTGAGTGGTTTTGTACCAGTTATACAGCATCCAGATCGCCAGTAGCGGTGCGCCAATAATAATATACTGATAAATATCAGGCTGTATGTTCATGTGTAATACCTATTAAAACTAAAACGTCCGGATCTTCTATCTTCACTAAATATGAGCGTGAAGCCTTCCCTTTCATCTCTCTCCTATCAAAAAGAAAACCCGATTTGCTATTTAATACGTTAATCAAATTAACTAACAACAACAACTGTCTCCAACAGTACACACCCAAACCCAGAGCGTTTATTAAAAATTCGCAACAATGATAAATAACACACATAAAATTTAATTATCTGTTTGATAATCATAGGTTTTAGTAAAACGGTACAACTTATGCATTGATAGAATAAAACTGATATACGGAGTTTCTTATAGTATGACTCGCAATACCCTGTTCACTGCACTGGCTTTAACTACAGGCCTGGCCGTTACTGCATTTGTCCTGACCAGCAGCAACTCTACTCAATCTGGTAACGTCGCCGGTGGCATGACTCAACGGGACACCACTCCATCCTCCCTTATGGCAGTCCAGGCAGCCGAAACCACCGCGACCATGGAGGCTGGCCCACTTGATCAAATGGCTCAAAAGCTGAAAGACCGGCTGCAAAATGAACCGGATGATATGGAGGGATGGGTCTTACTTGGACGTACTTATCAGTACATGAATAATCAGGCTGCGGCTGACGAAGCCTATGCAAAAGCAACCGCGCTGGGACTCGCACCCGCCCGTCTTGCTGAGATACGTAGTGGCATGGCAGCGAAGACGCCCGCCCAGCCCTCACGGGTCTTCCCGGAACCCAAAACATCCCGCAATCTGACTGCAGTGATGATTGATCAGGCGCTTAAGGACAGTCCCGATAAAGCTCAGGCATCCGTCAGTGGCAGCGTCAACATCACCCCCGAGCTGGCCCAACAACTGAACAATAAAAATGCCACGCTGTTTATCTTTGCCCGGGCGGATAAAGGGCCACCAATGCCATTAGCCGCTATCCGTCAGACTCCGGCAAAACTGCCCTTCAGCTTCACCTTGAATGATAGCAACGCCGTGATACCCGACCGTAAATTGTCTTCCGCGACAGCAGTCGTGATTGGCGCACGTATCTCGTTCAGTGATAGTGCCACTGCGACTCCGGGTGACCTGGAAGGGTTTAGTCAGACCATTGATCCCACCGCTGGAAACAACGTAACCATTGAAATCAACCAGATTCGTCAATAACAAAAATTAATCAGATGAGCATTAACGACGTGGCGGAACAACAGCAAAAAGCCGATATAAACAAGCTCCACCTCTCGCCTTTTGAACAGTTTGCAGCGCCCTTCGTCTCAGTGGCGCTGAGTCTGTTTCTGCTATGGGGGTGGCAACAGCGGGATGAATACCTGATTACCGCTGAATGGGGGCTGGGATACTGGCTAGGACTTGTAGCCGGTGTTTTTTTCCTACTCATTTTCATCTATCCCGTGCGGAAAAAATTCAAATTTATGCGCAGTACCGGGGCGATTAAAATCTGGTTTAACCTGCACATGTTTATCGGTGTTATTGCTCCGGTGATGATCGCTTTTCATTGCAATTTTTCCCTCGGCGCGACCAACAGTAACGTTGCCCTCTATTCGATGCTATTCGTGGTGGCCAGCGGTGTTGCCGGGCGTTATATCTACGCCCAGATCCATTACGGCCTGTTCGGCACCCATGCCCGCATTGAAGAGCTGATGGATATCAGCCATGAAGCGAGAAAGATGCTTGAACAAACCAGCGGACTGGCCCCAACCATTCAAAATAAAATCAAAGAGTTCGAAGAATATGTCATGAAACCCAGCGCTGGAGCACTGAGCTTTATTCCACGCAAGATCTTCATCGGCATAAGCACCTGGCTTACCTATTTCAGCCTGCGTCGGCGCCTGCGACCAATCATTGCCACTCAGGCCCGTCTCTCTGGCTGGGACAAAAAACAGGAGAAAAAACAGTTCAAAGAGAGCTGCAAGCTGGTAGACATACTACTCAGAGCGATACGCAAAATGGCGGTCTACACCTTCTATGAGAAGCTCTTTCATAACTGGCACAAAATTCATGTGGTCTTTTTTAGCATGCTACTGATTACCGGTTTGATTCACGTTGCTGCCGTTCATATGTATTAATTTTCATGTGAGAATTTTTTCTCATTATTGAGAGTATCAAATCAGAGACACCGTAAGTAATTGATATTATTAATAAAGTTAACTTATCACTTATTTTGCGTATGGACTTTGAGACAACATCAACATCCGCTGTTTCGCGCTTTTATGAGAGAACCCTTAACAAAAAAACATAACATACTGATAAATATAGCTTTTACTTAAAAGGGTCTGGTTATTGCTATTAATAACTAAAGAATTAACGCACGGATTATTGCCGGGGTGATATTACTTAATGCCCCCGATCGATTAACTAATTCCGACTAATACAATCTGTGCAGACGAAACATATCAAGACAGCAGGCCTGTTCGGGGGAATGGCCATCTCTATTTATTCCTCCGCTTTTCCGTCCGCACCCCTAAGGCATCAGGGTTTGCGGCATAACTATACCGGAGGTTGAGTGAAGCTCTCTGATCGCATCTTAACGCTGAAATACATTGCCCTGGTGGTATTGCTAGGCTTCAGTGTGCCTGGAGAAGCCAATATCTTCGAAACTATCCTCATGCCCGGTAAAGTGATCAATGGCCACGCGCAGTTCGAAACCGAGTGCGATAGCTGCCATGAATCTTTTGATCAGACCAAACAGCGCAATCGCTGTCTGGCCTGCCACGATCATCAGAATATCGCCAAAGATATCGAACAAGGAACTGGATTCCACGGCCGGATGGAAAACAGCAAAAACATTGAATGTAAAACCTGCCATTCTGACCATATGGGCAGAGACGCCGACATTGTCCAGCTGACTCACTCCACGTTTAACCATGACCTTACCGATTATCCACTTAAGGGCGAACACCGGACGGCCGCCTGTGGCAATTGCCATGAGGCGTCGCATCGCTTTCGTGAAGCCCCCGACCAGTGTATCGACTGTCACAAAGAGAGTGACAAGCACAATGGTAAGCTGGGCGAACAGTGTGACGACTGCCACAAAGAGACCGGCTGGCAGGATACCGGCTTCAACCACGATGACACGGACTTCCCACTGCTGGATAAGCACGCCGACGTCAACTGCAGTAGCTGCCACGCCGATGAGCAATACAAAAATATCCCGACAGAATGTGTTTCATGTCACCGCCTGAACGACGCTCATGGTGGTCACTTTGGTGGCGAGTGCGAGAAGTGCCACGCCGAAAAAGGCTGGGACAAACTGAAGTTTGATCACAATAACGATACTGAATTCCGCCTCAGGGGCGCGCACAAAGAGACCAGCTGTAATAACTGCCATGTCGATCCTCCTTATGACAAATCACCCGGAGATCAGTGTATCGACTGCCACCGTGCCGATGACACCCACCAGGGCAAAAATGGTACTGCATGTAAGGACTGTCATAGCGAAAACAACTGGCAGAAAAGCAGCTTCGATCACAACCGGGACACCGATTTCAAACTCAAAGGCAGCCATAAACCCCTGGAATGCCATAGCTGCCATAAGGGAAGCCTCGAAGACAAGCTTGAAACGGACTGTATCAGCTGTCACAAAGGTGACGACGTCCACAAAGGACAACAGGGTGACAGCTGCAACCGCTGCCACAATGAAGAGTCCTTTACTGGCGTCATCCGTTTTGACCACGATCTGACCCGTTTCCCCCTGATCGGCCAGCACGCGATTACCAGTTGTGAAGAGTGCCACCTGGAACAAACATTCAAAGATACGGCCCTGGCTTGCAGCAACTGCCATAAGGACGACGATGTTCACAAAGAAACGCTGGGCAGTCGTTGCGAACAGTGCCACACGCCCAACGACTGGGGTATCTGGCAGTTTGACCATAACACCCAGACCGATTTTGAACTGACCGGCAAACACAAAGAACAGCCCTGTGATGCCTGCCATATTAAGCCTGTTAAAGAGTTGGATGATATCAACCAGGCTTCAGATTGTTTTAGCTGCCACCGCAGCGACGATGTTCATTTTGGCGGTTTCGGACGTTTTTGTGAACGATGCCACACGACCGAATCGTTTGACGACACAAGCAACCTGGGTCAATAGACCCGGGGGATATAGGTGATAAGTATGTCATTAATAACAATTAAATCTGTTCCATCAGCCGCCAGTATGCTGCGGCAACTTATCCCCTTATTGATGCTGCTGTTACTCAGCCTGATGCTGCCGACCGCCGCTCAGGCAATGTCCGATCCGGACAAACTGCAGCAGCTGGATACAGAAACCCAGAAGACTGAGCAGAGCTCCGTCCGTACAAAAGCCAACCGTGAAGAGTTCGACCACCTCAGCACGGGCTTTATGCTGGATGGCCAGCACGCCAACTTAGAGTGTTCCAGCTGCCATATTAAAGGGATGTTTAAAGGTACACCGAACACCTGCTCTGCGTGTCACTCCTCATCCAGTATTGTGCCTGCGTCCGCCAAGACCAGTGACCATATTAATAGCAGTAAAAACTGTGAGAGCTGTCATAGCCCGGGTAGCTGGACCGATGTCCCCAAGGTAGACCATGATGAAGTCACCGGCAGTTGTGTATCCTGCCACAACAACCAGGTCGCTTTCGGTAAACAGAGTAATCACCC
The DNA here is from genome assembly GCF_050300915.1 of Amphritea sp. GTDB lineage: Bacteria > Pseudomonadota > Gammaproteobacteria > Pseudomonadales > Balneatricaceae > Amphritea. The sequence goes on from NZ_JBNKYN010000008.1 coordinate 28,137, forward strand.
ACCCTCCAGCGATAACTGTGCAGACTGCCACGCAACCAGCGGCTGGCAGACCTCATCATTTGACCATAGCGGCATCGAAAACAACTGTGTTAGTTGCCACAATGGTTCCCAGGCCACTGGCAAGGGCGGTAATCACATCCCCACCAACAATGTCTGTGAAGACTGTCACCGTCCAACCAACTTTAGTGACATCAGCTTATGGAACCATCCGGACAATGGCAGCAACTGTAGCAGCTGTCATAACGGTAGTTTCAACACCACTGGAAAAACCAGAAACCATATTCCCAGCAGCAATAACTGTCAGGATTGCCACTCGGTCAACACCTGGACTGGCGCAAAATTTGACCACGCAGGAGCGACAAACTGTTCATCCTGCCATAACGGCAGCATCTCAACAGGCAAGAACTCCGGCCATATTAATACCACCAATAACTGTGAAGCCTGTCACTCCAGTACCAGCTGGTCGCCGGTTACGCAGGTCGACCACGGTGAAGTCAATGGTAGCTGTGAAAGCTGCCACAACGGCACCACTGCTTCAGGAAAATCGGCCAACCATATTCCCAGTAGCAATACCTGTGAAGATTGCCACAACCCAGACCGTGGCTGGGCCGATGCTACCTTTGCTCATCCGCCGGGGGTAAGCAACTGTTCCAGCTGTCATAACGGCACGACAGCAACAGGCAAGAACAGCGGTCACATAAATACCACTAACAGCTGTGAAAGCTGTCACACACCAACCAACTGGTCACCTGTTACCCAGGTTGACCATGGACAGGTTAACGGCAGCTGTGAAAGCTGCCACAACGGCACTACAGCTACAGGCAAAAGCACCAGCCATATTAACACCACCAATAACTGTGAAGCCTGCCATACCCCATCCACCTGGTCCCCAGAGACCCGGGTTGACCATAATGAAGTGAGAGGCACCTGTGAAAGCTGCCATAACGGTTCTATTGCTACCGGAAAGTCTGCGACCCATGTCCCCACTACCGCCAGTTGTGCCGATTGCCATAACCCGGATAGCGGCTGGGCCAATGCGGTCTTTGATCACAGCAATGTGACGCAAAACTGCTCTACCTGCCACAACGGCAGTACTGCCACCGGTAAAAACAGCGGCCATATTAATACCAGCAACAGCTGTGAAAGCTGCCATGCGAATACCAGCTGGACACCTGTAACGCGGGTTGATCATAATGAGGTAAATGGCACCTGTTCTACTTGTCATAACGGCACTACCGCCAGCGGTAAGAGTTCAGGCCATATAAACACGACTAATAACTGTGAAGCCTGCCACACCCCTTCCACCTGGTCTCCGGAAACCCGGGTTGATCATAATGAGGTACAGGGCAGCTGTGAAAGTTGTCATAACGGTTCGATTGCTACCGGAAAATCCGCCAGTCATGTACCAACGAACGCAACTTGTGCTGACTGCCACAACCCCGACTCAGGCTGGGCCAATGCAGTATTTGACCACAGCAATGTGACGCAAAACTGCGCAACCTGTCACAACGGCAGCACAGCCACCGGTAAGAACTCCAGCCATATCAACACCACTAACAGCTGTGAAAGCTGTCATGTGAATACCAACTGGACACCAGTAACCCAGGTTGACCATACCGAGGTGCTCGGCTCTTGTAACAGCTGCCATAACGGCACCACGGCCACCGGTAAAAATACCAGTCATATCAACAGCACCAATAATTGTGAAGCCTGCCACACGCCTAGCAGCTGGTCTCCGGTCACCCGGGTTGATCATACTGAGGTGAATGGCAGCTGCAGCAGCTGTCACAACGGTACTCTGGCAACCGGTAAAGGTACCAGCCATATCAATAGCAGCAGTAACTGCGAAGCCTGTCACACCTCAAACAGCTGGGCACCGGTCACGGTGGTTGATCATACCGAGGTGAATGGCACCTGTAGCAGCTGCCATAACGGCACCACTGCGACCGGTAAAAACAGCTCTCATATCAACACCACCAATAACTGTGAAGCCTGTCACACGCCGACAACCTGGTCACCGGTAACCCGTGTCGATCACGCGGAGGTGAATGGTACCTGTAGCAGCTGTCACAACGGCACTATTGCGCTGGGCAAATCCGCGAACCATGTGCAAAGCAGTAATACCTGTGAAGACTGTCATAACACCACCAGCTTTACCGGGGCGGTATTTGATCACAGCGGTGTCACCGGCAACTGTTCCAGCTGCCACAATGGCACCACCGCAACAGGTAAAAATGCAACACACATTAACACTACTAACAACTGTGAATCTTGTCATACCCCAACCACCTGGGCTCCGGTTACCCGCGTTGACCATGGAGAGGTCAATGGCAGCTGTAATACCTGCCATAACGGTACGATAGCCACTGGCAAGAACAGCACCCACGTTAACACCACTAATAACTGTGAAGCCTGTCACTCATCAACCAGCTGGGCTCCGGTTACCCGCGTTGACCATGGTGAGGTTAATGGTAGTTGTAGTACCTGCCATAACGGCACTATCGCTACCGGTAAGAACAGCAGCCATATCAGCAGCACCAATAACTGCGAAGCGTGTCACTCATCGGCAAGCTGGACGCCAGTTAACCGGGTTGACCATGCTGAGGTCAGCGGTGCCTGTAGCAGTTGTCATAACGGCACCATTGCAATTGGGAAATCCGCCAACCATATTGCCAGCAGTAACACTTGCGATGACTGTCATAACACCACCAGCTTTACCGGTGCAGTCTTTGACCACAGCAATGTCACCGGCAGTTGCTCTAGCTGTCATAACGGCACCACGGCAACGGGTAAAAACAGTAGCCATATCAATACGACTAACAACTGTGAGTCCTGCCATACTCCGGTCAGCTGGACACCTGTCACCCGGGTGGACCATGCCGAAGTCAATGGCACCTGTAGCAGCTGTCATAATGGCACCATTGCCCTGGGTAAATCCGCCAACCATATCCAGAGCAGTAATACCTGTGATGACTGTCACAACACCACCAGTTTTGCTGGCGCGGTATTTGATCACAGTGGTGTGACTGGCAGCTGCTCTAGCTGTCATAACGGCACCACGGCAACGGGTAAAAACAGCAGCCATATCAATACGACTAACAACTGTGAGTCCTGTCATACTCCGGTCAGCTGGACACCTGTCACCCGGGTGGACCATGCCGAAGTCAGTGGCACCTGTAGCAGCTGTCATAATGGCACCATTGCACTGGGTAAATCCGCCAACCATATCCAGAGCAGTAATACCTGTGATGACTGTCACAACACCACCAGTTTTGCCGGCGCGGTATTTGATCACAGTGGCGTGACTGGCAGCTGCTCTAGCTGTCATAACGGCACCACGGCAACGGGTAAAAACAGCAGCCATATCAATACGACTAACAACTGTGAGTCCTGCCATACTCCGGTCAGCTGGTCACCCGTAACCCGGGTAGATCACACCGAGGTCAATGGCACCTGTAGCAGCTGCCATAATGGCACCATTGCGATGGGCAAGTCCGCCAACCATATCCAGAGCGGTAACACCTGTGATGACTGTCATAACACCACCAGCTGGGCAGATGCAGTCTTCGATCACAGTGGCGTCACCGGCAGCTGTTCAAGCTGTCATAACGGCACCACAGCCACCGGCAAAAACGGTACCCATATCAACAGTTCCAATGTTTGTGAAGCCTGTCACTCCTCGGTGGCGTGGGTACCGACCACGCGGGTTGACCATGCGGAGGTGAATGGTACCTGTAACACCTGTCATAACGGTGTGATTGCGACAGGTAAATCCGCCAACCATATTGCCAGCAGTAACACCTGTGATGACTGCCATAACACCAATAGCTGGCTCGGCGCGACATTCAATCACGATAATGTATCGCCAGGCACCTGCGAAAGCTGCCATAACGGCAATACTGCAACCGGCAAACCGGGCAACCACTTTGTTACCTCGGTAGCCTGTGATGAGTGCCATAACACAACCTCATTCGTGGGTATTAACTTCAACCACAGCTCTGGCTCCTATCCGGGCGACCACAGAGCCAACCCTGGTTGTAATGCATGCCATACCTCTAACAGCGAGACAATCCCTTGGCCAACACCGGCATATGCACCGGATTGTGCAGGCTGTCACGCGAATGACTTCAGGCCGAGTAAACATGAAGGCGACACGGTCTCCACCGCCCGTAACTGTGCGGGCAGCTGTCACCGTCAAAGCAGGCCGGAACACAGTGTTCTAGATAGGAATTGGGACTAATGAACAAACTAATTAAAGCATTACTGCTGAGCGCGCTGGTTCTGCCGGCCACTCTGATTCAGGCACAGCCCATTGGTGAGAATATCATGGAAGGGGTCGAACTGATCCGGAGTACGTCGCCCTGCGACCCGGATCTGGCCATCATCCACATGCACTACCCGGTGCGCTATATCAGCCACTACCCGCAGGACCCCAGTGATGAGTTACGGGTACGCATTAAGCATATACAGGTCGCTCAGATCGATCAGAACGCTAGCGATCTTCGGGAGTCCGCCACACCGGAAGATCACGATCTGCTGGATGAGGTGGTCTACGAGGGGGATTTTTCCGGAGGCCCTTATCTGACGCTGCAGTATCGCGAAGTGGTTCGCTCTGAAGTGCTCCAGGGAAGTGATTACCGCACTATTAAGGTATTGATCTACCCATCCAACCGAATCCAGCAGGCCAAATGCCAGTAATTCGAATTTGAAACTGAGAAAACATAATGCATAACCCGACTAAAACCCTGTTATCGACTATTATTGCTGCTGTTATCGCTGGAGGATCACTCACCACCCTTCCCTGTTACGCAGCGGCTCAGACCCAGGGCTCGGAGAGCTCAGCCATACAGTCGAGCGGCCGTTATGCAATTCACGTAGCCTCTCTGGCAAACCTGTCAGATGCTGAACAGGTGATCAGGGAACTACCATTTAAAAGTCAGGTAACCTATATCACCAGCTCAGTGGTCGACGGAAAAAAGTGGTACCGGGTCAGGGTTGGCTTTTTCCCCAGCGCGAAAGATGCCGAAGCATTAGCGGTATCAATCCGCGACAGACATCCTGAACTCTGGATCACCAAGGTTCCTGAAGCCGAAAAGAGTGATGCCATTGCTGAAGTGAACCGCAGCACCCCGCCTGCAGTAACAGCAGAAAACCAGCCGGCAGCCGCAGCATCCCAGACGACACAACCGGTGACAGAAACAGAGCAAACCGGGAAAACGACAACGGAGTTATCACCGTCCTCCAGCCAGCCGATTGTGGTTATCACCTCTGCCGGTACGTCAGGCACCTCAGCCACTGACAGCGATGATCCCCTGGGAAAAATAATGCTCCAGGCTGAGCAGTCCATGATTGCCCAGGAGTATGATCGGGCTATCCAGCTGTATACTAAAATTCTTCGGGAGCCAGAAAACCAGTACAGCCGCCAGGCGCTGGAATTTACCGGTGTTGCCCGGGAGCGCAAAGGTCAGCAGGCTCAGGCAAAAGCAGCCTGGGATCAGTATCTGGAGAAATATCCCGATGGCGCAGACGCCCTGCGTGTCCGTCAGCGTATTACCGCAATGATCACCGCAACACAAACACCTACGGCCCGAACCACTACAACCCGTAAAGCAGAACCATCCCGTTGGGATGTCTACGGTGGCATCTCGCAGTTCTACCGCCGTGATGAGTTTTCGACTGAAACTGAAGACTTCAAAACCACCTCAGTCAACCGCGACGCGCTCTCCAACGACCTTTACCTGACAGGTCGCTACCGGGGCGATGAGTATGATATACGTACCCGGTTTTCGGGTGGATATGAGGAAGACTTTCTCGACAGCACTCAAAGTGAAGCACGAATCAGCACTTTGTACGTTGATATTCAGGACAAGCAGGCTAGCAATACTCTGCGTCTGGGACGACAGTCCAGCAGCTCTGGTGGTGTGTTAGGTCGTTTTGATGGGGTTCTGGCAGGCCATTCCCTGAATGAAACCGTTAAGGTGAACCTGGTCGCAGGCTTTCCGGTTGAAACAGCCACCTACAAAGAGGTCAATCTGGACCGGTGGTTCTACGGCGTGAACGTTGATCTGGGAACCTTCAACAACGCCTGGGACTATAACATTTTTCTGATCGAACAACGGAATGAAAACATACTGGACCGCCGGGCAATCGGTGGCGAGGTGCGCTATTTCCAGCCGGGTAAAACCCTGTTTACACTGTTAGATTATGATATCTCTTTCAACGAACTGAACACCCTGTTTACACTGGGCAGCTGGACCAATGCGAAAGAGCAGACCTTCAACCTCTCTGTCGATTACCGTAACAGTCCGGTACTAACCACCACCACGGCAATTCAAAGCCAGCCTGTCAGTACCCTGAGTGAACTGCTGGCAACGGGTATCACCGAGGACGAAGCCCGTCAGTACGCACTGGATCGCACCACCCGCAGCTTTACCACCACCCTGGGTATGGTGCAGCCGATCACCGATGATTTTCAACTCAGTGGCGACCTGACTATTTCCAAGCAGGGCGACAGTAAAACCTCTGGCGGTGTCGATGGTTTTCCGGGAACAGATTATGAATACTCACTGTTTGTACAAGCGATCGGCAATAATCTGATTAAACAGGGAGATCTGGGAATAGTCGGTATCCGTTTAACCGACGCAACCACCAGCCAACGGCTGGCCTTAACATTTAACAGCCGTTATCCGGTCAACGAAAAGTTAAGAATCAATCCACGTTTTCAAACAGAATATCGCGAAAATACCGACGATAATACCTCCCAGTGGTATGTTCGCCCCTCGGTTCGTCTGGAATACCGCTGGACCCGTAAAACCCGTTTCGAATTTGAGACGGGGGGCGAAGTGTCCAACCGCGAACTCACCGACGATACCCAGGAAACTAACAGTTATTACATAAACTTAGGCTACCGTCACGATTTCTGATGCAACGGAAAGCCAATTATCATATTCACTATTGCTAATATAAAATTAGTAATAGTGAATAATTTTATTGGCAATAATTTTCATGATGATTGTTTAAAACATGACTATTAAGCAATTGTGGTTTTCCTCTTTTCTCATCTAAACTAAACAAACACGGTTACATGACTGCAGGAGTTTGAAACGGAATTTTCTTAACCAGAACCCAGCACCTGTGCGAATAAAAACAAAAGGATGTGAGGATGGGGAATGCCGAAGCGTTACACAGTGACGACAAAGAACTAATTGAACAACAGATTAAAGAGTGGTTTACCTCCCGGAAAAAGCTTACTGAGGAGCTTTTTAACCGTTCCCTATCGTTAGCCAGAGAGCAGAGCGGCTCAACCAGCCTGCCGCTGATGTTGCTCAAACTGGGCCAGGTCAGCGCTGAAGACCTTGCCCTCTGTATGGCTGAGATTACTCAGCTACGCAAAGTATCTTTTGAAGACTTTCCGGCAACCCCGGCCTGTGCCGACCTGATTACTGAAAACTTCCTCAAACAACACTCAGTTATCCCCCTGGAGTTGAGTAACGGCATACTCACCCTGGCAATGCTTGATCCTGGCGATCAGTTTGTTATTAAAAGCACCAGACTGGCTTCCGGAGCAGAACGGGTTCAGCCGGTCGTTATCAGCAAAACCGACCTCGACACACTCTATGATCAATTCTATGGCGAGGGTCAGTCGCAACTGGGGAAAATTGCCGATCAGATTGAGGATTCTGGCAACAACAGCGATGCCGATGTCGAACAGCTCAGAGATATGGCCAGCGAAGCTCCGGTTATCCGGCTGGTAAACCTGCTGATTCAACGCGCCTGCAAACATAATGCTTCAGATATCCATATTGAGCCGTTCCACGACAAACTAAAAGTTCGCTTTCGCTGTGATGGTTTATTGCAGGAGGTTGAAGCCCCTCCGGCACACTTAAGTGCCGCAGTCATCTCGCGTATTAAGATCATGGCCCATATGAATATCGCAGAACGTCGTCTGCCTCAGGATGGCCGCATCGATCTTCGGGTTCAGGGGCAAACTATCGATATCCGGGTTTCCAGCATCCCGACTGTACATGGCGAAAGCGTGGTTATGCGGATTCTGCAGCGAGATAGTCTGGTGCTGGATTTTGAGAGTCTCGGCATGAGTGGTGAACCTCTGGCCCGATTGAGGAGTGCGCTGGAAAAACCCAACGGCATGATCCTGGTCACAGGCCCCACCGGTAGCGGTAAATCCACCACCCTCTATACCGCAATGCAGGGGCTGAATACAGAGCAAAGAAAGATTATCACCGTCGAAGACCCGGTAGAGTACCAACTTGAAGGGATTAACCAGATTCAGGTGCGTTCTTCTATAGGACTGGATTTCGCCACAACACTACGCTCTATTGTCCGCCAGGATCCGGATATCATCATGGTAGGTGAGATGCGGGATCTGGAAACCGCGAAAATCTGTATTCAGTCAGCACTCACCGGTCATCTGGTGTTATCTACCCTGCATACTAACGAAGCCGCCGGTAGTATCACCCGCTTACTCGACATGGGCGTGGAAGATTACCTGTTGACCTCTACCCTGCTCTGCGTGGTTAGCCAGCGTCTGGTACGTAAACTCTGTCAGCACTGTGCTGAACCGTTCCAGCCGATGCCGGAACTATTGGCGCGGCTTAGTCGCAATAGCGGTGAAACAATTGATCCCCAGAGTAGGCTCTACAACCCGGTTGGCTGCGAACATTGCCGCAATACCGGTTACAACGGTCGTATCGCCATCTCAGAAGTGCTGCCTGTTGATGACATTATCCGGCGACAGATCATGCAGAACTGCGACGCCAGAGCGTTACAGCAACTGGCGGTCGAGCATGGTATGAAAACCATGTATAGCGACGGTTGCAGTAAGGCGCTGGCGGGGCTTACTACCCTGGAAGAAGTACTGCGCGTCACTCAGGAGAGCTGAGATGACCACCTTCTATTACAAGGCGATCGGTATTAATGGTGAACTGACAGAAGGTATTATCTCGGCAGGTAGCCGCGAAGAGGTGATTACCCAGTTACAGGCCAGCGGTAAAGTGCCTATCTATGCGGACAGCCAGCAACCGAAAAACCAAAAGAAGCGGGCCAAAGCCGTACGTTTCAGATCAGCCAGTGGAGAACTGATCTTTGAGTTCACTCAGGAACTGATGTATCTGGTTGAAGCAGGAATTCCACTTGACCGGAGTCTTGAGATTCTGCAACAGGGTACCCCCTCCACTATTCTGCAGGCACTGATTCATGAACTGCGTCAACAATTGCGGGGCGGTCAGACATTCAGCCAGGCCCTGGAACAATTCCCGCGCTATTTTAATCCTCTCTATGTCAGCCTGATCCGCGCAGCTGAAGCCAGTGGCCAGATCGGTCGCGGACTGGAAACCCTCTGTCAACACCTGGAGCGTAGCCGTCAGTTAAAAGAGAAGGTCTCTGCCGCGCTGCTCTATCCGATCATATTACTGGGCGTGTCGCTGCTATCGATTCTGATGATACTGCTCTATGTGGTACCACAGTTCGCCGACATCATTGCTGGTTTTAGTCAAGAACTGCCCCCGGAAACCCGCTTTGTAATGTGGTTAAGCCAGATGAGCATCGATTATGGTGTCTATGCTCTGGGTCTCTTATCACTGTTACTGATTATCGCTTACCGGACGATATCCAGCGGCTCAACCGCCACCTGGTGGGATGCACTACGTTTAAATCTGCCGCTAATCGGTAAGCTCCATGTAAAAATCGAGTACACCCGGTTCTGCCGGAGTCTCGGCAACCTGATCAACAGTGGCGTACCGATGCTGTCCAGCATTGAGATGTCCAGTGCGGCCTTCACCAATAACACTCTGTTAAAAGAGATTACCCTCGCCGCCACCCGCATGCGCGAAGGCGGTCGCCTCTCTGACCAACTGAGAAACAGTAAACGGGTGCCACCACTGGTCGTCCAGTTAACCCAGGTCGGAGAGGAAACCGGTGAACTACCCGGCATGCTGTTAAAAACAGCTGATATCTACGACCGGCAAATTGAAACTGAAACGCAAAGGCTGCTGCATATTCTGGAACCAGCGCTGATTCTATCGCTGGGGTTCATCATTGCAGTGCTGATTATGTCCCTTTTGTCCGCCATTATCGGGATTAACGATATAGCACTCTAATCAAGGAGAGATATGTGAAAAACAAGTCAACGCACACACAACGGGGCTTTACCCTGCTCGAGATTCTGGTGGTACTGGTCATTCTGGGACTGCTGGCCGGTCTGGTCGGTCCCCGAGTGTTAAAACATCTGGACAGTTCCAAGACCAAGACGGCCATGCTGCAGATTCAGGAACTGGGGGCCGCCCTTGACCTGTATCGACTCGAAGTTGGCAGTTACCCCAATACCGAACAGGGTCTGGATGCCCTTATCAATGCCCCGGAAGGTGTGAGTAGCTGGAACGGCCCCTATCTGAAGAAGAAAGTCGTGCGTATGGACCCCTGGGGACACGAATACCGCTACAAGTTCCCCGGTGAGAATGGCGAGTACGATCTGTTCTCTCTGGGCGCCGATAATAATGAAGGCGGCGAAGGGGAAAATGCAGATATTGCCAGCTGGAAGTAGGCACATGGGGAACAGAGACTAACAAAGAAAACCGGGGGATTATAGTGCAACCACATTCACAGCGACAGACCGGCTTTACCCTGCTGGAACTGTTGGTCGTTATGGCCATAGCAGGGATGTTGCTCGCACTGGTTATCCCCCGTTTCGGCGCTGCATTCTCCGGCGCACAGTTCCAGAAACAGGTGCATGATCTGACCACAACGCTGAACCAGGCACGTAACACAGCCAGTGAAACAGGCCAGATAGTCAAGCTGGAACTGTCAACTGCCGACCGTAGTCTGATCAATAGTGCAGGTGAAACACTGTTTAGCTGGTCAGAAAATAGTGAACTGGTATTTATCAACTCAGAACAGCAACCCCTGGAAAGCGGTTATCTGCTATTTATACCCAACGCAGGTAGCAACGGCGCCACCCTTCAATTGACCCAACAGGATAAAAAGACAAACTTCAGCATTAACTGGCTGACCGGAGGGGTAAGATATGAAACCCTTTGAGTTACAGCGTGGTTTTTCCCTGCTCGAAGTGCTGGTGGCGATGGTGATCGCTGCACTGACACTGGGTGTGATTCTCAACCTGTTCTCCGGCGCCGCAAAAAGTGCGGCAATCAATTCAGACTATCGGAATGCCGTTCAGGTTGCCGAAAGCAGGCTGGAACAACTGGCCAGCGACCCGTTACGTGCCAATGATCTGGAAGGCAATGAATCCAGATATCGCTGGCGCGCCAGCATCACGCCCTGGGAAACGGGTACTGAGCAGGCGGTTCGCTATCCGTTTATGCTGTATCAGATAGAGGTTCAGGTCAGCTGGGGTGAGCGGCAGGATTACCCAGTGGTATTAAAAACCCTGCGGCTGGGAGCCCGTTCATGACCCGGCAGAGACTCAATTCATCCGGCTTCACACTGCTTGAGCTGCTGGTAGCAATGGTGATAACCATCATCCTGCTAACGGTGGTATATGGCAGTTTCTATCAGGGCATTCGCAGCTGGCATAGCATTTCAACCCACACTGATAACGAGCAGCAGCAATACCTGCTGCGACAACATCTGCGTCAACAGTTACAAAACTGCCTGTTGATTAGCAATGACCAGCAGCGTAACAGCCCGATTGAGTTTGAGGGTCGTGAAGACAGTATCGCATTTGTCGCTCAGCTTTCACCCTTGCAAGGTGATGCCGGCTTATACAGTTACCAGGTGTCGATCAAAACCGAACCTGCGGAACTCGATATTCAGATAACCCCCTATGGAACGGACAACCCGGATCTGCAACAACAGCTAACGCTGACAACCAGCACTCCCCTGCGGGTTGAGTACAGTGACTCCGGCGGCAACGACATAAACTGGTTAGAACGCTGGCCTTACCGGAACAGGCTACCCCAGTTAATTCGTATCTATCAGCCTGATACTGAACAACCGGACTGGCTTCCACTCACTGTTGAGCCGAGGAGGCATCGTCATGCGATCTGATTCTGCCCCTTGTTTTCGCCAGCAGCAGGGAGTCGCCCTGCTAAGTGTCCTCTGGGTGGTCACTATTCTCTCACTGCTGGCGGGTAGCCTGGTCGCTAACCAGCGTTATAGTACGGATACCACACGACAATGGTTACTTCAGGCTCAGGCGCGCTATGCGGCTGAAGCCGCTGTTCATCTGACCCTGTACAACTTACTGAGTCATCAGCTGCAGCCAGGTTCGGAAAACACGGCAGCGGACGAACCACCCATCTATGGAGGGTTCAGGCTCTACAGCACCGTCTATAGTGAAGTGGGCAAAGCGGATATTAACCAGATATCTGACCCTCTGCTGCGCAAGATAATGCAAGGCCTAATAGATGACCCTCAGTGGGCAGATACAATGACAGACCGTATTCTTGACTGGCGTGATGGTGATGAACTGGTCCGGCTTAACGGAGCCGAGCGGCGCGACTATCTGCTGGCCGACCATCCCTTTCTGCCCACCAACCAGCCATTTAAAAGTGTTGCTGAGCTGCAGCGGGTGATGGGTATGAGTACCGCACTGTATCTCAGATTAGCCCCATTGTTAACGATCTATTCCGGGCAAAACAGCATAGATATGGCCGCCGCACGACCAGAGCTTTTAAAGGCGATGGGGATTACCACGAATCAATCCCATCGTTTCTTCAATGCAGCCAGCAGCCGTTTGCTGGAGATCTCTGCGCGGGCTGAACAGTCTGGCTTCAGTAGTCTCCAACTGACCTCAACGATAGCACTTCAGCCAGGCAACATCAGAGAACCTTTTCACATACTTGCATGGGATTACGCCGTTCCAGGTTTAACAGAAATGGCAGCACAGCTTCTGCCAGAACAAGGGGGTAGCTATGCTACCAAATAATAATAACGCACCCGGTGACAGAGCACTGCTCGGCTGGGATCTGCTATTCCAGCGCAGCAATGATGCCATGCTGATGGTTGATGCCGACCTTAATATTATTAACGCCAATAAAACGGGCTTAACACTCTGCAACATTGGCCGCAATCTGAGAGATATCGAGAGTATCAGCAGTAAACTGGACGAGCGCCGCACCATTACCAGCAGCGTACGCTGGGCGTTAGAACAGATGACCAGCTCGGAAGGCCGGGTGATCTTTCTGAAGCAGAACAATGCTGATGTTGAAGTTGATATCTATCCTGTCAGCCAGCCTGAACGGGGCGCAGTGATCATTATTAAAGAGCCGACTGAAGCACTGAATCACCAGACACTCAGAGATATACCAGAGAAACTTTACCGCTTAGGTATGACCGCTGCAGGTATTACCCACGAGCTGAGCAATCCGGTCAGCGCCCTCTACAGCCAGCTGGAAATGATGCAGAGTAAACAGCAGCAACCCGATAAAGACCTGCAAACCTGCCTTCAGCTGGTGAGCAGAATCAGAGTAATCCTGCGCGAACTGTCCGGGATCATGAAAGACAGTTCACCACTTGATGACCGAAGTATCGACCTTAATGAGTTTATTCCGAGTACGCTGAATCTGCTGAAGTTCTGCCCTCAGGGCAGAGAAACCGAAATTCGTCATGCAGTCACTCCCAATATTCCCCTACTGGATATCAGCGAAAAACACCTGCTGTTGCTACTGGATAATATCTGCGATAACGCCATCAAAGCGGCGGGAGAAGGAGGCTGGATCGAAGTCAGTGTAACACCAGCAGAAAATGGGGGGATTAATCTGAACGTTACCAATAATGGCCGCAGTTTAAGCCCGGAGATGCTGACACAAAATGATCTGTACAATCAGGGCATGGGAGTTGGACTGATGATCACACGGCAGATAGTCGAGAGCTATCAGGGCACAATTAACATCTCCAGAACCAGCGATGGCGGCACCCGGGTGTCGCTTAACTTCCCCGCACAATGCTGTCGGAAAAGAGATTTTAAAGAATAGGTTTGTACTGAGGTCAAGGGAGTTTGTAATGAGTGATATTCTGATTATTGAAGATGAACCGGTGCTCAATGAGAACCTGAACCAATTTCTGACTAGCAAAGGTTATCAGGTACATTCGGCTAATTCCAAGGCAACCGCCAAAGCCCTGCTTGCTGAGCATATTTTTGATGTCGTGCTGAGTGATATGCGCTTGCCAGATACTAACGGCACAGAATTAATTGAACATATCAAAGAGGTGGCACCCGCCAGTATTATCCTGGTGATGACCGCCTATAGCTCGCTTGAAACAGCGCTGGATGTCTTTCATTGCGGCGCGCATGACTACATTATCAAGCCCTTTCCACTGTTGGAGATAGAGCACAAAGTAGAAAATGCCCTGCAGTACAAGCAGCTATTGAATGAGAATGCTAACCTGCGCAACAGACTACACCAGGACTCAGAAAACCTTGAGATGCTGGCGGGCAACAGCCCCCAGATCTGCGAACTACGCCGCCTGATCGGCAAAGTCGCAATATCCAATACAAACGTTCTGATTCAGGGAGAGAGCGGCACCGGCAAAGAACTGGTAGCTCAATCAATACATCTGAAATCCCTTAACTCTGACGGCCTGTTCGTGCCGGTTAACGTTGCAGCTATTCCCGATGGCCTGGTCGAAAGCTACCTGTTCGGCCATATAAAAGGCTCGTTTACCGGCGCGAATCAAACCCGGGAAGGCGCTTTTCGCATGGCCTCAGGGGGCACCCTGTTTCTCGACGAAATAGGCGAGATGCCGTTGCAGATCCAAAGTAAACTCTTACGGGTGTTAGAAGATAATCAGGTTTATCCTGTCGGCAGTGATACCGCTGTCCCCGTTGATACAAGGATCATCTGCGCCACCCACAGAGATCTGGACAAAATGGTTGCCGACGGCGAGTTCCGTGAAGACCTCTGGTATCGCCTCAATGTGGTTAACCTTAAAACCCCGCCATTACGAGAACGGATGGAAGATATACCGGCACTGGTGTCTCTGATTCTGCAACGACTCAAGGAGGAATTGAAGCGCCCGGTGATGGATATCGATAACGATGTTATCCATCACCTGATGAATCAACCTCTTAAAGGCAATGTCCGGGAGCTTAAAAATATTCTTGAACGTGCCGCGGTGCTTTGTGATGACAATACTATACGCGTCAGAGACCTTGCCTTGCAGACGGGAGATCTGGCAAAACTACAGCTGGATGACAACGGCTCGCTCTCTGATCTGAACACCGCCGTAGAAAAGTTTAAACAACAACATATTGTCGCTGCGCTTGAGAGCACAGAAGGCTGCCGTGAATCAGCTGCGCGCTTACTGGGTCTGTCAACCGCCACCCTGTATCGGCAGCTGGATAGACTCGGCTTGAAAGGCTATGTTGCACGCTCTGCTAAAGGTGTTATCGGTCCTCTGCCATCGGACAATGACAAATGAATAAACCACTATCACCTGAACAGAACGAGCCGTTACCCGTTGCGCAACAGGTATCAAGTAAATCCAAACCCGCAGGATCGACCCATCGAGAGTCGGACCTGTTACGCAACTTCACGTTATTGAGTCTGATGACTATTTTAATCATCAGCACCATCGGGGCCTATTCGCTGACAGAGATTGTCACCATGCGGATGCTCAGAGAGGATGCCCTCGTCACCCAGCAATTTATTCAGAGCGCTGCCGGCATTGAGCGACTGCCAGAACGCCCTTATCAGGAGGACTTCCTGAATAATAAACGCTGGCTGGCGGGTTATCTGCAACGTATTGGTCGCCTCCCCAACACCCCACTGGTAAAAATCTATGCAACGGACCAGAGTATTGTCTGGTCAACCGACCATACTCTGATAGGCCAGAACTTTTCAGATAATTCGGAACTGACGGAAGCCTTTAAAGGAGAGTTAACCTTCAGCCAACAAAAATTGAGCAGCCTGGATGATAACAATGATAAAACCGATCTGAACTATTTCGCTAAAAAGTTTGATCAGGTCATCGAGATATATATCCCTCTGTGGAATTCGGATCAAAGCAAAGTGGTTGCCGTCGTCGAACTCTACAAAACCCCTGAATATCTATTTCAGACTCTGCATGAGATTAAAGTTTACATCTGGTCAGGGGCGACAGTCGGCGGCAGCATTCTCTTTATTGTCTTATTTTCAATTGTCCGTAAAGCCAGCCGGACAATGAAACGTCAGCGACAAGCGATTGTTGAGTCTGAAGCCCTGGATACCATTGGAGAGATGACCTCTGCAATGGCTCACGGTATTCGCAATCCGCTGGCATCAATTCGTTCGAGCGCGGAACTGGCATTGCTCTCCCCCTCCAGCGCAGCAAAGATGTCTGAGAACATAATTCTGTCGGTAGACAAACTTCAGGAGTGGATCGGTGAATTCATTCAGTTCACCGAGACCGAATCCCGGTTTGATAATCAGGTGGTTGTTTTTGACCGGCTGGTTGAGGAGAGCCTGCAACTGATCAGCGAACAGGCCAACCGCCAGAGTATTATTATTGAATTACTGCCGTTTGAAACCTACGCACCTGTCAGTGGGGATCCAGCGCTATTGCGTCAACTCCTGGGAATTATCCTGGACAACTGCCTCGAAGCGATGCCCGACGGCGGTATTATTACTGTGCGGCAGCAAAACCATGACAAGCATCATCTGCGTCTGGATATTGCGGATAACGGCGTCGGTATCTCACAGGAACAGATCAAAAATGTATTCCGCCCCTTCAGCAGTAATAAAAAGCATGCATTGGGCCTTGGCCTGATGATGGCCCAACGTATCGCCATGCACCACAGTGGTCATCTTGAACTGGTCAGTCAGGAGGGCGAAGGTACCACGGTGTCGGTGATACTGCCAACGGTGTCCAGCCAGCGTTCCAAAGTACTGGTCATTGATGATGAACACACCTTTGCCGCCAATCTGAAAGCCTACCTGGAACAGTATGAGTTTGATGTTGAACTCACAGATACTGCCAGCGAAGGACTTGCGAAAACCGCCAGCTGGCAACCGGATATTGTCCTTACGGAGATACGCATCAGCGATATGGATGGCATCAGTCTGTGCCAGGAGATTCTCAAACGTTATGCCCGCACAACGATTATCGCACTGACCGGTCAGGCGAATGATAAACGTGACCAGAAGCGCGACCTCATTACCCGTCTACAGGCGGTGGGAGTGCGCAAAGTCATGACCAAACCGTTGCCTCTGGCGGATATCCGCACTGTACTCGAGCAGGCAAAATCCAGCAGTTACTTCGCTTCTCAAAATTGATAAAGAGGACCAGTATTCAACATCATAGCTGCGATAAAAGAGGGAATTAATATTAACGTTGAAAATAAAGTATTTTAAAAAACATATAGTTAATATTTTAGGAATAAGTATTGCTTTATCTATTAACCATTAACAATCAGCCTTGGATCCTGTCACTCTGACTGGATCAGTAAGAAGGCTCAAAAGCAAAGCGCAAGTCATAAAAGCAACAGAATAACAATGAGTATTCTCAGGTGTACCGAAATGGAGTTACGGTACGACTGTAAATCATTCGGGGGGATGATCAGCTATGCGATAATTGGCGGACAGTGATATGACATCAACTATTTTAATTATTGATGAATCACCTTCTAACCAGCAGAAACTATTTACCTGGCTCAGGCCTACCAGAAATCGTTTATCGTTTGCCAGTGATTATCATTCGGCCATGAAGGTATTACGACGGGAACAGCCTCAACTGATAATATTTTCGGCTGAATTAGCCAATACATCTGCACAACGGTTGATTCGTAAACTTCATGCCAGGGCACCGATGGCAAAACTGATTGCAATTTTATCAGCCACCGCCAGCCCCGCCGGAACCCCCGAGTTTGTGCAACAGGTAAGTGACTTTCTGATTGAACCACTGTGTCAGGAAGAGGTGCTTATCACTGTTTCACAGCTTCTCAGACTTCAGCGTCTGAGTATGGAAAATGACTACCTGAGAGAGGAGCTGGCGTTTTCATCGCTGGCAGCACACTGGCACTCAACGGGGGAGTATTGCCATGAACAGGAAAAACATCAAATCGTTACTCACAAAACCAGTTAAAGCAGGACTGGCAGTCGCTGCATTAACTGTGCT
Organism: Amphritea sp.; assembly: GCF_050300915.1. Lineage (GTDB taxonomy): Bacteria > Pseudomonadota > Gammaproteobacteria > Pseudomonadales > Balneatricaceae > Amphritea. The sequence goes on from NZ_JBNKYN010000008.1 coordinate 46,206, forward strand.
ATCCACCTCATTACTCCAGGCTCATGAAGCAAACCAGCACCAACAGACAACGGAGATGAACAGCGAAGACAGCCACACGCAACATCAAGCGATGATGGCTGAGATGAAAATGGATCACAACGCTCATGAAGGTCATACAATGGCCACTGAAGGTGAAGATCCTCATGCCCATCACAAAGCGATGATGAGTAACATGGCTGGGAAAGATCAGGTTCAGCGCAGCAGCCATGACTATAAAGCTCCTCACCTGACCATGCTTAATCAGCACGGCGAACCGGTAGCAATAGATAAACTACTGAACAGCGACAAGCCCGTACTGGTCAACTTTATCTTCACCACCTGCCCGACAATCTGCCCGGTTCTCAGCTCAACATTCTCAATTGTCAACCGCGAACTGGCTGGCGCGGAAGACCTCAGCATGATCTCAATCTCGATAGACCCGGAAGAGGATACCCCAGAAGCATTGCAACGTTACGCGAAAAAATTTGAAGCGCGTGATAACTGGAGCTTTATAACCGGTTCAGTTGAGGACAGTATTCAACTGCAAAAAGCCTTTGATATCTATCGCGGCAGTAAAATGAACCACGAACCCGTCACTTATCTGCGCGCCAGTGCTGATAAACCCTGGACCCGGCTCGATGGTTTCCCCAGCAGTGAACAACTGGTCAGTGAGTACCATCATATGAAAATGGGCCACTGAATAACCTCCATGCCGACCATAAATGCCTTACTGAGTGCAGCGTTTGTTGTTGCCATAGGCTGCCTGCCCTTTGCCGGGCAGGCCGGGCAGACCCATGCTCAGACAGAGACAGTAAACCCTCAGTCGATCATCAGGCAGCTGACACCTGACTCAGCCACAGAGACGAGCCTGGCAAACCGATTTGCACGAAATCAACCCTCCGAGGGACGTTCACTGTTTATGACCGGCCAACCTTCGGACGGCTCCTCAATCTCAGTACTCAGTCAGGGACAGTCGCTACCGGGGGAACTGTTTGCCTGTGCTAACTGTCATCGCCACAGTGGTCTGGGCACCAGCGAAGGCGGCTACCAGGTTCCCGATATTACCGGCCCCACACTATTTGCCCCTATTGAGGTAAAACAGAGAGAACTCTACGCTGAACGCACCGAGGGTTTTTATACCCGCCCGGCTTATACCCGGGATACTCTGAGAATGGCAATCACCCAGGGGATCAGTGCGACAGGTAAAACACTGAGTAAAGTGATGCCCCGTTATCAGTTAAGCGACGCCCAGACCGATGCATTGATTAACTACCTCAACACGCTGGATTACTCTGCTCCCCCTGGCGTCAGTGCTGATAACCTTCAACTGGCAACCATCATTACGGATGACGTTTCTGCAATGGAGAAGCAGGCGCTTCTCAGTACTCTGAATCAGTTTGTTAAAGAGAAAAATGCTCAAACCCGGCATGAGGTACGGCGGGTAAAATATTCCCCCTGGCATAAAGACTGGCAATACGATAACTACCGCCACTGGGAACTGAATCTCTGGGAGTTACGGGGCGACCCGTCTACCTGGTTCGCCCAGTTGCAGCAGTATTATGATGCTAACCCGGTTTTTGCAGTTGTCGGGGGAACCAGCCATCAGCGCTGGGAACCCATCAGCCTTTTTTGTGAGGCCCAGGCCCTGCCCTGCCTGTTTCCCAATACCGATCTGCCGCCTGACAGGCCAGGACATTACAGTATCTATTTCTCAGCGGGTATGAACCTGGAAGCCCGCCGGGTGATCTACTTCCTGAAGAAGCATACCCACTACAACAAGATTATTCAGGTGACGGGCGAGGACATTCGCTCAACGGTTGCAGCGAAGACGCTGACACACAGAGTGACCTCGCTATCCCCTGCGCCTGTTTCAGAGACTATGCCGCTTTCTGCATACCTCAACAGCGCCTCTCGCACTTCTGAGAATAGCGCCAATACTCTGTATATTCTCTGGCTTACCGGGTCTGAACTGCAAAAGTTATCGCCGCAGTCGGGCCTGACCGATGCAACGACCATTCTCTCCTCGACGCTGCTGAATCGTCAGCTTGATCAGATACCCGAATGGCTAAGCCAACAAAGTTGGCTGCTACACCCCTATAGCCTTCCGGGAAACAGTGGCCAGAGGGTCCGCAGTAAAACCTGGCTATATGCCCGGGGCATCGCGACACCCTATGAAAGATTACAATCCAACACCTACCTGGCGCTGAGCGTTCTGACTGAATCGATGATGCATATCCGCAGTAATTTCTCACAGGACTATCTCATTGAGCGTATAGAACATATGTTAGAGAACAGCCCGGAAACCTCTGTATATCAACGCCTTAGTCTTGCTCCAGGACAGCGCTTTGCATCAAAAGGCAGTTATCTTATCCCCCTCAAAAAGATCGACGGTTCTGCTGAAGAAGCACGTCAATACTGGGCTGCTCCAGAGCAATAACAGTTCCAGTCTAACTTTTTGCAATATTAAGAAATCCCCCCTCCACACCCTGTCTCAAATGAGAGAAATAAAATGTTACCTATAGGCAACAAACCAACCACTCAACAAAACCTCAACACAACCATCTGTTTTTAAAAAGATTTTTAAATAACTTCTGCATTTGGTGCGCTTTTTGCGTAGTTAACTGACAAGGATAACCTTATTCACGTCGCAGTATCGGGACATTTTTTTGCTAGCCGACATTACGATGATTCATAAAAAGAGAACGACAAGAGGGGGTTCGACGCCATGTCTTGTTTCAAAAAATTCAAGCGACAATGCGGTGATGGAGCACACAAGGCAGCGATAGGCTGTTCTCTGCTTTTCGCCAGTTTTCTCGCTGTTTCACCGGTGCAGGCTCAGACAGTTAACATTAATGTGGTAACACCTGATCCTGCTAATCCTGATAATTTTCTGCCTGTGGATGGCTTCCGCTGGCTGATCGAGGAGGATAACACCTGGAACATAAAGCCAGGTGTTGCAACAGGAAAAGTCCTGGCCACAGGCTTCCATAGCAGCCATTCACCGGTCATCGCGAAAGGTGAATCGGCAATGGGGAATCAATCACCGGTCAGCTCACCCGATCTGGACCCGGCAAAACGCTACTTCCTCAGCGTAACCCCGCACAGTGGTTATACTATTGGTGGAGCAGAAATTAACGAGGGTGCCACCGATGTTCAGGTGGTTGTAAACCCTCTGCCACTGCCCACTGCGCAGTTCTCTGTTTTAGTGTTTGAAGATTTCAGCCCGATCAATGGCGCTCCGGATCTCCCAGAAGAGAACCCTGCCACCAGCATCAACCCCTCACGGATTAATGAGCCTGACGGTGGTCACTTTGATCCGACTCAGTTCCGGGTGCTGGTTGAAGAAGCTGGTGGCCGTTACGGTGCCACCGGTGGACCTGTTTCACAGGACGCTTTCGGCAACCCCCTGGGTACAGAGTATCAATACGATGCTCAGGGAAATGCTGTGCTTGACGTCGATGGCTCACCCATTATTGTGTCACTGGGTGATGGCATCATCCACCCGGGAGCGGATGGCTACGTCGTTGTTAAAAACCTGCCACCCGCAAAATATGGGGTTATCGTTACGCCGCCTACAGGCAAAGGCTGGATTCAAACCTCCACCATCGAAGGTACGGCGGTGATTGATGTCTGGCCTGCGGCGAATGAACCCTCCTACTTTGTTGAGTTCGGTCCTCCCGGGTTCCACGCCTTCCTTGGTTTCACCAAGCAGGTTGAAGATACCGCCTACAAAACCGATAACGCAGGTACCGCAACCATTACCGGCCAGGTGGTTAACAACCATATGTCCCGCCCCCCCGAGCTGGCGTTCTATAACGGTGATCCTGTACCAGGCTGCTGGGTCGGTCTGAACCGGGCGCCTAATCTGAGCGCTATTGATGTTCAGCCCTGTAATGACAACAGCGAGTTTACATTCAGTAATGTACCTGCGGGCGACTATACCATTGCGATCTGGGATACCAACCTGGATATTGTTATCGCGCAGAAGAATGTCACTGTTCCGGCCACGCCAAATGTAGAAGTTGACCTGGCGGAGTTGCCGGTTTTCAACTGGTTTGCCCGTTTGAGCGCCGGTATATTTAACGATGAAAACCAGAACGGCTTCCGTGATCCAGGCGAAACAAATCTGGGGGCTGATGCCTCGGCGGTTAATCTGCGTTTCCGTAACGGTACCATCTACCAGTCTTTCCCTGTCGACACCGAAGGTGAAGCGCCGTTTGACGAGGTGTTCCCATTCTTCCACTGGCTGGTAGCCGAGGTCGACTTTGCCACCCTGAAAGCAACCGGGGTGACATACGTTGTTGATAACGGCGGTGAAGTCCGTCCCGATGCGGGCTGGGATGACCCCACCTTCGACAAACTCAATCCACAGCCTCAGTTCTGTACTCAGGCACGTATTGATGTCGCTGCTGATATGGGCGATACCGCCTGTATCGGAGCAACCGCTGGTGACCCGGCCATTAACCCGAATACCGGTAACAACCTGTCAACCACCCTTCAGGGGCAGATTCTGACCCTGGGGATGCAGGATTTCCTTGGCCAGACCAACCGCCTGGAATTTGGTAAGAGACACTACCCTGACGGCGAAAACGGTGGCATCTCAGGTATTATCTACTACGCCATTACCCGGGCAGAAAATGACCCCCGTTTTGCCGTGGGTGAAGAGTGGGAGCCGGGTATCCCCAGGGTGCAGGTTAACCTCTATAAAGATGCCGAAAATGATGGTCTGATTGATACTGCTGGCGGTGGTAATGCTCCACGTGTTAACGGCGTTTCTCAGCATACTCCACCAGATATCGATCTCTACCCATTAGGCAACTTCCCCGGACCAGAGGACACCGACCGTAACGGTAACGGTAGCTTCGATCTGGGTGATGCAATTCAGGTCACCTATGCCGATAGCTGGGATGATTCCAATCCCACAGCCTGCCAGGGGGATAGCTTTACCGCGCATCCTGAGCTTGCTCCGACCGGTGATTTCACTACCGACTGCTATGATGGTCTGCGTAACTTCAACCAGATTACCAACGGTGTATTCGATGGTGGTTATGCCTTCAGCGATCTGCAAAAGGGAGCCTATATCGTTGAGGCGGTTCTGCCCGCAGGATATGAGCTGGTGAAAGAGGAAGATCGTAACGTAGATTACGGCGATACCTATGTACCTGCTCCTCTTCAACTACCACCTGAGTGTATTGGTGACAATCACACAGTACCACCGTATATGAGCTATCTGACCGATGCTAATGGTGCCCCTCTGGTAACCGGTTCGACTCCGGATGCAGCTCCATTTGCAGGCCAGACCCGCCCTCTGTGTGACCGTAAATCAGTACTGCTGACAACCGGTAAAAACGCTGCAGCGGACTTCTTTATGTTCACCGATGTGCCAATCGCCGCGCATGTTGTCGGTGGTATTCTGGATGATACTGCCAACGAGTTTGACCCTAACTCACCGAACTTTGGTGAGAAATATGCGCCACCATGGCTGCCAGTCTCATTCAAAGACTGGACCGGCCGTGAAATTCTGCGTACCTATTCCGATGAATGGGGTCACTTTAACGCACTGCTACCTTCCACCTATTCGGTTAACCTGCCGATGCCTACTGGCGTATCACCTAACATGCTGACAGCATGTATGAACGATGCCAGCCCGATCTTTAATCCGGCGACCGGCAAACTGGAAGCAGATCCATTCCATGACCCACAATACAGCCAGTTCTGTTATACCTTCCAGTATATGCCTGGCTCAACCACCTATCTGGATACCCCGGTTGTTCCTGTAGCAGCTTTCGCAGGTCCAAACCAGTTTGCTCTGGATTGTGCACTGCCAACGCAGACTCCCGGTATCTTAACGGTAACCAGCAGTAATGCATCAACGGGTCCGGCTGTTAATGTCGGCGATACCGTCACGATTACCTCTCAGGGCATCGCTCAGGTACCAAACCCAGAGTTTGATGGAACCGCTAACACAACGAAAACAGTTGCCCGTGATTATGGCTTCGGCACATCTGGCACCTTAACCCTGGGTGGAACGCCCATTACCAATGCCATCTGGAGCAACGAAACAATCACCTTCGATGTGCCTGCAGGCGCATCAACTGGTCAGTTGGAAATCACCAGCGCTACCGGAGAAAAGTCTGTTAACTCCGTTACGCTGAATATTCTTGCACCGGGTGAATCCGTTACCACCGTCTATCCAACCAACAGTCTGTCCGGCACTCCAATTCAGGATGCTATTGATGCTGCGAATCCAGGCGACCTGATTCTGGTCTCTCCTGGCGATTACCATGAGCTGGTCATTATGCACAAGCCGGTTCGTCTGCAGGGTTTCGGTGCAGCTTCTACCACAATCAATGCGGTACGTGCACCTGCACTCAAACTGCAGAACTGGCGTGATAAGGTTTATCAACTGGCTGTTGATCTGGCCTTTGACCTGCTCCCAGGCCAGACACTGGGTGGACTGAATATCGTCGACCAGGTGCCTATCTTCGGTACTGAAGAGGGTCCGACAATTCTTGTCGTTGGTAATATCGGTGAATATGCAGGTAGCCAGTCACGTATCGATGGTCTGGGTATCACCGGTGCCATTGATGGTGGCGGTATCTTTGTTGCTGGCTATATCGATAACCTCGAAATCAGTAACAACAAAGTCTACACCAACTCCGGTAACTTCGGTGGTGGTATCCGTGTTGGTTACCCTGATCTGGTTACCACGGTTAACAATGCATCGGTTCATGTTGATGCTGAAAACAACAATATCAATATCCACAACAACCAGATCAACCAGAACGGCGGCAACGGCGGTGTCGGTGGCGGTGTAGCACTCTATACCGGCAGCGATAACTATCAGGTCACCAGCAACATGCTCTGCGGTAACTTCAGCATGGGCTCAGGTGCCGGTATCGGCCATCTGGGTCTGAGCAACAATGGTGTAATCGCTAACAACACTATCGCTTACAACCAGACCTTTAATCAGGGTCTTGAGGTACACGGTGGTGGTATCTATATCGCCGGTAAAGAGGGCCTGGCCAACGCTGTTGGTGGTGTTGCTCAGACTCCTGGATCGGGTTCCGTACTGGTCGAAGGCAATATGATTATGGGCAACCAGGCCGGTGCCGGTAGCGGCGGTGGTGTCAAGCTGAGCTATATTAATGGCGCCGACGTTGAAGCAAATCCTGCCACCAGCAGCCTGTGGCACAGCATCAAGCTGTACGACAACATTATTGTTAACAACGTCGCCGGACGTGATGGTGGTGGTATCTCTATCCATGATGCCAGCGCTGTCAGCATAGTGCATAACACGATTGCTTATAACGATAGCACTGCAACTACCGCATTGGTGATGAACCCTGCTCTGGGTGTCAACCGGGAGTCCAGCCCACAACCGGGTGTAGGTGTTGCATCACATCGCCACACTGTTGAACTTGCGGCGGCATCAGGTCAGACATATTCTGATCCTGAACTGATCAACAATATTATCCTGCGTAACCGTAGTTTCTACTGGTTTATCAATGGCGCCAATGCGCCTCAGACCTTTGGTCTGGTTCCAGATATCGGTAACGGAGATATCCCAGTATACAGTGATATTGCGGTTGTTGATGACGCAACTCTGAGCCTGCATCCGCAAAGCTCTCTGCTAACTCAAACGCCCGATAATAATGTATATGCTGTTGATGGTAACCTACTGGCCAGGGATCAGGATGTACATATGATCTTTGCCAATCCCCTGGCAAATGGACAGCCAGGGCAAACCCTGATGCAACAGGAACAGACAACCAGCCTTAATATAGCTGCTGCACTGGATGAAGGAGGAAACTTCATTGATGTTCGCTTTGGTCCTCTATCATTAGACCCTGAGCTACGTGGTAACTATCGCCTGGCGAATGACCCCACCAACAGGGCCATTGACAGTGGTCTGGCAGATGTACTGGCAGGCAATACAAACCTTAGCGGTGCTGACTTCTATGGCACGCCCAGGTTCTACAATACAGGCCCTGAAATGGGTGCAGAGGAAATCCAGGCTGGAGTTATTCCTGTAGCCGTTGACGACACCCGTTTTGTGAACGTTGCAGGCTCGACAACTGCTGATCTGCAAGCGTATTCACTGGCGATAAACAGCCTGCTGAGTAACGATATAAATGCACTCGACTGGAGAGCTGCAGTACCTGTTATCGGTAGCGAAACTGCTGGTACGGTTCTCCGCTGGAACTACCCTGCAGAAAATATGTTCAGCCTGTTCACTCCGACAGGCCCTGAATCAGTCGGTACATTCAGTTTCAAATACAAAGACTCTGCAAGCCCTCTGACAAATGAAGCGACGGTCACCCTAATTAAGGACATCTCTGTCATGCGTGCTCTTGCTCGCACACAGTCAAACGGTGATCAGTTGTGGCGGGTCAATGGCTGGAGCACATTCCCAATAGGAACCCGGGTTCGCATCTATCCCAATGGTACGCTTTCCGGTACACCAATGGCTGATTTTAAAATCACGAAGGCAAACGGCCGCTGGATCTATGCAAACGATCAGGGAATAGATCCAACCGGTATAACCAAAATAAGCGTTCGCATTGGTAACCGTGCGCTGCGAAACATCCCACTGCAACGATAACAGTCAGTGCGGCCAGCCTGCTGGCCGCCCCTGACAGGTATCAGCTCAAAAGTTAAAGGAGCGAAACCATGAACAAGAAAGCAATAAGCCTGATGGTCAGAGCTGTTATTGCCGGTGCGATGATCAGCTGCGCCGGCCTCGCCAGCGCAACCGTCTATACACAATGCCCCGGCGACCTGAATGGTGACGGCGACAATATCGACGCGGGAGAAGATTCTACCGTTAAATGTATGCACCTGTCCGGCGGTGATGGCTACCTGAAAATGGCCGATGATCGCCCTATGTACATGTTTGGTTTTGGCAATATGACTGGTATACCCGACGGACAGGTCATGACTGAAGGGGTTCTTGGCGCAGAGTTTCCCGCCCCCAGCATCGAGCTGAAAGAGGGCCAGCCTTTCTACCTGACACTGTCTAACGTAGGGATGGTGATGCGACCCGACCTGTTTGACCCGCACACCGTGCACTTTCACGGTTTTCCCAATGCGTCATCGGTGTTTGACGGTTTGCCGGATACCGGAATAGCTATCAATATGGGCGCCAGCCTGACCTATTACTACAATATTCAGGACCCCGGTACCTATATGTACCATTGTCACGTAGAGGCAACTGAACATATGCAGATGGGGATGCTGGGAAATCTCTATGTCCATCCGAAACAGGATGGCCAGGTACTGCCCGATCCCGATGGCATTCGCAGCCACTCAAAGTTTGTTTACAACGATGGGGATGGCTCTACTGGCTACGATGTCGAAGTACCGATTCAGATCGGCTCTTTTGACTCACGCTTCCATGATGCCAGTGAAGGAGTTCAGCCCCTGCCCTTCGCCAATATGGCGGATAACTACCCGATGCTGAATGGTCGGGGTTATCCGGACACTGTTGTCCAGGGAGCCCTGCCATCTGTTGATAGCTACCTAGATCCAGGCATCCCGTTTAAACCCGGTCGGCAAACTCAGAAGGTATCTACCCATATCGAGGCCAATCAGGGCGAGAAGATTCTATTAAGACTTTCCAACCTGAACGTCACCCGCTTTTACTCGCTGAACACTCTGGGTATCCCCATGCAGGTGGTCGGTATGGGCGCCAAGCAACACATCAGCCCCGCAGGGAACAAACTTTATTATAAAACCAACTCTGTCACTCTCGGTGGCGGTGAGGCAATTGATGTGCTGCTGGATACAGCTGATGTCTCTGCAGGTAAGTATTACCTCTACACGGGTAATCTCAACTACCTGAGTAACGGTGATGAAGATTTTGGCGGGATGATGACTGAAATCATTGTCAACTGAGTCTGAGCAGGCAAGGAGAATTATCATGAAACTATTACGCAGCTTTGCCGCACTGACCAGCGCGCTGGTGCTTACAGCCACCAGCCTGACAGTGCAGGCGGAGATCATCGGCATCGAGGGTACTACCACCGATGGCCACCAAAAAACCTTTAACCTCGAAGCCGCAGCAGCGGCCATCAGCACCCCTGACGGTGATAACTTGCTGATCTGGGCCTATGGTGATCGGGATAACCCATCAACTGAGGTGCAATATCCGGGGCCTACTATCATCGTGCATGAAGGTGATGCGGTCACCATCAACCTGACCAATACCGATATCGGCGAGCCGGTGTCAATAGTATTTCCAGGTATGGCAAATGTTACCGCTGTCGTGTCTAACGACCTCCATATCGATGGCAGTACCGACCGTGTTGTACTCACAGAGGAGGCCAGCATAGGCGAAACGGTTTCTTATAGTTTCACTGCAAGCAAACCCGGAACCTACCTATACCACAGCGGTTCCAACCCGGATCTGCAGGTTGAGATGGGGTTGAGTGGTGCTCTTATCGTTCGCCCGGCTAACAATCCCAACAGCCAGGCTTACAATAATGCTGACTCGGCCTATGACCATGAGTATCTCTATTTCCTGACCGAGATGGATACGTCTATTCATCAGGCGGTGGACCTGGGTCTGCAACCTGATACCAGTAACTTCCATGCAGTACTGTGGTTTATGAATGGCCGCAATGGTCCTGACACCATGTTCGATAACAATGTTGCCTGGATGCCTCATCAGCCTTACGGCTCTCTGACACGGATGCATCCAGGAGAGAAAGTCCTGTTGCGGATTATTGGTGCTGGCCATGATATGCACCCTCTGCATACCCATGGTAACCATTTCCTGCAGATTGCCCGCGATGGTCAGGTACTGACCAGCGACCCGGCTAATGCAGCCACCATCGGTGCTGACCTTGCATTTGGTGACTATACCCAGCAGGTTCTGCCTGGCGCTACCTATGATGCGATCTTCGAGTGGACTGGCAGAAACATGGGCTGGGATATCTACGGTCATACCAGCGGTAGTGGAGCACTCTGTAACAATCTTCCAGGGCCATCAGACAGTACTGACCCCGTTAGCTTTGAGGACTGTCGCTACCACAACGTTCCGATTCCCGTTGATCTACCTGAAAACCTTGACCTGACCTTTGGTGGTTTCTACAGCGGTAGCCCATACCTGGGTTCGATGGAATCCCTGCCTCCCGGTGAAGGAGGTCTCAACCTCAATGGCGGCCTGTTCTTTATGTGGCACTCCCACACAGAAAAGGAACTGGTCAACAATGATATCTTCCCCGGCGGCATGATGACCATGCTGATTGTTGAACCACCTGGCGTACCAATCCCATAGGATTGGCATCAGAGAATTAAGGAAAAAGGAGTCTTATTATGAATATCCTGAGACACTCCGCTTTGCTAATCGGATCCCTGATGCTGACATCTGGATCGATACAAGCGGCAACCTACGACCTGTGCGTAGGCGAAACACAAACAAACATTCCATCGGTACCACTCGCCGTGCGTATGTGGGGATATGGAATTGACGGCGGCACCGGAACCACCTGTAACGCAACGGTTCCGGGACCTCAGCTTGATGTGCCAGTGGGTGATACGTCGTTGACCATTAATCTGCGTAATACCCTGCCCAATGATGCCACATCGGTGATGGTTCCGGGTCAGGGACTGCCCTCAGTTGGCGGAACGCCTGTGACCTTCACCGATCCACAGGGACGGGACAGAATTCGTTCTTTTGTCGCTGAAACGGCCCCGGGAACTACTGGCGTGTATACCTGGAACAACATTAAACCCGGTACCTACCCTTACCAGTCCGGGACCCATGTCCAGGTTCAGGTACAAATGGGCCTCTATGGGGCAATGGTCCAGAATGAGGCCGCCAATACGGCCTATCCAGGCGTAGCCTATGATCAGGATAAAGTTCTGATCTACAGTGCCATAGATCCAGTCTTACACGACGCAGTCAACAATGGCGAGTATGGTGCTAATTGTGCCAACCCTGCCCTAAACCCAGCTACCGGCAATTATGAGTGTTTAATGACCAGTACTATCGACTATAAGCCGAAGTATTTTCTGGTTAACGGAGCAACATACAATGTCGGTAGCTTACCAGAAGATATCGGTCCGGCCGGCAGTACAACGCTGCTGCGGATGATCAACATGGATCTTGACACCCACGCCCCAGTCCTGCTGGGCGACACGATGGATCTGGTTGCTGAATCAGGCTATCCCTACCCCTATCCTCGACGTCAGTATTCTGTGAATCTGGCGCCTGGACAGTCAAAGGATGCCCTGATAACCCTAGGGGAAGGTACTACAAAACTGTCCCTGTTTGATCGTCGCCTGAATACCACCATTGCCGGTGGTGTGGGTGGAGGTCTGGTAAACCAGTTTGCCGTTTCGGGAGCCGCCGCGAGCACGGATCCGCTCTACTACTTTTCCATGTTTGCAAACCTTACAACCAGAAACGGTACAACCCTGGTTGGCGGCTTGAGTATCGAAAACCGAGATGTGGCGAGTTTCGACCCTGCAACTGGGGTATGGACACTTGTTCTTGATGGCTCTGCCTACAATCTTGTCGAAGCATCAGATGGTGTAACCATGGCAAATATTGATGCCTTACATGTGTTTGCCGATGGCCGGATGATGTTATCTTTCAGCGAACCAACAATAGTACCTAACCTCGGCTCTGTTGATGACTCAGACTTGATACTCTTTAATCCTTCAAATGTAGGTAATGAGTTCAGTATTGCTTATACCGCTGTAGAGCTTGGTCTGGATACAGATGCAGAGGATATCGATGCACTCAGCGTTGATGTTAATGGTGATCTGCTAATTTCAACTGTAGGTGGAGCTTACGTTACCGGGCTTACTCAAAATGCATATGATGAAGATGTCATTCGTTTCAGCCAGGCCACCCGAACCTGGGAGCAGATGTTCGATGGTAGTGATCTTAGTAGTGACTTCAATGCAGCTGCAGCGGATATAGATGCTTTAACACATCCCGATGCCAACCAGCTACTCTTCAGCATTGTTGGTAATATCAACCCTTTTGTGGGGATTCCTAGCACAACGGATGAAGATATTCTCTCATACAGCGGTAGCTTTGGGCTAAACAACACCACAGGCCAACTGAAAAAACGTCTGGACATGACGGTAGACGCAGGTCTCCCAGGATACGCTGATATTACTGCTATGAGCTGGAGTAGTGGATTGCCTTACGTGAACTCTGCACCAGTAGCCGTTAATGACGTGTATAACCTGGATCTCAGGTTGAATGTGTCGCTAGCGGTTGCGGCACCGGGTGTATTGGCTAATGACTCTGACCCTGATATGAATTCGATTTCTATTCAGGCTGAATCTAAAGCCACCACGTTAGGAGGAACCCTGGATATCACAGCCGATGGAAGTTTTATCTATACTCCTCCAGCAATCACTTCAGGGATCGATACCGTTTCTTACACGGTTAACGATAATTATGGTGGCGTTACTCAGGGAACAATAACCATTAATGTTGACACCAGTACAAATCCAGTGAATGAAGCTCCCATAACGGTAAAAGATCGTGTTTCAACGACTTTGAACACCGCTATTGAGATCGATGTACTGGCCAACGACACTGATAACACTGGTATTATCAACCCGTCCACTCTTGTTATTACGTTGGAACCTACTCAAGGAGGAACGGCCGTTGTCAATCCTGCAACGGGCGTGGTCACTTTCACCCCTGCTCTTAACTTTGTAGGGACTGATGTATTCAAATACAGAGTAAGAGATGAGTTTGGCTTAATCTCCCGTCCTGGGAAGGTTATCGTCAACGTAACCACTAACTAGAAACTACCCCCCAGCAAGCAGAATCCACGGCAGGATCGCTGTTTGCCAAAGGGGAGCCTATAGAGGCTCCCCTTTTTTTATGACCAAATTATTTAAACGGACACGCTAGAGATAGCAGGCAATAATAAGAACCATGAGATTCCCTAGCGCTCAATCTTATAATCTAATATACGAGATCGTTACTCATTTATTTTTTAATAATAAAACATTCCTCAACCAATTCGCTTATTCTTTTGCCCGTAAGTTCAAAAACATGATTAGCAAAAATAATATCTGACTCCAGACCTAAAATCTCTTCTTTATCCGCTAAAGAAATGATATCAAAGCTTTCCATCTCATCTACAACATTATAAGGGATCTCAGAAATTCTGTTATCCAAACCCAATCTTTCATTCATCCAGGCTATATCAGAGGACTTTTTCTCCAATACCTCTTCAACCAGATAACTGGGTAAATAAAACTTTTCCTTTCCTATTACTTTTAAAGATCGAGTAAAAATTCCAGGTTTTGGAGTAACATTGCTCGTCAAAGACACATTATTTTGAATATGATATAAAAACTTAATCGACAATAAACTCAAAGAACTATTAGCCGATTCTATAGGATAATAGGGTAAACCAAAATTGTTACAAAAGTCCTTGACTACATCTCCACCCAACAATGATTTAGCTTCAAATATCTTATATGTAACCTCACCAAAAACAGTTTCAAATTTAGAGAATCTATTTTTATAGTTAGGCGCCAGACTCGATGAAATATCAATGCACTTGAGCTTCAATCGCTGCTGATAGGCACTGCTCATATATGCAACAACGGGCCTGACATACGCAAAAACAACAATCTCATCAACATACTCAAGAAGTTTAGACTTAAGGTTAATCAATTCATCTTCTGAAAGATGACAAATACCTTCACCTGAAAAAAAAATTACTTTAAAGTCTGACTCTAACGACTCTTCAATTTTATTTCTAAATATGAATCTTTTTTTATCCATCTCTTCGCCAGAAAGTTTCATATTAGCTATTAAAGCAAGAGACCCTGGATCTTTCATAAATCCGAATTGAAATACCATCGAGTGATTTAAAAATCCTAAGTCCGCATATACAACCCCGTCACCCAAACAGCTTCTATACTTATCCAGAAAACATTGAATCGAAGTACTACCTGTTTTATGCATCCCTATATGTAAAACACATTTCCTCAAGATATCCTCCTTAAATTCAAACACATAATAGCAATTACAAAACCAATTAAAATTTTCTTAGAAGCCACTAAAAACAAAAAAATATCAGAATACCACTTAATATTATGTAATATTAAGTACTATATTCTCGCTCTTATTTGAATAACCTTCTCTGTGCACTAAGATGAAATAAATATCTATCATTCTAAGCTCGCCTAATAATTCTGTCCCTATGCTAAGCAAAGTCTGCTATCAGATAGACCCTAAGACTAAGACTAACATGAACGGGTACCCACTATCTATTAAGTCCACCTGACCATCAATCCATATACTGTAGTTCACTTTCTATTCATTCTCAGTTTTGACAAAACGTATATTGGCGCTCTGTCGATATTGAGAAAAAAAGCAGATAATTTTGCTCCGCACAACTGTCACCAAAAGACAACACCTGTAACACTATGAAAAACATGAATAAAAAAATA
Source organism: Amphritea sp. (assembly GCF_050300915.1). GTDB lineage: Bacteria > Pseudomonadota > Gammaproteobacteria > Pseudomonadales > Balneatricaceae > Amphritea. The sequence goes on from NZ_JBNKYN010000008.1 coordinate 61,650, forward strand.
AGAGTAGAATAATGGTGTGTTTATTGCCTATCTCTTAACACACTGTCTGTAATGGAATTGGAGACAGTCCTAGGTTAATCAATGGGGGGAGGAAGAGCGATGAACAGCTTTTTCAGAATCAACACGCTTAATTCACTGAAGATACTATTGCTCTGTTGCGCCGCGCTACTTCTCCAGCCAGCGGCCGCATCCGCAATTTTACCAGAAAATATTCAGCTAGAACTGGAACAGCAATGGGGCATCCGCGTTATCTCTCTGCGCCAGTCTGCTGCAGGCTATATGCTCGACTTTCGCTACAAAGTGACTGACCCGGTGAAGGCTAAAAAAGTGCTGGACAGGTCAATCAAACCACAACTGATCGTTACCCGAACCGGTAACCATCTGCAGGTCCCAGCCCCATCCAAGATAGGCCCGCTACGCCAGTCATCCAGAGAACCCAGGGCTGATACTAACTATTTCATCTTCTTTGCCAATCCTCGTCGCCAGGTAAATATTGGTGATGAGGTCAGCATTCAGATAGGCAAACTAGAAATACCTGGGATAAAGGTCAGTGATAGCTAAAGATGGAGTTATCAGCATAATGAAAACTATCTGGCCTTTATTCAGCCCTCTCTGCTTTTCGACGGCACTGTTATTTTCTGTAATCAGCAGCGCAGCGGTGGTTTCTGAAGAGTTACAACTGCAACTGGATGCTAGCGGAAGTTTTGATCCGGTAATGGTTATCTTACAATTCAACGATCAGAACCGCAGCCAACAAACCCTGCGGCAGGTCCGCAAAGCTATTCGGCAACTGCTTAAAACGAACAATCAGCTGAGCAAAACGGAAAGAAAGCAGCTGCGCAGACTATTACGCTCCGATATTATTCACTCACTTCGTGAACAGCTGATAAGTTCACGAAAAGAGCTTGATCCGTTACTGGATTTTTCTGCACAGGGAGAGATTAAAGATCTCTGGCTGATTAACTCAGTGGCTCTGACCCTGCCCGCTTATATGGTTGAAACACTGTCACAGTTACCCCAGGTTTCCTCCCTGAGAGCTGATCTGCTAACCGCAGCACCGGGTCAGGCTTATACTCCCCCCTCAACTCCCGAATGGAACATCGACAGTATCAATGTGCCACCTCTTTGGAGTCAGGGAATTACCGGTGACGGTATCGTCGTCGCAGTCATAGATAGTGGTGTTGATGGCGAACACCCGGATCTGGCCGGAAAATTTCGCGGAGGTAGTCACGACTGGCTTGATATGCACAGCAGCAGTACCACGCCCATTGATGGCTTTGGCCATGGCACCAACGTGACCGGACTCATCCTAGGGGGAGACAGCTCTGGAAATGCACTGGGTATGGCCCCTAATGCACAGTGGATAGCTGCCAGGGTTTTCGATCGTACCGGTTATGGTTCTCTCAGTGACCTGCATGCGGGTCTGCAGTGGGCACTAGATCCCGATGGGGACCCCAGCACCGATGATGCCCCCGATATTGTTAATAACTCCTGGGGGTTATACGGCACACTGGGAACCTGCAATACTGAGTTCCAGGCGGATATTCAGGCGCTGAAAGACTCAGATATTGCCGTTACCTTTGCGGCTGGCAACTCCGGCCCTTATAGCAACAGCAGTTTAAGTCCGGCTAACCAACCGGGGGTAATGTCGGTAGGGGCTCTGCAACAAAACCCAGACGGTTCACTGAGTGTTGCCCGTAGCAGCAGTCGGGGTCCATCTCCCTGCGATGTAAACGCCGTATTTCCAACCGTTTCAGCACCCGGCATTGATGTTCAGACCACCGGGATGTCCTACGGTAGCGGCCAGCCTTATACCGAGTGGGTTGGCGGTAGCTCGTTTGCCGTGGCCCATGTATCCGGTGTAATGGCACTGCTAAAAAGTGCAATGCCAACAGCGACAGTTGATCAACTGGAGCAAGCGATAATAGAGACTGCAACCGATATCGACCTGTCGGGGGCCGATGAAAATACCGGGCACGGACTCATCAATGCCCAGTCTGCCTATTTAAATCTATTAAATATTCTAGCCCAACCCAATCGTGCTCCAGTCAGCCGAAATGACCAGTATTACTTCAATCCAGTACTCAAAACCGTCATAAAAGCGACAGAGGGGGTTTTAACCAATGACACAGATGCAGACCTTGATAAATTAAGTGCACATTTAGTCACTCCACCTCAACATGGTAGCCTGACTATGAATAGAGGCGGAAGGCTAATATATGTACATACAGATACGGCTCAAACTGACACATTCACTTATGTTTCATTCGATGGCAAGGCCTTCAGCAATGAAGTAACTGTTACACTGAACCTTGACACAGCACCAGTAGCAAATACAGATTATGTAAGACTCAGACGGAACCGGACTAAAATTATAGATGTGGTTGCGAATGATACGGACGCGGAGAATAATATCGATCCTACATCGGTTAAAATTATTCATCAGCCCTCTATGGGCGGGGCTGTTTCTGTCAACCTGAATGGAACAGTCTCTTATACACCAGTAGAAGGATTCACAGGACGTGAAGTCTTCACCTACAAGGTGTTTGATAGTTTGAAAATGCGTTCAAATACAGCCAGAGTAGTCATTACAGTTCTATAAATCTCGTAACAATGGTGCAACTGAAGCAAACCAGTTGCTTATAACAGATGCTGAAAACCGGGGGGTTACCAGCAGATGACGACAGACAGCTCAACACCCGGCCTGTTTACGCAGAGGTTACGGGGGACTATTGCGGTACTTTCCAGTGCCCTCAGTTGGTGGTTTAGTCAACTGGGCCAGATGCTGCCGGCCAGAATCCGTGCGGGATGGCAGCAGGACAGTTTTAACCTCACTCTGCAACTACAGGATCAGCAGCTGACCTTCAGCGCGGGTCAGCAACGCTGGACGCTGCAAGCTCCCTGGGAAAAAGCCTCCCTGCCTGATACTTTAAAACCGCTCATCGCCAAAGCACAAAATGCGACGCTCTGCCTGCCTGAGAATATGATTCTGCAGACCCGCGTCACAGTGCCCCGCAATGCCAGAGACTATATCGATAATGTGGTTCGTTTTGAGATGGATCGGTTGACACCCTTCAGGGCTGATCAGGTCTACTTCGATACAGGCCCCGTGACTGATGAGCCGGGAACAGAGCAGTGCCATACGCAGCTGTACCTGGTTCCCAAAGATAAACTTGAGACGCTCCTCAATCAATTGCAGCTACTGGGTATTACCCCTGACAGAATAATACCGCAGGCATTTCTCAGCCAACAGGACAGCAACCTCAATCTACTGCCTGAATCCGATGAGGTATCACAACGGTCCCGCTATCAGCGCTTTCAGTTTGCTCTGATCTGTATCAACCTGCTGTTGCTGGTTTCGGTTATCAGCCTGCCGCTGTCAGAGAAACAGTCGCAGATAGAAGCACTGACAGATGAGGTAGCACAGCTGCGCAGCCAGGCTGAACAGGTGTTTCAGATTCGTGAAGAGCGGCAGACCCTGTTCCAACAACAGCAAGACTATATCACGCTGCAGCAGCAACAAAGCTCAGTTCTGTCACTGATTGCCGAACTGACCCGGCTGTTACCGGATGAAGTCTGGCTGAGTAAGATGTCGATGCAGGGCCGCTCACTGCGCATTCAGGGTGAAGCAGACAACGCATCAGAACTGATTGCCCTGCTGCAAAACTCAGGCAAGCTCACCGATGTCAGTTTTTACTCTCCGGTGACTCAGGACCCCCGTACCGGTAAAGAGCGTTTCATGATCTCAGCCAATCAGAGTCAGGGAGCGCGCCATGCAACTAAATAAACCGCAGCAACGTTATCTGGCCCTGGGCATACTGGCAATACTGCTGACGCTGCTTTATCTACTCATTATCGGCCCGGTTATCAGCCACTATCAGCAGGCCAATGAACAGATTGAAACCCTGACATTTCAGCTGCAACGCTACCAAAACCTGAACGACAACCGTCCCAATGAAGAAGCGCTACTGCAACAGGTTAAACAGGACTCGCCTCTGAGAGCCTATTTTCTTGAAGGGGAAACCCGCTCAGTGGTTTCCGCTAAGTTACAACAGCATCTGAAACAGATTGTTGCCCGCACCGGCGGCCAGATCGTCAGCACCCAGGGACTTCCATCAAGCCAGAATAATGACCAGTCACTACGCAGCATTACCCTGAAAGTGCAATATAAGGCTGGCATCGATGAACTTAAAGCGCTGTTGTTTGCCCTTGAAACCAGTAAACCCGGACTCTATGTCGAAGACCTGAGTATCAGTTCCGCCCCGATACGCACCTCCAGCTACGCCCGCAAACAGGTGCTGCCACCACTGGATATCAGGTTTAATCTCACAGGCTACACCACTGGCAGGGAGGCGTTATGAAAGCAGTACGCTACCTGACCCGGCTAACCCTGCTGCAGCTGAGTGTGATGGCGATACTAGGCGCTATTCTTGCTGCTCAACTTATGATTCCGCTGGCTGCGCCGACACGGGTGACACATGAGCAACTCGCTGAGCAGCCTGTTCTCCCGGAACTACCATCGATTCCGGAAGCCGATCTGCAGCCCGGTCAGTTTATCGAGATTAGTGAACGTCCGCTGTTTTACTCTACCCGCAGGCCTCAGGAGATCAGCACCGCCATGACTGCCACCCGCAGACCCGATCGTACCCCGGAACAGGACTGGATTCTGTCAGGCATTATTATCAATGGAGAGGATAACGTGGCACTCTTCAGCGCTATCGGCAAGAAAAACTTCGAGTCACTGAGACGCGGAATGAAACTCAGCGACTGGACCCTCGATACCATCACGCCGGACAGCGTAACGTTCAGCAACAATGGCAATGAAATGGAGATGCCGCTGATCAAGCCATCAGCGCCGAGGGCCGAACAGGCACCACGCAGCCGCTCCTCCTCTCTTTTTACCAATCAGAGTCAGTATGGCAAAGTCGTGCGTCCATTGGATAACCAGTAGCAGGAGAGTTTGATGAACAACATATCTATGTGGAAAGTTATATCGCTGCTGGTCCCCCTTTCAGGTTTGACAGGTTGTAACAGTTCAGCCATCTATCAGGATGAGGGCCTTACCCCTAACCAGCCGGTTGGTCAGATTATTCACCAGCGCAATCAGGACCGCAACAGCACTGCCGGTGCCAACAACACGACAGCGGTTGCACTTCAGCAGAATCAGACCAATCCGGGCTCAGCCCCTGATAAACAGCGCTTTGAACTGGTATCTGAAGCCCGGCCGATGATCACCCAGAGCCAACCGGCAGAAAGCGGCAGTGGCGAGGGGAATATCACCCTCAACTTTAACGACACCGATATCCATGAGGTGGCCAAAACCATTCTTGGAGATATTCTTAACCGCAACTATGCGATCAATGACGCCGTCAACATTAAGGTATCCCTGCACACCAGCCAGCCGCTTAACCGTGATGCCCTGATCCCCACTCTCGACTCCCTGCTGTTTATGCATGGCGCCGTGCTGCGGGATAACGGCCACCTGATCGAGATCATGCCCAAGAGCAATACCCTGGCCGGTGGTGCGCCGCAGCTGAAGCTGCAGAATGATCAGGGTTTCCAGACACTGGTGACGCCACTGCGCTATATCGCCGCCAAAGAGATGGAGAAGATTCTCAAATCGGTGGCCTCAGAGGGTGCCAGAATCACCGTCGACGAACCCCATAATCTGCTGCTGATGTCCGGCTCCCGCACCGAGCTGAACACCCTGCTCAACACCATTGAAACCTTCGATGTTAACCAGCTACGGGGGATGTCAATCGGCCTGTTCCGTTTACAGTCAGTGGATACCCGGACGATTCTCGGAGAACTGGAAAATGTCTTTGGCGATAAATCCTCGGGGCCAATGGCCGGGCTGGTTAAGTTTGTCCCGATCGAACGACTGAATACCGTGATGGTGATCACCCCTCAGCCACAATACCTGAAAAGTGCTCAGCAGTGGATCGAGCGGCTCGACCGGATGGACAATCTGGCCAGCACCTCACTGCATGTTTACAAGGTCAAATACGGCAAAGCTTCGCACCTGGCGGGCATGCTTGAGCAGCTTTTTTCAGGGCAGCGCTCAAAGTCAGGCAGCCAGGGCAGCGGCCCCCGCTCGCCCTCACCGACCTCTGCGGCAGCGCCATCAGCGGCGACACCGGCAGTATTGACCAGTCAGGGGACGTTAACACCGCTGGCTAGTCAGACTTCACTGTCCAACCTTGGCGAGATCAGTATTATTGCCGACGAAGAGAACAACTCGCTGCTGGTGCTGGCCACTCAGGCCGATTACGGCGTAGTCGAACTGGCGCTGCAGAAGCTGGATGTGCTGCCCCAGCAGGTGCTGGTTGAAGCGACCATTGTGGAAGTTCAGCTCTCCGGAGATCTGAAATACGGCATCGACTGGTTCTTCAAAAATGGCTTTGGCAACGGTGATACCGGTAACGGTTCACTGACAAGCCCGCAAAGTTCTACGGGCTTCAAATATCAGGTTCTGGATCGACTCAACAACCCACTGGCCCTGCTAACGGCACTGGCCTCAGACAGCCGCATCAATGTGATCTCCTCCCCTTCGCTGATGGTGCTGGATAACCAGTCAGCCTCGATCAAAGTCGGTGATCAGGTGCCCATCTCAACCTCTGAAACCACCAATACCTCAAACAGCAGCGGCAACCTGATCACCACCTCGGTGCAATATCGGGACACCGGTGTTCTATTGGAAGTAACGCCGCAAATTAAAGATGGTGGCATGGTCGTGCTGGAGATCAATCAGGACGTCAGTGATGCCTCAGTCACAACCTCTTCCGGTATTCAGTCACCAACCATCAACCAGCGCCAGATTAAAACCACCGTCGCGGTACAAAGTGGCGATACCCTGGTACTGGGCGGCCTTATCAGAGAGAACAAAGATCTGGGAGATGCCGGTTTACCTGGAATAAAAGATGTGCCCGGTCTTGGCTATCTGTTTGGTTCGAAGAGTGAAACCAGCCGCCGCACTGAACTGGTGGTGATGATCACCCCGACGGCAATCAAAAACCGCGACCAGGCCAGGGAGGTGACCGAAGAGTTTAAGCGGCAGATGAAGGCGTTAAAACTGTAACCAGAGCATCTCCGATGCTATTGCTGAAGCGCAATAAAAAAGCCGGACAACGATATCCGGCTTTTTAACACAATATTTTAACGCCAACCCTGCTTCCAGTTCTCACTATCCGTCAGTATTTGCCAGGGTACAGTCTGCTCTCGGCGACTCAATATAGCCTCCAGAACACACTGCTGCACCACGCCGGCCTCATCCCGTAGTAACTGTGTCACTAAAAAATGTTTCTCTTTGTTTTGCGGCTTAACGGCGGTCCATTTACTTAGCTGCAGTTTATCAGGGTTGAATCTGTTGTTTGCTGCCATCGGATCAGAAACCGGTGATTGGCTGTACCAGCTTACCAAACAGGGTGGTAAACCGCAGCGGCGCATCAGTCGCTATCAGGCAGATACAATCCTCTTCACTGTCTACCAGCGGCTGATGCTCAATCTGGTCATCCAGGTCAGCGACATCGCCGCGACAGAAACGCCCGACTTCATCGGAAAATGAGCCACGCAGCACCATCGTCAGTTCATTGCCATTGTGGGTGTGCGCCAGCATCGCTTTACCCGGTGCAATTTTCAGCAGACGAGAGACGCCACGCCCCTCCCAGGGCATATCATAGTAGGCAACGCCGGGCACAATTCGCTTCCACTCCAGCTGGTCCAGAGGACAGTGGATATACTCGGCTAACGGCGCAGGCAGCTCAGGATCAGCCATAATAGTGACGACCGGGGTTGCAGGCGATGCCGGCAGGTTATCAAACTGAGCCAGGAGAGAGGCCAGCATGTCATCGGCAACGCTTTCCGCTTCCAGTGATTCCAGCAGCGCACCGCCAACAGCATCACTGATCCCGGCCCGCTCCCGACACTGCGGACAGATCGACAGGTGGGACGCGACTACCAGCGCCATTCCCTGAGACAGGGCACCGGCAGAATAACTCACCAGGGTTGCATCATCGAGGTGGTGATTAATGCTCATACTCTTCACCTCCCCAGATCTGCTTCAGCTTTTCCGATGCTAACCGGATTCGGGATTTAACGCTTCCCAGAGGGATATCGAGACGGCTGGCGATATCCCCATGTGATCGCCCTTCGAAGTATGACATATAGATAACCTGCGCCTGATTCTCAGGAAGCTGGCTGATCGCTTTAGCGACCCGGTCTGACAACACTTCCTGCTCCCCCTGTCCTGCTTGCGCAGCGGTTTCGCTCCACTCATCAAGGCTATATTGGGGGTATTTCTGTTTTCGCATCCAATCGATGCTCTGATTTCGCGCCAGGGTAAAGATCCAGGTACTGGCCGCAGCCTTTTCCGGATGATACATATGCGCCTTGCGCCACACCGACAGCATAACCTCCTGGGTTACCTCTTCAGCGGCAGATACCGCAACGCCAAGACGTAAAATATAAGCCTTAACCCGGGGTGCAAAATGGTTAAACAACCGGGCATAGATACTTTTGTCAGGTTTGGCAGCCAGGCGGCCTAACAGATCGCTCCAATCGGAACTGGCCGCCTCGGTCTGACTAAGTTGCACAATGTTGTCCACATCCTCTCCCGGTGGTCTTTTTTTCATATGCCTCTTTACGTATTAGTTAAACATTCCGGATCATCCTGACTGAAAAAAACTTGCCATGAGCGCTGTGTATTCATAACAGAACCTGTGATCCTATTTTGCAACCCTCACGTATAGCCCTGCAAATAGAGCGCTGACTATGACGTTGTTTTAGCTGCTCTAAGCGCCTCAAACAGATCACAGTATGGACTGCACAGATGAATATTACCGCTATCCGCCCGAAAAAGATTGCTGTTATCGGCTCAGGTATTGCAGGATTAAGCTGCGCCTGGCTGCTGAATAAAGCGCACCGGGTCACCCTCTACGAAAAGGATGACCGGCTGGGTGGTCACTCCAATACTGTCAGTTTTAATCTCGATGGAACTCAAGTCGATGTTGATACCGGTTTCATCGTCTTTAATCCGTTAAACTACCCGAATCTGGTGAAATTCTTTGAGCATATCAATCTGCCAACCTGCGAGACCGACATGTCGTTCGCAGTCTCCATCGAGAATGGCCGGTTAGAATACAGCGGCTCAGGACTGGGCGGGCTGTTTGCTCAGAAACGGAACATCATAAACCCCGCTTTCTGGTCGATGATTAAAGACCTGATGAGGTTTTATCGCACCGCTGACACCATGATGGCTGATCCCGCTCTGGCTGACATCAGCCTGGGCGAACTGCTTGAAAGACATGGTTATGGCGAGCGTTTTATCTATGACCACCTGCTGCCGATGGGCGCGGCTATATGGTCCACACCGGTGCACCAGATGCTCGATTATCCGGCCATAAGTTTCCTCAGATTCTGCAAAAATCATGGACTTCTGCAAGTCAGTGACCGCCCTCAGTGGCATACAATTCCTGGTGGCAGCATCGGTTATGTCAACAAAGTTGCCGCGACATTAACAGGCAAGGTACGCCTCAACAGCCATATCCACAAAGTGATCCGTCAGCAAGACGGGGTGATAATCGAGGACCTGCACGGTGGCCGGGAGCATTATGACGATGTTGTCCTGGCCTGCCATGCGGATCAGGCACTGGCATTGCTGGTTAACCCTACCGGGGATGAACAACAGCTGCTGAGCAGTTTCCCTTACCAGAGAAACCGGGCTTTTCTGCATCTGGATCAGAGCCTTCTTCCCAAGGATAAAGCGGTCTGGTCCAGCTGGAACTATATGGCTTCTGGCAGCGGCCGGAATGACCGGGAGGTGTCGGTGAGTTACTGGATGAACTGTCTGCAGCCACTGCCAACCGAACAGCCGGTTATCGTCTCTCTTAATCCACTCAAAGAGCCCGCAGCAGATAAACTGATACGCAGCTTTTTCTATGACCATCCGGCGTTTGGCCGTGATTCCCTGTCTCAACAGCAAAACCTTTGGCGTCTGCAGGGACGCCAGAACACCTGGTTTTGTGGTGCCTGGTTTGGTTACGGCTTTCACGAAGATGGTATTCAATCCGGTCTGGCGGTGGCGGAGCAGCTGGGCGGTATTCCCCGCCCCTGGCGCCTGGACAATCCCAACAGCCGGATTTTCGTTGCTGATATTTCCGCCCATGACAGCAGCAACGTTGAGTTAAGGGCACGTATTCATGGCTAAACTCAACTCATCGGTGTTCGCCGGCGTAGTGATGCATCACCGTTTTACCCCTAAACGGCACCGCTTTATCTACCGGGTTTTCTCCCTCTGCGTCGATCTCGATGAACTGCCGCAGCTAAACCGCTCTTGCCGTTTTTTTGCCATCAACCGCTTCAACCTGTTTTCGTTTCATGAGAAAGATTATGGCCGGGGAGAGGGTTTGCTACGTCAGGAGATCACCGAACTGTTGTCATCACGGGGATACGCTTCAGCCACAAACCGGATAGAACTGCTCTGCTATCCACGCATTCTCGGATATACCTTCAACCCACTGAGCGTTTACTTCTGCTACAACCCTGACAACGAGGTGGAAGTGATTCTTTATGAAGTTAGCAACACCTTCGGCCAGCGACACAGCTACCTGCTGGTAAATGATAAACCGAATGCAAAAATTGTCCGCCACAGTTGCCATAAGCTGATGTATGTCAGCCCCTTTATGCCGATGGATACCGCCTACAGTTTCAGAATTCTGCCGCCACGGGAGAGCGTTTCCGTCTGTATTCATCAGAGCAGCCAGCGGGGAACTGATATCAAACCGATACTCAACGCCACATTTACCGGGCAGCGCCAGGAGATTAACGACAAAAACCTGCTCCGGCTGTTTTTCAGCCACCCTCTGATGACTTTCAAGGTTATGGGTGCAATCCACTGGGAAGCATTAAGACTGTGGCTGAAAGGATTAAAACTCGTGCCGCGCCACACCTCAAAAAGTTTCAGCATCAGCTGGTCAGATCGCAACGGAGAAACGCACTATGAAAACCTGTAATTACGAGACGCCCCCAACTGCTGGCCGGTCACAGGTAAAAACCCTGGCGCATCAATCACTCTCACAACAGCGCTATCCGCACGACTATAAACGTGAGTTTAGCGGCTCGATTGCGCCAAGCTGGATTGAACAACGGCTGCTTAAGCGACTCAGTGCTCCCCTCAATGAAACCCGCGGACGCATCCATCTGATCATGCCTGGCGGTTATCAGCAGGCGTTTGGTAAAGGGATTACTGATGACGACCATCTCCGCACTGAAACTATCCAGAAGCAATCCTGTGAAGCGCTCCAGGTCACGGTGCAACTGCACAGTCTGCGCTGTCTTGTGCGCTTATTTACCGGAGGTATTACCGGCTGGTCTGAGGGTTATATAGCCGGGGAGTGGGATAGCCCTGATCTGACGGCACTGGTTCGCTGGGCCCTGCAAAACGAAGCAATCCTGAAGGGATTCGCCAAAGCCAGCTTTATCAAACAACTGTTTGATAATATTCACCACTGGCGCAACCATAACAGCCGCAGTGGCAGTCGGCGCAACATTGCGGCCCACTATGACCTGGGTAACGATTTTTACCAGCTCTGGCTGGACCCGACCATGTCGTATTCATCGGCGCTGTTCAGTTCCGAACAGCAGTCACTGGAGCAGGCTCAAACAGCCAAATACCAACAGATCATTGATCTTCTGCAACCGGTGGACAATGCTCATATACTGGAGATCGGTTGTGGCTGGGGAGCCTTTGCCGAGCAGCTATTGCAGCAACATAATGTCAGGGTTCATGGCATTACCCTGTCGGCAGAACAACTACAGTGGAGCCGTAACAGACTCGCATCCGCCGGACTCGATAAAAGAGCCAACATCAGTCTCACCGATTACCGCGATCTGCTCAGTCAGTATGACGCAATTGTCTCTATCGAGATGTTCGAGGCGGTGGGTGAAAAATACTGGGACAGCTATTTCACTACCCTGAAAAAATCACTTAAACCGGGAGGCTCGGCAGTACTTCAGGTGATCAGTATCGAAGAAGGTCGGTTTGAAACCTACCGCAATCAGGCCGACTTTATTCAACGCTATATCTTTCCCGGTGGCATGCTGCCGAGTATCAGCCGACTGGAACAAAAGTTCGCCGAACATGGTTTTACCCTGCAACAGAAACAGCTATTCGGCAAAGATTACGCCCGCACTCTGAGACGCTGGCGAGAAAACTTCGAACAGCAGACGGCCGAACTGGCACGGCTGGGCTATGATGAACAATTCAGACGTTTATGGCGTTACTATCTTTGTTACTGCGAAGGCGGCTTTGAAGAGGGTAGTATTGATGTCGGGCTATACCAACTGGTAAACAGCACTCCCTGAAGGCAACAAAACGTCCTTTAATTATTAGAAAACATCATTTGTATAAACATGACAGTGACTTTATGATCGTCGCTCATTTATCGCATATTGATTAGCAAACGATGGAAAATTTCACCCTGATAGGGCTTCTCGCCGCCACCTGTACCACCTGCTCTTTTGTGCCTCAGGTGATACATATATTACGCACAGGGAATGTCGACGGCATATCCCTGATGATGTATTCAGTGTTCACCATCGGCGTTGCTTTATGGCTGGTTTACGGGCTGATACTTGGGGATATTCCGGTGATACTGGCTAATGTGGTAACCCTGGTGCTGGCCTCGATGGTGCTTATCCTCACGCTAGCCAAGCGCCGTAAGTCAAAACAAATGAACAAGAGTGATTATTCCTCTTTATAAGCCGCTCGCTTACGGATATAACCGATCACTCTGCCCAGCAGCGGAAACTGCTGCATCAGGATGCTGGCATCCCAGAAATCCTGATGACTGATCACCAGCCCCGCTTCGTTAAAACAGATGCGGCTGGTGCCCTCTGTAGAAAACGCCCCCGTCAGAGAAGAATCAGCCGAAAATCGCCAGAACAGATAACCGGTACGCCCCCGAATCTGCCACTCCAGCAGATCAAAGCGGACATCACTGAGTTGCCGGAACATCTCCTCCATCACACCAAGAAAGGCGCTTTTTCCCTGAATCTGATTGAAGGGGTCGGTAAAGCGGATATCATCAGCCACCAATTCACCCAGCGCAGCCACTTTTGCAGGCCTGAGCTGTGCCAGACTAATCGCGTAGTGGTTCAAAATTTCGGTATATTTATGATCAATTGTTTCAGACATCTCCACCTGCTCCTGTTGCTCTGCTAATCAGCCAGAAATACCAGCGATAGGGCAGCACCCTGAATAGTTTTAGCAGATAAACAAAGCGTCGGGGAAAAATAATTTCAAACCGCCCACTCAACAGGCCTTTGATTATCCGCCTGGCCGCCTCATCCGGCTCCATCAGGGCAGGCATCGAAAACTCATTTTTATCGGTCAGCGGTGTGCGGACGAAACCGGGGTTGATTAGCTGTAGCTTTACCCCACTGCCCTGCAGATCCAGCCGCAGTGATTCACACAAATTAATCAGCGCGGCTTTACCGGCACCATATGCCGCCGCCGTCGGCAGGCCGCGATAACCTGCTGACGAAGACACTACCGCTATCTGCCGTGTGCCGGTCAGTGTTCGCGTGGACTCTGGATTCGGCAGTGTTGTCTTCAGAGCCCCAAGCTGACGTTGCGAACTGTATTCAACCAGATCTTCAGAGTGGCCTTCCTGCACGCATACAGAGCCATGAAGATAACGGTATAAAACAGGATCGAGGCAGTTGATAGTTCCCTGTAAGTTGATATCCAGCAGATCCTTACAGCGCTGTGCTGAAAACTCATACGCCGAAAATGGGTCATGGCTGCCCGCATTCAGCACCACCAGGTCTGGTATCAATCCCTGGCGATCCCATGCCAGAAAAAGTTGCTGCACCGCATCCGGATCACGGATATCCAGAGGCACCGGTATCAATTCACCATCTGTGTTGCTGAGTTCCTGTTGTAACTGCTGCAATTGCTCGGTGCTGCGCGCAGAACCATATACCCTCACACCATGACGGCAGAGCAACCGCGTCAGCTCTGCCCCGATGCCCCGACCGGCGCCGGTTATCCAGGCAGTTCTCCAGGGCAGTGCGCGGTTCACACTCACAACGGACTCCCCTCCTGCGGTTCACAAGCGGACACAACCGCGTCGGCAAGCGCAGCCTCGGACGCAGTTAACTTACGTATATGCAGTGTTAACTCACCCACCGGCAGGCCAAACTTTTTCATTTTGGTACGGTTTATCAGATTGTTTTCATCGATCAGATAGAGCCAGTCATCCAGCTCGATATTCCAGACCCTGCCGTTAACCGGCACCTGCAGGGTATAACGCCAGTTAAGGGCGTTTCCCTGAACCTCACCGAGCGCCTCACCGACAATATCAGCCGCACTACCCCGGTAGCGATTGCCCTCTCTGATTAAGGTCCAGCAGCGACGCTGCTGTTCCCCATCATTGAACTCAAACTGCTCATCGAGAGTGCCGGTGCCGTCCTGCCACTGAGCGTTGATATCAGCCCGGAAACGCCGGGTCACCTTGCCGGAAAAGTTCTGTACCATACCATAAGCAACCAGACGTCCATTAAAGAACTGTTCCAGTTCTAATGCAGGCGTTTCATTGCGGTAATCATCTATGGAGCTGGCACACCCCGGCAACATTAATAAAACAGGTAAAGCCAGCGCCAGCAATGAGGCTGTGTGAGTCATATCCATCTCTGTTTACTCTGCGAATCTGCCGGTTAATTGTTGTGAGAACCGTGGAAAAGCACTATTTTCCGCAAGCCAGATATTCAGAAAAGCCCGACTAAAGTGCTTATCCTTAATCGTTCCTAAAAACCTCCGGTTGTAATAAAAGTGTCCGTAGCCATCGCCATCCTGATAGAAACTGAGAGAGTCCTGACTGTGTATATCGGGCCACAGACCCGCTAATAAGGCGAGCCAGCGCTGCTGATCGTTCGGCTCAACTCCAGCCCGCTGCCATTGCTCCTGCGTTTCATCCAGCAAACGCTGCTGACTGATATCCCGCTGATAATCAAGGGTCAGCAGCAAGGGGGATGATTTGTTAGTCGTAGTAAAAGTAAACTCCCCGTCGGGACTCTCAAGCTGAGCGTTATAAACACTAAACCACAGCACTTTCAGTTCTGCCTGACCAATCAATTTCATATTCTCAGGCAGCGGTTTTGCCACTGCGTGGGCCAGCCCGCCGATGAACAGAACCACAGATATCAACAACAGATTAATACGCACCTTTTGCCTCCCTCGGATAACACTGTGCACTTAACCACAGCAGCAGCAGCGGAAACAGCGCCATCCACACCAGCACCAACAGCACAAAACCCGGGATTAAGGAGACAGTGATAGTCACCGCGCCCAGTTTTGCCGCAGCAAGGTAGGTCAGGCTGGCAGACACGCCGCCACATAACGAAGCGAGCAGCCAGCGGTTGTGAAAATAGCCTAAACTCTGTCTCAGGGTGGCGGAGAAACAGAACCAGAGAAACAGCAACCATAGCGGCGGAAACAGGGACTCAAACTGAAAAACACCCGCGGCGGTCAATAGCAGATCCACACCAAAACCGGTCAAGCCACAAAACAGCACCACAAAAAACTCATTCACCGGGTTTCGATGAAAGATCAGATGGAGTAACAACAGGCTGATGAGAACAGGCAGGCTTTGACGGGTTAAAAGAATGGCACACCACCACGCCAGCTGAAAACCAGCAACATTAACCCAAAACCGTTGTGACGCACCCGATCTGCACATTTTGATCCCTCCTGAATCTACTACGCTGCTCTGCTCAGAAAAGATCAGTTACTCGGTGTTAATCTCAGAAAAAAAATCAAACACGATCTAGGTCATAAAATAGTACTATCGTTTAAATTTACTCACGATAATCACTCGTTTTGGGATCAGATCAGCTATACCCGTTTAAAATAGGTGTGTAAAATCATTTACTTTTCTATTATCTATACTGGTGAAAGGATTCCTTTTCGATGTCCAGGCTTCCCCAGATTAACAACACGTTACTTGTCAGACATATTGCACAGTCTAACCTGATCACCTGCACCGCTGATGCAACGGCGGACAGTCTGATAAAACTCATGGCTGACAAGAAGATAGGATGTATCGTTGTCTGTGAAAACCGCATACCCATCGGTGTTGTCACCCGTCGTGACCTGCTTGAACTCTGGCTGGATGCTGACAAGCCCAGCCGGGCAGCTGAGTTTATGTCTTCGCCTGTGCTTACGGTCTCTGAATGGGAGTCCGTAGATGAAGCCGGACTTAGATTTATCTCTGAAGAGGTGCGCCACCTTATCGTCACCAAGACCTCTGGAGAAGCCTGCGGAATCATATCTGAAACCGATGTAGTCAACAGTCATGGGCTTGAACATGATCTGTTCCTGCGTTCGGTGGATGAGATTGCAAACCACGCACCCTATTCAATTGATAGCAATTGCACAGTTCTCGCGGCGCTGCAAAAACTCAAAGAGTCCGGCAGTTCTGCGCTGTTGATAACTCAGCATAATGAGGTTAGTGGAATTTTTACTGAGCGGGATGCGGTGATGCTGATAGCTCAAAATAAGCAGCATCAGCCCCTCAACGAACTCGGCGGCAACACACTGGTCACCATTGAACAAAGCCTGAGTTTATACAACGCCCGGAAAGTGTTTCACCAGCATCAGTTTCAGCACCTGGCGATTACCAACTATCAGGGAAAGATCACCGGTCTGATCTCCTATTCCGAGATTCTGCAAAGCGTAGAGACCGATTATGTGTATCGTCTGCGGGAGTTGTTAAACGAACGGAATCGGGCACTGGAAAAGTCCCAGCACAACCTGAAGTTAGCGGACAAAGTCATTGAAGCGTCAATGGAAGCAATCGTTATTTGCGATAAGGACGCGCGGATTCTGCGGGTAAATCCATCATTCACCGAGATCACCGGTTACACCAGTGGTGAAGTACTGGGCAAAAACCCCAATATTCTCAGCTCTGGACGCCATAACAAACAGTTTTATAAAGAGATGTGGCAAAACCTGAAAGAACAGGGTTTCTGGCAGGGAGAGATCTGGAACCGTCGCAAAGATGGCGCGGTATTTCCGGAATGGCTCAGCATCACCTCAATCAGGGATGAGAGTGGGAATATCTCGCAATATGCATCAATTTTCACCGACCTGACGGAGATAAAAAAGTCTGAAGCCCGTATCAAACGGCTTGCCTACTTTGATGAGCTAACCCGACTACCCAACCGCAAACTGTTTCATGATCGCCTGCAACTCTCCCTTGGCTATGCACGTGAACATGAACACCGGATTGCTGTCGCCTATATTAATGTTGATTTCTTTCAGCAGATCAATGATCTGTATGGCCATGAAAATGGCGATAGAGTTCTGATGGAGATCGGTCGGCGTATTGAACATCAGCTGGATGAGGGTGATACCGTTGCCCGCTTCGGCGGTGATGAGTTTAATCTTATCCTGACCGATGTCGACGACACCCCTCACATCAGTGAGTTTCTCAACCGTTTGCTAAGCACGGTTAATCAACCGATTGTGCTCGATGATAAAGAGCTGAAAGCAACTATCAGTATCGGCGTGAGTTTTTTTCCCACTGATGCGGATGATGCCGAGTCACTCCTCAAATGTGCCGATTCAGCTGTGCATCTGGCAAAGGATTTAGGACGTAACAGTTTCCGGTTCTTCTCTTCAGAACAACACCGGCTGATTCAGTCCCGCTATCAGATGGGCAGTGATCTCCAGGCAGCGATTGATAATGGCGAGTTTCAGCTCTACTACCAGCCCAAGATCTGCCTGAAAACAAACAAACCAACCAGCTGCGAGGCATTATTACGCTGGCTGCATCCACAACTGGGCTTTATTTCACCGGCAGAATTTATTCCTTTAGCTGAAGATATCGGCCTGATCAACCGCATCGGCCACTTTGTGATAGAAGAGGCATGTCGGCAGATCGCCCTATGGCGTAAACAGGGCCAAGAGATTAATGTCGCGATAAACGTCTCGGCTAAACAGTTTCACCAGGGGGATATCGCTGAACAGATTTTAGAGACGTTACAGCGACAAGGCGTCCCCCCGCACCTACTCTCCGTTGAGCTAACCGAATCCTGCTTTCTCTATTGTCCTGAAGAAACCACAAGAGCGCTCAGTACCCTTCGCAGCGAGGGGATTCAGGTTGCTATTGATGACTTTGGCACCGGTTATTCCAGCCTTAGTTATATCCGTAATATTGAGCTGGATATTCTCAAAATTGACCGCAGCTTTCTGGTCAATCTGGAAAGCTCGGAGGTTGACCGGGCCATCGTCACCTCAATTATTGAGATGAGCCATGTTCTGGGTTTGCAGGTTGTCGCTGAAGGAATTGAGCATAAGCCGCAGATGAATATTCTCAAGCAGATGAAGTGCGATCAGTTACAGGGCTTTCTTCTGGCCCGGCCAATGCCCGCCGATGCATTTATTAACTGGCATAAACACCATAATGAATAACACCTGCAGCGGGAAAACAGCCAAGCGTTCAATATAGGCACTAAATGTCAGCGCTGATATTAAGTGCCTATGTGGGCAATAGCGGCATCTAAATTAGCCTGAGCGGCCGCTGTCAGCCCCTCCTGTAGCGCCCACTCATAGCCTCTGATTGCCAGGATATACACCTCTGGCTGCCGTTCAAAACAGAGCTGACAGGTGGCAATAATCGAGGGAACAGAGATCGCATGGGAGGTAAAGCTAAAATCCAGCTTACCACCCGCCCTCTGCAGCGAGTAGCTCTCGACCTCCGGATCCTGCGTCGCATCGATAAACAGCACCCGTCTTTTTTCACTGATCAGGTCAGCATCTTCAAGAAACAGCTGATAATTTCGCACGGTCTCCGCTTCAGGACAGACCCCTGCCGCCTCAAGCCAGTCGACAAAAGCCCATCCCAGCCCATCATCCTGACGCCCGATATTGCCAATACCATAGATCAGGCAGTCGGCAGTGTTAAAGTCAGCTAAGACGACACCACCCGGTTTAACGGCGCTGTTCATCAACGATCTGCCCCTGAGCATCCAACAGTGAGATCTCCAGCGGCATCTGCCCCAGAGCATGGGTGGCGCAACTAAGACAGGGGTCGTATGCGCGAATCCCCACCTCAATCGCATTCATCATCCCTTCGGTAATCTCAGCATTGCCACTGATATAATCCTGCGCCACCGAGCGCACCGTACGGTTTATGACCGTATTGTTCTGGGTGGTCGACACAATCAGATTGGCAAAAGTGATCTCTCCCTTATTGTTAGCCCGATAGTGATGTAGCAGGGTTCCGCGGGGGGCTTCGACAACGCCAACGCCCTCTCCGGTCCAGTCGTTATCCCCCGGCGTCATCAGTAGCTGATCCTGCTGCAGATCCGGGTCATTCAGCAGCGCTTTGATCAGCTCGGCCGAATGGATAATCTCAATCGCACGGGCCCAGTTGGTGTGCAACGTCATATTGTTCGATTTACCATGGGTATAGGCGTGGAATTTTTCCAGTGCAGCCTGTGCCAGCGGGGTAGACAGGGATTGAGTGATATTCATCCGTGCCAGCGGCCCCACCCTGACAGAACCGTTTTCCCGCCCCAGCTCTTTGAGGAACGGAAATTTCATATAACTCCACTCTTCGGTCGCCTCGGAGAAGTGATCAAGGTAATCGTGATAATCAAACTCGCGCACGATAGCCTTGTTCTCATCAATCACCCGAATCCGGCCGTGGTAGTAATCAACATTACCCTCGTCGTTCACCAGACACATATCCAGCGCCGGAACCACCGCAAAACGATCAACCTGTTCACGGTGATCCTCATGAAACTGATAAAACAGATTCAGCCCCTCCTGGGCATACTCAATCACCTCATCAATAGAGAGCAGCCCGGCCTCGCCGTTGAGGAAGCGATCCCGCTCTTCAGCAGTGATATTTTTACTCACCCCGCCCGGCACCGAGCTGATACCATGCATCCGCTTACCCAGCACGGCTTTGATCAGCTCCTGTCCCCACTTACGCAGCGCGACGACCCGCTTAACCAGCGCCGGGTTCTGTTCCACCAGCCCGAGAACATTACGCTGCTCCGGTGGCGCATCCATACCAAACAGCATCTCGGGAACCACCAGGTAAAAGTAGGCGGTCACGTGGGATTGCAGCTGCTGGGCATAATGTCCCAGACGACGGATTTTTTCCGGTGTCGGTAACATCCGGACACCCTTCCCCAATCCGACACCCACCACATCATCCAGCGCTTTAGCACCACAGAGATGGTGGCTGACAAAGCAGATACCGCAGATCCGTTGCAGCAACATCGGTGCTTCCCAATAGGGGTGCCCCTGTATCAGTTTTTCAAAACCACGAAACTCCACCACATGCAGTTTGGCATCGGTAACGTTGTTATCATCATCCAGCTGAATGGTAACCTTGCCATGCCCTTCGATACGTGTAACAGGATCAATAACCAGTTTTCGACTCATCTTCGTTTTTTCCCCTCGGTTATACGTATCAGTTAATCGTAACGGTTGATCGACGCAGGCAGATCAAAAGGCCGCCCATTAATCAGATCATCCAGTACTTTAAGAATGGTTGCGCCATCCGGCGGACAGCCAGGAATAAAGTAATCCATCTTCACCACCTCATGACAGGGGTACACCTTGCCGGTGATTCGCGGTATATCTTCATGATAAGGGATGGTGGGTATCGCATTGGGTACTGCGGTCACCGAGTCGACATAGGCCTCTTTCAGGCAATCACTCAGCGACACCTCATTGCGCATCGCCGGAACCCCACCCCAGACCGCACAGGCGCCTACCGAAATAAGAATATCGCAGTTCTCACGAAACTCGATCAGGGTTTCGACATTCTCCTCATTGGCAACCCCCCCTTCGATAAAACCAATAGCACAGCGCTGAGGAATCCGCTTAATATCGGTGAGAGATGAACGCAGAATAGTGATCTTATCCAGCAACCCCAGTAGTGCTTCATCCATATCCAGCAATGACAGGGTACAGCCCCAGCAGCCGCACAGGCCGATCATCGCCACTTTAATTTTTTCATCTCGCGCAGCCTGCAGACCCGAATCCATCGGCGTCGCCGGCAGCTCATGGGAATAGGTCTGGTTTTTCGTTGATTTACTCATGACCGCTCTCCGCTGCACTGTCCTTCATACCCAACGCCCGCTCACGCACCGACTGAATTTCAAACTTACGTCGTCCGATCGGATCATTAAAGCCAACCCCCTTTTCGATAATACAGCCTACCGGGCAGATATCAGCAGCCTCACGCACCTGCTCAGCAGGCATTTTGTCGGCCAGCTCAATATCAAGCTCAATTTGTGCGGTGGTTCCACGCCCCAGGATAGTAAAGATCTTTTCGCCACTGTCACGATCCCGGATAAACTCCACACAGCGTTGACAGAAGATGCAGCGATCGCGTTCCAGCCACAGATGCTTAGCGCCAGCCTCCCGCTCACGCAGGGGAAAGCGGTAAGGAAAACGGGACACCACCATGCCCACTTCGTAACCCGTGGCCTGCAGATCACAGCGGCCACTTTTTTCGCAACTTGGGCAGTTATGATTGCCCTCAACAAAGAGTATCTCTATGAGCGCCTTGCGCATATCTACCAGATCCGGTGCGTTAACCTCCACACTCATGCCCCCGCTCACCGGCAGAGTACAGGCGGCAGTGATATGGCCATTTACCCGCACGGAACAGACACGGCAGGTCCCCAGGCAGGGCTTGTCTTGCAGATAACAGAGTGTCGGAATATAAACACCGTTTTCCGCGGCAACATCCACCAGGTTTTTACCGGTTTCAGTGGTAATAGACTCACCATCGATAATGATCTCAATACTCATTTCACTGCCTCCGATGGCTGACTAAGCTCTGTCTTGATGAGCTCTGTCTTGATGAGCCCTGTATTGGTATGCCCGGTATTAGCAAGCTCGATCTGGGTCAGTCTGATTCGTGCCAGCTCGTTATGTGATAATGCCGCCTCCAGATCAAACGATGGCAGTAAAGCTCCCTGCTGGGTGGTGAGTTTTGCCTGATAGACTTCAGGGAACTGTGTCAGGGTCGTCAGGATAGGATTGGGCGAAGTGCCCCCCAGTCCGCAACGACTGGTACTGCGCACCAGGCGGCCCCAGCTTACCATCTCTTCCAGATCCTGTTGGCAGGCAGTGCCCGCCATCACCCGTTCAACTTTATTGCGCAGTTCAACATTGCCTGCACGACAGGGGGTACAGATACCGCAGGATTCATCGACAAAAAATTGCATGAAGTGCTTCACGATACCGAGCAGATCCCGTGACCGGTTGAACACCATCAGTGAGCCGTTACACGCGAGATCACTATAACCGAAACAGCGTTCACCGCTCTTTTCCACCGCAACACACTCGCCGGAGGGGCCGCTGACCTGCACCGCCCAGGGGTCGACAGCCCCCGCTGAACTGAGCAGCTGATTGAGGCTGGTACCCCACTCAACCTCATAGATGCCTGGACGTTCACAGTCACCCGCAACACTCATCAGACGACTGCCTCGGGAGTCCTCCACCCCCAGACTCTGATACCAGTCAGCCCCCTCCTGCAACACCCGGGTGACCGCCACCAGAGTTTCAACATTATTAACGCAGGTGGGCATGCCCAGATAACCCTGCTCTACCGGATAGGGTGGCTTAACCCGGGGTGTACCGCGCTTACCCTCGCAGGACTCGATCAGTGCTGACTCATCACCGCAGACATAGGCACCGGCCCCCATCTGGATACGAATATCAAAGCTAAAATCGGCGTGGCCAAGAATGTTATGGCCCAACAGTTGCTGCTCTCTGAACAGTTGTAGCTGCTTCTCCAGGTAAGCTTTGAGATAGATATACTCTTGCCGCAGATAGATAATCCCCTCACGGGCACCGATCACACTGGCAGCCAGCACCATTCCCATGAAGACCGCCTGCGGTGAGCGGGTGAGTAATACTCGGTCTTTAAAGGTACCCGGCTCACCTTCATCGGCATTACAGATAACATACTTAGCCGCAGCGGCTGCTTCACGACATAAACGCCACTTCAACCCGGTAGAGAAACCGGCTCCACCATGGCCCCTCAATTTAGCGGCAGTAATCGTCTCAATGACAGCATCTGGCCCCAGCTCCAGGCAGTGATTCAGAAGTCCGCGGAAATCATTCGCCTGCTGAAAAAAGACCGGACCGGCCTGATGAATAGTGGTGTCCACCAGGTGTTCAACATAGGCGATATCATCTTCAGGCAAGCCTTGCGGATTCGCGATCTCTGCGGCTGATTTGCCCTGTTTCAACTGACCAATAATGACGGACACTTTTTCCGGCGTCAGCCGGGTAAAGACCACCTCGTCTACCAGCATCACCGGCTCCTGATCACTGAGTCCGACACAGGGGGTTGTATACAGGCCGAAGCTACCCGAAGGATCAACTCCTCCGATTAGTGCGCCGGTTTCTTGTTCCAGAGCCTCCAGCACCTCCTGATACCCCTGCATTCTGGCAATCACAGTATCGCACAGATAGAGAGTGTATCTACCGCAGGGCTGGTCATGAAAGTAGTGGTAGAAAGAGCGGGTTTCGCGCAGATCGTTCACCGGCAGATTCAAGCCATCGGCCAGCGCAGTTAACGCATCATCAGGAATATAACCAAACAGGTGGTGTAAATCCCAGAGCATATCCAGCAGACGGGTTCGGTCAGCCTGATAACGCTGAATGATTGTCGGGATCTTATTATTCATATTTTCAATCCTTGGCAACAGTGCGGAAATGGTTTCCAGGGTGGTACTTAGCCAGCCTCCAGCATCATCTAATAGTAGCTGCTGATAGCGAAAGAAGGCTGTTTTGTTACCCACTTTATGTGGTATTTCCCCGGCTGGCGTTGATATAAATCGCCACTTCATGCAAAAAACTATAGATT
>NZ_JBNKYN010000009.1:0-83618 GCF_050300915.1 Amphritea sp.
TGGAGCGGAATATCGGGCTCGAACCGACGACCTGAACCTTGGCAAGGTTCCGCTCTACCAACTGAGCTAATTCCGCATGCTTCCGAAGAAGTGGTGCGTATTATAGACAGCTCTCCTTTTATGTCAACAACTTTTCAGCCAGAGAAAAGTGCAATCAGATTAATAAGTTAGAACTGTATAACGATTGATCAAATATCGTCTGTCAGGTCTGGCCAGGCGGCTTTCAGATATACATACATTGACCAGAGGGTCAGTACTGACGCTATATACAGGGCGCCGATGCCAATCCAGGAGAACAGCGTATAAGGCACAGTCCCCAGCATGATAAAAATCGACAGCATCTGCAATGCCGTTTTTAATTTACCGATATAGGAGACGGCGATATTAGCGCGCTTACCCAGTTCTGCCATCCATTCCCGCAGTGCCGAGATTACAATCTCCCGACCAATAATGACTATCGCTGGCGCGGTAATCCAGAAAATTGAATAGGTATCGACCAACACGACCAACGCAGTCGCGACCATCAGTTTATCAGCAACAGGGTCAAGAAACGCGCCAAACGGCGAGGTTTGATTCAGCTTACGCGCCAGATATCCATCGAACCAGTCGGTGACCGCTGCCAGTGCAAACACCAGGGCAGCCGCCATCGGCCCCCAGGCATACGGGAGGTAATAAATTAAAACAAAGACAGGTATCAGGACAATACGTAGCAATGTCAGGATATTTGGTATTTTCATTGACGCTCGGGTTTCCTGTTACAACGGGATATAGTCAGTATTAGCAGAGTGGCCGCTGCCATTAAGGATCAGGATGCAGGGTAGCATAAATATCTTCGGCAATTTTGCGGTTTATACTAGAGACTTTTGCAATTTCTTCAATACTTGCGGTTTCAATCGACGGCACACTGCCGAAATGCTTTAACAACTCGCGTCGCCGCTTGGGTCCAACACCCGGAATACCTTCCAGGGATGATTTACGCCGGGCCTTGCCTCTACGCGCCCGGTGACCTGTAATCGCAAAGCGGTGCGCTTCATCCCGGATATGCTGAATCAGATGCAGTGCGGGTGAGTCTGAGCGCAGCGCGACCTCCGCCCCGCTATCACCCATAATCAGAGTCTCAAGCCCTGCTTTACGGTCACTGCCTTTCGCTACACCAACAATCAGCACCTCTTCAATCTGCAGCTCTGCCAGCACCTCAACCGCCTGAGCCACCTGCCCTTTACCACCATCAATCAGCAGAATGTCCGGCAGCTTACCTTCGCCTTTTTTCAGCCGGGTATAACGCCGGGTAAGCGCCTGATGCATCGCTGCATAATCATCACCCCCGGTAATCCCTTCAATATTAAAATGGCGATAGTCCGATTTCAGCGGCCCGTTGCGATCAAAGACTACACAGGAAGCGACGGTGGCTTCACCTGAGCTATGGCTGATATCAAAACATTCCATCCGTTGCGGTATCGCATCCAGCTGCAATATCTCCTGCAGCGCCAGATAACGATTATAAACATTCTGCTTGCTGGACAGATGACTCTGCAGATTCTGCTCTGCATTGGTCTGTGCCAGTCGTTGCCAGCCCGCTTTATCAGACCGGACTTTATGCACCAGTCCAACTTTACGCCCGCTACGCTGGCTCAACGCCTCTTCAAGCAGCTCCCGGTCGGCCGCTTCTTCTACCGTGATTATGACTGGCGGTATATCCCGGCCGCTCGCCAGATACCACTGGGCGATAAAGGCCGATAGCAACTCTTGCGGCGTCTCTTCAATGCTAAAGCGTGGATGATACACTTTGCTGCCGATGATCCTGCCACCGCGCACAAACAGCATATGCATGCAGACTGAACCGGATTGCAGCGCACAGCCAATAACATCTGCATCACCGCTCTGGCCACTGACGTGCTGCTGTTCCTGCACCTGTTGCAGGCTGGATATCTGGTCGCGATAGATCGCGGCCTCTTCAAAATTCAGTGCCCGTGAAGCGGTGTCCATCTGCTCGGCCAGCTCATTCATGATGGTGCTGTTTTTGCCTTCGAGAAACATCATCGCGTGACGAATATCCGTCTGATAAACCTCTGGCGTTGGAATGCCTACGCAGGGCGCACTACAACGCTTTATCTGATACTGCAGGCAGGGTCGCGAGCGGTTTTTGAAAAAACTCTCTTCACACTGACGAATCCGAAATACTTTCTGCATAATCGTCAGGCTATCGCGCACCGCTCCACTACTGGGGAAAGGGCCAAAATAACGTCCCTTTTGCCGCCTCGCCCCGCGATGAAAACGTACCGCGGGATACTCCTGCTCAGTGGAGACAAAAATGTAGGGATAAGATTTGTCATCGCGCAGCAGAATATTGTACGGCGGACGGTTGGTTTTAATCAGGTTTTGTTCCAGCAGCAGAGCTTCTGTCTCGCTATTGGTAACGGTTACCTGAATATCAGCAATTCGACTCACCAGTGCCTGAGTCTTAATGTTGAGGCCGGTACTGCGAAAATAGCTGCTGACCCGGTTTTTCAGGTTTTTGGCTTTGCCGACATAGAGAATCTCGCCGCCGCTGTTGAACATCTGATAGATGCCAGGCCTGCGGGTCAGACGGGAGAGAAAACTTTTGTAGTCGAAGGCGGAAGCGTCGGCCTGAGCCTCCTGCTTATTCAGCGCAGCCAGAGACGCGGGATTAGCCTCCGGCTCCGGCAGATCCTGATCCTGATCCTGTATGTCACGATCCGGAGCATCATTATTCTGGGTATCATTCATCCGCCTATTCTAACTGCGGCACCTTCTAATCCTCAAGGATATTCAATAGCTTATTAGCATTCATGTGGTAGTGGGTTGCTTCCGAATGAATTTTTTCCAGCTGTTTGCGGGTGCCATCTGAAATGCCTGCCCCACGAGAAAGGCTAACTTCCAGATAGACGCTGATCTCCGCATAATAATAGAGTCTGGCATTGAAGCTTCGCGCCCGCTTGAGCTTAGACAGTGAAATCATGGCACCATTGAGCATGATGGTATTGATGTCAGAGTCACTCATTAGCGGGTGACGGTCTTTCTCATTGGGTGCCAGATGAAGTTCATTCGCGCGGGTATTTGGTGCCATGAGACATCCTGATAAAAGTAGAGTAAAGTTAAAAATCACCTAATACTTTATGAGCTTTTCACATTAATGTGAATATATGATTTATGAGCAGATCGATCCGCCATAATTCAGAGCGCCCTTCTGACGCTGACACCTCTCAGACAGAGACCATTAAGTCAGCGATGCTCTATGAGCAGCAGGTTGTGCGTGATCTACACTGGCTGATCTACAGCCCCGCGCTGATGTCTGCTGCTGCAAGCGAATCTTGCGACTGGCTTTTCAACACGCCGATGATTGATCAGCGCCTCGCTGAACTGGATCAAAAACCACAACCGTTAATCACCGGCCTGCGTCAGCAAGCACAGTTCCGCCTCGGTTATTATTTTGAAGATTTAGTCAGAATCTACATCAATATATTTATTCAACCAGTTGATTTTAAATATAATATACAGGTGTTAAGAGATAAGACTACCGTGGGTGAATATGATTTTCTTATGGCACTTAAAAATGGCATAAAGATTCATCTGGAGGCGGCAGTGAAGTTTTACCTGTGCACATCAGAGGACCCGCAGCACTGCACTCTCGATGATTTTGTCGGCCCTAACAGGTCCGACAGACTGAGCCGGAAATGGCAACGACTGACACAACACCAGCTGCAGCTATCGAAAACCGACTCTGGTAAAGCGCAGGCTATGGCGCTTGGCTTGCTACCTGATCATCACTCACTGCTGCTCCGGGGCTACCTGTTTTATCCCTTCAGTGCATGGCAGGATTATCACCCCCCTGCTCCTATTAATGCCAACCATCTACGGGGATGGTGGATCAGCGTTACCGAGGTTGAGTCACTGGGAGCTGATTATCAATATGTGATACTAATGAAGCCACGCTGGCTGGCTCTGGCGCGGTGTTGCTTTCAGGAAACCCTCTCCTGCGCCGAGCTGATTGACTCAAGGAGCAGCATAACCACGCCAGTACTGGTTGCCAGGCTTATCTTAGATAAAAAATCAGGTGCCTGGTGCGAGTGCGACCGGGGATTTATCGTCCCGGATAGCTGGAATGAGCAAACCTGAACACCCAGGCTTGTTTCCAACCCCTTAGGGCCCCTCTTTAGCTTTACCATTCAGCCAGATTACGGGCACAAAAAAAGCAGCTTCAAAGGCTGCTTTTTTCAGAAAAGCGATTTATCACTCAGCGCGCTGAGCTGCTTTTGCTGCATCTTTCGCCATGCACTTACGCAGGTAGTGAATTGCAACGAAGGTACCAACAACCATCGCGGCAACAATTACCATACTAGGTGCAAAAGAGATCATAGTGTATTTATCGGCCATAGAACTGTCCTCATTTGTAACCGTAATACTTAAATACGGATAAATTATGTGGTTATATCTGTTTTAGTTATAAGGCGCGATTATAGAGCATCTATCCTCAGGCACAATAGCCCAAAAGATGTATTAGAAAATTTCAGGCAGGCTCGGACTCACCAGGCCTGCTTTTGCAAGCTATCTCCTCCAGCAGCTAGGAATCAAGCCGTTTAACCAGACTGGAAGTATCCCAGCGATTACCACCCATCTTCTGTACTTCAGCATAGAACTGGTCAACCAGCGCCGTGACCGGCAACTGAGCACCATTACTACGTGCCTCATCAAGGGTGATTTTCAGATCTTTGCGCATCCAGTCAACAGCAAAACCAAAATCAAACTGTTCGTCGATCATTGTCTGATGACGATTGACCATCTGCCATGAGCCTGCCGCCCCATGCTGAATAACATCAAACACAGCAGCCGCATCCAGGCCAGCCTGTCTGGCAAAATGAACTCCCTCGGCCAACCCCTGAACCAGTCCGGCAATACAGATCTGATTCACCATCTTCGCTAACTGACCACTACCTGCCGCGCCCAGCAGCTTAGCGGATTTAGCATAGCAATCGATCACCGGGGCAACCTTTTCAAACACCAGCTCATCACCACCAATCATAATACTGAGAACACCGTTCTCTGCACCTGCCTGCCCGCCAGAGACCGGAGCATCGAGAAAACACAGGCCTTTATCAGCAGCAATCACTGCCAGCTCCCGGGCAACCTCTGCAGAAGCCGTGGTGTGGTCAACCAGAATAGCGCCCTGGGCCATGCTGCTGAATACACCCTGGGCACCTGTGACCACCTGACGCAGATCGTCGTCGTTACCCACGCAACTAAACACGATCTCTGCGTTACGCGCCGCTTCTGCCGGAGTAACCGCCCGGCTTCCCTTATATTCCTGACACCATTTATCAGCTTTAGCTGTGGTACGGTTATACACAGTGACATCATGACCGGCTTTTGCCAGGTGGCCCGCCATCGGATAGCCCATCACTCCCAGGCCGATAAATGCAACTTTCATAGGTTTCTTCTCCACCCTAAGGCTGACTATTGTTATGATCGGATTATTCTATGCTAATGGTATATATTCAAACACCTCTATTTTTCAGGGTCATATGATGCAATCAGCTAAAACGACACTGGCGATGGTAAAGCGGTTGTTCCACTTGCTGCTGGTACTGCTATGCAGCTTTTCTACCGCGACTGTGGCGTCCGATTCACTCTATGAAAAACTCCAGGTAACCGATCTGGAGGGGCATTCCGTCGACCTGAGTCAGCACAAAGGCGGATTGGTATTAGTTAATTTCTGGGCCACCTGGTGCCCTCCCTGTGTGAAAGAGATGCCCTCTCTGCAACGACTGCAACAGCAGTTCGAGCCAAGCGAGTTCAGGGTAGTACTGATTAACCTGGGGCAGACCGCGACAACGGTCAACAGCTTTTTTAAGGAACAAACCTTCGAGTTCAACCTGCCTGTCTATCTTGATGATAAAGGCCGGGCGTTTACTGCATTGGGAATTGAAGGGATGCCATCCAGCTATCTGTTAAATAGCCAGGGCTACCCAATTGAAACCATTGTGGGTTCGCGCGAGTGGGACCACCCTGGCAATATCGATGCGGTACGCCAACTGATCAGCAGCCCACCGACGACCGAACACTGACAACCGCCAGCCAGTGATGTGAAACCACCACTGGCAGAGGCAGTGTCCGGAGAGCAGATGTTGGCGCTCAGATTACGCCGCTTTGTAGACCGCTTCTGCGGCGGCGATCGCTTTACCCTGGGCGATATCGGCCCCCATTGCGGACAACGTATTTTCCAGCGCACTCAGACACAACAACACATTTTTCTTGTTGCAGGCGGCACCCATCAGGCCGATGCGCCAGACTTTACCCGCCAGTGCGCCAAGACCGGCACCGATCTCCAGACTGTAATCAGCCAGCAAACGATTACGCACTTCAGCTTCGTCAATGCCTGCCGGCACAAACACGGAGTTAAGTTGTGGTAAACGATAGGGTTGTTCTACCAGAAAGCCGATTCCCATCGCTTCCAGACCATCACGCAACGCATTGTGATGGAAGCTATGTCGTGCCCAGGCATTCTCAAGCCCTTCTTCTTCCAGCATCACCAGGGATTCGTGGAAGGCATACAGGGCGTTAACCGGCGCGGTATGATGGTAAGCACGCTTAGCACCGCCCCCCCAATACCCCATCACCAGCTTCTGATCCAGAAACCAGCTAGGGGTACGGCTTTGACGCTTCTCAATCACTTCAATAGCGCGCTGATTAAAACTGATAGGGGAAATTCCCGGAGGACAGGAAAGACACTTTTGCGTACCGGAATAGACAGCATCGATCCCCCAGCCATCCACATCAAGCTCACTGCCCCCCAGGGATGTCACACTATCAACAATCGTCAGCGCACCATGCTTGCGGGCAATCTGGCACAGGGTTTTAGCATCTGACAGCACCCCGGTAGAGGTTTCTGCATGGACAAATGCCAGTATTTTAGCGTCAGCGTGTTCGGCAAATGCCGCTTCTACCTTGGCCGGATCAACAGGCTTACCCCAATCGTCCTGCACCATAATGGCGCTGCCGCCAAAGCGCTCAACATTCTCTTTCATCCGCCCACCGAACACCCCGTTCTGACAGACAATGACCTTGTCACCGGGTTCAACCAGATTCACAAAGCAGGCTTCCATCCCCGCAGAACCCGGCGCAGAGATTGGCATCGTCAGCGGGCTGGAGGTTTTAAAAGCATACTGCAGCATCTGCTTAATCTCGTCCATCATACGGATAAACTCAGGATCAAGATGACCAATAGTTGGCCGGGAAAGCGCTGCCAGAACCCGTGGATTGACATCGGAAGGGCCAGGTCCCATCAGCGTTCGCTGTGGAGGATAAAAAGATTTAGTCATTGTTTTGCCGTTGCTCTTTATCGTTATGTTGACTGGATACTAACATTGAGCGATTGAGTCATATCGCTTCATCAGCGATGGTTTGAACAATCGCCATGACCATCTCCGCTGAGTGTTTGGCCGCCACAACCAGAAACTGATCAAACGACAGGTTAGATTCTTTACCCGCGATATCGGACAGTGCCCGTATCACAATGAATGGGATATCAAACTGATAGCAGGTTTGTGCAATAGCCGCCGCTTCCATCTCAACCGCTTTCATTGCCGGAAAGTGCTCCCGGGTTTTGGCAACCCGATCGGGACAATTCATAAAGGCGTCGCCCGTCGCAATCAACCCTTTTACGGTTTTAATTCCTGCCATACGGGAGATGCAGCGCTGAGCCACATCAACCAGGAAGTTGTCAGGCATAAAGGCAGCGGGCAGACCAGGCACCTGGCCATGTTCATAACCAAACACCGTGACATCAACATCGTGATGCCGTACTTCGCTGGAGATCACCACATCACCCACCTCAAGCTCAGAGGCAAAGCCGCCAGCAGAGCCGGTGTTGATGACACAGGTAGGCTGAAACGTTTGTAACATCAATGCCGTACCGATCGCTGCATTCACTTTGCCAATGCCCGATTTAAGCAGCACAACCTGTACGCCATGCATGGTTCCAGTGAAGAGACTATAGCCAGCAATGGTATGCTCCTGACGCGCCTCCATTGATTGTTTCAGTAGTTCGACCTCTTCATCCATGGCGCCGATAATACCGATTTTAAGCTGATCAGACTGAGCATTAAGGCGCTCAGCAAAGGAGGTGTTGTTGGTCATTCAGGTGATTCCATCACGGCTATTATAAAGGTCATATTGTTTGAGGGTTAAGGATACGGAAATTACACCGGTGGACAATAGTCAAAAGGCAGAAAAAAAGAATAAAACCATCAGTTTTATTCGAGATGAATGGCGTGCTAGCACGCCTGGCAGATGATTAAGCCCATAAAGCAGAAAACACGGGCTGACTGACAACGATTGACAGCATCTTGAGAGGATCGCAGGGGTCAGTCCGGACGATCAGACTGAACCTCATCGATTGCTGTCGGTGCAGGATAAAGCCCCTGCCAGCCGAACTCAGTAAACAGCTGATCAACCCAGCCTGAAACCGGGGCATTGATCTCTATCGCCTGCCCGGTAAATGGGTGCACAAACTCCAGTTTAGTTGCCATCAGCAGCAGGCGATCCAGACCAAAGTGCTCCCGGAAAAGAGCATTATGCTTACCATCACCGTGTTGAGTATCACCAACAAGGGGGTGGAAAATATGTTTCAGGTGGCGACGTATCTGATGCTTGCGTCCGGTTTTAGGCTTTACCTCAACCAGAGAGTAGCGCGCCGCCGGATATTTGCTCACCGGAATTGGCAGTTCAACCGTGCCTAGCCGGCGATACTCACTCACAGCATCTTTCGCCGGCTTATTCGGGTTAGCCATCTTATCCGCAACTTTATCAATGATCTCTTTCAACGGGTAATCGATGACCCCCTGCTCCTCTGTATAGCCCCGGCAGACACACAGATAGGTTTTCTGCACCCGACGCCCGGCAAAGCAAAGGTTGAGTTTATTCGCCGCCTCAGAGGTTTTAGCAAAGATCAGCACCCCGGACGTTGGCCGGTCAAGACGGTGCACCGTATAGGCTTTAATCCCCATCTGTTCGCGAATCAGTGCTATTGCATTGGTGGCCCGGCGTTCTATCGGACTTGGATGAACCAAAAGTCCGGCCGGTTTATCAATAGCAAAATAGAATTCATCTTCAAAAAGAATATTGATGGGGTACATCGTTGCAGCTTACCTGGGTCATTAAAGCCGCGCAGCTTACCAATAAATCATCAGATTGCCTATGAACCTATATAAGTTGATCCGGTCATACCTATTAAGACGTAAAACCTGTATGGTTGAAATACTGGAAGAAACCTATATATATAGGGTATCCGATAAACTAAACTGGCGCCTGAAGCCTTAATTATCAGAGGGATAAGATGCGTAATATCGATACAATGAGCGTCCGCACAGAGCAATCTGTGCTATCGACGAACAAGGTGATTCGTAACACCTATATGCTGCTTGCGATGACACTGGTATTCAGTGCAGTCACCGCAGGTATCTCTATGGCGATCAATCCACCGATGATCTTAGCCCTTGGGGCGATGATCGTTGGCATGATCTTAACCTTTGTCATCGCTAAAAAACAGAATAGCGCTGCGGCATTACCACTTGTTTTTGCGTTCACTGGCTTGTTTGGTTTTGCGCTGGGTCCGATTCTGAATACCTATCTCGCCATGAACAATGGTGGCCAGATCGTGATGACTGCGATGGGCATGACTGCGGCAACCTTCCTGGGCCTGTCAGCATATGTTCTGACCAGCAAAAAAGACTTCAGCTTTATGGGTGGTTTCCTGGCTGCGGGCTTAATGGTCCTGCTGGTATCCATGGTGGTACTGATCGCCCTGCCATTCTTCGGCGTTCACATTCCGGCACTGCACCTGGCTTTCTCTGCTGCAGTTGTGTTACTGATGTCTGGCTTCATTGTGTATGACACCAGCAACATAGTGAATGGCACCTATACCAACTACATTATGGCCACGGTCAGCCTGTACACCAGCATCTTCAACCTGTTCATCAACCTGCTGCAACTGGTAGGTTTTCTGAGCGACGACTAAGCGTTTCTGTTTAGTTTTCACCTGCTGAAAACAGCACACAAAGCCCTGCAATCCTGATAAGATTGCAGGGCTTTTTAGTTTACAGACATCACTATTATGATTTTTTCAATTGTTATTACCGGAGCGCCCTATAGCTCCCAGGCGTCAGCCAGTGCGCTGCAATTTTGCAGAAGCGTATTAAAACTTGAGCATACAATTCATCGGGTGTTTTTTTACGCTGATGGAGTCCACAGCGGTTCCGCTCTGGCGGCCCCGCCCCAGGATGAATCCAATATTCCTGAAGAATGGGCCGCATTCGCCCTTGAGCATGATCTGGACCTGGTGGTCTGTATCGCTGCGGCAGTCAGACGGGGGGTTCTCGATGAAAATGAGGCGCGCCGTTATGAAAAAAACGGCCATAACCTGGCCTCCGGCTTTACTCTCTCAGGACTGGGACAACTGGTTGAAGCTGGCATTGTTTCTGACCGTGTTGTCACCTTTGGAGTCTGATGATGAGTGATAGCAAAAAATCATTTCTGATTATCAACCGAAAAGCGCCCTATGGCAGCAGCGCTGCCCGCGACGCCCTGGATGTTGCCCTGACAATATCGGTGTTTGAACAACCCCTGAGCTTGTTGTTTATGGGGGATGCCGTCCTGCAGCTGCTACCTGACCACAATGCCTCAGCGATTGGCCAGAAAAATCTGTCAGCCAATCTGGTGATGCTGGAGATGTATGATATCGACCAGCTATATGTGTGTCGCCACGCCCTTGAACAACGGGGTATCCGCCCCGACGATATTAAATTAAATATTACCCTGCTGGATCAGAACGGTATTGCCGCACTGATCAAACAGCAGGACCAGGTTCTGAGCTTCTGATTATGACACTTCACCTGATTAACAAAACCCCGTCAGAGAGTAGCGCGCTGCGTGACAGCCTGGCCGCCCTCAGCAATGGCGATGCCCTGCTGCTGATCGAAAACGGTGTGTACGCGGCAATGCCTGCCTATGCAGAGCTGTTTACCCGGTTGCCCGGTGCTGTGCAGTGCTATCTGCTTGAGGACGATGCAATCGCCCGTGGACTGAAAGATCTCAGTCAGGATTTTAGAGCGGTCAGCTATGACGGCTTTGTCGAGCTGAGTTGTCGCTATAAAAAAGTGGTAAGCTGGTTCTGATATGGATAATCTGAGCGTAAAAGGTGCCACTATTCCCGTTGATAATGAAGGCTATCTGCGCGATCTTCACGACTGGAATGAAGCGGTCGCTGAGCAGCTGGCACAGCGGGAAGGGATCGAATTAAATGCGGCCCACTGGGAGATCCTTGAGGTGTTACGCCAGTTCTATCAGACCTATGAGATGTCTCCGGCGATGCGTCCTCTTATTAAAGCGATCAGCGCTAAGCTCGGCCCGGACAAAGGCAAGAGCATCTATCTGATGTCGCTGTTCCCAGGTAGTCCGGCAAAACTCGCCAGCAAAATTGCGGGTCTGCCGAAGCCGACCAACTGCTTGTAACGGAGTATTTTCGATGAAAATCGCGTTTCTCGGAATTGGGCTGATGGGACGCCCGATGGCCGTTAATCTGCTCAATGCCGGGTACCCTCTAACGCTGTGGAACCGCACCCGCAGTAAAGCGGAAATGCTATCAGATCATGGCGCTATGGTGGCACAGACACCCGCCGAAGCGATTGCAGATGCCGATATCATCATCACCATGCTGGAAAATGGTCCGATTGTTGACCAGATTCTGTTTAGCAACGATACAGCTGTCTGCTATAAACCAGGCAGCACGGTCATCGATATGAGTTCTATCCCGCCGGTACTGGCTAAACAGCACTCTGCCCGCTTAAAAAATATCGGTGTGGATTATCTCGATGCGCCCGTATCGGGCGGTACACTAGGTGCAGAGCAACGGTCACTGGCGATTATGGCCGGAGGCGATAAAGCGGTATTTGACCGTTGTCAGACACTCTTCAGCGCGCTGGGCAACGCTACCTATATCGGCCCCGCAGGTTCCGGTCAGCTGGCTAAATGCGCCAATCAGGCGATTGTCGGCATTACCATCGGAGCAGTTGCCGAAGCACTGTTGCTTGCCGCCGAGGGGGGCGCAGACCCTGTCGCCGTACGCGAGGCGTTGCTGGGAGGCTTTGCCAGCAGCCGGATTCTTGAGTTACACGGCCAGCGGATGATCGACCGGGAGTTCAACCCGGGGGCAACCGCCCGCGTGCAGCTGAAAGACCTGCGAACGATTCTGGATACCGCAAAAGCTGAAGAGCTGACGCTGCCCCTGGTACAGCAAACCTGTGACCAGTATCAGGCCCTGGTCGACAGCGGGCTTGAAGAGGTGGATCACAGCGGCCTGCTACTGCAACTGGAGATGCTGAACGGACAGCGGACACTGAACGATAAACCTACCGTCACCCCCTACGTTCTGTCGAACCAGTCATAACCCCAGCCATTAGCAGAGAGAGATATCATGCCCGATTTTGCTGTTAATCTGAGTTTGCTGTTCACCGAAGTTCCACTGCCTGAACGATTTGCCGCAGCAGCTGAGCAAGGGTTTGGTAAGGTCGAAATTCAGTTTCCCTACGAGCTGCCCGCCGCTCAGATTGCCACCCTGCTGGCAGAGAATCAGCAACAGCTGATACTCCTGAATGCCCCGGCAGGCAACTGGCTAGCCGGGGATCGTGGCATCGCCTGCCAGCCCCATCGCGTCGATGAGTTTCGTCAGGGGGTTATCCTGGCTATCGACTATGCTAAAAAAATAAACTGCCATAATATCAATATCTTGTCAGGTATAGTTCCTGAAGACTGTGACTATGCTTTAGCTGAAAAAACCTTTATCGACAACCTGAAATTCTGTGCTGAAGAGTTCACCCATGCGGGTATTCAGCTGCTGACGGAAGCAATCAACACCCAGGATATTCCCGGC
The DNA here is from genome assembly GCF_050300915.1 of Amphritea sp. GTDB lineage: Bacteria > Pseudomonadota > Gammaproteobacteria > Pseudomonadales > Balneatricaceae > Amphritea. Next base: position 12,944 of record NZ_JBNKYN010000009.1, read on the forward strand.
TTTTTCCTCAACAACAGTGCCCAGGCCTTTGCCCTGTTTACAGCGGTTGGTCATGCCAATATCAAACTGCAATACGATATCTATCATATGCAGATAATGGAGGGTAATCTGATTCAGACTCTGAGAAACAACCTGGATAGAATTGGCCATATACAGTTTGCCGATGTTCCTGGCAGGCATGAACCCCAAACTGGGGAGCTAAACTTCAGCAATATTTTTAAAGCTCTGGATGATATGGGATACTCCGGTATAACAAGTCTTGAATATAATCCCTCTGTCAGCACAAGCAAAAGTTTTGCCTGGCTGAAACAGATAGCATAAGAGAGCAACCTATGGGTCTTGAAGACGCAGCTAAACAACTACAGCAGATTCAGGCAGAGCTTAGCTCGAATGTTTACGAGCAGCATAAAAAAAGTGGCGAAACTCAGGAGGCTTATCGAAAATGGGCAACCTTTTCAATTGCCGATGAGTTATACGCGATTGACGTTATGCAGGTTAAAGAGGTTCTGCGGTTTACCGATATCACCCCGGTTCCCGGCGCGCCAGACGGCATTCTCGGTATTATCAACCTTCGCGGTAGTGTCGTGACGGTTGTTAGTTCCCGCACTCTGTTTAAACTGGAAGATACAGAGATTGATCATAACACCCGCATCGTCGTCGTTGAGTTTGATGGCCAGGAGGTGCTCGGCATTCTGGTTGACGGTGTTGATGAGGTGCTTAACCTGCCTGAAAGTGACACAGAAAGAGCGCCTGGGGTGATGCGCGAAGATAGCCAGCGACAGTTTGTACAGGGCGTTTGCTACCGCGAAGAACAGCTTATTATTTTGCTGGATCTTGACCGAATGCTGGCGGGTTTTAAAAATTCGCTGGTTGAAACCCAGCAGTAAATACAACCTGCCAAGACACTGGTTACGAGTCTTGCAAGGTTAGCCTTCCGTTTCTGTTAACCCGTGTCTGCAGCGCTAATGCTGCAAAAATAGCTGGCACATCGATTCAGGACAAACGCTTGCGGTTTTACAGCCGTTTATTTAAATCGTGAGCTGGCTGACGTCAGCGCTGTGCTATTCGCCCCGTCCATATTACACCAATGTGCGTTAAGCGATATGTACGGCAACAGATCTCAGCTGGTGGCCGTGACGGTGCTCCCAGCAATAGATCCCCTGCCAGGTTCCCAGCATTAAGCGGCCATTCTTAACCGGTATTGATAAGGTGGTTGCCGTCAGCGCGGCCTTGATATGGGCGGGCATATCATCCCGTCCTTCAAACACATGGGTATAAAGCGGATCTCCTTCAGGCACCAGACGGTTCAACCAGTTCTCCAGATCCAGTTGTGCGCTGGGGTCGGCATTTTCCTGAATCGTCAGGCTGGCACTGGTATGTTGAATCAGCAAAGAGCACAGCCCCTCCTGCACTGCACTTGCGTCAAGCAGGCGCCGAACTTCATCAGTAAACTCATACAACCCCTGCCCCCGGGTGTGAACAGTAATTACCTCGACCATCACTAGCCATCCATTATAAAAAAGCCCCGCCAGAATAACTCAGGCAGGGCTATAGTTCTGTGTTTCAAAAGCCAATATCAGAGCACCCGGTTATTATTCAGGAACTTACTTTCCTGACTAGGCCCAGTGCCATCAGCATATAGTGTTACACCGGATTTCAGACAGATAGTCAGGTTCATATGCGACTCTTCGGTCTCTTTCGGCAGCAAATGCTCAACAACCGCTTTTTCTTCAAGCAACTCAAGTTCGGTCGCTGTCAGTTTTTTGCGGCTGAAATCACTGATATCAAGACCATGCACAATCTGATAACGGCCATAGTTGCAACGTACCGGGAAGGAAAAGAAAACCCCCTTCTCTATGCCATAGCTGCCATCACTAAGAATACCCATACTGACGATTTCGCCTGGTTCAGTACCCTGAGACCAGTTGTGCATCTGGTCAACAATCGCCTGTGCCGCAGAAGCGGCACTGGAAAGCCCCCGCGCTTTAATAATCTCACTACCCCGCTCCTGAACCCGGGGAATAAACTCATTACGATACCAGGATGTGTCGATCTGCCCCATCGCAGGCTCACCAAACACCGTGGCGTGATGTAGATCCGGATACTGAGTCGGAGAGTGGTTGCCCCAGATAATGATATTCTGAATATCACGGGCGGTAACACCACACTGACTGGCCAGCATCCCTTTAGCGCGGTTGTGATCCAGTCGTGTCAGACAGGTGAACTGCGATGGACTCAACTTAGGCGCATTACGACTGGCAATCAGTGCATTGGTGTTGGCTGGGTTGCCAGTCACCAGAACCTTAACGTCACGGTTGGCAAAATCATTCAACGCCTTACCCTGACGGGCAAAAATCTCGGCATTGACTTCCAGCAGGTCGCTACGTTCCATACCTGGCCCCCGTGGACGGGCACCAACCAGCAAGGCATAGTGACAGTTGCTAAAGCCCTCTTCGACGTTATCGTGCAGCGTGATGGTGTGCAGTAAAGGATAAGCACAATCCTCCAGCTCCATCGCTACACCACGAAGCGCTTCCATCGCTTCCGGAATTTCAATCAACTGGAGAATAACCGGCTGATCACGCCCCATCATCTCACCAGCTGCAATTTTGAATAGCAGGTTGTAACTGATCGCACCTGCTGCGCCGGTGACAGCTATCCGTACGGGTCTTCTCATGGCTTATTACCTTTTATTATATACTTATGAGAGCTAACTCTTATACAAAAGTATAAATCAATGGGTTTGGGATGTAACTACTACCGAATGAGGATTGTCTATAACAGATCGATATATAGTTAGAATACAGCATATGCTAACCGCCAGAATTACAAAAAACGACCAAACTCTACCGCAGAGCGCACAATAGTGAAGAGGTAAAAACAGCGTTTGAGTCTTGCGCTTTCAGCCGGGAAGAATTGCCGAGCAGACAAACAAGCGTCATCACACAGAACCCGCCCCGACATAAAAAGTGACCGGTGCGCCGAAGCCACTGCACAGCAATCCGGCAATAACACTCACCAGCAACATAGCAACACCGCAGGTCAGTGTGAGCGATATCGGCAACCCTGGTGGTATCCGGATGCCTCCGGGATCAGCCTTAGTGATGAGCTTGCGACGTTAGTTTGCATAGTCTGCAGGTTTGCTGGCGTTATCAATAGCGACTTTTACTGGACGATCTGGAGATAATGCGCGTTACAGACCGCGCTGATAATCCTGCCGGAGAAATACTCTGTCGGGGGTCTCTATCGCGGTACGTAACTGCTTTAATATTGCATCAAGATCGCGGTTCAGCACGCCCTTTAAAACCAGGAAGTTTGACGCATGGTCACTACGGAAAATAGTCTTCTCCAGCGTCAGATTTGACAGCAACAGCTCCATCTCCTGAAACAGCTGACGCTGATTAAGCGGGGTGAAATCGCCCCCAAAACCCTGCGCAACCCGTTGATTACCGCGCCGGGAAAACAGCACCAGCGTTGCCAGGTAATCTGGCTGAACGGCATTAACCAGTCGGGCAGAAGCTAGTGCATGCTGCTCGCTCATGCGTACCCCGCCGACCCCATTGATCAGCATAACCGAGGTTTTGATTCCAGCCAGCCTTGCTTTCAGTAAACCATCCCGCGTAGTGGCAAAGGTCTCGCCTTTATCGATACAGCTTAGCACCTCGTCATCACCACTTTCTGCGCCAACATAGATCAGCTTCAGGCCAAGCTCACGCAGCGCCTGCAGTTCTTCGATGGTTTTATGCTTGAGGTTGGCTGGCAATGCGTAGGCCGAAACCCGTGTTACCCCTGGCAGATAGGTCCGGATCGCTTCAAGAATTGTTTTCAGACGCCGGAATGACAACACCATGGGATCACCATCCCCAAGGAAAACACGCCTTACCCCAGATAGTTGCTGGCCGCAACGTATGATCTCTTCCAGCAGTTGAGCTTCACTTTTAGGTTTAAACTTTTTTTGCGGATCGATATACATCTCACAGAAGGTGCAACGATTCCAGCTGCAACCATTAGTGACCTGGAGAATAAGAGATTGAGCTTCACTCGGTGGGCGAAACACCGGCTCGATATAACTCACCGGAGGGGCAACCGGAGGCCAACTCATTGTCAGCCACTCACCGCTTTAGAAAACTTGCGGTCAAAATTGGCACTGGTTATCTCGGCAACCTCTTCGATGCGAAGCCCCTTAATATCGGCCACACACTGCGCCACTTCAACAACATATTGTGGCTCATTTGACTTGCCGCGATAGGGTATCGGTGCCAGATAGGGAGAGTCGGTTTCGATCAACAGGCTTTCAATCGGTACCTGACGCACGACCTCCCGAAGTTCAGCGGCGTTACGGAACGTGATGATCCCGGAAAAAGAGATCATGTAGTTTAGTTCCAATGCCTGACTGGCCATCTCCCAGTTTTCGGTAAAGCAGTGCAATACTCCGCCCACCGCGGTATCAGCATGCTGACGCAGCAGGCTGATGGTATCTTCACGGGCATCGCGGGTATGCACAATGACCGGTAAGCGTGACTGTGCTGAGACCTGCAAATGGCGAATAAAACTTTCTTGTTGCTGCTCTATGGTATCTTTCTGATAGTAGTAATCCAGCCCGGACTCGCCCAATGCAATGACTTTTGGGTCTGCTGCATACTCAAGCAAAGTGGATATTTCAGGAATACCTTCATGGACATGAAGCGGATGCACGCCAGCGGATGCATAGACGTTATCAAATTGGTTAACGGTTGCCAGCATGCCGGGGAACGTTTCCATGTCGATGGCGACACATAGCATCCGGGACACATGTCGGGCCGCGGCGTCATCAATGACAGACTTAAGGTCGTTATTTCGGCCAGAAAGGTCCAGCCTGTCGAGATGACAGTGAGAATCTACAAACATGAGGGTAACTCAGTGTTACATGGTATTGGTGCGTCTGCCGGAATTAATCAACGTCGCAATATAGGTTTCAATCTTAGAGATCAGCGTCGCATCATCCTGAGACAGTTGAATGCCGATGCCGGGAATACGTCCACCCTGGGCCGCCCTTGGCGTTACCCAGACAACTTTACCCGTAACCGGGATCTTGTCTTCTTCATCGATCAGGCTTAGCAGCATAAAAACCTCTTCGCCAAGCTGATAGGTCCGGGTAGTAGGAATAAATAACCCGCCATTTTTGATAAATGGCATATATGATTTATAGAGATCTTCCTTGGTCTCAATTGCCAGGGATAGAATCCCATGACTCATGCGGGGTACAACTGACATAGGCCGTATAGCCTCCCTAGTGCAAATTTCATCCTGATTCAGACTGTCTATATATTACTATCGCTTTGTGCTGCTGTATATCCTGTCAGGTCAGTTAGTTAGGCCTTGGCAGCGAATACCAGGCCGTTAATAAAGTCTCCATCAGTAACTGCTTATTTGGATTACGCCGGAACATCAGATCCTTGCGAGCCACCTGCACCTGATCAGCAAAATGATAAAGCTTCTGGCTGCTGACTTTGCGCGCCAGCGCTAGCAGCATGTTTTTCGCATCTGCGTGACGTAATAGCTCCGGATCGGCCTGGTTTTCCGACGATCGGGCGATATCGACAATCCAGCTGTATATCCAGCCAAGCACCAGCTCAAGATCCTCTTTATAGAGCGACTGCGCGACTTCAACAGCACTGCTGCGATTTTTCAGAATATCAGCCAGACCTTTTAAAACCTTGGCCCGCAGCCCCAACAAATCATCCTGCTTATAGGACAGAGCCTGGAGTGGCGAGTTATGTGCAATCACCAACAACTGGGCGGCCTCAGCCGCATCGACTTCGAGTTGCGTGGCAACCCACTGGGTCGCCAATGAAATATCCGCAGGTGGCATATCGACCCGCTGACAACGACTCTTAATGGTTGGCAACATCTGCCCCAGGCGGTGAGTCAATAACATCAGCAGAGTGTTTGTTCCCGGCTCTTCCAGCATTTTTAACAAAGCGTTCGCAGCATTGACATTCATGCTGTCAGCGGGATCAAGTATCACCACCCGATAGCCGCCCTGCTGCGCAGTTGAGTAGATAAAACTGGTCAGCTCACGAACCTGATCTATCTTAATCGGCTTGCCTGGCTCTTCAGGTTTTAGCAGATAAAGGTCGGGATGGTTACCACTATTGGTCAGCTCACAACTGCGACAGTGGCCACAGGCGGCGCCACCTTTTGGCTCACGGCACAGCACATAATTAGCCAGCGCCAGCGCAAAACAGGCCTTACCTATCCCTTCCGGGCCGTTAATCAGCAACGCATGAGGAAAGCGGTTCTGGGCTTTTAATTCAAGAAGATACTCCCAGCGCCCTTTCAGCCAGGGTAATACCACTGCGCGATCCTGCCAGAGTGAGTCACTCACCGGTTTTGCTCCTGAAGATAACGTTCGAGCACCACAGCGATCTGCTGCTGCACCTGCTCCAGTGTGCCTGATGCATCAATTACTGCAAAGCGTTTCGGATCGGCGGCTGCCCGCTCCAGATAAGCGCTGCGAACTTGCCGGAAAAATGTGGCCCGCTCATTTTCAAACCGGTCCAGCGCGCCCCGCTGACTAGCCCGGGCGAGACCGATCTCAACAGGCAGATCGAGCAGAATCGTCAGATCTGGCTGCAGGCCGCGCTGCACCATAGTTTCCAGCTGGCTAATTAACGCTTTGCTGAGTCCGCGACCACCGCCCTGATAGGCAAAAGTAGCATCGGTAAAACGATCACAGAGTACCCAACGCCCTTCCGCCAAGGTTGGCCGGATCACTTGTTCAAGATGCTGTGCGCGGGCAGCAAATACCAGCAACAACTCAGCATCGTCAGCAACCCGCTCCTCGCGGTTAGCCAGCAACAACTCTCGCACCTCCTCCGCCAGTGGTGTGCCACCCGGTTCACGGGTCAGCCGATAACTGATCTGATGCTGCTGCAGAACCGATTCAATAAAGCGCAGATTAGTGGATTTACCAACCCCTTCGGTGCCTTCCAATGTAATAAAGCGGCCTGAACTCATGCTTCCCAACTCATATGATCCAACGATTTCTCTGTAGTTTCCGACACACGTTTCCGAGGTTTGTGGCGTTGCAGCGGGCCGGTACTACTCACCCGGACTGGAGCGATAATCACTGCGGCGACGTAACTGATACGTTTTAACCGCTTTATTATGCTCCTCCAGAGTTGCCGAAAACTGATGGCTACCATTACCTTTGGCAACGAAATAGAGCCATTTATTACTTTCAGGGTGTAACGCTGCCTGAATTGCTTCCCGCCCCACCATTGCTATCGGCGTCGGTGGCAACCCGCTGATGGTGTACGTGTTGTAAGGGGTGGGCCGGCGCAGATCAGCACGGGTTATATTCCCCTTGTAACGCGCCCCCATACCATATATCACGGTCGGATCGGTTTGCAGCTTCATACCCTTTTTTAACCGCTGCACAAATACACCCGCAATGGTTGGACGTTCCGAACTCAGCGCGGTTTCTTTCTCGACAATGGATGCCATAATCAAAGCATCATAAGCAGATTGGTATGGCAGATTATCAGCTTTATTCTGCCATGCCTTATCGAGCTCGGACTGCAGCAGCGCATTGGCACGTTTGAGCAGGTCAAGATCGCTCATTCCCCGATGAAACTGATAGGTGTCCGCCAGGAACATCCCCTCTGGATGGGTATCTGCAAGCCCGAGGGCCGCCATCAACTCAGCATCACTTTTATTGTCCAGCGTCTGTTTAATCTGTAAATTTGCTTTAAGAGAATCTCGTAACTGATTGAAAGTTGAGCCTTCTATGATGGTAAATTTATAAGCAACAATCTTCCCTTCAACTAACTGAACCAGCAACGTCCGGGGAGTTGTACCCGGAACTATCTCGTATTCCCCCGCTTTCAGCAGATGCCCCACTTTCTTTAAGCGAATAAAAAAAGCGAACCAGTCCGGCTTTTCCATCACGCCCTCAGCTGCAAGCTGACCGGCGACGCGACCAAAACTACTGCCCTGTTCAACCATAATAGTGCGTGACTGAGACAGGTTCAGCGGTGTATCGAGATAGGACTGTAGCGAGCGCCAACCGCCGTAGGCTATTGCAATAACAACCACCAGGGTAATGACAAAAGAGACAACAACTTTACGCACTAATAGATTCCTTCAGTGGACAACTGCGACTGCAGCATCCGGGTAATCGGACCAACGGGCCATACAGGCAGCTGATCATGGTACAAAACCGCTTCAGTGACAGGCCAGATGCCGATAATACTGTTACAGACAAACACTTCATCAGCTGCAACCAACACCTCAGGGGTAAACAAACCTTCATGCAGATCGATACCCTGTTGCACAGCCAGATTGATGATGCGTTGCCGAATGATGCCTTTGACACCACAACGATCGAGTTGCGGAGTATAAAGTGCACCACCCTGTGACCAAAACAGGTTGCTCATAGTGCCTTCCACCAGAAACCCCTCAGTATCCAGCACCAGCCCTTCGCGAATACTGGCATCATGCCACTCAGCGCGGGCCAAAACCTGTTCAAGTCGGTTGAGATGCTTAATACCGGCCAGATGAGGCGCTATCGCTAACGCTGTCTGGCACAGCCTTACCGTAATGCCATTCTCAGCGGGATGATCGGGATATTCAGGAAAAGCACTGAGCTGAACAACTCGGTTGATCGAAACCGCGTCGTCTACGGCATAACCGCGCCCACCACAACCGCGGGTAATGGTAATTTTTAGCACCTGACGCCGGACCTGCCCCCCCTTCTCAGAACGTTGCAGAGCAAGCAGAGCAGCGAGATCGCTCTCAAGCAACTGATCGATATTAGCAGGCAGCGGGATTACAAGGCGAAGCGCTCCCTCTTTGAGTCTGGCAAGATGCGCTTGCCAGGCAACCGGTTGAGAACCGTTGAGCGCGATAGTTTCAAACAAGCCATGACCATATGCCAGCCCACGGTCATTTACTGGAAGCGACGATTCAGATAAGCCGTTGATAAGAATAGTTGGCATCATAAAAGAGAACGGGCGTGCTCAGTGCACGCCCGTATACTCAGATCTTACGGAATACCAGGGTACCGTTAGTACCACCGAAACCGAAAGAGTTGGATACAGCCGCTTCAATAGGCGCTTCCTGAGCCGTATGTGGCACATAGTTCAGGTCACAGCCTTCTGATGGGTTATCCAGGTTGATGGTTGGCGGAGCCACCTGATCGCGAATCGCCAGGACGGAAAAGATCGCCTCAACCGCACCGGCAGCTCCCAGCAGATGTCCAATCATCGACTTGGTTGAACTCATACGAACATTTGCAGCAGCACTACCCAACACCAGCTTAGCTGCGTTGGACTCGGCAATATCACCCGCAGGGGTGGATGTACCATGAGCATTGATGTAATGAATCTGATCCGGATTAAGACCCGCATCTTTAATTGCATTCTTCATCGACATCGCAGCACCGGCACCATCTTCCGGAGGTGACGTCATATGATAGGCATCATCACTCATACCAAAGCCAACCAGCTCGGCATAAATCTTCGCACCACGGGCTTTAGCCGCTTCATACTCTTCAAGTACAACGACACCGGCACCATCACCGAGTACAAAACCATCACGATCCCGGTCCCATGGACGACTGGCCGCCTGAGGATCGTCATTGCGGGTTGATAGCGCGCGTGCTGCGGAGAAGCCACCCACCCCTAAAGGCGTCGTTGCCATCTCAGCCCCGCCAGCGACCATGATGTCGGCGTCGCTGTTCTGAATCATTCGCGCTGCAAAACCGATATTATGTGTGCCCGTTGTACAGGCCGTGGTGATCGCAATATTTGGCCCTTTAAAGCCATATTTGATCGCCAGATTGCCAGCAATCATATTAATGATGCTGCCAGGAACAAAAAACGGTGAAATTCGCCGCGGGCCACTCTTGTTAAGCGTATCGTGGGTTGCCTCAATCATGGGCAAGCCGCCAATACCTGAACCGATGGCTACACCGATACGCGGAGCATTCTCTTCTGTCACTTCAAGTGCGGCATCTTCAACTGCCTGAATCGCAGCTACCATCCCGTATTGAATAAACAGATCCATTTTGCGCGCATCCTTAGGGCTCATATAAGCACTAAGATCAAACTCTTTAACGGGCGCGGAAAAACGGGTACCAAACGGCGTAGCATCAAAGTGAGTGATTTCAGCTGCACCACTTTTACCGTTAAGAATGTTGGTCCATGTCTCCTGGACAGTGTTACCTACCGGGGTCAGCATCCCCATACCAGTAACAACGACTCTTCTGCGAGACATCAAAATCCTCCTGGTTTACCGGTCTAACAAAAGAAAAGCCGCACTATATCACTATAGTTGCGGCTTCTCGGCAATCTGGGTGAGTCGATTACTGATGTGCGTTGATGTAATCGATTGCCAGTCTAACAGTGGTGATCTTCTCTGCCTCTTCATCAGGAATTTCAGTTTCGAATTCCTCTTCCAGAGCCATAACCAGCTCTACAGTGTCCAGAGAGTCTGCACCCAGGTCTTCAACAAAAGAAGCATCAATAGTCACTTCTTCTTCTTTCACACCAAGCTGTTCAGCAATGATTTTCTTTACGCGATCTTCGATGTTGCTCATAACTCTTCCTATTATTTATCGACATCCACACCCGAAGATGTGAACAGGGATTTTATTAGAATCCGCCGCTATGGATCAAGCCTGACGGCGATATTTCTCCAGTGAGCTGCGGCTCATTATCAACACTTTTGCAAAAAAAACAATTCCCTAGGGAAAATCTTTACGACATATACATGCCGCCGTTGACATGGATCGTGTCTCCGGTGACGTATCCGCCTGCATCGCTGGCTAAAAAACCAACAACCGCAGCGATCTCTTCAGGCCGCCCTAAACGCCCCATAGGGATCTGTTTTTGCAGCGTTTCCTTGTGCTCTTCCGGCAGTCCGCTGGTCATATCGGTGTCGATAAAACCGGGGGCAACACAGTTAACGGTAATATTACGGGAGGCCACTTCACGAGCCAGTGCCCGGCTGAAACCTTCCATACCTGATTTCGCGGCGGCATAGTTTGCCTGTCCTGCATTACCCATTGAAGCAACAACGGATGAAACATTGATGATACGACCCCAGCGCGCTTTAGTCATGCCGCGCAAACAGCCTTTTACCACCCGATAGACAGACTTGAGATTGGTATTCAGAACCGAATCCCACTCATCCTCTTTCATCCGCAACATGATATTATCGCGGGTGATACCTGCATTATTGACGATGATCGTCACAGCACCAAACTGATCCTGAATCGCTTTCAGGGCATCATCAACAGACTCATTTGATCCTACATCGAGGCACAAACCGGTACCACTGACACCCGCTTCCTGCAGATAGCCTGCAATAGCAGCAGCACCATTCTCACTGGTCGCAGTACCAACAACCACAACTCCCTGACGCCCCAGCTCCAGCGCAATCGCTTTACCGATACCCCGAGTAGCACCGGTAACCAGTGCAACTTTGCCTTCGATACTCATAATCTGTTTCCTTTGTTTCAGAGATTAGGCGCCAAGCGCTTTCTCAAGACCCGCAGGGTCGTTAATTGCAACAACCGTCAGGGTGCGCTGAACTTTCTTATTTAAACCTGAAAGCACCTTGCCCGGACCACACTCAACAGTGCATTCAATCCCCTGATCAATCATATTTTGCACAGAGTCTGTCCATAAAACGGGACTATAAAGCTGTGCCAGCAAATTATCGACCAGCTCAGCAACCGTCGCCGGTGTTTTCGCAGTAAAATTCTGAATAACCTGAATTGCTGGCATTTTGATATCGATATTCTTTAATTCAACAGCCATCTGTTCGGCAGCAGGCTTCATCAGCACGCAGTGCGAAGGAACACTGACCGGCAGAGGGATAGCCCGTTTAGCACCAGCCTCTTTACAGCCTTCAATGGCACGTTCTACCGCTGCTGCATTGCCCGCAATAACAACCTGCCCCGGGCAGTTAAAGTTAACAGGTGAAACAACCTCATCGCCCGCAGCGGCGGCACAGGCCGCCTGAATGGCATCATCATCGAGCCCAAGAATCGCCGCCATTGCACCGGTACCTGCCGGCACTGCCTGCTGCATAAACTCACCGCGCAGCCGAACCAGATTAACCGCGTCTTTAAACTCAATCGCACCTGAGCACACCAGGGCAGTATATTCGCCCAGACTGTGACCTGCCATCATGGCAGGCTCTGCGCCGCCCTGTTGCAACCACAGACGCCACAAAGCCACACCTGCAGTAAGCAGTGCTGGCTGTGTGCGGTCAGTTTGATTGAGATCAGCTTCAGGACCATTCTGGGTCAACTCCCAGAGATCATAGCCAAGCACTTCTGATGCTTCAGCAAAGGTTTCCTGGATAATAGTGTGTTCAGCGGCCAGTTCAGCCAGCATAGCCAGGTGCTGAGAGCCCTGACCAGGAAAAACAAACGCGAGGGGTTGTGGCATTGTTACCTCAATGTACAGATAAACGCATAACAATTTAAAGGTCGTAGTTTACAGGATTCGCTATGAATTAAAACGTTTGTCTTATAGATCAAACATTTCCTGTAAAACTCAGTTAATGTGCGATTCAAGCTGACGGTTAATGCTGCCCGGAACATCCATTCTCACCTCTGCCACGGCCTGATCAATAGCATAACCAAAGCACTGACGATTTGCTGAACCATGACTCTTAACCACAATCCCCTGCAATCCCAGTAAACTTGCACCGTTACGGCGTGCAGGATCAATATGTTCACGAATCTCTTCCAGCACCGGGCGCACAAGCATAGCCATGATTTTACGCAACAGCGAGCGGCTAAAGCTGGTACGCAACTGGCGACCGATCAGGCGCGCCACCCCTTCGCTGCTTTTTAGCGCTATGTTGCCGACAAAACCATCGCACACCACGACATCTACCTTACCGGTAAAGATCTCATCACCTTCGATAAAGCCGACATAGTTAAGCCCGCCATGTTCGCGTATCAGTCGCGATGCCAGCTTCACCTGCTCATTACCCTTAATCTCTTCCGCGCCGACATTCAGCAAACCGATGCGCGGCTCGGAGATACCTTCAACCGCACGGGTCATCACTGACCCCATAATGGCGAACTGCAACAGATGCTCAGCACTACAATCAACATTAGCCCCAAGATCAAGCATGTAGCTGATGCCGCTCACCGAGGGGATAGCGGTAATAATCGCAGGACGATCTATTCCCGGCAGCATTTTAAGGGTAAAGCGCCCCAGCGCCATCAGTGCACCGGTATTACCCGCACTGACACAGGCCTGCGCACTGCCATCTGCTACCTGACTAATAGCACGAAACATCGAAGTATCAGCGCGCTTGCGCAATGCATGAGACGGCCGTTCATCGTTCGCGATAACATTTTCAGCAGCAATAATACTGATACGCGACGCCAGGGATTTATCAGAATTTTTTTTCAGGGATTTTTCAAGAAAAGGCGTAAGTGCAGCCTGCTGACCAACCAGTTGCAGGGTCAGCTGGGGATGACGCTTCAAAGCATCAACTGAGGCGGGAATAACAACGCGGGGACCGAAGTCCCCGCCCATCGCGTCTATCGCGATGCAAATGCTGTCAGACAAGTTTACTCGTCGTCTTGCTGTGCAACAACCTGCTTACCACGGTAGAAACCGTCAGCACTAACGTGGTGACGACGGTGAGTTTCACCAGTAGTTGCGTCTACGGAAAGAGTTGGGTTGCCCAGCGCATCGTGTGAACGACGCTGTCCGCGACGTGAACGAGTTACTTTGCTCTTTTGTACTGCCATGGGTATATAGCTCCTATTTCACTTATCAGCCTTCAGTGAGGCTAATACACTGAAAGGGTTCGGTTTATCAGTTTCATTGTCAGTCGTAGCCACGTCACCGAAGGAAGTCTGCACACTGCAGTCGTTATGGTATGGCACAATCGGAAGCGACAGAATCAGCTCCTCTTCTACCATCGAAAACAACTCCAGATCATCTCCCGCTACAATTAAAGCATCGTAGTACTTGGGTAGATTCTTCGCATGCTCCTCAGTAGGAGCAATAGCCAAATTGAACTTCGCTTCGATGTCGATCTCAACTGGCTCAAGGCAGCGCTGACAAGTCATATAGACCTTAGCGTCGGCAGTGCCTTTAATTGTACGGATACGCAGTTCATCAATATCAAACTGCAGATCAACAGAGACTTTACCCTGCGAATCAGTCAGCATTGTGACCAGATTCGGCAGTAGCGCCAGCTCAGCGTCACCTTCAATCCGTACTCCCCGATCAGCAAGCTTACGCGGGTCAATTTTCTTTGGTAATGGGGCGTTCGACATAAGCGCGCAATTCTAGGGATCAAAAACCAGTCTGTCAAAGGAAATAAGGCTTTTAAAGCGAAAAAAACAGGCTAATATCTGCAACTTATCACAACCTGAACAGTTTTGGAGAAAATCGGCTATGGCCCGGCTAATTCTGGCATCCAGCTCGCCTTTCAGAAAAGCAATTCTGGACAAGCTCAACCTCACCTATGAGGCGGTTTCTCCGGATATTGATGAAACCCGCTCAGCGGCAGAAACGCCTATGCAGTATGTTGCCCGGCTGGCGGAACAGAAAGCCCGGGCACTTCAGGCAGATTATCCGGATGCACTGATTATCGGATCAGACCAGACCGCCATCATTAATGGTGCAACCATTGGCAAACCAGGCAGCTATGAAAACGCTTTCCAGCAACTGACCGATGCATCGGGTCAGAAGATTACTTTCCTGACCGGCCTCTCTCTGCTGAACACTCAAACCGATAGCTGCGAAACCGACGTAATCCCCTTCCACGTCTACTTCAGAACACTGACGCCAGAGATGATAGAAAACTACCTCCTGGCAGAGCAGCCATATAACTGTGCCGGTAGCTTTAAATCGGAGGGCCTGGGAATCGCCCTGTTTGAGAAACTGGAGGGAGATGACCCTAACGCCCTGATAGGCCTGCCGCTGATCCGCCTGATCCGAATGCTGGAGAACCAGGGGGTCAACATTATCTGACCCATAAGGTATCAATATACAATACCTTCCGCTTTCTGATTCAGAATCTGGCCTGAATCTCACAGAATCAGCTCCATCGAACTGCACAACATTGGAGCTGAACATGAAAAACCCCCAACTTAACCGTCTTGAACAACAGGTTTCTGCAACGCTTCAGGAAGGCGATGTACTGTTTATCTCAATTGATGCTTTTCTCTATAAGCAGGTTGCCAAAGGTACCGGAAGCTGGTGCTCCCATGTGGGTTTTGCGATTAAAGAAAATAACCAGTGGCTGGTAGTTGAAAGCAAAGTCCCTGTTGTCAGTAAAACCCCGTTACGTAAATTCCTAAGCCGGACCTGCAATGGTGAAGTGATGGTTCGTCGCCTGAAGCAGCCGCTTACCGCAACAGAGATTGAACAGCTGAAACAATCCGCAGATAAACTGTCAGCCACCCTGCCGACCACGCTCTACCATCTGGGATTTGATTTCGATTCGAAACGCCAGTTCTGTTCTAAATTTGTTCATCTGGTGTATAAAGATGCCTTAGGCATTGCGTTGGGTAAGGCACAAACACTTGAACAATTGCTCCAGGAAAACCCTCAGGCCTCAGTCAGATTCTGGCGCTGCTGGTTTCTCGGCTTTATTCCCTGGAAACGGCAGACACTTACCCCGGCCAGCCAAATCAATGATCCGCAATTGAATACCGTGTTTTGTACTGTTTAAGAAGAGCACCAAAGCTCAGCAGTGTTGATGACTATGACGATTATCCAGCATGCAGTTTTGCTCCTCTCCGGCTGATTCAATCTGAATCGTGGAGTGGGCTATGCCAAAATGGTCATGCAGGTGTTGCTGCAGGCTGCACAGAAAGCGGTTGTCAGTTGTGCCATCACTGACAACCAGATGAACTGTGAGGGCGATCTCTGTCGTACTCAGCGGCCAGACATGCAGATCGTGAATCCGCTCCACAGAATCCAGGCTATTGAAGTATTGCTTTAAAGCGGGAATATCAACACTGTCCGGCACCGCATCCAGTGCATAGTTCATTGAGTCTTTCAGCAACCCCCAGGTTCCCACCAGTATTACCGCAACGATGATAAGACTGATCACCGGATCGATCCACACCCAGCCATAAAACAGAATAAACAGACCGGCGATCACCACGCCCAGCGATACCACAGCATCGGCCGCCATATGCAGAAAAGCGCCTTTAATGTTCAGATCATCTTTCTGACCGCTGAAAAACAGCAGTGCTGTAACGGTGTTGATGACCACGCCGATGGCAGCCACGACGATAACTGTCATCCCGGCTACCGGTGCCGGATCGGAAAAACGGTTTAATGCTTCCCAGGCAATACCACCAAGCGCAACCAGTAGCAGAATAGCGCTGCCCAGTGACGCCATGACGGTTGCCTTACGTAAACCATAGGTACGCTTTTCAGTGGCCGCTTTTTTAGCCAAAAAACTGGCCCCCCATGCGAGTATCAGACTGAATACATCACTGAGATTGTGTCCTGCATCTGCGATCAGTGCCAACGATTCTGACAACAACCCGTAGATAACTTCAAGCACCACAAATATAAGATTAAGGGCGATACCGATGGCAAATGCCCGGTTGTAACTGGCAACGTGATGGCTATGGCTATGATGATTATGATGACTCATAAAGCTCCTGAATGCGCCCAAAATACCTGCACCGACACAGGCCTGCGACCAAAACCATGCAGTTGCTGTTCATGACAAACAGGCAACCTGAAAAATCAGTTGAGTGACTGAACTATATCGGTTACTCATCAGTTAACCTGAGCGTCATGATAACCTGTTGAAGTAATGTCGGTATTTGTTAATCTGTCTATCCGATTAGAGTGACACAAAACAGCGAATGAAAAAACCAGCACAGGGAAGAACTTACGCAAGTGTTATTCTTGTCGTCAGTATTATCTTCCTGTTCCCCGATAAGCATCAGCCAGCGGAACAGGTTCAGCCACGGGTTATTGCCCCCACGCAAACCTACAGTTTTGCCAATGACGTCCGGCCGATACTGGACAATAAATGCCTGGCATGCCACTCATGTTACGATGCCCCCTGTCAGTTGAAGATGGAATCATGGCACGGTGTAGAGCGTGGTGCGTCGAAACTCAAAGTGTACGATGGCGGCAGACTTCAGGACTCCACTCCTACTCGTCTCTATATTGACGCTCAGACACCTCAGGAATGGTTTAAAAAAGGCTTTTATTCAGTGCTTTCTGAATACAGTCATGAGGGTGAAAATAGCACAGCGCCGCTGATGCAGCAGATGCTTGACCTGGGCCAGAGCAACCCGTTAGCAGCCAACACCCGGGTACCGGACGATATCGAGCTGGGCTTTGACCGTGTTAATTACTGCCCGGCGCCGGGCGAGTTCAAAGACTATGTCAATAAGTTTCCCCATGGGGGGATGCCGCTGGCGGTATCCGGCCTGGATAAGCGGGAATACCAGACACTCTCCACCTGGCTCAAACAGGGAGCGCAAATCGACACCCCGCCTGCCGCTATCAGCGATGCCGATCAGTTAATGATCAGCCGCTGGGAGTCCTGGCTAAACAGGACGGATAAACGCTCGGCTCTTCTATCCCGCTACCTCTACGAACACCTGTTTCTCGGCCATCTGTATCTCAACAGTGCCGACCAGTCTGATGGAGAGAACCGCGAGGCACCCCGGTTTTACCAGTTGATACGCTCCTATACTGCGACCGGAGAGAAACCAGTTATCGTGCCAACGGTGCGACCTAACGACCGCCCTGACAACACCTCACAACAGCCGTTTTACTATCGACTGATACCGCTGCCAGGCACCATTGTCCATAAAACCCATATTACCTACCGGTTTGATGCCGACCGGCTAAAGCAATATCAGCAGCTGTTTTCCAGTGTTGACTGGCAGGTTGAAACCCTGCCCGCTTATGGTTATCAGGAGCGCTCCAATCCTTTTATCACCTTTGCCGCGATTCCGGCGAAACTGCGCTACCGCTTTTTGCTCAATGATGCCCGCTTCTTTGTCAGAAACTTTATCCGTGGCCCGGTGTGCCGGGGACAGATTGCAACAAACGTTATCCGTGATCAGTTCTGGGTGATGTTTGAGTCTCCTGACACCGAGCTCTACAGCAATAATCCTGAGTATCAGCTATCGGTTAACGACTATCTGGGGCTGCCCGGAGAAAAAAGCTCGCTGCTGGATTTTGGCAGCCAGTGGTTTACCTACAGCGATAAGCGCAATACCTATCTGGACATGCGCCAGAAAGCTTATCAGCAGGCATATCCATCAGGTGCAGTACTGCAGCAGATCTGGGATGGCGATCAAACCAATGACAACGCTTTTTTAACCGTATTCCGCCATCACAACAGCGCATCGGTTACCAGCGGCTGGCAGGGGGAGATCCCCCTCACCGCCTGGGTAATGGGTTACCCGTTACTGGAGAGAACCTATTACGAGCTGGTGGTTAATTTCGACGTGTTTGGCAGTGTGTCCCATCAGGCACAGACCCGGCTCTATTTCGATCTTATCCGTAATGGTTCAGAAACCAATTTTCTGCGCTTTATGCCCGCAGCATCACGACGGGAGATCTACTCAGACTGGTATCAGTCCACCGCCCAAATTAAAGCAAAAATCACCTATCACGATCTGGATACCAAAACGCCCAGCAATATAACGTTCACCAGTGATAAACCGAAAGAGGAGTTACTGCGAACCCTGCTCGGGCGATACCCACAACTGACCGGTACGGACAACATCAACCGCTGCTGCGAAAAGGGGATGCCGGACACTGCGACAGATCAGATCAGCCTGGCACTGAGTCAAATCGCTGCGACACCGGCTGCTGAATTAGCGGGAGTGAAGTGGTTACCTGAGGTCAGTTTCGTGCGGATCAATCTGGATGACGAGGCCGCAGCCAGTGACGGAGGGTCCGCTGCAACATCATTTAAGGTATACAGCCTGCTACGCAACCGCCGTCACAGCAGCGTCGCTTATCTGCTGGGGGAATCATTACGCTATCAGGAAGATCTTGATACGCTGACGGTGATGCCTGAACCTGTTGGCAGCTATCCCAACCTGATTCTGCAACTTAAGCAGTCGCAACTGGATGACTTTGTCACCTCATTCCAGGGTATCAATTCAGATAGCACATTCGAGCAGTTTGTCGAACGCTGGGGCGTTGGCCGGATGAACCCGCAGTTCTGGCCGGTATTCCACAGCTTCGCCGACTATATGCATACAACCAACCCACTGGAAGCGGGGGTGTATGATATGAACCGCTATGGTCACTGGTAAAACCCGGGGCAAAAAGTGAGCCCCGGGGTTAATGGGTTATTCCCCTCCCGCGGGCGGTGGGAGGGTTCGGAGGGTTCACAAGCTCACTTAAGACTGAGCCTGCTTCGGAAATGCGGTGACACCTTCCGGTAAAGTGAACCAGTCCTGCTTTTCACTCACCCAGACATGCACAGTCGGGTTGATAACAGAGGTATCGGACAACGTTGACGGCTTAAGCTTTATTATGTCGGGGTCTGCCGGATTAAAGTGGTAGATCCGGTTACCGCATGTGGGGCAGAATTTAGCCCCATTGGTATTGCCGCTATCCGCCAGACGGCTCCATTCAGCCATCTCTCCCTCAAACTCAATATCAGACGCTCTGACCAGAGCGGTGATACTGAAGGCGCTGGTGGAGAGCTTCTGACAGGCTTTGCAATGACAAGCCATCACCTTCAGCGGCGCAGCCAGTAACCGATACTTAACCCCGCCACACTGGCAAGCCCCCTCAATTGGATAGGTCATTCTTGTTCACCCCATTTATCATCAATTAACACGTTTACGCACCACAGGCCTTACGATATGCCGGCAGTGTCAGTTGGTAATACAGCTGCACAAACGGTTTGTCTTCAACCGCTTTATTTTCTTTATGTGAATAGCTTGCCCCGAGCTTTTCAACGGCTTTGACCGAGCGGATATTCTCCTCTGCAATATGAAACCAGACCCTGTCCGCATATTCGAAAATATGATTCAGCATCAGCGCTTTCATCTCAGTATTAACACCCTTGCCCCAGTACGCCTGCTCAATAAAAGTGAAACCTATGGCAACCTCACCCTGCTCAGGGTTCCAGTCATAGTAACGGGAAGAGCCGACCATCCGGGCGGTGCGGTTATCAATCACCGCCAGGGCACCGCCACTGCTGATCGCGCTGTTAAAAAAACGCTGTTCAAAAATATCCCTTTCATAGCGATATGAGTCAGGATGCATCGCCCAGATAATCGGGTCCGAAGCTGCCTCATACAGCGCTTCAAAATCCTCTGCCAGTAGCGGTCGAAGGGTTATCTGCTTACCTGTCAGGGTGGGCTGAAGATAGATTCCTGTCATGCTGATCGTTCCTTTTAATAGTATGCGAGGCCGTCTCTGCTGAGCATCCGGGGATTGCTAACTAACCGCAACCACCTCTGATTCTGTGACCGTATTTGCCTCAGCCCGTTCAATGATTTTCAACAGCGTGGTCTGGACAACTTCATCCTTCCTGATATCCGTTTTTGCGGCAAACCGCTGTTCCTGAGGTTCTGCGCCCTCTGCCGCAACAAACTGAATCACAACCTGTGTTGCGCACTCTGCCGTCTCTCCTGAATAGCACAGAGAGATCATCGGATACCCCCTGAAACCTTTCTTCACATGCTTCTCGATCCGCTTTCTCGCTTTATCCAGATTCATACCACGCCCTTGTGTTAAACACGTCAGAATATATTTGTGACAAATATGTGCTCCAGTCTGCCCGGAACGGATTCTGTTATATATTGCCCCTCAACCCGACAAGATGAAACCTGTTTAGTAACAAGCTAACCGCCCGCTAAAAACTGCTTATCGGAGATAAACTGTAAAGGCAGACAATCACTCTCTTTATCAATAACCCGTGACTCGCTCACCCGCATACCGCTACCCGAATAGACGCCAGCAGACATAAAGGTCGATATCTGAGTATAAAAGCCATCGACCTGCGGCAACTGAAAAAACTGCTGGTAGACTTTATCCTGTTCGCCAAAGCCCCCTGCCGTCGATTCAATCAGCTCTGCATCTTTATTAAACAACGAGATGTTGGCACCACAGCGCCCGACAATCGGCTTGGCCACATAGCCGCTGGCCGTTAGTTCATCGGTCAGCCCGAAAGAAGCATTCAAAAGTAACGGATGGTTGGGAAACAACGACCAGAGCACCGGCAAAATTGCCTTATTACTGGGAATCAGCGACCAGAGCGGTTCAAACACCATCACCTGTTTGTGAAACAGCACATCCGACAGCTGCAATGGTTTGCCCAGTTTTCTGCCCGGTTCATAGACCTCCGGTTGTAAACCTGAGACCTCGAGCTCATCGCGAATCTGATCCAGGGCGGTTTCCCAGGCCCAGGTTTTCCAGACCCACTGCACGGGCTCTCCCGCGGCATCAATAATATTGTCGTTTACATCCCAGCTCAGCCCATCAAGCCCCTCTATTATTTTACTGCGCAGGCCTGCGGCACGAATCGCATCCTGCATAAACAGTGCATGGTAGACCTCTTCAGGATCGTCATCCCTCAGAATATGCACCAGCCCTTTGGCATGGCTTTTTTTCCACGCCCGCACCAGATCGGCAAACAGATCTTTACCACCATTTTCTCCCTCGGTGGCACCAAAATGGCTCAGCCACTTACCCTGTACTTTGCCCGCCTCCATATAACATGACGCTGAGTCACAGTTATATTCGTACACCTTTAACCCCTGTGGTGTCAGGGCAAAGTCAAAACGGCTGGTGATCACCTCATTCAGTCGGTTATCCCAGGACTGACGTACTTTTGGCAGCACCGCATTGGGCAGATTGAATTTCGCCAGCAGGTTGTCATCGGATAAGACATATTCCGTGGCATGCATAAAGAGTCCATGCAGCTCATTACTGGCATGTTCCAGTCGCTGCTGTGTGGTGCGGGACAGCACCAGATAACGATTCTGCTCAGATGGCTGGCTGCTGAGAAAATGCCCGCCCATCGCTTTAACAAACGCCGCTTCGTCGGGGTTGGCAATATTCAGCCAGGATTTTTTCTTTGCCGCGGGATTATCAATCCGGCGGCTGCTAATGCAGCTCAACTGAGGATCGGGTGTCAGGGTCGGTTCGGCGAAGCGGCAATCATCGGTCTGAATCATCCATCCGAGAATTTCAGCATCACCGTAAGAACAGGTAATCCAGTATTCCCCCTCCTCTGTCACCACCGCGTTCAGCTCACGGGCATAGTCACAGTCGGCAGCCCAGCGGCCATGACCTACATTCTGCTCAGCAATACGCACATAGTCCGGCGTCACATCGGTAACAACCGCAACATGTCCGGTATCCTCAAACTCACCGCCCTCCTTCCAGATCAACAGACAACCGGCTTCCGGGTGGCGCTGACTGCCATTAGCAAATGCGTTTAAGGGCAACAATGTGTTGGCATTAACATCGCGCACCGTGCGCAACTCGAAAATATCGTAAGCCATCGCCACATCATCAAAGATGTAGCCTTTATTGATATACATCCAGCGGCGGGCAAATTCGACGCACTGCCACTTATAACCCATATAAATGCCGTTGTAATAACTGCGGTATGAGGTGCGCTTTGGGTAATCGGTATCAGAGGCGGTATCGTAATCAGAGGAATAAGCAGGCACCCCACCCGGAGCGTATCCCAGCAAAGTACCAAAAGGCTCAAGCACCTTACCGGCGTTGTCACTCATATAGCTCATAATACCAACCCGCACCTGCAAAAAGAGATTTTCATTATTGATCTGCAAAACCTGAGAGATGCGCCTGCGTGGTGCTCTTCTCCAAGCGAATCTACGCCGAAATAACCGCTGCTGCCACAAAAAAATAACTGAAAGACTAATCAGATTTATGCGTCACACAACCGCTGGAATTTTTTGCCCTTCCTCGGCGTACTCTGTGTCCTCGGTGGTTAAAAAGCTTCTATCTTCAAAGCCAGAGCAGCCGAAATTCATCGACAGACAGTTAAACGGACGACCGAATTTGATTTCACCACAGAGAACACCGAGGACACAGAGAAAAACCATATGCTGTAATTTTTCGCCCTTCCTCGGTGTACTCTGAGTCCTCGGTAGTTAAAAAGCTTCTATCTTCAAAGCCAGACCAGCCGGAGCTCATCAACAGACAGTTAAACGGACGACTGGTTGTGATCTCACCACAGAGAACATCGAGGACACAGAGAAAAACCATATGCTGGAATTTTCTCGCCCTTCCTCGGTGTACTCTGTGTCCTCGGTGGTAAAAAGCTTCTATCGTCAAAGCCAAAGCAACCGGAACTCATCAACAGACAGTTAAACGGACGACTGGTTGTGATTTCACCACAGATAACACCGAGGGCACAGAAAGATCCGACCAAGAAATCTTTCCTCAGTGTCCTCTGTGGTAAACAGCTTTTATCTTTAAAGGTTTTAAGAAGCACTGGCCACTAACATCTGCGTTGCGCCCTTCTGAAACTGGTAGTCAACAGTCTGAAGACGCGTCTCAATACCCTCAGCGGATAGCGCCTCCCTGACCGCAGGCAGATAATCCGATGGCTTGCCATCCAGTGTCAGTAATGGATACACCCGCACCTCTTCAGCCACACGGCAGAGCTCGCGTATGCTTTCAATATGCTGACTAAGGGAGAAATGCTCACTATAGAGAAACAAAAAATGGGAACAGAGCGCCAGCTCAAACTGCCTTTCTGCGAATGGCAGATCCGGCAGTGACGCGGTCAGGTATCGCCCTGCTTCAAGGCCCGCATCAAAGTCCATCAGAAACTCCTGCATGGCATCCATACGGATACTGCCCAGCGCGTCAACACTGCTGATACTGTCCCAGATATAATTGTCGGCATTCTGCTGCATCTGCGACATAACCTGAGGGTATACCCGCTCGATCTGCGCCCGTATCTGCTCTGCTGTAAACTGGTAAACCGGGTCAACAGATACCACCCGGCCACCGCGCGCACTCAACCCGGCATTAAACGCTGCAGGGCCATCGCCACACCCCAGAATGTGTTTCTGCAGATCGGTTTCAGATAGCGCAAACATCAACCGGTACTCATCTAAGGAACGCCCCCAGGGGACAATACTATCCAGTTGCAACGTTGAAACTCCTTTTCTTTAAAACCCCGACACTTGTATCCGCGAAGAGACCCTTACAGATTGGCGGACTGATTTCACCCTATGCTATAGAGCAAAATGACACATGAACAGCCCTCGCCTCCAATCATCGATTAAGGCGTGTTTTGATGTGTGAAACAGAGCCTTCAGTGTTTCAGACAACGTTGAGAAATCTGTAACTCAGGGTACTTAGATGCAGAACGTAGATGCAGAACTTAGATACAGATGCTCAACCACTCACCTTCGCAATCATATGACTGATCACATGGCTGTGCTGATTCTGAGGGCTGAACATCACTATTTCGGCATCGGCAATAACCCTGACGTTGTGGCCCGGTGGCCAGTAGAAAAGATCGCTTGCACCGACAGTCTCCTCTTGTCCACTTGCGTCGGTGGTGGTCAGTTCGCCCTGGATGACATAGCCCCAGTGGGGACACTGGCACATATCGCCATCAAGCCCCAAAAACAACGGCGTGGTATCCACTCCAGCCGAGAGACTGAAGTACTCCCCACTGATTTTCCCCAGCCCGGTAGCATCACCAAATCCGGTTTGCTGACGTATCACAGCACCGGGAATCTCCATTTTTACATCAATATCATCTTTAGCTATTCGCATCTGAATTCACCTTCTGCTGATAAATAAGAGTCCCATCCAGATCGTTACAGGCTTGCGATCTGTATCGAACGCCTAATGTTTGGTTAGACCTGTTGACTGCGTATTTCACTATCAAGCGACTTACCCAAAGGGGCTTATCTGACACATCAGTGAATACACAGCTGAAGAGTGCAGACCTGATAACACTTGAGTTCAAGAATCAGCATCCCTGTCTGCATTACGTATAAGGAGGAGCGGTTGAACTATCAAATTACTTTTGGATGGAAGAGCCGCTAATGTCACGGCTACGATGAGGTCAGCCTGACTGGTCATAAGCAGAGACTGACCTGTTCAGCTTAGGCCATCAGCTTCAGATAGACAGAAAAAGCAAAAAAAAAAGCCGCTACATCTCTGCGGCGGCTTTCGACAATAAACGATTAACTTAGCGCAGTTGAACTGAGCCGTTTAGCCCCAGCTGAGTAGCAATGGTTTTACCAAAGGTAACGCCCAGCCGGTCAATCAGTTGCTCCAGTGGTGTACCTTTAGGGGTGTAATCAACCAGTTTCTCAGCACCAACAATCTCCCGGGCCACATAGCTGCTGCTGCCCAGTCCATCGATCAGGCCCAGATCCAGCGCCTGTTCGCCGGTCCAAACGAGACCACTGAACAGCTGATCGTTCTCTTTCAGGCGATCGCCCCTGCCTTTACGCACCTGATCGATAAACTGTGCATGGGTGGTATCCAGCACGGTCTGCCAGAAAGCACGGTCTTTATCTTTCAGGGGTGAAAACGGATCGAGGAAGGTTTTATTCTCGCCAGAGATCAGGTTGCGGCGTTCAACACCAACCTTCTCCATCAGATCAACAAAGCCAAAACCAGACGATACCACACCGATAGAGCCCACTAAACTGGCTTTATCCGCATAGATCTCATCAGCAGAAGCGGCGATGTAGTATGCCCCTGATGCACCGATATCCAGAATCACTGCATAGACTTTCTTCTCAGGATGCAGTGCCCGCAGACGTTTTACTTCATCATAAACATAACCCGACTGTACCGGGCTGCCACCAGGGCTGTTAATCCGCAGAATAACTGCTTTTGTGCCCTCATCATCAAAGGCACGGCGCAGTGCGCCGATAATATTATCGGCACTGGCGTCTTCACCGTCAGCGATCACGCCCTTCACCTGCACCACCGCGGTATGCTCTCCGCCTTCATCCATATCCGGGGTGAACGAGCCGGCAAACAGGTAGATGCCGAGAATCACAAACAGATAACCAAAGGTCAGCAGCTTAAAAAAGATGCCCCAGCGACGGGCGGCACGCTGCTCTTTCTGCAGCCCCATCATGGTTTTCTCGATCAGTCGCCACTCTTTGGTTTTGCTCTCGTGCGGTTTTGCTGCTTCCGGTTCCTTGCTATCTTCAGCTTCCCAGGGATTTGAGCCCACGCTGTTCTCCTTAATATGTTTGAAATTTACATTACGTTTTATGAACGGTTGAGCGATGTTTCTGTCAGCCAGTGTTCCAGCTCTGCAAACTGATGCATCACTAATACCGGCTTATACGGCAGCAACCGGTCGATATGATGGGCACCATAACTCACCGCAATCGTATCCATACCCGCTCTGACACCCATTTCGAGATCAAATTCCGTATCACCAATCATCACTGCATCAGAAGGGTTAAGACCGGTCTCCTCAAGAATCTCTTCCAGCATGTGAGGGTGAGGCTTCGACGTGGTTTCATCAGCGCAGCGGGAGGTTTCGAACAGAGGCTCAAGGCCGGTTTCAGCAAACACCCGGTCCAGCCCACGACGACTCTTTCCGGTAGCGACCGCCAGTCGAAACCCCTTCTGTTTCAGATTGCTCAGCGTCTGTTCAACACCGGCAAACAGAGCGGTCGGCGTGTCGTCCGCATCCAGATAATAGTGTCCGTAGCGCTCCCGCATCTGTGGAATAATGGCATCATCAACGCCGGGAATCAGTGCCTGAATCGCTTCAGGTAAGCCAAGACCGATGATATTACGTACTGCGTCATCGGTCAGTTCCGGCTGCTGCAGATCCCGCGCGGCTTTCTGCATGCTGGAGACGATCCGGGCCGCTGAATCGATGATGGTGCCGTCCCAGTCAAAAATAAGTAACTTGTACAAAATAGATATCCAACCTGTTAATCGTAAACCTGGAAACTGATCTTACGTTAACAGGAGGATAAAGATAACCTCAGGTTGATAATTAGCCTGGCAAAAGCGCTTAATTCTCCTGCACCAGTGGGCGAATCAGCAACTCGCTGACATCCACGTGTGGCGGCTGAGTCAGCGCATAGAGAATGGCATTGGCAATATCCTCCGGCTGGAGATTGGACATACCTTCAGCATACATATTCTCTTTCACCGCAGCGCGGATCTTATCGTGAACGATGCTGTCCGGCAGTTCGGTGTCAACCGCCCCCGGCTGAATATCGGTGACCCGCACACCATAACGAATCGCCTCTTTACGCAGCGTGTCAGAGATCGCCCGCACCGCATGTTTGGTGCCCGCATAAACGCCGGCACTGGGATAGGTCAGCCGTGCAGCCACCGAGCTAATATTAACGATATGGCCCTGTTTACGTTCTGCCATACCGGGATAGACCCCGTGAATAGCATACAACACCCCCTTAATATTGGTGTCGATCATCTGTTCCCATTCATCTACCCGACCATTGATAATCGGGCTGATCGGCATGGTACCGGCGTTATTGATAAGGATATCAACGCCACCCAGTGAGCTAATCAGCTCGCCGACTGCCTGCATCGCCTGGCGATCAGAAACATCAGCCGTCGCAACAGTGACTTTACGTCCCAGTGGGCGAATCTCATCAGCCAGCTGCTGCAGCCGATCATCGCGCCGGGCACTGATCACCAGATCGGCACCTTCACCGGCTAACAGACGGGCTGTTGCCTGACCTATACCGGAACTGGCACCGGTAATCCAGGCAGTTTTTCCTAATAATTTCATAAAATTAACTCTGATACTTTATCTGATTAATTAAATATAAGCGCACGTACCCAGAAGCACAAAAGCCGCCAGAGCAGTGACCCGGCGGCTTTATCAGAGCAGTCTGGCTGCCCTTTGTCTGTGCTTTCAATATAGGCTGATCAGCGATTTTTGAAGACCGGTTTTCGCTTTTCAGCAAAGGCGTTCATCCCTTCTGAGCAGTCCTCGAAGGCAAAGGTTGCTTCAAAAGCCCGGCGCTCAAAACGCATGCCATCATCCAGAGAGCAACTTACCGCCATGTTAACACTCTCTTTAATTAACATAACCGCAGGCTGTGACATCGAAGCGATCTTAGCGGCCGTTTTGAGTGCCTGTTCCGCCAGCGTTTCTGCCGGAACAATACGTGCAATCAGCCCGGCGCGTTCGGCTTCTTCAGCGTCCATCATTCTGCCGGTCAGACACATCTCCATCGCTTTGGCTTTACCAATCGCTTTCGTCAAACGCTGCGTCCCTCCGGCACCCGGCATCGTACCAATCGCGATTTCGGGCTGACCAAACTTTGCGCTATCTGCGGCAATGATAAAATCGCAGGCCATGGTCAACTCACAACCACCGCCCAGTGCAAAACCGGCCACCGCCGCAATCACCGGCTTGCGGGCATCTTCAATCGCCCGCCAGCAATCCCGCTGAATACGGGGAAAATCTTTACGGTGCAGATCGGCAAACGACTGGTCTTTCATCTCTTTAATATCCGCACCGGCAGCAAACACCTGGCTGCCCCCGGTGATGATAATACAGCCGATCGCTTCATCCGCTTCAAACCCGTCGACCGCCTCACCCACCTCACGACACAGCGTCGCGTTAAGTGCGTTCATTACTTCCGGGCGATTGAGGGTGATAATCCCCACCCCCTGACTGACTTCCGTCAGAATGCATTGATAACTCATAACCAGGCCTTTTCCGTTAGTCTTCTGTTGAGTTGCCTTTCAGGCGTGCTTTCTGCTCTGGATGATGCGGAAACGGTTAGCCACATAAGCCAGGTCAGACAGTGACGCATTAGCCGCCGGATTGCAGCCAGTGGCATGAAAATCACTGAACGCAGCGCTCTGGTTAACATAAACACCTGCAGTCAGGTTAGTCGACAGTGCAACACCGGCATCCAGCGCCGCGTCTTCTATCTGTTCCAATACCGCGGCATCGGTTGAGTAACATCCCATGGTGATCGCACCATGATTTTTCACCGCTTTATGCGCCAGCTCAATCGAGTGCGCCGTGCTGCCGGTGCGCACCAGGAAGCTGATCGGGCCAAACAGTTCTTCCATATAAGCGTCTTCTTTATCGGCATCCACCGCGATCAGCAATGGGCTACGCATCCGCCCCTCTTTAAACCAGGGGTTTTCAGGACGGTCTGATTCCCGCACCACCGTACCGATCTTTTCGCCCAGTTCGCGGGCGCTATCGATACGCTTATCGGTCACCTCTGCCTGAATACAGCCCAGCACCATACCGGCACGCTCAGGGTCAGACAGGAACCGGGTAATGCCGGTGCTCAGTGCCTCTGCTACTTCATCAAAACTTTTGTGTCCCTGATCGGTTTCGATCCCCCCGGCTGGAATAAAGATATCCTGCGGCGTGGTACACATCTGACCGGAATACAGGCTCAGGGTGAATGACAGATTCTGAATCATCCCCTTAAAGTTGTCGGTAGAGTCGATAATAATGGTATTCACACCGGCTTTCTCAGTGTAAACCTGCGCCTGATGGCAGTTATGCTCCAG
Source organism: Amphritea sp. (assembly GCF_050300915.1). Classification (GTDB taxonomy): domain Bacteria; phylum Pseudomonadota; class Gammaproteobacteria; order Pseudomonadales; family Balneatricaceae; genus Amphritea. The sequence continues at coordinate 42,436 of NZ_JBNKYN010000009.1, forward strand.
CCAGTCACCAAACGGGGTATTGCCGGTGAAGTCGATCAGTTTAACTTCATCACGTTGCGCCAGCGCTTTAGTGCACGGCTGGGCAGGGTCAGCATCAATCACCAGCGACACAATATGCGGTGGCAAACCCTGATCTGCCAGTACTTCCTGGGCAATCTGCACACTGATCGCGGCTGGCAGAATACCCGCCGGATGTGGCTTAACAATAACCGGATTTCCCGTTACCAGAGAAGCAAACATGCCCGGATAGGTGTTCCAGGTGGGGAAAGTAGAACAGCCGATGACCAGGGCGACGCCACGTCCGGCGACGGTGAAGGTTTTGTCCATTACCAGCGGGTCGTGCTTACCCTGAGGTTTAGTCCAGGTGGCAGAACCGGCCGAATGGGTCATCGCATCATAGCCATAGGCAATAGCTTCCAGACCACGGTCCTGAGCATGAGGACCGCCCGCCTGAAACGCCATCATGAATCCCTGTCCCGAAGTATGCATCACTGCATAACCGATCTCGAAGCTGCGCTGGTTGATGCGCTTCAGAATTTCCAGACAGATACCGGTACGGCCTTCAACGCCGATATCACGCCAGGCTTTACGCGCTTCATTCATCGCTGGCAGCAACTCATCGATATCAACAGTCGGATACTTCACACCCAGATCGAAGCCATAGGGCGAGACTTCGCTACCCGCTTCGCCGGTAATGCCCGGCATAGTCAGCTTAAAAGAACCATTCAGGTGTGCTTTAAATGCAGCCTGTCCATCCTTATCTGCGGTTTCTCCGTAGACACGGGGGCTTGGGCTTTCCGGATAAGCACTGTAATAATCGCGGGTACGGATTGCGTTCAGCGCGGCATCAAGTTTTGCTTTATGCAGATCAAACAGGGTATGACTCATACAGGATTCTCTTTATTTTACTGGCCCAAAGGCTTTGTCTTGGTTCAGAACGTCGCTGATGAGACGTCACATCTACCAGCGCCTTTCTGCTTGTATAGGGTTAAATCTCAGACAGGCTATAAAAGATAGTACTTTTTCAGCAGATTATATTTAACCGGCCTAAACTGCCTGACAAATTGCTATAAAACTAAAAGATACACCAAACAAAGTGATACGAAAAGATAAATTAATAATAATATATTTGTATCCCTTTACCGTTTTACGGTAACCTTTGATCCGACTGTTAACGTAATCAGGCCCGAACAGACAGGTTCACAAACAAAACCATAAGAGCCTCTGCTTATATTGCACGATGAGTAAGCCAGAGGATCGATAAAGATAATGCTGAACCTTAGTCTGTTGGCCTCAGGCTGACAGCGGCTTTCGATACCCAATATGCTGAGATACACCATGTCTGACTATCAAGATATTCTGGTTACAGGGCCGGATTCCGGAGTAATCACCCTTACCCTCAACCGTCCTCAAGCGCGAAACGCTCTGTGCAATAACCTGCTGCGCGAGATTGCAGAGACTCTGGACGCCACCGTCAACGATGAAAGCATCAAAGCGGTGGTTATTACCGGGGGTGAAAAAGTATTCGCGGCGGGCGCTGACATCAAAGAGATGGCAGAACTGGATACCGTCGGTGTGCTAAATGATATCCGTCCGACCTACTGGCGACGTATCGCCCAATACCCTAAGCCCATTATTGCAGCGGTTAACGGCTTTGCCCTGGGTGGGGGCTGCGAATTGATGATGCACTGCGATATTGTCATCGCCGGTGACACGGCTCAGTTCGGGCAACCGGAGATCAATCTGGGCATTATTCCCGGCGCCGGAGGCACCCAGCGTTTACTGAGAACCGTGGGTAAATCGATGGCGATGCAGCTGGTTCTCTCAGGCGAGTTTATAAATGCCAGGCAGGCCCGTGAGTTTGGGCTGGTCAGCGAAGTGACTATTCCCGAAATGAGCTATCCAAGGGCTTTAACACTGGCAAAAACCATCGCCGCCAAGCCCCCTATTGCCGTTCGCCTGGCGAAAGAATCACTACTTAAAGCCTACGAAACAACACTGGAAACCGGCCTCAACTTAGAGCGAAAAGCATTTACCCTGCTGGCTGCAACAGAGGATCGGAACGAAGGCATCGCCGCCTTTATGGAAAAGCGCCAACCTAATTTTCAAGGAAAATAATAACATGACCTATCAACATATCGAGTTTGAGATCACCGAAGGTGTTGCCGTTCTGACACTCAACCGCCCGGACAGTCTCAACAGCTTCAATACCCAGATGCACGCTGAAGTACGCGATGCCCTGAAACAGGTTAAAACCAGCGATGCGGTACGCTGCCTGCTGATTACCGGCAATGGCCGGGGCTTCTGTGCCGGACAGGATCTCAGCGACCGGGCCGTCGATCCGGATGCCGCGATGCCTAATCTGGGCGAATCGATCGAGAAAAACTACAACCCGATGATCCGTACGATCAGTTCGCTGGAGATGCCGGTGATCTGCGCCGTTAACGGTGTCGCTGCAGGAGCCGGAGCTAATATAGCTCTGGCCTGCGACATTGTACTGGCAGCCAAAAGCGCCAGCTTTATTCAGGCGTTCTGCAAGATCGGCCTGATTCCCGACTCCGGCGGCACCTGGACCCTGCCCCGTGCTGTTGGTTTTCCACGGGCGATGGCGCTATCTCTGTTGGGTGACAAACTCCCCGCTGAACAAGCCGAGCAATGGGGAATGATCTGGAAAACCTACCCCGCAGAGGAGTTAAAAGATGCCGCTCTGGCGATGGCGAAACAACTGGCCACTCAGCCGACCAAAGGCCTGGCACTGATCAAACGTGCACTGCAGTCCTCCGCAAATAACAGCTTTAATGAGCAGCTTGATCTGGAGCGGGATCTGCAAACACTGGCGGGCCGTACCGATGATTATCGTGAAGGTGTCAGCGCATTCATGGCCAAGCGTCCAGCACAATTTACCGGTAAATAACGGAGTAAACTGAGATGAATCGTTTTACAACAGATTCGGTGATTGCTGTCATCGGTGCAGGCACGATGGGTGCCGGTATCGCACAGGTGGCTGCCAGTGCGGGCCATCAGGTATTGCTGTTTGATGCCGCCGAAGGCGCCGCTAAACGGGGTATTGATAACACCGCAAAAGGGCTGGCTAAGCTGGTTGAACGGGGCAAAATGAGCCAGGCTGATGTGGATGCTCTGCTCACCCGCTTAACCCCTGTTGAGGCGCTATCAGACCTGGCTCCGGCCAGCCTGGTGATTGAAGCGATTGTCGAGCGGCTGGATATTAAACAGCAGGTGTTCGGACAACTGGAAGAGATCTGTGCAGACAGCACCGTTATCGCCACCAACACCTCGTCTATATCAGTGACCGCCATCGGCTCAACACTGCAACGACCACAAAACCTGGTCGGCATGCATTTTTTCAATCCGGCACCGGTGATGAAGTTGGTAGAGGTCATTAGTGGCCTGGATACCGACCCGGCGGTTGCCGCTGATGTTTATGCTCTGTCAGCCAGCTGGGGGAAACAACCGGTCATGGCTAAATCCACCCCTGGATTTATTGTTAACCGTGTAGCCCGCCCGTTCTATGCCGAAGGGTTGCGTATCTATCAGGAAGGTGGCGCTGATATCGCCACTATTGATGCCCTGATGCGTGATTGTGGTGGCTTTCGGATGGGCCCGTTTGAGCTGATGGATCTGATCGGCCATGATGTTAACTACGCAGTCACCTGCTCAGTGTTTGACGCCTTCTATCATGATCAGCGCTTTTTGCCTTCGCTGATTCAGAAAGAACTGGTCGATGCAGGGCACCTGGGACGCAAAACAGGCCGGGGGTTTTACAACTATAACCCGGCGGCGGTTAAACCTGAGGCTAAAATTGCAGCGCCATGTGCGGAACCTAAATCGATCACTATTGAGGGTCAGCTGGGGGTTGCTGAACCGCTGATAGCCCTGTTTGAACAAGCGGACATCCGTGTCGATCTGATCGAGAATGATGAAGTTGAAGGGATGATCACCGTCGGTGATGCCACCCTGATGCTCACCAACGGCCAGTTCACAACGATGCGCGCAGGTGAAACGCTCCGTCCCGATCTGATCAACTTCGATCTTGCGCTGGATTACGCCAGCGCCACCCGTATCGCACTGGCCCCGGCTGATCAGGCATCACCTGCAGCACTTGAAGCTGCCATCGGGCTGTTTCAGGCAATCGGCAAGACGGTTACCGTTATTGATGATATCCCCGGTATGGTGGTGATGCGCACCGTTTGCATGCTCGCCAACGAAGGCTTTGATGCTGTGAATCAACAGGTTTGTGATGAACAGGCGGTCGATATCGCTATGAAAGGCGGTGTTAACTACCCTTGTGGCCCAATTGAGTGGGTCAATAAACTGGAACTTAGCTACGCCCTTGATGTTCTGGATAACCTGATGGATGCCTACGGTGAAGACCGTTATCGGGCATCCCCCCTGTTACTGAGAAAAGTGGCCGGAGGCGCATAAGATGAAAACCAGTGAGATGACACCGCAACAACTGGCTGAAGCCTGCAGCGTGGCACTGAACCGAAATGATCATACAGCCCAGTCGATGGGTATAACGATTGAAGAAGTTGCGCCCGGATATGCAAAACTATCGATGGTATTGCGTAAAGATATGCTCAACGGTCATGCAATGGGCCACGGAGGGATGATGTTTACCCTCTGTGATACCGCCTTTGCACACTCATGTAACACCTATAACCGTTCAACCGTTGCCAGCGGATGTAACATTGAGTTTATCGCACCCGCTTTTGAGGGTGATACCCTCACGGCCATTGCCAAAGAACGCTCGCGCAGTGGCCGCACCGGTGTATACGACATTACGTTGTATAACCAGAAAGATGAGGAGCTGGCATTTTTCCGGGGCAAAGCCTATCAGATTAAGGGCACCCTGATCCCTGAGGATTAAGACTGTTCAACTGTTTAATGCAAAAACCAAGGCCGCTACAGCGGCCTTTCTTTTGGCCTCATTTTCTCCCTGATTCCTCTCACAACTGAACGTCTGACAAAGATCATTTATAAATCCTCCACATTTTTAATGGATATAGCCAGAAATGCTGTCTATATATAAATAAGTGCTACATGATGTAGCTGCTTATGGGGGGGGAAGTGCCTCACAGTCCAAGAAGGGCTGTGTTAACTTAACTCTATAAGTAAGGTGAACTGCATGAGAGTCAGCTCTACACGAACCTTCGGGAAGCTCCTGTTAGCACCCGCTGTCCTTCTTCTATCCGTCAATTCGGCCGTTGCTGAAGATGAAACGGTTAACCGAATGATCGCCTCGCAATGTGCTCAGTGCCACGGCACTAATGGATATGCGCGCGGCTCCTATCCGGATCTTGGAGGCGATGAAGCTAAAGATCTCGCCGATCACCTATACGATATGAAAGGTGAAGACCGCCCCAGCGGCATCATGGACCATCAGGCCCTCGGCTATACCGACGATCAGATACGACGCATCGCTCAGTATTATTCCACCCTACCTGAAAACGGTGGCAACTAAGCGCATTTATTACATTCTGATCACATTGATATAGCTTGCTATTAGGACACCGGAGGGCTTCAAAATGCCATTAACCAGACGTAATTTTATCCAGATGGTGCCAGCTTCTGCTGCAGCACTGGCGCTAACCCGCGGAGCAAAAGCCGCAGAACCGATTCACCATGTTACGGTGCTCGGCGGCGGCTTTGCAGGCTGTACCGTTGCAAAATATTTACGCATGTGGAGCAACGGTGAAATCGCCGTCACCCTGATAGAACCAAATGCAAATCATGTTTCCTGCATCATGAGTAACCTGGTTCTGAATAAACGCCTGAAAACAACAGACCTTACCTTTGAATATAATGATCTGCAGGTAAAGTATGGGGTTGAGGTCGTTCATGATCGGGCACTCAGAATCAGAGGGCCACAAAAGCAACTCAAGCTAAAAGAGGCGGGATGGATCAATTACGACAGCCTTGTGGTCGCCACCGGAATTCAGTTTGACAGCATTCCGGGGCAGGATTACCGCAAAGTTCCCCATGCCTGGATCGCCGGAGGGCAGTCAAATAACCTGCGCAACAAAATAAACAAAATGCCGGACACCGGCACCTTTGTTATGACCGTGCCTAAAGCGCCTTATCGTTGCCCTCCCGGCCCCTATGAGCGGGCCTGTATCGTCGCGGACATTCTCGGTCGCCGCAGTGGTTATCTTGATGGCAGTGGCAGTGTCGCCCCCCGGGTTGTGGTGCTGGACGCTAATCCCGGCATCATGGCGGAAAAAGGCACCTTCACCAGTGCCTTCAATGATCTCTATGGCGATATTATCGAGTATATTCCGAATGCCCAGGTTGAGTCTGTCGACTCCGACAACCTGATTGTTAACACCTCTCAGGGCAGTTTTGCCGGGGATGTGCTTAACGTTATCCCGACCCACGGCGCACAGAACATCCTCAAACTCAGTGGACTGACCGGCGACTCACGCTGGGCAGATGTTGACCCGGTAACCTATGCGTCTACCAATACGCTATTTAAGGATGTTTATGTGATTGGCGATGCTCAGGGCACCAGCCAGCCAAAATCCGGCCATATGGCAAATGCCCAGGCTAAAATCTGTGCCGACAGTATTATCCGTACCGCCCATGGGCTTTCCAGCTATACAGAGGAGCGTTTACAGAACATCACCACAAACTCGGCTTGCTTCAGCCCAATCACGTACGATCAGGCATCCTGGCTGACCGCCGTGTACAGCTACAACCCCGATACTGGCTCAATGGGGCTGGTGCCGGGCTCGCTGGGTGAAGCCCATAACTGGAGCAGCCGTAACTTCAACGATATGTTTACCTGGTCCGACAACCTGTTTGCTGATACTTTCAAATAAGCGCTATCGATAAACAAAAAAGCCTCTGCAGATCATCAGCAGAGGCTTTTTTATATCACCCTTAACAATACCGGGAATTAAGCTTCACTGAGCTCAAGTTTCTCCGGAGATACCAGGATGCCATTGTTATCCGCATAGACATAATGGCCGGGTTTAAATGTCACGCCACCAAAGGTCAGGTCAACATTCAGCTCACCGATGCCGTTTTTGTCGGTTTTCATCGGATGCGTGCCCAATGCCTGCACGCCAAGATCCAGCTCGCCTATTGCGTTCACATCACGGATGCAGCCGTAAATAATAATGCCGGACCAGCCATTCAGCACCGCTTTTTCGGCCAGCATATCCCCCAGCATCGCCCGGCGCATAGAACCGCCACTATCAACCACCAGAACACGGCCTTCACCGGGCAGAGCCACCTGTTCACGCACCAGAGAGTTATCTTCAAACGCCTTCAGCGTGACGATTTCGCCACCAAAACGTTCACGACCACCAAAATTACCAAACATCGGCTCTACAACCTGCACCAGATCCGGGAACTGGTCACACAGTTCAGGCAATAAATCGTCCACGAGCATGCTCCTTAAATTAAACCGTTAATAGTTTTGTATCATCGCTTATCCTGGGCTTTTTTGCACTTGCACTATAGGCGGAAACTATGTCATTTAAAGGCATAGAGATAGCTGTCATAAAACCCGCCGTCTAACAGACCGTTTTCATATTGCTCCAGAGTCAGCCCGGGCAGGCAGTCTGTCAACGCCCCGGGCTGCAAGCAAAACCGCTCAGGAAAGCCGGTTTGCCGGTGATATTCTGAATTAAAGGTTTTGATCAGCAGATGACCTCCCCGCTGCATCAGCCGGGGTAAACGGGCTAATAGCGCCACCTCGGGGAGATAACGCAGTATCACAATATTATCAAAACCGCCCAAACCGCAAAGTGCGTCCGCTGCATTCAGGTCAACGACCAGCGTCTCTATCTCCGGGCGGAGACTCGCGCTTGCAGAGTTTGTCAGTGCAGCAAACCTCTGTAAGCGTTTTAAACCTTCGATAGCAAAATCAACCGCCAGAACCCGATGCCCCAGGCCCGCAAGATAGAGACTGGCCGCACCATCGCCGCACGCCAGATCCAGAGTATAACCTGGGGGCAGTAACGCCAGAGAGTGCTGTAACTCAACAGGCAGATCGGGGGCGATCTCAGCCTTCTCCTGGTAGCGTCGGTTCCAGAGATCAGCTCTGCTCATTAGTGTACAATCCTCTAAGCACTTATTAAAAAGCATCTATTTAACAGCAAAAATATCTAGCAACACGATAGGCCCGCAGGCCTGTATGCATCGAGAGCCCGACAGAAAAATGGAACAGTATAAACTTCTCATTGTGATCCTGTTTATCGCCCTGGTGTTTACACCGATCACCTGGCAGGCGATCAGGCGGCGAAAACTCAATCCGCCACCGATGGCCAGCAATGATCGTAAGCTCTATCGTCTGTGGCGCTCTGATCCGCTCTCTTACGAACGACAGTATGGCGAAATGGATCGTCAGTATACCCAGGCCCAAAACAAAAAAGGCCAGAATACTGAACAGTAATCCGGCCTTCAGATGCTAATCGACGCTTACGCGGTTTTCAGCAGTTGCAGCAGAACCTGCAGAGGGTGCTGTAGCTGCTGCTCATCCAGACGCTTAACCTGACTACGACAGGAGTAGCCAGTGGCGACCAGGCGGCCGTCATTAGCCGGATCATTGACCACCTCTGACCAGCTCAGATCGTAGATTTTTCTTGATGTTTCGACATTTTCGGTTTCATGGCCGTAGGTTCCCGCCATGCCGCAGCAGCCGGTTGCCTGCAGTTCCAGCGTTTGCCCCAGCGCCTGAAAGATCTTTTTCCAGTCAGCAATGGAGGCTGCGGCCGAGGTCTTTTCAGAGCAGTGTGCCATCAGTTTATAGTCATTTTGCGGCAGCCCTTCTGCTTTCTGGTTCAGCAGATCACAATGCTTTACCAGCCACTCCTGAATCAACTCAACCTTCACCGGCAGGCGCATACCATCATCAATATACTCCTGACGGTAAGTCAGCGTCATCGACGGATCAATACCCACCATCGCAATTCCGCTGCTGGCTAAAGACTGCAGCATCTGGGTATTGCTATCTGCGGCCTTGTTAAACGCGGCTTTAAATCCATGTACGTGCAGCGGTTTGCCATTGGGCTTAAACGGCGCAACCAGTACATTGAAGCCGGTTTCACGCAGCAGATCGATAATATCCAACACCAGTTGGGTTTCAAAAAAGCTGGTAAAGGCATCCTGCACCAGAATCACCGAGTGCGGCTTGTGTTCCGGCATGATGGCCGCTAGATTTTGCGCAGTTGCAAACGGCACGCCCCGCTCGCCCATCCCTTTTACCAGCGTATTGGTACAGATTGCCGGACTATCCACCATCCCTACCCAGCGACCAAACACTGACTGCATGGTGCGGTTAGCCATCATCCAGTTATAGGGCGCCGGAAAGCGGGACAGATAGGGAATCATATATTCCAGCCCGCCGATCATATAATCCTTCAAAGGGCGCAGATAGCGGCTGTAATAAGCTTCCAGAAAGCGGGAGCGAAAATCCGGGACATTGACTTTAATCGGACACTGCGCCACACAGGACTTGCAGGCCAGACAGCCCATCATCGCTTCGTGCACCTCATTGTTAAAATCGTACTCCCCCTGCTTTTTCTTCCAGCTGTTTTTGACTCGCGCAGGCAGGCTGGCCATAAACGACCCATGACGGGCTTTACTCCCCTCGGCGACGATATCTACGCCCTGTAGCGCCATCAGACGCAACCATTCACGAATCAGCGATGAACGCCCTTTAGGTGAATGTTTACGCTCGCGGGTGGCTTTCCAGGAGGGACACATCGCATCCTTCGGATCGTAGTTATAGCAGGCGCCGTTACCATTGCAGAACATCGCCTCACTGTACTCTTCACGGGCAACCGCAGGAATCTGGCGGTCATACTGGCCTCGCGTGGGCACCTCATCGATCTTCAGCAGTTCTGCCCCATCGATCAGCGGCGTACAGATCTTGCCGGGATTCAGCTGGTTGGCCGGATCAAATGCGCCTTTAATGATCTGTAGCTGCGGATAGAGCTCACCAAAGAAAGCCGGTGCGTATTCAGAGCGCACCCCCTTGCCATGTTCACCCCAGATCAGACCATGATATTTCTGCGTCAGCGCCACCACCCCATCAGAGATCACACGGATCAGCCCCTCTTCATCCTCATTTTTCATATCGATGGCGGGACGCACATGCAGTACACCGGCATCCACATGACCAAACATACCGTAGGCCAGATTATGGCTATCTAACAGTGCCCGGAACTCTTTAATATAGGCGGCGAGATTTTCCGGGGGCACGGCGGTGTCTTCAACAAATGGGATGGGACGACGTTCACCGACTCCATTGCCCAGCAACCCAACCGATTTCTTACGCATCCCCCAGATCTTATTCACCTCAGCCGCACCAAAGGTCACCGTATAACCGAAGGTTTTACCCGGCTGCCCCGCCACGCTGTCGAGATAATCCGTGAGTTTTGCAATTTTAGCTTTCAACTCAGCTTCATCATCGCCGGTGTATTCGACCAGATTGATCCCCTGAATCGTTGGTTCACCGTCATTCTGGGGAAAGTAGTCTTTAACAGAATCCCAGACAATATCGTTCATCGCCAGATTCAGAACTTTCGAATCAACGGTTTCGATTGAGGTTGGCCCCCACGCCATCAGTTCAGCCGCATCTTCAAGAGACTCCTGAAAACCCGCATACTTGAGATTCACCAGTGCCGAGTACTTTGGAATTGGCAAAACATTCAGCTTTGCCTCGGCGATAAATGCCAGCGAGCCTTCGGCACCACAGAGCACCGAATTCAGGTTAAAACGCCCCGCTTCGTCGCGGATATGGGCCAGATCGTAGCCGGTCAGACAGCGGTTCAGTTTCGGGAATTTGGCATCGATCAGCTCACGATGCTCAGTGAACACCTGATCAACCACACGATGTACTTCACCAACCCGGTCATTACGCGCTTTGATCTCATCCAGCTCAGTATCGCTCAAGGGAGCTGAACTCCACAGGGTGCCATCGAGAAAGACGGATTTCAATTCCAGTACATGGTCACGGGTTTTGCCGTACATACAGGACCCCTGACCGCTGGCATCGGTATTGATCATGCCGCCAATGGTGGCGCGGTTACTGGTTGACAGCTCCGGCGCAAAGAACAGCCCGTAGGGTTTCAGTGCAGCATTAAGCTGGTCTTTGACCACCCCACCCTGCACCCGCACCCAGCGTTCTTCCGCGTTGATTTCGAGGATCTGATTCATGTGCCGGGAGATGTCGACGATCAGCCCGTCGGTAAGCGACTGACCGTTGGTACCGGTACCACCGCCGCGGGCGCTGAGCACCACGCCGTTAAAACGGGGCTCCACTGCCAGACCGGCCAACAGCACCAGGTCTTCAACAGACTTAGGAAAAACTACTCCCTGGGGCAACACCTGATAGATACTATTATCCGTAGACAGCACGATCCTGCTGGCATAGTCAGGATTAACTTCTCCACCAAAGTGACTGTTTTTTAAGGCCTCTATAAAATCAAGATAGAGTTTCTGGGTCGTGTTAATTTCGGCAATACGTGGGATCATCGCTCAACCTGTGCACTTTGACGGACTAAATACGGATAAACAGATAGCCATAATGCAGAATTATCATTTATCATTCAAACGATAAAATATGATCAATTAATCAGATAAAACGATAAATGAATACAAACCTCTCTATCAGACATCTGCGGGCATTCACTGAGGTCGCCTGCTGCGGTAGCTTCACCCAGGCTGCCAGCCGCCTTCATCTCACCCAGTCAAGCCTGACCGCCACCATCAAACAGCTGGAACAGTCAGTGGGACTAACCCTGTTTGACCGAACCACACGGCGGGTGTTACTGACACTGCAGGGGGAACAGTTCCGCCCGGTTGCCGAGAAGCTGATCTCTGATTTCGATACCGCCATTGGTGACCTGCAAGCGATCGCAGGCCAGCAACAGGGCCAGGTTGCCATCGCGGCATCACCCTCAACCATCAGCCGTCTGTTACCCCCGGTTATCGATGATTACCGTCAGCAGTTTCCTGAAATCGCCATCTCGCTACGGGATGACAGTGCCGGACAGATTGAGCAGCGGGTGCTGGATAATGATGTCGATTTCGGTATCGGCGCCAACCACTCTGCCCATCCGGAACTCAACTATCAGCCGGTGCTGTCCGACCGTTATGGTGTAGTTGTGCCAGCCAGTCACCGTTTCAGAGGGACGAAAGCGGTTCAGTGGCAGCAGTTGATTGAGGAGGAGTTACTGTTTCTGTCGGCGGATACCGGTATCCGCGCACAACTGAATCAGTTTCGTCAGGCGGGTCAGTTACAGCTCTCTGATCAGAAAGCGATTCTGGAGGTGTCCAATCCGGCAGGCCTGGCCGCACTCATCCGCCAGGGGATCGGCATCTCGGTATTGCCAGCACTGGCCGCCAGCACCGAGTCGTTCAAAGAGCTCGGTTTTATTCCACTGACTGCACCACAGATGCGCCGGGAGATCTGTCTGGTGAGCCGCAAAGGACGTTCACTGAGCCCTGCCGCATCAACCCTGCTGAGCTTTGCCCGGCAACACTTCTTCACTATGGTTCTGCCGCCCTATCTTGAAAGCACAGAGCAACCAGAGCGGCCTGTTCAGGACTTATAAAGACGGCAATTTTCACCGTCGAGCGCGTTGATCTCTTTAATCAGATCGAGATTACTGCGGATTTTCTTCATCTCCGCGCGGTGTTCCGACTTAAGCTGCTTACGAATCTTGCCTTCGATAAAGCGCTTTATCTCCTGCTCATCTTCGAGAATCAATCCTGGCACCGGCACCGGCTTGCGGCTCTCTTCATCCATCGCCACCATAGTGAAATAGGAGGTGTTGGTATGCTTAACAATACCCAGACGAAAATCTTCGGAGATAACCTTGATGCCGATCTCCAGCGATGAGTTACCGACGTAGTTAACCGAGGCTGATAACGTCAGCAGCTCGCCCACTTCCACCGGATTGAGGAAGTTAACTGAATCGACCGATGCGGTAACGCAGTAACCTTTGACATGCGACGCCGCACAGGTATAAGCGATCTTATCCATCAGCGAGAGAATCACCCCACCATGAACCTTTCCGCCGAAATTAGCATAGGAGGGTACCATCAGTTCTTTCAACACTGTTTGCGAGGCCTTCACCGTGCGGTATTCACGATCACTCATTATGTAAACCTATCAATTTATTATGTTTTAGTTTGCAGATAATACATTTTTAAGGCACTGATGCCGACTTAAAATGGAAAAACCAGCGGTGTAACAACCAATGTAATTATCATCGACATAATCTGTAATGGCAGCCCTACTTTTACAAAGTCAATAAAGCGATAGTTACCGGGCACCAGCACCAGCGTATTAACGGGTGAGGCGATCGGCGTCGAAAACGCAGTAGAGGCGGCAATAGCAACCGTCATCATAAAGGGCTCGGGATTCATCCCCAGCCCCTGCGCAATCGCAATAGAGATCGGCGCAATCAGTACCGTCGTCGCGGTATTGGAGATAAACTGACTCAGCACCGAGGTCAGCACAAACAGTCCACCACAGATAAGAATCGGTGTACCTGCGCCCAGCAGAGATAGCAACCCGGTTACAATCAGATCGAGCGCCCCGCTCTTCTGCATCGCCAGTGCCAGAGGCAACATCCCGGCAATCAGCACCAGACTGCTGGCATTCAATGAACGGTAAGCTTCATTCATATTGATACAGCCGCTAAGCACCATCGCTACCGCAGCCAGTAGTATCGCACTGAGACTGGACAACGCACCACTGATCATCAGTGCCAGCATCGCTACCATAATAGTTAGGGCAATGGGGGCGTGTCCCCAGCGCGCCGAAGTTTCAGTCATCTCCGCCGGGGTTTCCAGCATAACGAAATTCTGGCGATCATCCAGCGCTTCGATATAGCGCCAGCCCCCGGCCAGCAACAGGGTGTCACCAAACTGCAGCGGTTCTCCGCCAAACCGGGTCGCCAGTGGTTTACCATCGCGCAGCACCCCGATTACACTGAGATGGTAACGTTCACGAAAGCGTCCTTCCTGAATTGTTTTACCAATCATCGGTGAGCGATTATGCAACATCACCTCAGCAACACCGAACTCTTTATCCATACGGGTACGTTCGTCATCGGGGAAACCAAAAAACATACACCCGGTTTCGATACACAACTGCTCTATACCATCCGCTTCGCCATAGGCTAACAGCACATCACCACTCTCTATCTGGGTCTCACTGAGCACCGGCATAAACGTTGACACCAGTTTGCCATCCCGGCGAATGGCGAATACCGTCACCTCAAAGCGGGTTCTCAGGCGCATATCTGAGACCGTTTTCCCAACCAGTTCCGAATCTTTTCTCACCCGTAAACGATACAGGTTGTCCTCGATTGCATAGCGTTGAGCAAACTCTTTCAGGTGGGGATGTGACGCCTCGCGAACCCCGGTTTCAGGCAGCAGTTTAGGCGCAATAAACACCAGATAGAGAGTACCAAATAGCAGAATAACGCCACCGACCGGGGTGAAATCAAAGAAACCGAACGGCTCCAGCCCGGCAGCCCGCAGCTGGGTACTGGCAACCATATTCGGTGGTGTGCCGATCAGCGTCATCATTCCGCCAATCAGCGATGCAAAGGAGAGCGGCATCAGCATTTTTGAAGGCTGTAGCTTGGCTGAGCGACAGATACTCAGGACCACCGGAATAAACAGCGCCACCGCGCCGGTCGAACTCATCACCGCAGACATCCCCGCCACCACAGGTATCAGTACGAACAACAGTTTTCGTTCACTCTGCCCGCCCATGCGCATAATCCAGTCGCCCACCGCCGCTGCGACACCGGTACGGAACAGCCCCTCCCCAACCACAAACAAACCGGCAATCATCACCACCAGAGACTGACCAAAACCGGATACCGTTTCCGCCGGTGTAATAACACCCGATACGGCCAGCACCACAACCACCATCATCGCTACCATATCCATGCGGATACGATCCCAGATAAACAGGCCGATAGTGATTAACAGCAGAGCGAAAACAAACAGAATCTCAATATTCACATTTTATCCAACGAGTTGGCTGACGATTGTTAAAACTATCGGGACAAAGGGTTAACGTTTTAATCCTGCTGAATAATCGCACAGCGCGAACAGGTAACATAATTGCGCTATTTCATGGCAGCGGCTTTGGTTGCAGGCCTTAACACCAGGTAGACCCCAAAAACGGTAACCCCAATCGCCACCACCTGAATCCAGCTAAGGTCTTCACCAAACAGAAGCCAGGCTTCAAGCGAGGTCACCGGCGGTACCAGATAGAAATAACTGGCTACCCGGGCAGACTCACCTTCACGAATCATAAACATCAACAGCAGAATAGCGGATATCGACAACCCAAAAACCAGCCAGCCAAGGGACAAGAGCAACGTCATGTTCCATTCAACATGGCGTTCTTCAAACAGAAACGCCAGCAGCCCCATCGCCACTGCGGTTGAGAGATATTGCCAGATAGACCCGGTTAACAGATCAACCTTGCTCCCAAAACGCTTCTGGTACAGGGTGCCAAAGGAGATCGCAAACAGTGCAATAATTAATGCTGCTATAGCTTCAGGCCGGAGCACAGTCACTTCACTGTGCTGACCATTGAGCAGGATAACCACCACTCCTGCCAGTCCCATCAGCAAGCCTGACCATTGCACCATTCTCAACTTCTCTCCCAGCCATTGCCAGCCGATCAGGGAGGTCAGTAACGGCTGCAAGCCGACAACAATCGCCGTAATACCGGCGGGCATCTGCCACTTAATCGCAGCAAAAACGCCACCGAGATAACAGGCATGCACGAGAAACCCGGTAACTGCCTGCTGCCCCCCTTCACGCAAAGAGGGCCAGCGGGAACGATAGATCAGTGCAAGCGCAGTAAATACTACCAGCGTCAGCAGCATACGGATAAACAGAAGGTAGAACGGTTCGATATAGGGCAAAGCGTACTTTGCACCAATAAAACCAGTGCTCCAGAGCAGTACAAACAGCGCTGGAACCAGACGGATAAAATGAGAATGTCTCACGGGATCACCGATCTATGAAAACGCTACTGTACTGGTTGTCAGGCCAGAATTCTAATTTTAAAGCGCTATACGCCATAGCGAATGATCCGGCCTAATGATCATTGCCTGCGTAGATCCACATCGGCTCGGTTTTACCTGCACGGCTGAAGCCTAAAGATTCATAAAAACCGATCGCCTCACCATCGGCGGTCAGCATCTGTTGATGAAACCCCTGATAACGCTGCTGCATCGCCAGCATCAGTTGTTTCCCCACCCCTCGCCCCTGATACTCGGGGGCAACCAGCATATGCGGGTAGTAGACCACCAGATGCCCATCTGACAGTGCGTTACCCAGACCGATCAGCTCGCCGTTAATGCGTGCCGTCACCAGTGAGTGTGACCCGGCCAGCGCCGCCATCAGCTGCTCAGGTTTATCGGCAGCAGACCACTCATTAGCACGGTAAAGCCTGATTACCTCAGATTGCTCCGGCAAGTCGGTCAGACTGATCTCAATATCCATTCATAATGCTCCTGAAAAATACCGGTTAATACAGCGTAACCGGCTGATAATATTCCAACTCAAACTTATCCTCAGAGTCGATAAACTGGTTGCGCTGATACTTGGCGAAAGCTGGTGTTGCAGCCGTTTTAAGCCCCGAGCCTGCCAGCCATTCATCCTGTAGCCGGGTGATCCAGGGCAGCAGGTCGCCATACTGCCCGCTGAAGCGAAACCGTGCGTGCAACCCTCCGGGAATCACCATCCCATTCACAACCCCACGCCGGGGAACCGGACTATCCACCCCGAGACAGGCAACATAACGACAGCGTGCCTGTGGCGTCCAGGTGGGGTTTGAGTGATGCAGTCCTATCTGATCCACAAAAGGTCGTTGCTCTGCCGCAGCCCACGCCTGCAGAATCTGCCAGGCTGAACGAATCGAGTGGTTATAACCCTGATGGCGGACATAAGCAACCGGCCGCTCCCGAAGTTCAACCAGATCAGGCACAGGCAGGGGCAGCAGCGCAACGCGCTCCGCCCCGGCAGCCACTTCAGGGTCGCTCATATAGGGGATCCGTTGCGATCGTTCCTGGTGACGCCAGCGCCCCGGACTCATCTCAAACTGCTCGCCAAACACCCGGGTAAAGGATGCCAGCGAGTTATAGCCACACTTTAAGGCGATATCCCGCACCGGCGTCGACGGTTCGAACATCAGCAGATTCGCGGCATGTTCAAGACGCACCCGGCGGATGTAACGATGCAGAGATTCACCGGTCACCTGCTGAAACAGCCGATGAAAGTGCTGTTCTGAGTAGGCGGCAACCCGGGCCAGACCTGCCCCCGTTAACGGGGCCGCAAGATCCCGGTGGATGCGGTGCAGGACGTCATTAATACGGGCTTTTTGTGTTGCACTGGTCATTAGCTGTTTACTTTAACAGGATCGGCTAACCGATAGTAATAATCATAAACAGATAAGTAGTAAAGCATAAACAGATAAATCACCAAACAGGGTGAGGCATACACTGTGACGCTTGTTCAGCCAGATTATTAATCACCATTTTTTGCAACGCTTATCGGCACTGCTTATTAGCAGTGCCTATTAACACTACTAACTGTATGACCACCAGGACAGGGGTATGAAATTTTCCACACACGCACAATCACTGCAAGCCTCTTATATCAGAGAGATTCTCAGCGCTGCAAGCCAACCGGAGATGATCTCCATGGCCGGGGGGCTGCCTGCGGCCTCCCTCTTGCCGGTGGAGCTGGTGCGTGTTGCCTGCGCGTCTCTGGCGGACAACCGTCAATTATTTCAATATGGCAATAGCCGCGGTTACCAGCCTCTGCTTGAAACACTGGAGAGATGGCAGCCGGAGTCAACTCAGCCCTGGCTGATCTGCAACGGCAGTCAGCAGGCTCTGGATCTGATTGCCCGGGCGCTACTCGAACCGGGTGATCATGTTGTTGCTGAAGTTCCTGCTTATCTTGGCGCACTACAGGCGTTTCAATTAAGTGGTGCGGCTCTGTTGCCGCTGCTCAGTAGTGCTGCCGGGCCAGACCTGAACCAGCTTGAACACTATTTTAAAACCACTGCCGTAAAACTGTTTTATGCGGTGCCTGACTTTCATAACCCTACCGGTCGGGTATGGTCTGCTGAAACCCGAATCGCCGTTGCCGGGCTGTGCCGCCACTATGGCGTGACACTGATTGAAGACTCACCCTATCGACAGTTAAGGTTCAGCGGTGCACAACTCTCTACCGTCAGCGAGTTATACCCGGAACAAACAATCCGTCTGATATCTTTTTCAAAAACCGGCTTTCCCGGACTCAGAGTCGGAGCGATGAGTGGCCCGGCGGAATTTATCGCCCTCGCTGAACGCATTAAGCAGGCAACGGATCTGCATACTGGTATTCCGCAACAGGTGATCATTGACCGTTTGCTGAACCACCCGGAATACCCGAAACACCTGGTGCAACTGCGACAAGGATACCACAGTCGGTATCAGCATCTGAGTGCCGAACTGCATCGACAGCTGGGAGCGCAAATCGAGTTTGACCCGGTTGAGGGTGGGATGTTTATCTGGCTATCATTGAAAGGCAAAAGTGGAGCGCAGGTGGCCGCAAGAGCACTTGCACATAAACTGGCAGTAGTGCCGGGGTCCGCCTTTTATGAGCAAGAAGCAGCGCCAGAGGATTGCCATATCCGTCTTAATTTCAGTAATACTGACACGACATTAGTTGAGGAAGCGATAACCCGGTTGGCAAAATCGCTTTGAGCTGAACTGAGCAAAGAGCACAAATATAGATAAGCCGAACCGCACTTATATTTTAAGTTTCACCGTTCGGCCAACGGTCTTCGGGGCGTTACCGCCCCGCTTATACGGGCTTATCTTCGCGGTTATCATCCGGCTGATCTTGACGCTTATCGACCTGCTTTTCACTGTCTCTGTCGATGGAATCGACCCACTCGCCTTCACGGGATTCAGCACCGACACTGATCGCATCAACAACATCAGATGCCGCTTCAGGGATACTTTCAAGCACCGCCACCGCAACCTCTTCCGCGCTATCGGGTGAAACCTCTTTGAGTCGGTTAACCAGTTCAACGGCATCCCGGATTTCACTGGCCGGCTCAGCGTTCAGACCGGTATTGTCCGTCTGGTAACTTTCATGCAGCAACCGGGCTACTTCAGCCGCCACATACTGTGCGCTTTCCGGTACCGCTTCAACAATCTTAACGGCCAGGTTGAGCGACATTTCCGGCGATAGCTGGGACATCCGGGTCAGCCACTCAATCGCTTTCTGATGCTCATCCACTACCTCTTCTGCCCCATCAGCCCCTTCGGTATCAGTAGCATCAGCCTCACGGCCATCCGCGTTTTCCTGCTCAGCCTGCTCCTCTTCAGCGACAGACAGATACTCTTGCGTCACTTCATACATTGACTCAGGTACTGCTTCAACGACGGTTGCCGCAACATCCATCGCCTGTTCAGGTGCTGCTTCAGATATTCTTGATACCCATTCAACCGCATCCTGATAATCGCCCTCGCCAGTCTCAGCGGTTGAGTCACTATCGGTTAGAGAGGCATCATTCGCAGAACCAGACTCATAGTGAGACATATACTCCTCTGTCATCGCCACCGCAGTCTCCGGAACAGAGCCGGCAAGGGTAACAGCGATATCAAGCGCCTGTTCAGGATTCGCATCCCAAAGCTCTGTCGCCATATTCAGGGCATCAACCTCACTGGTATCGTCTTCCCGGTCAGCCGGACGCATTGATTCACGCTCTTCAGCAATCAGCCGCGCATAGTATTCAGCTACCTGAGTAGCAGATTCAGGCGCTGACGCCACCGCAATCCGAGCCATCTCGATCCGCATTTCCGGGAACACCCGGCCTACCTCAATAGCAACAGGCACAACCTGCTGGGGATACCATTCAGCCAGGCGGGATACCAGATCTCCGGCGAGTTCAGGCTTGGCCTTAACAATCGCCTGGGTGATTTCCAGAATCTGATAAGGCGCGGCTTCTTTCATTACCTCATACAGACGCATCACGTCGATGCCCGGTACCTTAGCAACCGCGGCAGCCACTTCAGTACCCTTCTCAGGGTTTCTGATGGTCAGTGCCCGGGCCAGCTTGACTGCGGCCGCAGGGTCAGTTTCTGCAATACTGATCGCTGTTTTCGCAGCAGAGCTAAGCTTAGCCTCAGGCTCGGTATATTCGGTCCGTGGGTCAAGGTGTACCGATGCAGAGAGCGCTTCACCCTGCATAACAAACCCTTCCTGATCTGCTACCGGTAGTGCCTTGCTTACCTTCATCTGATAGAGGGTAAACAGTGCCAGAAATGCCTGGGTAACCGCCAGGAAATAGAACAGACTGGAGCTACCAAAGGCGGTCATAACCAGAGATGCAGTATAAGGACCTATCGCGCCGCCAACACCAAATGCCAGCAGCATACTGCCCATCGCCGAAACCATCTCTGATTTTTTCAGTTTATCAAACGCCTCAGCCACACTCAGCGGGTAATAACAGGCAACCATTCCTGACGTCATCCCACAGAGCACAAAGATAGCGGTCATCATCTCCATTTCAGCCAATGGAACAATGGCGATACCCAGCATGGACGATATCAGCAACAACCCTAACAGCACCGTGCGCCGGTCGAAACGGTCAGACAGCAGTCCCACCGGAAACTGCATACTGAACGCCCCCAATATAGCGCAACCCATAAACAGGGATAGCTGAAAACCGCTGATATGATATTCCGTAGCAAAAACCGGCAGCAGGTTGAAAAGCGCGGAATAAACAGCACCGGAGGCCAGACAGGTCACGACCCCCAGAGGTGATATTCTGAAAAGAGATATGATCGACATCGGCGCAACCGTTTCAATCACCGGGCCTTTGGAGCGGCTGAATAGTACCGGTAGCGTCGCCAGACAGAAGAGGATTCCGACAATGACAAACAACATATCATCGGTCGGCTCAGCGAGCCCCATCAGGAACTGACCACCAAATAAGCCGCCCATAATGCAGGCGTTGTAGACCGCGAGAATTTTCCCCCGGGTCTCTTCCGTGGCACTGTCACTCAACCAGCTTTCCATCGCCGTCAGCAGACAGGCATGACTGAACCCCAGTAATACCCGCAAAAGTCCCCATAACAAGGCATTCGCATCCAGCGTGAACACCAGGATACAGATCGCTTCTATAGCCAGACTACCGGCAAACACCCTGACATGACCGACTCGTTTAACCAGCTGCTTACTATAGATTGCCCCGGTCAGCATCCCCACAAAATACATCGACAACACCATACCGATAGTGTCGGTGGAGATACCTTCCAGCCCCATCCGTGATGGCACCAGAATATTCATCAGGCCGATACCGAGATAGAGGATGATGCAACTGCTAAGCAGAGCAAGCAATGACAACAAAGCGTTACGCACGAAGCTTTCTCTCTTCAGAAAATTAAATTAAACAGACAGAGCAGCGAGTTTTAACCCACCTGAAAATAAAAAAAAGCCGGCTTAATCGGCCGGCTTGTTAAGTTAGTCAGTCTAGCATCCTAAATCACTCATATACACCCCTAAAGTCCCGATTCAGGTCATAATCAAAGGTCATTTACCTAAAATTTGGCGACTTTGCTAACACCGCTACCGTTAAGCGAGAGATACAGATCCCTTTTCCCTTTTCATCGACGATGCGGATATCCCACACCTGTGTTGAACGGCCAATGTGAACCGGCGATGCCGTGCCATATACAGTCCCCGTGCTGATACCTGACAGATGATTTGCATTGATCTCTAGGCCGACACAACTCTGGTCAGGTTCTGCCGCCAGTTGTGCAGCAACACTGCCCAGCGTTTCAGCCAGAACAACAGAGGCACCACCATGCAAAAGCCCCATCGGTTGATGGGTTCGGCAATCAACCGGCATTGAAGCACTGATATAATCAGAACCGATCTCGGTGATCTTAATCCCCAGATGATCGATCAGGGTGTTTCTGGCAAATAGCTGTAGCTCGTCAACACTATTTTCAGTTTTCCAGATTGACATAAACGCCTCCTATGAAAAGTAACTAAGCTATCACCTCCCCCAGCGCCAGCAAATAACATTTTCCATCAGTTTGATTGCAGTATCGTTCAGCATCAATAAGATACAACAGATCTCAGATAAGAGTCCGGATCAACCCCAGAGTACTGACAAGAATTAACACGCTACCCAACACCCGAAAAAACACTTTGCTTTCAGCCCCGAGCAGTTTGTTGTGCAACCGCTCACCAAACAGATGACCAATATAAGCACAGGGTAACAACCACAGGTGGTGAATCAGTTGCAGGTCGACACCCGCAATGACAAATGAGGTCAGTTTGATTAACACCAGAATAAACCACAACACAAACAGCGTATCGCGCAGCTTTTCCCGGCTGACATGGGATGCAAAGACTGCCGCAATCAGAGGTGCGCCAATCAGAGAGGTACCACTGACATAGCCCCCTAAGATTAAAAACAGAATATCGAGACCGCGGCTATTACTTTTAAATGGCCGGTTGAGTACATAGCTGATCGCATAGCCGATAACGATACAGTAGATAATACTGCTCATCAGTGATGCCGGCAGGGTTAACAATCCCAGAATACCGATCAGCTTAGGCACAATCATGATGGACATGGCAAAGCGCAGATACTTCCAGTCGATGGTAGAGATATCTTTACCATTTTCAGAAGCTGCCCGCTTAACCCGTTGCCGGTTCTGCCAGGTTATCAGAAATGAAAAAAACATCAGATGTACGCCGATAATCGGCAAAAAAACCAGCGGATCATCTACCACCAGAAGCAGAAATGGCAACGTCAGCACCGCCCCGCCAAACCCAAGGCCTGAACGAACAAATCCGCTCCAGACAAATAGCAGCGCGATTAAAACATATTGGTAAAGCTGAAGATCATACATGCAAGGTCTTAGAGATCAGTAAAGGTTAAAGTAGCAGTGAAAGCTGTCCGACACTTAGTAGAGCGGCCCAAAGCGGTCGATACAGGTAAGATAAAGCCGCAGATCCAGTTCAAGCTGGTGATAATCAGGCTCCATGTGCTGACAGAGCTTATAAAATGCCCGGTTATGCTCTTTTTCCCGGATATGCGCCAACTCATGCACCACAATCATTTTCAAAAAAGGTTCAGGGGTTAGTTTAAACAGCGAGGCGATGCGAATCTCCTTTTTAGCCCGCAACTTGTTTCCCTGCACACGGGAGATCTGTGTATGCAATCCCAGGGCGTTATGGATAACGTCAATACGGTCATCATATTCAACCTTGCTGAGTGGCGCAGACTGTTTGAGAAAAGTATTTTTCAGTTCAAGCGTGTACTGATATAACGCCTTTGAACTTGAAACAGCATGTCCGCCCTGATAACGGTTGCGCAAATAGTCCGGTAGTTTACCTGAGTCAATAAGAGCCGTGGCCTGTTGTTGCAACTCAGGTGAATAACCTGACAAAAAGTTATTTGCCCGCTTCCGGCTCATTGACCACGCTCCAGCAGTTTACGCAACGCCGCAACACGCTTACGGTTGACCCCCAGATCGGAATAACCTACCCGGGAAGCAGAACGAAGATGGATAACCCCGGCAACAGGGTCCCGCAGCAGCTCAAGATCATCGACAAAACCAAATACTGACGAGCTGAACTCGGCCGCCAGATAGTCTTTTTCAAGCACAACAACCCGGCCCCCTAAACGCTCTACATCAGCCACAACAGACGACATATCAGCGACACATAAGCCTATCGGCTCAATAAAATGCTCCTTATCAGCATCTTTCTGACTGCACACTGAGTTCGGTTTAGTCCCACAAGAGGTTAACCGGCCATCGACCAGCCCCGGGGCTTTCTGACTACGGGAGATAACCCCCTGATAAGCAAAGTAGCTCACCACAACCAGAGCCAGTACCACGGCGATAAAAATAAGTTGTTTCATAAACACCTTAGAGTCGAGCCCTTACAGCAGCGCCCTTAATAGTAAGCCTAAACAATGAGCCGCCGATGCGGCAGTCCCCGGACAGAGGCAAGCTGGGCACCTGATGGTCACCGGCAACGGGATCAACGACGTTATCACCGCTTAAACCCGAAAACCAGTTACAGTAATAAAACCAAGAGTAGTATAAACTTTGCCGTTTTCTCAATCTTGAACAAGTAGATCTGAATCGTGCTGACACCTCAACTTATCAACTGGCTTCTGCTTAGCTTTCTGGTCATCACCTGGGGCACCTCTTTTATGGTGACCTCTGTTGCCATCGGAGGGGGCTTAACCGCACTGACCATAACCCTGTTACGCATATCACTGGGCGCAGCAGTAGTCACTCTGTTTGCATACTCAAGAGGGTTACGATTACCTCTCAATGCTAAAAGCTGGGGCAGTTTCATGCTGCTGGGATTATTTGGCAGTGCCCTGCCTTTCATCCTGATCTCATGGGGCCAGCAATCGGTAACATCTGCAAGCACCGGCGTGCTGATGTCGGTGATGCCCTTCGTCACCATGCTGATTGCCCACTATTTTGTCGAAGGTGAAACGCTTAATCGCTATAAAATAATCGGCTTGATTCTCGCCTTCTCTGGGGTAACGTTTCTCCTCAACCCGTTCGCTGCTGGCAGCGTCGACCTGCTGGGTGCGATGGCGATTCTCGCGGCCGCCAGCAGCTATGCGCTGAATACGGTGCTGATCCGCTTGTTACCTAAATTCAATCCACTGGTCGCAGGCTCAGGCATGCTGATCTGTGGCACGCTTCTGATATCCCCGTTTGTACTCTCTGAAGCACAAGGTATTATTCAAGAGCTGGCCTATATCGCGCAACCACAATCGGTGATGGCTGTTATCTGGCTTGGACTCATGCCGTCCGGGGTCGCTTCAATCATCTACTTCGTTGTCGTCAACCGCGCAGGCCCGAGCTTTCTGTCCAACTGTAACTTCCTGATTCCGGTCGTCGCATATTTTGCCGGAACACTGATTCTCGGCGATGCTGTGTCTTCAAACAGCCTTATCGCACTGGTCGGAATTCTCGCCGGTATCTCCCTGACCCGTGTCAGACGGTGACCGATGCCGGTAGATCAGGGCTTCTTTATTGCGAAACAGAAAACGCTTTTCAAGCGTCGCACCCAGCGTTTCAGCCAGTTTTCGCGAGGGCCGGTTCTGAGCAAAAATCAGGCTGATCAGATGCAACTCGGGCAGATATGCTGCGGCCATCTGGCGAACGGCTAACGCCGCCTCCTGCGCATATCCCTTGCCGGAAAACCCCGGAATTAACGACCACATAATTTCGGGTTCGGGCCAGTCTCCCGGATACCAGAGGCCGACAACCCCCACTACGGCTCCACAGTCTTTTAGCTTCAGCGAGTAAGGTCCATAGCCATGGATCTGCCAATGACCAATCAGTGCGGCAACGATACGCCAGCTCTCACCCTCACTCAAAGGGCGACCGGTTGTATAGCGGGTTGCTTCAATATCTTTGTAAAAATTGTGCAGGGACGGCCAGTCTTCAATAGTCACCTTGACGAGATTCAAGCGGCTGGTGCTTATCAACTCTGGTATTCTGTAGGTCACACTCACTCCTTACGCTGACGAAATCAATTATTTATGCCACAGGCCGCTCACTTTACTAAATAGCGGATACTGGTTCGAACATTAATTAACATATTTTCAGCAAATATAGATAACGGTATAAATATTTTCCGCGATTTTGGTGCTCATGAAGACAGATTTTGAAGCGGTTATATGCTAAAAACACTAGTTTAATGGACTAGAGAACACGATATGGCACAGACAGCGGCACTGGTGCAAACCCTGAAAAAGCAGCTCAAGGCACAGGGAAAAACCTATATAGATGTTGCTCAGGCACTTGGGCTGAGCGAGGCCTCAGTAAAACGCCTGTTTTCCGAACACAACTTCACCCTGCAACGACTGGAGATCATCGCAGAGCTGGCAGGTCTGGAACTAAGTGGACTGTTCCGGCTGATGGCTCAGGAGCAGCAACGGCTGACACAACTGACCCGTGAGCAGGAACAGGAGATCGCGTCAGACCTTGAACTGCTGCTGGTAACCGTCAGTGTTATCAATGGTTTTAGCTTTAACGACATTATCAGCCATTACCAGATTAATGAGCATCAGTGTATCCGTAAGCTGGCCCAGTTAGACCGGATACATATTATTGAGCTCCAGCCCAATAACCGGATCAAACTGCTGATCGATCCCAACTTCACCTGGTTGCCCAACGGTCCGATCCAGCAGTTCTTTCAACAAAAAGTTGAGCAGGATTTTTTCCAGTCACGGTTTGATAAAAAGCATGAAAAGCTAATTGTGCTGAACGGTGTCCTCAGCCCGGAAGCGAACCTGGCGATGCAGAAAAAGATGGAACGGATCGCAGAAGAGTTTAACAGTCTGATCCGCGATGACTCTCCCCTGCCTATGGATCAGAAACATGGCAACACCATGGTGCTGGCCATTCGTCAGTGGCAGTACAGTCTGTTTAAACACTACCGTAAAAACTGATCTGACGACCTGCCGGACACGCTGTTTTAGACTTAACGTATCATCATTTGATACCTTATCAGTTTGACTACTTTCTGACCTTTTTCACCACCATGATCCCTCTGACTTCAACAACAAGGTTGCAGAGGAATCATATGAAGATCACAAGACTCTCCGGTGCACTGGCACTAAGCGCAGTACTGACAACAAGTGCAGCGATACCATCTGTCGAGGCCGCCGGACTGTTAAAGCCGGTTAACTCAAGCCTGCCTGAGCTAAGCATCAGCGAACACCATGTTAATGTGGTACTGGAACACAGCTATGCTGTCACTACGGTTGAGCAGGTATTTCACAATCCATCCAGTCAGGTATTAGAAGCTATCTACAGTTTTCCTGTGCCTGACCACGCCGCCGTAGGTGAGTTTACCTACTGGATTGATGGCAAACCCGTTACCGGCGAAGTGGTGAAAAAACAGCAGGCCAGAGAGATCTATGAACAGCAAAAACAGGCCGGACATGAGGCCGCGCTGGTTGAGAAAGACAGTTATAAGACCTTTGATATCAGTGTCACTCCGGTACAACCCAACAGCGATGTACGGATAAAGCTTGTCTATATCCAACCGGCCCATCTGGACTCAGGAGTAGGCCGCTATGTTTATCCTCTGGAAGACGGCGGTGTCGATGAACAAAAAAATGCATTCTGGAGCCGTAACGAAGTTGTCGATGAAAAATTCAGCTTCAATATGAGGCTCGCTTCAGGCTACCCCATTGACTCTATCCGCTTGCCGCAGCACTCACAGGCTGCAATACAACAGATCACGCCCAACCAGTGGCAGGTCAGCATGAGCAGTCAAACTGCCGCCCTTCAACCGGAAGAAACACCGCCACCAGAGGGCATGCTGGCAGCTCAAAATCAAAGCCCGGGCGTAGTCCCAGCCGCCAGTCTGGATAAGGATATCGTCGTTTATTGGCGGCATAATCAGAACCTGCCAGGCAGCCTCGATCTGCTCAGTTACAAAGCGCCAGACAGTACCCAGGGCACCTTTATGATGACGCTCACTCCCGGGGATGATCTTGGCGCCTTACAAGGCGGCCGGGACTGGGTCTTCGTACTGGATGTCTCTGGATCAATGCAGGGAAAATACACCACCCTTGTAGAGGGTGTGCGTCAGGGCCTGAACAAATTACGCCCTGATGATCGTTTTAAAATTATCCTGTTTAACAGTTCCGCCAGCGATTTCTCCCAGGGTTTCCAGGCAGCGACGCCAGCGCTAATTACCCCCCTGCTGAACCGACTTGAACAGTATCAGCCAAGCAGTGGCACCGACCTCTATTCCGGCTTATCTCTGGGGCTGAAAGATCTTGATGCCGATCGCAGTACCGCGATGATTCTGGTGACCGATGGCGTTGCCAATTTAGGTGTCACCGAGAAAAAGCGCTTCCTCGATCTGATGGAACAAACCGATATCCGCCTCTTTACTTTTGTCATGGGCAACAGCGCAAATCGACCACTGCTAAACGGCATGACAGAGGTCTCAAACGGCTTTGCCATCAGTGTCTCAAATGCAGATGACATTGTCGGCCAGCTGATGCTGGCAACCAGCAAGATGACTCACCAGGCGTTGAGAGATGTTGAGTTGAAGATTGATGG
This sequence comes from Amphritea sp., assembly GCF_050300915.1. Lineage (GTDB taxonomy): Bacteria > Pseudomonadota > Gammaproteobacteria > Pseudomonadales > Balneatricaceae > Amphritea. The sequence continues at coordinate 70,590 of NZ_JBNKYN010000009.1, forward strand.
CGGTAGAGTAACTGATCTGACCCCGGAACAGATAAACTCACTGTATCGGGGTGAGCAACTGACGGTCCTGGGGCATTACCACAAACCAGGACCAGTACAGATATCGCTGACCGGGAAAGCCGGTGATCAGCAGCGCAGCTACACGACGCAGATAACACTACCGGAAGCCAGTTTACTGCACCCGGAGCTGGAGCGAATCTGGGCCTTTGCCAGCATCGAAGCTATGCAGGCTAAAATGGACTATCTGGGTGAAGAGGAAAGCAGTAACGCTGACACTCAACAGGCGATCACCGACCTGGCCGTTCAATATGATCTGGTAACCGACTACACCTCAATGCTGATCGTCAGAGATGAGGTGTTCAAACAGCTGAATATTGAACGTAATAACCAGCAACGGATTGCCAGTGAGGACAATGCCAGGCAGCAGCGTCTGCAGCAACCGGTGACCAGTCATCGGGCTGATCGTCAGCAACCAATGTTCAACCCATCACAACACAGGGCATCTTTAGGCGGAGGTGGTTCAGGTGCGATCGGGCACTGGATTCTGTTGCTGATCGGCACCCTGCTACTGGTGCAATACAGCAATAGCCGTAATCGCAGGAAAGACTGAGATGCTTCTCAACATGGCCCCACTAAAAGACATCTTTTTTCGCCCTCCCGCATCCGCGGGAGGTATCTTAAAACTCCCACTGGTTACCTTAGCAATAGTGTTACTCAGTATACCGTTAAGCGTATCCCCTGAGCTGTTTCAATTCAGTTATTTCGACAGGTCACTGATAGAACAGGGGCAAGTTTGGCGACTCATCACCGGTCATCTGAGCCATACATCCCCCAGCCATCTGGGATGGGATCTGCTGGCTTTCGTCATCGCTGCAGGATATCTCGAACTCAGTTCACGCAGAGTTATGCTGACCTCGCTGCTCACTGGGATGATCAGCGTTGATGTACTACTGTTATCTCCCTGGTCAGGGGTTAGCAGCTATGCCGGACTATCCGGCCTGCTGTTTTCGCCGCTGCTGATCAGCCTGCTAATTTTTGCACGCAGACAAGCTTCTCTGAATGGTTGGTTACCATTGCTGCTATGTATGGCTAAGCTGATATGGGAGCAGTTCAGTCAGCAGGCTCTATTGAGTCAAAGCCCCTGGCCTCCCTACCCAGCTGCTCATTTAGCTGGAGCTATTGGCGGAGTATTGATAATTAAAAATGCACTTCAATTAAGCCGCAGCGGTTACAACGCTAAAACAGCGCAACCTCAGCAGGAGTAAGTGGGCGAAATTCTCCAGGCTTAAGCTTTGGGTCCAGCGTGATGGCGCCGATGCTTTCACGATGAAGTGCAGTCACCTCATTGTCAAAATAGCCAAACATCCGTTTTACCTGATGGTAACGCCCTTCATGAATGGTCAGCCGGGAATTAAAGCGATCTATTCGTTCAAGGTCAGCCGGACGGGTGGTGATATCTTCATAACGAAAATAGATCCCCCGGCTGAACACCGCTTCGGCTTCTGCCGCAACAGGATCCTTCGTGGTAACCCGGTAGACTTTCGCTACTTTTGAGTCTGGCTGGGTGACCCTGCGGGACCAATTGCCATCATTGGTGAGCAACATCAGGCCGGTGGTTTTAAGGTCCAGCCTTCCCGCAAGATGCATTCCCTGTCGCAGCGGTTGCGGTAACAGATCGATAACCGTTTGGTGTTCAGGATGCTCGGTAGCACTGACCACTCCTACGGGCTTATTGAGCATCAGATAGCAGCGTTGCAACTCCTGCAACACCCGGTTATCAAGTTCGATCCTGACAAACCGGTCAATCTCCAGATTTACATCAGTAACAACCTGGCCCGCTACCTTTACCCGCCCCTGCGCCAGTATGAGTTTAGCCTGCTGGCGACTATAGGGCGTGTTGATCTGTATAAACCGATTCAGTTGCATCCGTAGCGACCACCCGCCGTGTTAACGAAGTGTAATCAGTGCACCCACCACAATAGATAACGGTATAAATTTAGCTCGCAGAATGCTCTTCATTCGCCAGGAAGAACCAGGTGTCGAGCACTGAGTCCGGATTCAGCGAAACTGAACTGATACCCTGCTCCATCAGCCACTTAGCCAGATCGGGATGGTCAGAAGGCCCCTGACCGCAGATGCCTACGTACTTATCCTGCGCCTTGCAAGCCTGTATTGCCATCGCCAGAAGCTTGCGCACAGCGTCGTTACGTTCATCAAACAGATGGGCGATCACGCCGGAATCACGGTCAAGCCCCAGGGTTAGCTGAGTCAGGTCGTTAGAACCAATGGAGAAGCCGTCGAAATACTCGAGAAACTGATCCGCCAGCAACGCATTCGAGGGGATCTCACACATCATGATCACCCGCAAGCCGTTCTCGCCACGGTTAAGGCCATTCTCCGCCAGCAGTTCAACCACCTGCTTTGCTTCACCTACGGTGCGCACAAACGGTATCATCACCTCGACATTGGTCAGCTTCATCACATCGCGAACATACTTAAGTGCCCGGCATTCCAGTTCAAAACACTGACGGAATGATTCGGCTATATAGCGACTGGCACCGCGGAATCCCAACATTGGATTCTCTTCATGGGCTTCATAGGCCTGACCGCCGATCAGATGACCATACTCATTGGATTTAAAATCCGACATCCGTACGATCACTTTTTTGGGGTAAAATGCTGCGGCCAGCGTCGATATCCCCTCCACCAGCTTGGCAACATAAAACTCTATCGGATTTTCATAACCGGCGATACGACGTTCGATGGTTCGTTTCAGACCTTCATCCTGCTGATCAAACTCGATCAGAGCTTTCGGGTGAATACCAATCATCCGGTTTATGATGAATTCCAGACGTGCCAGCCCGACACCCGCGTTGGGCAACGCCTGAAAATCGAATGCGCGATCCGGGTTACCTACATTCATCATAATATCGAATGGCAACGGCGGCATTGAATCAACTTTATTGGTCTGGTGCTCAAAATCCAGACAGCCTTCATAGGCACGTCCCGTATCCCCTTCTGCACAGGATACGGTTACTTCCTGGCCATCTGTTAACCGTTCAGTCGCATCACCACAGCCAACGATCGCGGGAATACCCAGTTCACGGGCGATGATCGCCGCATGGCAGGTACGCCCTCCCCGGTTGGTAATGATCGCAGAAGAGCGTTTCATCACCGGCTCCCAGTCGGGGTCGGTCATATCGGTTACAAGAACGTCGCCGGGCTGGATCTTATCCATATCACTCAGGCTTTCAACGATCCGTACCGGACCACTGCCAATCCGGTGACCAATAGAGCGACCTTCAAGCAGCACATTACCGGTTTCGGTCAGCAGATAGCGCTCGATAACAGTAGCATTATCACGGCTCTTGACGGTCTCAGGGCGAGCCTGAACGATATAGAGTTCACCATCATCGCCATCTTTAGCCCACTCAATATCCATCGGACGGCCATAATGTTGCTCGATGGTCATGGCGATTTTTGCCAGCTCCTGAACCTCGGCATCATTGATAGAGAACTGCATCCGCTGTTCAACAGGTACGCTAACGGTCTCGACGGCACTCGCCGTTGTTCCCTCAGCACCATAAATCATTTTAATCGCTTTGCTACCTAAGCTGCGGCGCAGAATGGCCGGAGCGCCCTGTCGCAGAGTGGGTTTGTAAACATAGAATTCATCCGGGTTAACCGCGCCCTGAACCACCGTTTCGCCCAGACCATAAGCAGAGGTGATAAACACTACATGCTGAAAGCCTGATTCGGTATCCAGCGTAAACATAACACCACTGGCGCCGGTTTCACTGCGCACCATTCGCTGAATACCCGCAGACAACGCGACTTCATGATGTTCAAAACCATGGTGAACCCGGTAAGAGATTGCCCGGTCATTATAGAGAGAGGCAAACACCTCATGGATGGCAGCTTTAATATTCGCCAGTCCACGGATATTCAGAAAAGTTTCCTGCTGACCTGCAAAGGAAGCATCGGGCAGATCTTCAGCGGTCGCGGATGAGCGAATCGCCACCGCCAGATCAGCATGCCCGCCCATCTCTTCAAAAGCAGCCTCAATGGCCTGATCCAGGGCATCAGGAAAGGGGGTTTCAAGAATCCACTGGCGTACCTGAGTTCCGGTAGCCGCCAGTGCATTAACATCTTCAGGGTCAAGCTGAGCCAGCGTTTCATTGATTTTCTGGTCAAGCTGATTGTGCTTCAAGAAGTCCCGGAATGCCGTGGCTGTTGTGGCGAAGCCACCGGGCACTTTAACGCCGGCACCAGACAGTTCTGTGATCATCTCGCCAAGTGAGGCGTTTTTTCCACCCACCTGCTCAATATCATCCATACCTACCTGATCCAGACGAACGATATATTCCTGCAAAACCCCGCACTCCCAAATTTTTTAGTGTTATGGCGCATCATACTGCAATTCTTCGATAAGGTCAGTGTGTTCGCCAATATCCTGCTTTATTCGAGGGTTAGCTATACAGCGTCCACTCATCCCGTAATAATAGCCCCGATAACCACTGTAATATTAACGTTTGAAAAATACACTTTGATGACGCAGGATCGCTTAACCCTATGAAACGAACAGCCTTTTTTATCTCTGATGGTACCGGTATCACCGCAGAAGCACTGGGAAACAGCCTGTTGGCACAGTTCGGTTCGATTCAGTTTAACAAAGTGACCCTGCCCTACATCGATAGCATCGATAAAGCGGTAGAGGCGGTCGACATTATCGACCAGGCGGGTAAAGATGATGGTCAGCGCCCCATCGTCTTTGATACGGTCGTGGATGAGGCAACCCGGGAGATCATCGCCACCAGCACGGCGTATAAGATTGATGTGTTTTCAGCGTTCCTTAAACCTCTGGAACTTGAACTGGGTAGCCATTCCTCCTACAGCGTGGGTAAGTCCCATTCGATCAATGAGATCAACAGATACATGGATCGTATTGAATCGGTGAACTTCGCCATCGACAACGATGATGGTGCACGGACGTTGCACTATGATAAAGCCGACATCATTCTGACCGGTGTCTCGCGCTGTGGTAAAACCCCATCCTGTCTCTATATGGCGCTTCAGTTTGGCATTCGGGCTGCCAACTACCCCCTCACCGATGATGACGTCAACAGTACCACCCTGCCGCAAGCGTTAGAACCGTTCAAAGACAAGTTATTTGGTCTGACTATCGATCCATTCCAGCTGGCCGCGATTCGTCATGAACGCCGCCCTAACAGCCGCTATGCATCACTGGATCAGTGTGAAGATGAGGTACGGATGGTGGAGCGGATGTTCCGCAAGCAGAAACTACCGCATATCAACACCACGCACTTCTCTATTGAAGAGATAGCCACCCGCATCATCGCGCAGATGGGGCTTAAACGACGCATTAACTAATCTTGCTGTCGGCTAACGTTACCCCGGCTATAGGAGAACCAGGCAGCCACAAAGCTATAGGCACAGGCGCTGGCAAACCCCAGCCTCACAACAATCAACAGATCCGGATAACGCTCAGGAAGAATCTGTTCACTACCCAGCAGCAGGCTCATTAACAACATAATGATCGCCATACTGAACATATTTCCGCCGGTGCGGGACAGATTCAACAGCGCAGAGGCGATACTCAGACGCTCTTTGGGCACAGAGCCCAGCGCCGCATTATTGTTCGGCGTTGAGAACAGCCCGAAACCAACCCCCAGTAATACCAGCGCGACAATCACATGGTTCAGTGAGCTGTCTGCCTGCAGAAAGACCAGAACAGCAAAACCTGCGCTAAAGAACAGACATCCCACCGTGGCAATCAGCCGGGGTTCAAAGCGGTCAGACAAGCGCCCCGCAACCGGTGCCAGACACGCCATAATCAGCGCTTGTAGCAGTATCATCTGCCCCGTTTCACTCGGTGACAGGCCTTGCAGATATTGCAGATAGAGACTCAGCAGAAAGAGCACCGGATAGTGCGCCGCATACATCATAAAACTAGCCATCAGAGAACGGCTCATCACTCGGTTTGCCGCCAGCATATTGAAGCGCACCAGAGGGAAAGCGCAGCGGTTCTGCTGGCGGACAAACACAAACAGTAGCGCGATACCGGCTATCAGCATCAGCCAGTTATAGAGCCCCGGCAACCCCGAAAGACCAAGCAACAACAGCGTAGACAGGACGACAAATAACAGCGAGCCAAACCAGTCCAGGGGATGGGTCTGCTTATCAGTGTTGCTATCATTCCTGATATAGATAAACGCCAGCACCAAAGCAACCATTGCCAGAATAACCGGCCCCCAGAAGACACTCCGCCAGCCAAGATGCTCGGTCAGCCAGCCGCCAAACAGGGGGCCACAGGTAAGCCCGAGATAGACCGATGTTGCGGTCAGACCCAGCGCAGTGCCCCGGTTACTGCCACTGAATACGGCTGCGATAATTGCCATCGCAGTGGCAAAGACCAGACTACTGAACAGTCCCTGCAACACTCGCACCAGCAGAAGAAACCCGACAGAGTCAACCCCCAGAACAAGCAGCGAGGCGAACGAAAAACCCAGCACACCGATCACATAGATCGGTTTTCGGCCAACAGAGTCAGCCACCCTCCCCGCGGGTAATAACAGCACAATGCTGCCCCATAAGGTAGCGGTGGGAATCCAGCTTAGCCATACCGCGTCGGCGTGCAACGCATCCGCAATAGCAGGCAACGCCATATTCACTGAGGACAACGACATCGGCACCAAAAACAGGGCAATACAGATACTGACTAGTACAAACCAACGGGCGCGGGGGTTTTCCTGATAGAACGAATTATCTGAGTATGCGATCACGATGACACCTTCGAAGTAAGGCGGAGAAGTATAGCAGGAGATAGTTTATATGTTCATAAATTCAGATGGGCTTTCTGACGCAAACGATAAAGCGGCTAATCAATAACGGGACTCAAAAAAACAGACTCAAAAAAACAGACTCAATAAACGGACTCAGTAACCGGGCGATAAGGAGCTTTTGGGTCGCAAAATCAGCGCCCCCGGATAGCCCCTGAAAGCACGTTGAACAACGGATGATTATAGCGATTTAATAAGAGGTGAATCATATGTTAATGCGTTTAGCATGGGTGGCCAGATTCGCTGATATATTCAAGTCTGGAGCGCCAAAATGTAGCGGGATATTACAAATCTGTGTACTATCCCTGTTCCAGAATCAGGCAGAAATAATACGAGGCTTTTCCGCCGTAACTCTGCCAGAGCTGCACTGCCGTTATCAGGCAAACGCTGACTTTCTGGAACGTTTTTATCAATCTATTTTAGACATACAGGACAGTTTGCAATGAGTCTTGCTGATAAGGTTTTGGCAGTAAACAATGATCTGCCGATCCGTACCGACCTGCCGGTACACAGTGGAAAAGTACGCTCCGTTTACTGGCTGACCGAAGCCGACAGTCGCCGTCTGATCAAAGAGAAAGGCTACGATGTCGCTGCGGATGCTCCGCTGGCCATCATGGTCATCAGCGACCGTATCTCTGCATTCGAATGCATCTGGCACGGCGAAGGCGGAATGAACGGCGTACCCGGCAAAGGTGCCGCACTGAATGCCATCTCAAACCACTGGTTTAAACTGTTCCGCGAAAATGGTCTGGCTGATAGCCATATTCTCGATATCCCACACCCGTTTGTCTGGATTGTTCAGAAAGCCAAACCGGTGATGATTGAAGCGATCTGCCGTCAGTATATTACCGGCTCTATGTGGCGTTCCTACCTTAAGGGCGAGCGCGAGTTCTGTGGCATTCAGATTGCCGAAGGCTTGCAGAAAGACCAGAAACTGCCTGAGCTGCTGATCACACCGTCCAGCAAAGGCATTCTGAAAGGCATTCCGGGTGTGCCTGAGGTCGATGATGTTAACGTCACCCGTGAAGACATCATCAATAACTATGAAGCGTTCCATTTCCGCTCACAAAACGATATTGCGGTGTACGAAAAACTTCTCAAAGAGGGTTTCGACGTTATCAGTGCTGAGCTGGAAAAGATCGATCAGGTTTTCGTTGATACCAAGTTCGAGTTTGGCTACGTCACTGACGCCTCAGGTAATGAGAAGCTGATCTATATGGATGAAGTGGGCACACCCGATTCATCCCGTATCTGGGATGGTCCCTCCTACCGTGAAGGCAAAGTGATCGAAAACTCTAAAGAGGTATTTCGTCAGGAACTGCTCAGCTACTTCCCTGATCCGGATATTCTGATTAACAAAGACCGCATGGAAGAGCGTTACGCTCTGGCTAAAGACAACGCCCTGCCAGCGGCGCTGCTGCAGAAAGTATCTGATACCTACGTAGGCATCGCGGAGAAGATTATCGGCGAAAAGCTGACGCTATCGGATAACCCTAAAGCCGAGATCGTTGAGATTCTGCGTGACCAATACGGTCTGATCGACTAATACCGTACCCGAGTCTGAAACATAAAAACGCCGCTTATCTCAGCGGCGTTTGTTTATACCTCATTTTCATCTTTCAGAGAGATCACAGCCTCAGGCCCTTCGACATCCAGCTCAACCATAATGGGCTTACAACAAACAGAGCAATCTTCAAAATACTGCTGATTACCGGCCGTACAATCCACGACTAATTCGATAGGTTCCCCGCAATAAGGACATGTTCGTGACACCGCTTCCAGAGTTTGCATAACCTACACCTGAGTTTAAAAGTTAACGGTAAAGCAGGCTGGTCGAATCAGCAAAAGTAATCCTGACTGATTGCTAGCCCCCTACACCACACTGCCATATAATTCACCCTTTCAGCTTAGCTGGTTTTCGACCATCACGCTGAGCAGAAACCCATTCACTGCTTTCAATTATCAGGAATCCACATGACTTTCGCGGCCTGGCTTTCACTATTTGCAGTATGTTGTCTCGGCGCAATGTCACCTGGTCCAAGCCTGGCAGTAGTATTGAAGCAGACCGTTAGCAACAGCCGCAGTCATGGCCTTGCCGCCAGTTGGTTTCATGCGGCTGGAGTCGGTCTGTGGGCCTTTGCAACCATCTCCGGGCTGGCTATTCTGGTGGCACAATCAGAAACCGCTTTTCGGCTGATCACCTGGCTGGGGGCTGGCTACCTTGCCTGGACCGGGGTTAAAGCGATCCGAGCAGGAAAAAACTCAGCCTTCAACGTGAATGGCGGTGAAAAGGTTTCCATCCTCACCGCGGGTATTGAGGGTGCGGCTATCTCTCTGCTAAACCCAAAACTGGCGATCTTCTTTATCGCCCTGTTTTCCCAGTTCGTCAGCCCCGACGCGACGCTGTCAGATCAGCTGATTATGACGGTCACCGCCTTACTGGTTGATGGCTTATGGTACAGTATTGTAGTTTTCCTGCTCTCCCACGGCCCGATACTGAGAACCCTGCAAAACCGTAGTCAACTGGTTAACCGTCTGACCGGTGGAATACTGATTGCGCTGGCCGCCCGGGTTGTTACTCTCTGACGCAGATAAAGCCGTAGCCTGACCGCCGCTAGGTGGCCAGCTAGTGTCTCGACGCGACTACATCGCTTGCCAGAAAAAGCGATGCTTCCGTGGGTTGAGATGAGAGATGAGGAAAGCAATAGATCTCTCCCCTTTTTCGTGAAAAACGCAGCAATGAAAAGGGCTTTACTCCTGTGGTATGACCCTATGATATGATCCTCAGCTACCCGATTTTCACACTGCCACCCAGCAAGCGACTCTTGCGGGTGTGATACAAACTTCATAGCGCAACGCTAACAGATGGCGTTTGCACGTCAGTCAATGCACTCAGGTCCCATAATTTATACCTCGCTACCCGCTTCCCACGGTTGAGAAACTTACGCTTACTCCTTTCACAACAGACATTCCTAAAAAAATTTATTTTTTTGCATCCAAATACCTTAGTCAGTTCGTCATAAGAGATGTAAGTAAACAAACTGCTATGCTGAGGAACTAATATGAATAAATTACTGATACTGGCCTTTACATTAGCCGCAAGCTTTAACGTTGCTGCCAGCCAAAACGTTACCGTTTTAACAAACCTTGATGGTATGACCCTGTATACCTTTGATAAGGACAGCCCTAACAACTCGCACTGCTATGACAGCTGCGCTACCAGCTGGCCTCCTTACTTAGTGACGTCGAGCGATGCAGCAAGGCCCGGCTGGGGTGTTACGATGCGTGAGGATGGTTCCACGCAGCATACCTTTCAGGGAAAACCGCTGTACTTATGGGTGGGTGACCAGCATACAGGGGATCGAACCGGAGATGGCATCGGTGGCGTCTGGCATACCGCCACTAAAAAGGCTAAAACAGAACATTCACAATCGGGATCCAGCTACAGCGGGTACTAAGATAGAATATCGACACTAACCGACCTTGACGAGGGGTTTGCAGGCAAGCCTCTCGTCAGGCGTTTCTCCATTGCAATCAGTTGCAGGGGCTCTGATCCCCCTAGAGAACAGATTGAGAGTATTGCTGCTCCAACCGAAGACAGCTCTTCCCAAAGAGAAACATTGGACTTGTTAACTTCGTCCTTAGTAAACTCTTAAACCACACAAATGGACACTAGATAAACGCAGTGACAGATTCTGACTGGTTAGCTGAAATATCATCCCTGCTTCGTCTTATTCAACGGCAAGACGCCATTGCAATGAGACGATTATATGACATCACCTACCCTAAAATATTAGGGCTGATTACCCGGATTGTTCATGATTCCCATGAAGCTGAAGATGTATTACAGGAAGTATTCATAAAAATCTGGCAACAATCAGGACAGTATACAGGCAGTGGCAGTGCCTGGGGCTGGATCTGCGTGCTTTCCCGTCATAGTGCAATTGACCGGCTTCGAACTCTTCAGGCCAGAGGACATCTGTCCACAGACGAATCCCCTGAATTGCTAAACCAGTTATTCGAAGATAATGAAGTTGTCAATCATCACTGGTTAGGCACATGCCTTAAGGAGCTGAAACCAAAAGCCAGTAATGCCATTCTGCTCAGCTACGTGAATGGTTATAGCAATAGTGAACTGGCCCAAAAATTATCCCTGCCTTTAGGGACGGTTAAAGCGTTAATTCGCCGTGGGTTGCAGGAGTTAAAAAAATGTCTCGTTGCTTAAGATATCAAAACCCTGTTATTTGTGACTATCTTGCCAGTAAATATGTGGCGGGAACACTGACCTCACGCGTTCGTCGCAGAATTGAAGCCTTATTAATAACCACGCCAGAACTGGACCGGGCAATAGCCCGCTGGGCAGATTCCTTTGCGGAGCTGCACATACGTTTGCCAGAACCAGAGATATCCATGGCAGCCCAACAAGCGTCATGGACAGTGATTGAGCAAGCGATCCATACCGAAACAGCAGAAGAGAAAAAAGCAAAGGTATCGTTCTGGAATAGCCTGTTTGTATGGCGCTTTACCACAGGCGGCGCTGCACTGGCATCGGTACTGATGGCCTATATGCTGTTTACTGGTTCACCTGTTGAGCCAACCGTTGTTATCGCCGGACCTGATTATCTGGCCAACATGTCAGCTCAGGGCGATTCACCCGACAATGTTCGATTTGTCATTACCGCCTACAAGAAAACTGAACAAAACGAGCGTTCACGCTTGCATGTTCAGTGGTTGAAAGGGGCAACCAGAAGCACAGACAAGAGACTTCATTTGTGGGCTGAAGATAAAGACACCAAAGCGATGACCTACATCGGCTTGCTGCCGGATAACACCAACGACTGGAGTTTAACAAAGTCAGCCTGGAAGGCTGTCACCACCAGCCAGCGCTTATTAATGACAGCAGACAATCACCCCCCTTCTGCGAGCAACACCCTCTTCTCCGGTCTGTGTTTACAGCTGAATGCCTGGAAAGAGAATACTTAGCGGGTAACGTTATGCGCATATTGATTTGAGAGCATAAGTGCAACAACAGACTGCCAGGAAAACACCCCCGCTAATAATCAATAGTAGGCAGCTCAATCTGTCGCTTGTTACAAAGTTACAGCCCTAAACGGTAATACTACCGTGTAAATACTGAGCTGCATTACCTGAGATTAAAACCCTGTCACCAGAAACGACACAGTTAAGAACACCTCCACGACGAGAAGCCTGGTAGGCCACTAACTCCTTCTTACCCAGACGCTCAGCCCAAAGCGGAGCTAAACCCGTGTGAATTGAGCCAGTCACAGGATCTTCATCGCCACCATTCGCAGGCCAGAAGTACCTTGATATAAAATCATAATGACGGGATTCGGACCTGGCTGTAACGACGACATCACGGGGCTTCAACCGCTTCAGAGTCTCGTTATCACGCAACACAGACAACACGTCAGATTCAGATTGATAAATCACGAAATAGGCTTGCGAGTTACAATAAACCTCCTCCGGTGAGATAGAGAGGCCCGCTAGCAGGGTATCCGGGATAGACTCAACTCTCTCAGGTCGGGTATTCGGAAAGTCCATCTGCACCTGACCTGATTCGGTTTTCGTAACCAATAATTCCCCAACTGCCTCGGCTGAAAACTTAAGACTCGTTAAGCCGGGGCTTTTATTAAACAACACAAAGGCAGAAGCCCGAGTGGCATGCCCACAAAAAGCGATCTCAGTCAGAGGTGAAAACCAGCGGATCTGATACGTTGAGGCATCTGCTGATACCAAAAAAGCGGTCTCAGAAAGGTTGTTCTCCGCCGCAATTGACTGCATTAAATCGTCGGAGAGCCATTCATCGGTGATAATCACAGCGGCTGGGTTCCCACCAAACACAGCATCAGTAAAAGCGTCTACTACCGTTATTTCGAGTTCCATATTACTTCCCTGACCACAGAGATTTCTAACGTAAAGGGTTGATGAGGCTGAAGTCTAAGCCACAATAGCGGCGACACCACAGTCACTTGTTAGCTGATTTTCCGAAGCACATATAGCCAGCTATCCCTTTCATACTCGGCAGACTCATCAGGATCGATACTCAATGTATCTTCATAAATTGAGTTTAAGTCAATTATTAACTCGCCTAATCCAGTTGACTCTATTTGTGCCTGGCCACTTTTGCCTTCTGGAGCCAAATCACCAC
>NZ_JBNKYN010000010.1:0-82393 GCF_050300915.1 Amphritea sp.
GGTAGTCTGATGTGGGTATCCCTGTCACTTGCGCCACTTTGAGTTTAAAGCCCTCCTCCCGCGCTAATGCAAAGATAGATTCAGCAAACCTGCACCAATTGGTTTCACCGGATGGAGCCAGATGATAAATACCTGAATCGTGTGAAGCCATCTGCTGTGAGCGACTAACAGCCAGCGCGGTGATCTCTGCTATCAGTCGCGCAGGCGTAGGCACGCCCCACTGATCATTAACGATACTCAGCTTCTCCCGCTCTGCGCCAAGCCTGAGCATCGTTTTCATAAAGTTGTTGCCCCGGGCACTGTAAACCCAGCTAGTTCTGAAAATCATATAATGACAGCCAGATGCGGCGATATTGTCATCGCCCTGCAACTTGGTTTTGCCATACACAGATAACGGGGCAGTATTATCGGTTTCAGTCCAGGGTGTCGTCCCATTGCCAGGATAAACATAATCCGATGAGTAGTGAAACAGCCAGATATTATTCCTGGCAGCATAACTCGCCAGCACAGCGGGCAGGTCCGCATTAACGATGTGGGCGCTATCCTGCTCCGTTTCCGCTTTATCGACCGCGGTCCAGGCTGCAGCATTGACGATAAGCTCGGGCTTTGCTTCCTCAAGGTATGCAGACACCTGATCCAGGTCCTCAAGGTTCAGGCTCTGCCTATCGGGCGCATCGACACACCCAAAGACCGCCAAACTACGCTGCAGTTCAAAGCCTACCTGACCACTACCACCCGTAACCAGTATGTTCATAGTGACCCCAGACGCTCTCCCTGATAACTACCATCCAGCACTGATTGCCACCAATTCTGGTTACTGAGATACCACTCCACCGTTTTCCTCATGCCCGTTTCAAATGTTTCCTGAGGTATCCAGCCCAAATCCTGTTCAATTTTAGTGGCATCAATGGCATAACGCAGATCATGTCCAGGCCGGTCTGATACATAAGTGATCAGATCCCGATAACTCTCCACTGTTAGTTCTTTATTAGATTGCGCAGGCCTTAGTTCATCAAGCAGGTCACATAAGGTATAGACAACATCAATATTCTGTTTTTCATTATGACCACCAATATTGTATGTTTCTGCTATCTGCCCCTCTTGAGCGACCTTAATCAGAGCCCGGGCATGGTCTTCAACATACAGCCAGTCACGCACCTGCTTACCATCACCATACACCGGTAACGCTTTTCCAGCCAGGGCATTCAGAATCATCAGAGGGATCAGCTTTTCAGGAAAATGATAAGGCCCGTAGTTATTGGAACAGTTGGTTACCAGAGTCGGCAATCCGTAAGTCCGCTGCCACGCCCTGACCAGGTGGTCTGAACTGGCTTTACTGGCAGAATAGGGTGAACTTGGGGCATAAGGCGTCGTTTCTGTGAACAGATCATCTGCATCGTGTAGATCACCATAGACTTCATCTGTTGATATATGGTGAAAACGAAATCGCGACGCTTTTTCGCCATTCTGCGCTTTCAGTTGCTGAAAATACTTGCGAGCAGCTTCCAGCAGTGTGTAAGTGCCCACAACATTTGTCTGTATGAATTCACCAGGGCCATCAATTGAGCGGTCTACGTGGCTTTCTGCAGCCAGATGCATCACGATATCTGGCTGAAAATCGTCAAATATCTTTTCCATCGCATCACGATTACAGATATCCTGATGCACAAAAGAATAACGTTCGCTATCCGATACCGTTGCAAGTGACTGAGTATTCCCTGCATAGGTCAGTTTATCGACATTCACAACCCTGTGCTCTGTATTGAGAATTAACTCCCTGACTACAGCTGAGCCAATAAATCCTGCCCCTCCGGTCACTAAAAACGTCTTACTCATAGCTATACCTTTAATTCTCACATACCGCTTCGTAGTATTTATCTTAACGAAGATTATATAAACAGCTGATTAATCCCGATGATCTTTTATGATCAGCAACAACATCTGCATAATTAACCCCAAAAACAGCGCCACAATCGTATACATAGCAATGTTATGCAACCTCTGCGGTTCCAGCGGGTATTCCGGATATGTCGGGCTTTGCAGCACAGACACCTGCTTGAGTTTGCGGGCAGCTTCAATACGGGTGCTTTGTAGTGCGGCCAACGCCCCGGAATAACTGTCCAGTGCAAACTTCACCTTCAGCTCAAGCGTCTGGTATTCAGCAGTGACTGTATTCAGCGCATTGCCTGACTGCTGTGCCATTCTGTTTTTTTCCTGATCAATTTGATGCCGCACCGCTTTTATCTCATTATCTATTTTAACCATGGCAGGCGAGCTGCTGCTCTGATAACTTTTCAGCATAGTTTTTTCCGCCTGCAGGTTAGATAGCTTCCCCTCCAGTGTTGCCACTACCGCACTGATGCTTTCAACCGTTCCGGTTGGAGAGATCAGTCCATTTTTATTCTGATAATCCAGCAGCTCATTACGGGCAACATTAAAGTTGTCTTTGAGCATCGCAACCTGTTCTTCCAAAAACCGTACCTGCTCCTCAGCAAGCCGCTTGCCCAGCAGGTTCATATGCTTTTCGCCCTCTTGAAGCAATAAGCTGGCAATTTCATTCGCCATCGAGGGGCTGAAAGCTTCTACCTTTATGCGCAGAACATTAGCATAATCATCTAACTCGACAGAAACCCGCTTGAGATAGTACTCATGCAGATCTTCGATTGGCACATCAGCACTGCTAAGCCCAGAAATAAAGTCGATACCTGAATCAGAATAATGCTTACGAAACCCTACTAACTGATCTATATCACGCAGCATATCAACGGATAAGAGATAATCCCTGAGCAACAGCATATCGCCACTTTCCCCGGTAGAGCCGCCAAATAGTGAAGATACATCCATTGTAGGTATAGTTATCTGAGGGCTCTCAAGAACCACATTGGCTTCAGAAACATAGCGGTCACTGGCCAGGAGCCCCCAATAAAAAGCAGACAGTGCAATGAAAACCCCACACACCACCCATACCGGGTTTTTCATTAAAAGTTGTTTCATTAACCATTCATCCCAAACATACATGTTGCGTTTGCTATAAAAATAAAACTATTTGCCCATGTCGGGCGAAGCCTTCGGCTGACTATTGTTGGTGTGATACTCTTCCAGAGCGTCATTAATATCATCAAACCAGGTTACATTGCCTTTATCGATCAGTATGCCCGCTTGACATAGCTGTTTTAGGATTCCTTCACCGTGAGACACAATAATCAGGCTGGCTTTACCCACTTTGTCTTCAAACGCCTTAGCTGCCTTCTGGCGGAAAACCTGATCACCCACCGAGGTAGCTTCATCAGAAAGGTAAACATCGAAGTCAAACGCCAATGACAGCCCGAATGCCAAACGCGCCCTCATCCCTGATGAATAGGTTTTAACCGGCTCGTCAAACGCTTTGCCGATCTCTGCGAAGCTTTCCACTTTATTGAGAATTTCAGCTAGATGCTTTTCTCCCCCATGGATGCGGGCAACAAATTTGACATTTTGCCGGCCGGTCATCGAGCCCTGAAAGCCTCCGGTTAAACCGATGGGCCAGGAAACACTGCAATCACGAATAATTTCACCTTTATCCGCAGTGTCCATTCCACCAATTAACCGGAGCAGCGTTGATTTTCCGGCACCATTCCTGCCGATCAGCCCCACACTGACACCCTTAGGTATATCCAGATTCACATCTTTAAGAACCCAGTCACCGCCATGATGTTTATGGTACCGTTTATAAAGTCCCCTGATACTGATCATTGTGCCTTCAGTCTCGGTTCAAAGCGCATATGCAGCATCAGCCCAAAGGCGATCAGGCAAAAGTTCCAGAGCCACAGATACCCCATATCAACCCCCGCAACATGACGATAATTTTCGAAAAAAGCCATACGCAGCAACTCTAGACCGTGAACGATGGGGTTCCACAGCAGGTACTCCTGAACCCAAAAGGGCAAATAGTTAAGCGGAAAGATCACACCGGAAAGAATCAAAAGCGGCATCGAAGTAATTCGCACTATTTTACCAGCTTCCGGAACTAACTCGGAGACAGCAGAAAACGTTAATGCGGCGCCTACCCCTAAACACCACAGCGAAAACCAGCAAAATAGCGCAAACAGCGGGTCATCCGCAATCAGATCAATATCCAGCAAAACCCCGGCAAAGATAAATAAAACGAGGATAAATGTCTTCAACATCCCTTCAAGAAAGCAGCGTACAAACACAGGATCAGTCGACTTAACCTGACGGTATGCAAATAACCCCTTATAGCCTTGCATCGCTCCTAATGAGCATTGCAGGTTCTCCCTGAACAGGTAAAAGCCCATCAGCCCGACCAGCATCCAGGGGATAAATTCCGCTCCAGCTATATGACGACCACCTGCGATCATCCCCCTTAAAGAAAGCATCACAACGATCATTGCGATCGGCTCAACCAGCATCCAGAACCAGGCAAAGCGGTCACCGGTGGTGCGGGACAATGCTTCCCGCATAAACAAAGCGTACCAAACCGCTTTGGTTACCTGCCAGGATGTTCGTGGGCTAAGCATCTAAACAGCCTTCTTCCATGGGTTCACACCCCATTTCCAAGCTGACAGTTAAGTTAAACATCAGCATTTTACAGGCCCGTCACCACTTTGGTGGCCACCGCAATCTGATAAACGATCTGAGAGATACTGGTTGCCAGTTGCAGATTTTTGGTTGGCACTTCTGGCAACACCAGAATCTCATCTCCGGCTTTCAGTGCAACATCCCCAGCATCACGGACTTCACCATTCTGACGCACAATGAGAATCTTTGACTTATCAGCATGAGAACTAAAGCCACCTGCGCCATTGATATAATCAGCAACACTTTTCCCAGATTCAAATACCACAGACTGAGGTACCAGAACCTCGCCACTGATCAGCAGAGAGTCGGACTTTTCAGGAATAGTAATCACATCACCATCCTGTAAGCGGATATTGGCTATATGATCATTAGAGGCCACAACCAGGCGACCGCTGGGCTCTGCTTTGGAAGCCCGGGCAATAAATTTGGTAATAAGCTCGGCTTCCTGCACACGGATACTGGCTTCCTGTGAGGTGGCCGAAGATGCGCCAAGATAGGTTGCTTCTAAACGTCTCAGGCTTTCATCTAAAGACTCTTTTTGCCGTTGGGCAACACTTTCTCGACGCATGGAGATACTGGTGGTATCGGTAATCCCCTTCGGCACCGCTATTGAATCAAGAAAGTCCTGCAACATTATATTCCGCGGCAGAGAGTAACGGGACGGGCCATAAAAACTGCCTTCAATCTCAACGACAATGGTGTCATAACGCTTATCGATACTTAAAATGACTTCGTCGCCATTTTGCAGTGGCTGCTGTCTGAAGTCAGCCAGTGTAAGGTAACCGGTTAGCGGTCCACTACTACGATCACCCCGTAACAGCACATGAGAGACCCCCGCTTTCATATGGGTAAGTTTAGTGAGTGCAGCTCCGGTCATCTCGTTCTTTGTCAGCTCATATCGATATGACCGCTCGACGTCACCGGTAACCACCACCGAGGCCTGGCGTTCGCCTACCACCAGAGTGTCACCGTCACGAAACTGAGGTCGCACCATCTGACCGTTTAATAAGAAATCGTACAGATCAATGGTTTCGATTGTTTTACCGTTCCGGATCACTTTAATCGCACGGTATGTCCCCATCAGATCATCGATACCACCCGCCTGATTTAGAAAGTAGATAGCGGAATCATTGGGTGTGCCCGCATAACGGCCCGGACGAGAGACAAAACCTGTGACAAAGACACCCACTGGCTGGACGCCCTGAACCTGGGTATACACATTAACATTCTCCGGGTAGATCGCCCGGACAGCCCCTCGAATACGGGTATCAAGATCTTTATGGCTCAGCCCCTGCACCCTGACCGGGCCAATAGTAGGAATAAAGACATTTCCCCGGGCGTCCACCGGCAGTACTCGTTCCATCTCGATCGCACCCCAGATACGTAAAACAACCTGATCTCCCGGAGTGACTTTGTAGTCTGAATTAAGTCCATCTGACCTTAAACCACTGAAGCCGCCATCAAACAACTGACTGCCAAAGGGCCGGATAGCTTCTGTACCGGCAGGGCCTTTTGAGTCCAACTGCCCATAAGTACCCGATTTCCAGTCGATATTTTGTTGCACCTGCTGAGCGTCAATACCCCCTCCGCCACTCATCAACTGCTGCACTGCAGGATCAAGATCACCTGCACTTTCGATAGCCCCATTGGCAAAACTGCAGAACAACAGAGTCAGGCCTGCCACAAAACCTTTACAAATAACGTTTCTACTCTTATTGATGCTGTACAAATTCATAGATGAATTCCATTTAACATTGTCACGAAGGATTATCAGAGCGGTGATAAAATCTGCTATCAGATCGTTACCGGAATCAGTTCCCACTGGGTGTCATCAACAGTACAGGCGAGATAGTTCCGCTGGGACAGATTATCACTGATCACCACCCTGCGGCAGGAACGCCCGCTGGCAGCAAAATAGGTAGCATTAGCCATAAGATTTTTCCCCTGGTACATCCCCGTTGGAATGGCAAGGGAAAGATCCTGAGAATTATCCGTGAGGACCTGGCTCACGTCCTGTGGTAGAACATTATTGTCGATAGCCATCTGAAAAGAATCCCCTGAACTGGCCTTCTGCATTGCCTGGGGGGTACATGCGGATAAAAAAGTCATCAAAAACAAGACAACTACAGAGTTAACTATTCGGGCGGTATTCAGCTTCATCGATCTGCTATCCATAACAAAATTTACAGGCCAAGATCATACAATATTATCCAGCAAACTTACATGTCTCAGAGCAACAACGCTAAAACAGCTCACAATATCTGCATCCACAGACAAAACTGGTTTCTCCTAAGGAATCTGCGATTAAGTGTCCAAGCTTTGCTTAGTTCACTGGCCCCAGAGAAAGTGAGAAAAATACAGCCAAACAGGCCTCTTATCTAACCGTCTGCATCATGATTTCACTGAATGCAGACGGACTTACCCTAAGCTTTCAGCATCTGATCGACTCGTGCGATGTTGGCAAGTGTGAATAACATGGCCAATTTACTATCATTTTTCACCAAACCCGATAACCCGCTTTTACAAAACCAAACGGGTATTTAATGATTCGAAATGGATGTTCAACGTTTACTCGAACGCCAGCCTTAAGATACTCAGTCCGAACTTTCAGCTTATTGATTCTAGGTACTTCTTGAGCTCACGAACCTTTCCTGGCCGCTCTGCAATGTACCAACCAGCGTCAACCTCCTGTAGCTCTGAACGCTTTTCTGCACCTCGGCATCCCGCATCAGCAAAAATAAAACCTTCGTCTCCGCACAAGTGATTACCTGCTTGATTAAGATCATGCTCATTGGCTGCTGTCGTGGTGAAGCTATGAGTGATGCCCATACGGGCATCAACACCGATATGGGCTTTCAGTCCAAAATGCCATTCATTGCCTTTTTGATTTGATGCATTTCTGGATCACCTCACCTGCTTTGTTCTTTGTTGAAGTCGGAGCTTCAATAATCATTGCATCAACCAGCGTACCTTCTTTTAGCAGAACGCCTACTTCTGTCAGCCACTGGTTCACTTCCTTGAGTGGGTATGGGTAATGCGGTTTAATGATCCCCTCCAGACGCTTCCAGGGGATGAGTTTATTCATGCGTCCGAGAAAGATCTCTTTACGGGTTTTCTACGCTTCTGACTGAACTCGCTGTCGGCGAAAGTGAGCTCATGATCCATGGCTTATCTCTGAGAAGGTTGCATCGCAGATTGTCTCAAGAGGAGGGACTTATTCGCAACTTCCCTAGAGATATTGACAGTCGCTACGTTTATATCAAGAATAGATTCCAAGCTATGTACATCACAAAAGGCAACAAAACAGCATAGGCTAAGCCATATTAAAACTATTGGAGTTACTTATCACCAAAACACGCCATATCATATTTTTTATAGCACAAGTTCACTTTCACTTATAGAATCCATTACCCCATAAGCCCAAAACTCCCAAAAGAATATTATATGAAGAATTACTGCTTTATAATAAGATGTATTGATGTCGGGGAAGCCGAGATAAATATATTCAATACTTTAAAGACAAGAATACCAGAAAAAAGTATCTTTTACTTAATAGACCAAGATCAAGACGACCTCCAAAATCATTTATCTCTTCCTAAATTCAGAAGAGAAAAAAAACTCCAAATAGATGACAGAAGACTAGGATGGAAATGCGGTGACTATTGTTTCTACCGTGTTTATGATGAACACCCAGATTACGACTATTACTGGCTAATAGAGTCTGATGTTTATATAGACAATGAGTCCTTAAATAAATTAATAATCGAATCCGACGACAATAACTCAGACCTAATGATACATAATTTCGGACCAAGGACTGAAAAATGGGACTGGCATGGCATTTATAAAAACCACTATCCAAAGCAGGAGATTTACGGCGGATTATTCCCTCTCGTTAGATTAACAGGAAGCGCTATAAAAGACTTATATAGAGAGCGATTAGAATTAATAAAAAAAGGAAACATAGACAATAAAAACATGCCTAACGATGAGTCCTTTGTTTGCTCATTCCTTGCAAATAATGGCTATAAATGCAGTGATATAAAAATAACAAAAAACGGTGATTTCAATCTCACAAGAAAGCATATTTCACACATAAAAAAAGGCGGAATATATCATCCAGTCTTCAGCGATTATGACAGTATATTTGAAAAAGAGTCTTTAAAATTAACAGCAGCGGTATCCGATGGAAGTTTTGCGGAGGTATCATATAAAATATTACAACGAAACAACTTTAATGAAAGCCTATATGAGAAAATAGTAGGAAAGCTATTTAACGGAAATAAGATAGACAAACTAAGAGACTTAGCAAACAGCAACATGATGGAAAGCTTAGATTTTTCATTATCTGCGTTTGAATTAGCAAAAAACTTCCGGCCGGGAGGTCAAATGCTTATTCGGAGGTCTGATGAACTTAGAACCAAGCTCGGCCTGACTAACTCCGTAGGCCTAACGCCAATACTCTCAAAAAAAATCGATAAGAAATCAACAAAATTAGCATCTTACAAAGATTTTAATCTTGGAGTCAGGAGCCTTACAAAACTGCAGGAAATCAACTTTCATCGTTTTAAACCTTTCAGTTATGAAGATAGTAGGCTTTATCTGGTAGACACCGATGAGTCCGCATATAAAGCTCCCTTTTTGTACTCAGAACAAAGAGATAATGCAATAATTCTTTGCGACATCCCTACTCAATCCATATCTGGAAAAATTAATCAAGAGAAGATTACTTTTATATTCTCAATAGGAAGATGTGGATCAACCTTAGTTTCAAAACTACTATCTTCGATTGGATTTTTCGATATTTCAGAATGCGATGTTTTTACCCAAACCGGCGACAAAGATGTCATAAATACATCAGTTTATATATTCCAGAATTTCAACCCTACGAATAATCGCAAGATATCATTTAAATTCAGAAGTCAAACAAATAGGTTTATTGAGGATTATATATCAAATTTTAAAGATGCTAATTATATATTTCTATATAGAAATAAATCAGACTGGGCAAAAAGCTATAGTGGAAAATTCAATTGGAAGGAAGGCGAACTAACCTATACCTACACTACAGGATACAACTGCTTAAAAAAATTAAAAAGCTCAATCAAAAACCTACAAATAATTAACTATGACAAACTAATTAAAGACCCCAAACTTATTTCCTCAAAGCCAGAAGATCTAACCTCAATAAAAGAAACCATGTCTAAGGATAGTCAACAAGGAATTATAGACAATTCGAATAAAGAATTTAACAAAACAGAAGTTTCGAAATTCCTTTCAAACTGCAAACTAGATATAAATGACCTAGTATAATTGTTAAATTACCCCATACCTCTATAGAAAATCAAACAAAACACCAGATACTCACTACCGTTTCTAAAAGAAGACGCCGTAATTTTACTTTTTAAGTCATACCTTAGACGATAAATTTACGGCGTTCATATCACTGTAATATGGCTTATTGCTCTATGGGAAACTGACACCAAGCACCATTTACTTTTTTTACGAAGCACTTATCCTATGGGCGCTTGGGAACCTACCAACAAATCCTTTTTACCTCTCTAGAGACCACATAGATAGGAAGGTAGTAATTAAATTATTAGACTTATTCTCACCTTCCCTAGGCAGCCCTAAGACTTATTTAATTCAGTTTATTCCATAAATCACAATCTAACCGGTTTTCTTGTTCAACCCTAGAAAAGAATTCTTCACCCAACTGTTTTTTTACTTCAACAATTTTTTGGTCTAGATTTTTCTTCACTCCCCTTGAAACATTCTTTTCTATAGGTTGAAGTTTAATATCATAAAATCCATTAAGTTTTAATAGCGACTCCAGCTTCTCTAAAGAAGCTGAATACTGTTCAACAACACCAACAAATGGAAGAGTTTCTATTGCCTGCTGAGCTCTGTAGCTTTCATCACCCACCTTCTCCCCAAACATTGTCGCTAAGCGGTGTGCGTGAAAGTTTCTACACTGACGGTCATTCACAAGCGATAACCGTGTTTCAATATAACCTTTCAATGTGGTATTGCGAGCTAACACGGGGCCAAAACCATCGCCACCCTGCTTTTTTTCAAAAGAGTATGCAGATGCAATTCTATCGATCGGGTGACGCATAAAGATAACAGGAATTATCTTTACTCCTTCGATCTCAGGTACCGGAAAAATAGCAGTATGCGAAGAAAAACACTTAGCCTGCGGGTTATCTATAATCCATTGCTTTAGCTGATCTCGATTTACAGCAGGTTGCGCCGGAAATTCTTTTGTTACCCATTCACCTTCTTTTTCACTGAAATTCTCTTTAAAAGCAGCATCTAATGATGTGCCTGCATTTTTAAAAAGATGATAATGCAAAATAACAGTTCTCATACAATCCTCCTACAGCCGGACAGTTTCAATCTACATAATCTCATTGAGTTGAATAAATACCAACACTAGAAAAAATATCTTTAAACACTTTTTTACCATGCTCAAATGAATATTTTTCGGCCACTAGTGTGTGACTGTTTTCTGCAAATTTATTCCATAAAACCTGGTCGTCATATAATCTGATAATTGCATCAACCCACTCCTGAGGCTCCTGGGCAATCAGTGTGCTGATCCCATGGGTCAGCCCCGTCCCCTCTGCAGCCACTTCGGTTAATACCGTAGGCAAACCATATGCCATAGACTCCAGTACTTTACCTTTAATACCCGCGCCGGAAAGTAGCGGCGCAATAAACACACGATGATTGTGGTAGACACCATCTAAAGACTCAGCAAAACCAAGCATTTTGATATTTTCGGCTTCCATCTCTTTATAAGCTTCAGGCATATTACTACCATAAACATAAAGCGTTATATCCGGGCGTCGCTTACCGAGCAAAGGCATAATATCATTAACCAGATATTCTACTGCCTCTCCATTAGGCGTATGATTAAAACCTCCCAAGAATGCAATTCCATTACGCTTACTAAACTCAGGGCCCTTTGGCTTTGTTTCAAGAACCCATGGAGTTATATGTAGCTTTTCTGCTTCCAAAATATGACTGGTAATAACAGCATGCTCTGTTGCGTTATAGCAAAGAATTGCATCGACTTGACGACATACCGACAACTCTTGTTCACGAGTAGTCAGTGCCTTCTCTAGCAGCAACTGATCTTTCTCTCCCTTTAATGCTGCACGCAGCTCCCGTAGAAAATGTAAATCGGCATTATTAAAAATAATTTTCGCATTGGAATTTGCGCGGATGTAAGAAATAAAGTCCTTAGCTATATGATAGCGAGTGATGTAGACCGCATCCATTTCATGCAGCCGTGATTCAAGCACCTGATTAACACTCACGTAAAAAGGAGCGTAAAGTACCTCAATCCCCATTCGCTGCAGCTCATCTGTATATTTACCAAAATGCGCTAAATTAGCTGGCACAAATGTAACTTTAAAACCAAGCGACTGAATCAGCTTCATCTCCTGAATAGCAGCATAACTGCCTGCATCTTTATTAGGCATTGGAGATGCATAATCGATGACAAGGACACGCTGGTCGACATTCCTGTCTTTTTCAATTCTTAAATTATCTAAACTTGGTGATCCATTATTTCTATATGCTTTAAACCATTTCTGGCGAAACGTCTTTTCATTTATTACCTGATAACGCTTCAACCCCTTTGTCACATCGGTACCATGACTTTGCCCTTCAAAGTGGACAACGACAGAGTGAGGTATATAGACCGTTTTATAGCCTGCCTCTCTGACTTTAAAAGCCAGATCAGTATCTTCGTAATAACAGGGCACCAGCTCTTCGCTGAATAAGCCGACTTCTTTCCATACGCTGTTGCGAATACACATTGCGGCACCGGTCAGGTAATCCACTTCTCTTGCATAATTAAACTCAGGTGTCAGCGGACTTTGGTTACGTCCGACATTCCATGGCTGACCATTTTCCCAAACAATGCCCCCAGCTTCTTGTAGCGAACCATCCAGGTTCAGTAACTTCGAGCCTGTCATGCCAATAGTAGCATCCTGCTCCATTTTATTGACAAGTTCATCGACCCAGAAAGAGGTTACTTCAGTATCATTGTTCAGGAAAATTATGTAATCACCCCGAGCCTTTTCACTAGCCCGGTTACAGCTTTTAAGGAAACGTAAATTTTCTGGATTCCGGGAAATAACCAGATTTTTGATAATCCCCTCCGCTTCAGATGTTTTATCCGTTGAGCAATCATCCGCCAGAATAACCTCGTAGGAGGTTTTATTATAAGCAAGTGCTATCGAAGCGATACAGTGATAGGTCAGCTCAAACTTATTGTAGGCAGGAACGATAATAGATACACAAGGGTTATCACATTCAGGCAGGCTGAATGTGGGATACCGATCTCTTTTTTCATAACCCTCAACCACCACTTTATGAGTAGTTAACAGGTTCTCAACCGTATTTTGACTTGAGCCGTCACTCATTGCCTCAAGTTGAAAGTGTAGAGATTCATACCGGCTATCTGCCTGCTGGGGCATCGATAAAAAACCGGGTTTATTAAAGCTCTCTTTGAGATATTGCCAGGGCGTCTGTATAGCATGGCAACTAACAGTCCCTGCCCCCAAAAGATAAGGAACACCTGTCATACCAATTTTATAAAGCTTGGGCTGGCCATCCTGTAAGCTCAAAGGAATCGGCAAACGCACCTCAAAAGCACTCTGATCTGTTTCAATTAACGTATGACTTATTAACTTATCTTCATTAAAGAGATTAACCTCTTTCTTTCCTACAGGGTCGCGAGACTGTAGCTGAATAACAATATGCCCATGCTCCTCTCCCAACACTTCTGCAAAAATTCTCTCGCCACTGATTGGAAAAAATTTTGCCTCGTTAATGATAGGCTGGCCTGTTTCTGCATCAATGATTAGCAGGCCTACTTCTTGCTTATCAGTAGCCCAATCATCCGCCACATCGATCTGAAAACCGTGTTTACCTGAGCCAATCCCGGCTTTCTCAAGGTCTACACGATAATTGTTGGCAACACCTGTACCAATCACTCTGTCATTACAAACAACATGAATAGATAATGGGGTTGCACTATCTTCGATATCAAGCCCCCAACCGCTTACGACTCCATTTTCAAATAAATCAATATTTCCCCGAAAATGACTAGTTTTTTTCTCTTCAATAACCACTTCTTCAATACCAATTTCTTCAACTGAAGAGTCTTCCATGCTTTTCATAAAATATAACTCTGTTTAATTTAACTTAAGATAAGATTTATTATGAATTTTCCGATTACACTTTTCAGAAAACTTAACATCAGTTTGATTTTCGTTTTTACAGAAAACCCACTTCTTTCATCACCAAAAAACTACGCACAATTATTTTTATAACGCATCCAACTTCATAGTCTATTTTTTGAACCGTATAAAAATTTGAAGAGCAGTTCCGCATTCAGACCTCTTCAACCCAGGCATTTTCATCTCTCACAGATAATACAATATATTCACAGCCAGTTCACTTATCCAGACCCTAGTTTAGCCTAAACTGACTTGCAAATTTATGCGTTGTAATAGTACTTCTTTTGTTGTTGTCAAAAAGCTGTAACACTAAGCCCTCACTGTAAGGCTAATAGATATTGTTTGTGGCAATCACAAATACCGCTAACATTGAAAACCAGCACTATACTGGTCAAAAAACAGACAACTGATCTCATTGAAAAATTGCTTCTAAGTCTAACAGCATTTACCTATATTTTTGATACACTATGTCACTAACTTAGGCAGAAGCTGCATTGTCCTTCACTTTGGATTGACTCAACTGCTTAAATCAAGAGAGTCCAAGGCATGCACAGTCTCTGCGCTTCGGCTTCATAGACGCGCCCCTTAAAAAGCAACCCTTTTAAACCCCAACATATAAGAACCCAATGCCAAAAATCGACACAGCTCCTTCTTCACAACACACCCCCATGATGCAGCAATACCTCAAGATCAAGGCTGAACATCCGGATCAGTTGGTGTTTTATCGGATGGGGGATTTCTATGAGCTGTTTTTTGATGATGCGAAGAAAGCGTCTCAGCTATTGGATATTTCACTAACCGCCAGAGGAAAGTCTGCCGGTGAACCGATTCCGATGGCAGGCATCCCCTACCATTCAGCTGATGGTTATATTGCCAAGATAGTCCGTGCGGGTGAGTCGGTGGCTATCTGTGAACAGATTGGAGACCCTGCCACCAGTAAGGGGCCGGTTGAGAGAAAGGTGATGCGTATTGTCACCCCTGGAACGCTGAGTGATGAAGCACTGTTGGATGAACGGCGCGACAGCCTGCTGATTGCGGTCAATACCGATCTGCAGCGCTACGGTATTGCGATTGTCGATATCAGCACCGGGCGTTTCAGTTTGCTTGAGGTGGCCGGTGAAGAAGCACTGCATGGTGAGCTTGAACGCATCAAGCCCGCTGAGATTCTGTTCAATGATGGTCACAACCTGGCTCAGCCACTTCAATCTTACAAGGGATTGCGCCCTCAGGCCCCCTGGAACTTTGAACTGGAAACAGCCGAACGACTCTTGTGCCAGCAGTTTCAAACCAAGGACCTGACCGGCTTTGGCTGCGACCATCTGCCGGTGGCGCTGGGGGCAGCTGGCTGTTTGCTGCAATATGCCAAAGACACCCAGCGTACCGCGCTCCCGCATATTCGTCGCCTGCTGCTGGAGCAGCGGGATGACAGCGTCATTCTCGATGCAGCTACCCGCAAGAATCTGGAGATAGATATCAATCTGGCGGGTGGACGGGAAAACACTCTGGCCTCAGTCATTGATAGAACCGCGACCCCGATGGGCAGCCGTATGCTGAGACGCTGGCTCAACCGGCCTTTGCGTTGCCGTAATACTTTGCAATCCCGTCAGGCAGCCTTGCAGTGGCTGATCAGTGATTATCGCTTTGAGCAGTTATCGCCCCATCTGAGACAGATTGGGGATATTGAACGGGTGTTAGCGCGGGTTGCACTGCGTTCTGCCCGCCCCCGAGATCTTGAGAGGCTAAAGAACGCTTTCCAGGTTCTGCCAGAAGTGCAGGAGCATTTAACCACAACTCAACCGGCGCTGCTCAAAGCCCTGGCGGAAACCGCCAGCAGCTTTCCGGAACTGTGCGATCTGCTAAATCGTGCTGTGATTGAAAACCCGCCTGTCGTTATCCGCGATGGCGGAGTGATCGCCACCGGTTATGATGCAGAGCTGGACGAGTTACGGGGATTGAGTGAAAACGCCGGTGACTATCTGGTACAACTGGAAACCCGTGAGCGGGAGCGCACCGGCATCCCAACGCTTAAAGTCGGCTATAACCGGGTGCATGGCTATTTTATCGAGATAGGTAAAGCACAGAAGGCAGAGGTGCCAGCAGATTATATTCGCCGCCAAACACTGAAAAATGCAGAGCGCTATATTACCCCCGAACTGAAAGCCTTTGAGGATAAAGCCCTGAGTGCGAAAAGCCGGGCGTTAAGTCGGGAAAAAGCACTCTACGAAGCATTAATTGAAATCCTTGCCGAACAGCTTGCTCCGCTGCAGGACAGTGCTGCGGCACTGGCCGAACTGGATGTGCTGTGCAACCTTGCGGAGCGGGCAGACAGCCTTGATTATGTTGCACCGACACTGACTGAAGAGCCACAAATCCAGATTAGCGGCGGACGCCACCCGGTGGTGGAAGATGTACTGGACGATCCTTTTGTCGCCAACCATCTCAGCCTCTCACCCGAACGTCAGATGCTGATTATTACCGGCCCGAACATGGGCGGTAAATCCACCTATATGCGCCAGGCAGCCCTGATTACCCTCCTCGCCCATATTGGCAGCTATGTTCCGGCGCAAAGCGCAACCATTGGTTTAGTTGACAGGATATTTACCCGCATGGGTTCATCCGATGACCTGGCCGGAGGCCGTTCGACCTTCATGGTAGAGATGACCGAAACCGCCAATATTCTGCATAACGCTACCGAGCAGAGTCTGGTGCTGATGGATGAGGTTGGACGCGGCACCAGCACCTTCGATGGCTTATCCCTGGCTTGGTCGGCAGCGGAATACCTGGCCAACGAAGTCAAAGCAATGACGCTGTTTGCCACCCACTATTTTGAGCTGACCGTACTACCGGAACTCTGTCAGGGAGTATTTAATGTCCATCTGACTGCGATGGAGCATCAGGACCATATCGTCTTTATGCATGAAGTTCAGGAGGGACCAGCCAGTCAGAGCTATGGTTTACAGGTTGCCCAACTGGCTGGCGTGCCCGCCAATGTGATTAGCCGTGCCCGTCAGAAGCTGATTCAACTGGAAGAGGATGCCGGCCAGACGGAACAGCGCCGTCAGCCGCCACCGGTACAGGATGACCTGTTTGTTGCCCCACGCCCCCATCCTGCTTTGGTTCATCTTCAGGCACTGGAACCGGACAACCTGACCCCCAGGCAGGCACTGGAGCTTATCTACAGCCTAAAAAAAGAAGCGGAACGCCATTAAAAGCACTAACACGCAGGTAAAAAAACCGGGCTGATATGCCCGGTTTTTTTTATCGTCATCCGCTATCAGCCTTTCAGCAGGTCTTCACCGCTCAAGCCATTACGTTCAACAATCTCGCGTAACTTGCGCAGCGCTTCAACCTGTATCTGGCGCACCCGTTCACGGGTCAAACCGATCTCCTTACCCACCTCTTCCAGAGTACTCATCTCATAGCCTCTGAGGCCAAAACGACGGGATAACACTTCAGCATGTTTTTCCGGCAGCATCGCCAGCCAGCCTTCTAAGTTACCGCTGATATTGGATTTCTGCAGCAGTGTTTCCGGATCAGAGGATTCCTCATCCGCAAGCGTATCCAGCAACATCTTGTCCGAATCTTTACCAACCGGAACATCGATAGAGGTCACACGTTCATTCAAACCAAACATTTTCTCGACGTTTTCTACCGGTCGGTCCACGGCAGCGGCGATCTCTTCTACAGTCGGTTCATGATCCAGACGCTGAGCCAGTTCACGCGCTGCTCGCAGGTAGACATTCAGTTCCTTAACCACATGGATCGGCAGGCGAATAGTCCGGGTCTGATTCATTATCGCCCGTTCTATGGTTTGCCTGATCCACCAGGTGGCATAGGTGGAGAAGCGAAATCCTCTTTCAGGATCAAACTTTTCAACCGCACGGATCAGCCCCAGATTGCCCTCTTCAATCAGATCCAGCAGTGTCAGACCCCGGTTGATGTAGCGCCGGGCGATCTTCACTACCAGCCGCAAATTGCTTTCAATCATCCGCTTGCGCGAGGCTTCGTCGCCTTTTAGTGCACGGCGGGAGAAATATACCTCTTCCTCAGCGGTCAGCAACGGCGAGAATCCAATCTCGTTGAGATATAACTGGGTTGCATCCAGAGATTTAGCATTCAACAGGTCGTTGTGGGCCATACTGCCCTTTCCCCGACCACTATTAAGGAACTCCGGCTCCTCATTCTCAACATCGTCAATATCTAAATCGTCAACATCTGCTTCATCGATATCGATCGAAACCGTATCCAGCTCCTGCTCACTATTTTCAACATTTACCATTGTTTCATTCCCGAGTAACCTGGCTTTTATAGATTGTTATTAGTTACTGCATAGCGACAATCATATGTGTGTTTATCTTTTACGCGGCAGATACATCATTGGATCCACAGGCTGTCCATCTCTGCGAATCTCAAAATGCAGCATTGTTCGGGCGGCTCCGCTATTACCAATTTCGGCAATTTTGTCACCTGTTTTTACCTTATCATTTTCCTTCACCAGAATGCGACTGTTATGCGCATAAGCACTCAAAAATTTCTCATTATGATGAATAATGACAAGATTTCCGTACCCCAGCAAACCACTCCCGGCATACACCACCCGACCTGACTCAGCAGCATATACCGGCTCACCTTTATTCCCGGAGAAGTTGATCCCTTTATTGATGCTGCCTTTATTACTAAACCCCTGAATCACCTTACCTGATGCCGGCCAGCGCCATGCCAGCGTTCGCTCAGCCACCACGGCAGGAGCCGCTTTGGCAAGCAGCGGCGGCTGAGGAGCTTTCGCTTTCGCTGGCGGCGTGGAAACAGGAGGTTTAGCACTGGCAGGTATTACATGAGTCGCTGCTTTCTTGACGTCCCGGGATTGCGCAGGTTTAACCGCGGGGGTTGCTTTCTGGCTACGTTGAGGAGGGGGAGGAGGGGGAGTCTCTTTTAATACCAACGTCTGTCCCGGGTAGATATCATAACGATCACTGATACCGTTACTACGGGCCAGCTGACGAAAATCCAGCCCATAACGAAAAGCAATTGAATAGAGGGTATCACCCCGGCGCACCTTATACTGCTCGGGGCGAGCCTGACTACTGACAATCTTAACCGGGTGCCGTCCGCTGATTGAGCGCTCATCCACTGGCGAATAAACGCTGCTTGAGCTGCAGGCAGACAGCACCAACACACTGGCAAAAAGCGCCAGAGCGGTGAAGACATCTGCAACAGCTCTCACCATAATCTATTCCTTAGCGGTCTGATAACGCTCCATAACAACAACAATTGCGATACCGATGAGCGTCAGCCCTACCGCCCAGAGCAGAAACGCTGGCTGCCCCGTGATGCTCTCAAAGTTCCAGGGAAGAACATTATCCTGCAACAGTGGCACCTGCTCTCCGTGTCGGTCAATCGTATATGCAAGGGTATATTTCCAGGGCCAGACTTTATTCAGCGAACCCAACATAAAACCCGCCAGCAATGCCAGAGTAACCTGACGGTGATGGCTGAACATCCAGCTCAGCAACCGGGAAAAACTCATAATACCGACGATACAACCCAGCACGAACAGACCAATAAGCTGAAAATCAGCCCCTTTCACGGCCGCCAGAATATGCGCATACATACCCAACAGCAATAAAATAAAACTACCAGAGATACCCGGCAAAATCATTGCACAGATCGCAATCGCCCCCGATAAAAACACCATCAGTGCGGTTGGTTCAACACTGACCGGAGCGATACTGGTGATCATATAGGCGACAATAGCGCCGATGATAAAGCTGGAGATCAGGTTCATACTCCACTGTTCAATATGACTCATCACCAGCCACACAGACGCCAGAATCAGACCGAAGAAAAACGCCCACAACAGAATCGGGTAGTTTGCTAACAGAAACAGCACGCCACCTGCGATAGTGGCAATACTGGCGACGATACCCGCCAACAGGACCAACAGGAATGTACCGTTGACCTGCTGCCAGAAAGCCACCGGACCTTGCTGAAACAACACTCTGACAGCCCCCAGATTAAACCCTTTGATGGTATTGATCAGCTCTTCATAGATTCCGGTAATAAATGCAATCGTCCCCCCGGACACCCCGGGCACCACATCTGCTGCGCCCATCATGACGCCTTTAAAAAACAGTCCCAGAAACTCCCGGGGAGTACGCTTCGTAGTCATTCAATATTCCGTTACATTTATCGGTTCAGCGTATTGTTCCGCTTAACAGAGGCACAAATTTAACCCCTTCGAGCACCGTGGTTTCATATTCTGTTTCTGTGACCCGGATAACCAGCTTTAGTTGCTGATTCTGTGTACCGCCAACCGGAATAACCAGTCGACCGCCCACCGCCATCTGCGCTAACAACTCAGGGGGAACCTGTTCCGGTGCGGCAGTGACCATGATGCCATCAAATGGGCCACGTTCTGCCCAACCCATCCCTCCATCACTATGCCGCAACGAGACATTGTGAATTTTCAGCAACGAAAAACGCTGCCGGGCTTTTTCCTGTAACGGTTTAATCCGCTCAACACTGAAAACTTTATCCACCAGTTGTGCCAGAATCGTTGTCTGATAACCTGACCCGGTACCCACCTCAAGCACCCGTTCAAGCGGACCACCCGCCAGCAGAATCTCGGTCATCCGGGCAACAATATAGGGCTGCGATATTGTCTGATTAAAGCCGATAGGCAGTGCCGTATCCTCATAGGCCCGATGGGACAACGCCTCATCGATAAAAATATGCCGGGGCGTATTGCCCATCACATCCAGCACCTGCTGACCGGTAATCCCCTGCTCTTTGAGCCGTTGCACCAGTCTGCTGCGGGTGCGCTGGGAGGTCATCCCGATCCCCTGCAACTGCAACTTATTCACTCTAAATCCTCAAGCCAGTTACTCAGATTATCCATACCGGAATACTGTGTCATATCGATATTCAGTGGCGTTATTGAAACATAACCGGACTTAACCGCAAAAAAATCTGTACCTGGCCCACAGTCGGCCGCTACTCCCGCCCCGGCAATCCAGAAACGCTGTGTGCCTCGCGGGTCGATAGACTCAACCGGCGCATCGGCCACCACCCGATGACCCAGACGGGTGACATGGATCCCTTTCAGTTGCTCCAGTGGCAGGTCAGGCACATTTACATTCAATACTGTGCGCGGTGCCAGCACCAATCCCCGGATATCTCTGATCAGCTGCCGCACCACTTCTGCCGCGGTGTCATAGTGAACCGGACTGCTTCCCGCCAACGAGACCGCGACAGGAGGCAGATGCAGATGTCGCCCCTCCATCGCAGCAGCAACGGTTCCTGAATAGATAACATCATCGCCCAGATTAGAGCCACAGTTAATGCCGGATATCACCATATCGGGGGGTTCATGATAGATACCACCAATTCCCAGGTGAACGCAGTCGGTCGGCGTGCCATTAATACCGATAAAACCGTTCTGATGATGGTGCGCTTCAAGGGGGCGATCCAGCGTCAGCGAGTTACTTGCACCACTGCGATTACGATCCGGCGCAACCACCGCCAGCTCATGATCCTGTGCGAGAATCCGCGCCAATGCTTCCAGACCCGGAGCATATACCCCATCATCATTGGACAGTAACAATCTCATCAATCAGCCTCCGTTTCCTGCTGCCCTGACGCCGAGGTCACCTGCGCCAGCTCTCTGAGCACACTGGTGGCAAAGCTGCCGGCAGGCAGATTAAAGGCCAGCAGAAACTGATTTTCAGCCTCCTGTTCGATAGTCAGATTAGCAGGCATCAGCCGGATCGAGCGGCGTTCCTGATTCAGCCCCAGACGCTCCAGCCCTTCTAACTGCTCTTGCCAGGGGGCTAGCTGTTGAATCTCCCACGCGGCCGCTTCAGCAGAGCAGATTGAGCGCCCCCGCCCCCACATCGCGGCAGTGAGGTGCAGATCACCTGATGCCAGACGGCTGAGAATAGTCTCATCCTCCACATCGTGAGGAAAGCAGCTCTGACTGCCGTTGATCATCAACACATCCCCCGGCATTGGCTGAGCAAAAAAAGACTGCCCAATACGCTGGGACACCAGCTGATTAAACATAAACGAGCGCACCGCAGAGATATACAGACCTTTCTTATGTCGCTGCCGCTCTTTCAGCTTACCCGCTATCAGCAGGGCACCTTTGGAAAGGTTGCCCTGATGATGACCAAAACGTTGCTCGCCAAAATAGTTGGGCACGCCAGCACGAATCAGTTCTGCCCGCTGCAACAATGCCGCAGGCTCTGTCACCTGACGCAGACGAATCTGAAAGCGGTTACCGTTAAGGCTGCCCAATCGCAACTTGCGGGTATGTTTAACCGCTTTCAACACTTTAATCGTATCGGTTTCAAACAGTGACCAGGTCAAAGGAGCGCGTCCTGGCAGATGCACACTGAACCACTGCTCGGTCACCGCATGACGATCCTTCTTGCCGGCATAGCCCACCTCTTTAGGACTGACCTGACAAAAATGCGCCAGCTGCCGGGCCACCCAGTCGGTGTTTTCACCGGTTTTGCGGATATATAGAAACACATGATCGCCGCTGCCTTCCGGTTCAAAAGAGAGATCTTCTGTTACCTGGAAATCATCGGCTTCAGTTCGGATAACCGCACGACTGGCAGGTTCACCGTAGAGATAGTTTAACTCGGTTGGAAAGTTCATTAACGCTCGGGTTTCCGTTACTGACCGCTATCGGCCGGTGGCTTACCTGGCAACGCCGGGACCAACTGAAAGAAGGACTCCCCCTCTTTCACCATCCCCAACTGATTTCGGGCCCGCTCTTCCAGCGCATCCAGTCCCTGCTTGAGATCTTTCACCTCAGCATCTAACTGATGGTTTCGATTCACCAGAAGGTCGTTTTCTGCCCGTTGCCGCTCAATCTCCTGCTGCAGCGCCTGAACTTCAGCCAGATTCGCTTCGCCAAACCATAGCCGGTACTGCAGCCCGATCAGACTGATCAGCAGCAACAACATAATCGAACGAAATAAACTCAGGCGAAACACAGTCCGACAGCACTCTACTCTGTATATAGTCAAAAAAGGGGGCGTTTAGCCCCCTTAGTATTCCACAGATCCGGTTAAAATTAACCCTGACCTTTAATTTCAGACAGACCGTTGTACACAGCGCCAGCACCCAGCTCTTCTTCGATGCGCAGCAGACGATTGTACTTAGCAACACGATCAGAACGACACAGAGAACCGGTCTTAATCTGACCTGCAGCGGTACCAACAGCCAGATCAGCAATAGTGGTATCTTCAGTTTCACCGGAACGATGAGAAATCACCGCAGTAAAACCTGCATCCTTAGCCATCTTGATCGCATCCAGTGTCTCAGACAGAGAACCAATCTGGTTAAACTTAATCAGAATGGAGTTGCCGATACTCTGTTCGATACCCCGACTGAGGATCTTGGTGTTGGTCACAAACAGATCATCACCCACCAACTGCACTTTATCGCCAATCTTCTTCGTCAGGTAGGCCCAACCGTCCCAGTCAGACTCATCCAGACCGTCTTCAATAGAGACAATCGGATAGTTTTCAGTCAATGCAGCCAGGTAGTCACTGAAACCTTCCGCATCAAACACTTTACCTTCGCCAGACAGGTCGTACTTGCCATCTTTATAGAATTCAGACGCCGCACAATCCAGAGCCAGGGTGACATCTTTACCCAGTTCATAGCCTGCATTTGAGATCGCTTCCTGAATAACAACCAGCGCCTCTTCGTTAGAGGCCAGGTTAGGTGCAAAACCTCCCTCGTCACCAACAGCAGTGCTCAGGCCACGGGCTTTCAGTACCGCTTTCAGCGCATGGAAAATTTCAGCACCACAACGCAGGCCTTCGGAGAACTTGGTAAAGTTTACCGGCTGCACCATAAATTCCTGGATATCAACGTTGTTATCCGCGTGCTCGCCACCGTTGAGGATATTCATCATCGGTACTGGCAGCGAAAACTGACCAGGGGTGCCATTGATTTCAGCGATGTGTGCGTACAGCGGAATACCCTTAACAATCGCTGCCGCTTTGGCTGCCGCCAGAGACACCGCCAGGATAGCATTTGCTCCCAGGTTTTCTTTGTTCTCGGTACCGTCCAGCTCCAGCATCTTGTTATCCAGCGCACGCTGATCGGTTACATCCATACCGATCAGGGCTTCACGAATAACGCCATTCACCGCACCAACCGCTTTCAGAACGCCTTTACCCAGATAGCGGCTTTTATCGCCATCGCGCAACTCAAGGGCCTCGCGGGAGCCGGTAGACGCACCTGACGGCGCACAGGCAGAACCTATTACACCGGACGTCAGGATCACATCCGCTTCAACGGTAGGGTTACCACGGGAATCGAGAACTTCACGGGCCTTAATGTCAGCAATCTGTGCCATTGACTAAACTCCAAATAGTATAGGTATTCTTTATTTTTCGAGATCCTGGTGGGTCAACGCAGCTTCAATGAAGCCGGTAAACAAACCGTGACCATCTCTTGGGGTAGAGGTAAATTCAGGGTGGAACTGACAGGCAACAAACCACGGATGGTCAGGCGCTTCCACAACCTCAACCAGTTCGCCATCAACCGAGCGGCCTGAGATAATCAGACCGGCTTCTTCCAGCTGCGGAACATAGTTGTTATTCACTTCATAACGGTGACGATGACGCTCTTTGATCTCCGTTGAACCATATGCCTGATAGGCTTTAGTACCCTCTTTCAGCGTACATCCCTGGGCACCCAGACGCATTGTGCCGCCCAGATCATCCTTATAACCACGAATCTCTTTAGCGCCCTCTTCCGTCATCCATTCAGTAATCAGGCCGATCAACGGTGAAGCGGCATTGGCGTCAAACTCGGTACTGCTGGCATCGGTAATACCGGCAACATGGCGGGCATATTCAATCACCGCCACCTGCATCCCCAGACAGATACCCAGATAAGGCACCTTGTTTTCCCGGGCATACTTAACTGCTGCAATCTTACCTTCGACACCACGTTCACCAAAACCGCCTGGCACCAGAATGGCAGAGACATCTTCCAGCAGGCCGATACCATCACGCTCAATCTGCTCAGAATCGATATAGATGATGTTCACTTTAGTGCGCAGCGCGATACCCGCATGGGAGATCGCTTCAATCAGCGACTTGTAGGCATCCAGCAGTTCCATGTACTTGCCCACCATCGCTATCGTCACTTCACGATGCGGGTTCAGCTTAGCATCGGACACCCGATCCCATTCGCTCAGATCGGCCGGCGGACACTCCAGATTAAACTGTTCAATAACAATCTGATCCAGTTTCTGCTCACTCAGCATCCGTGGAATGCGGTAGATACAGTCAGCATCCGGCAAGGAGATAACCGCACGCTCTTCAACGTTGGTAAACAGAGAGAGTTTACGCCGGGAGGAGATTGGCAGAGCCAGGTCAGAACGACACACCAGAATATCCGGCTGAATACCGATTGAGCGCAACTCTTTAACCGAGTGCTGTGACGGCTTAGTCTTAATCTCACCCGCAGTCGCGATATAAGGCACCAATGTCAGGTGCATAAACATTGCCCGGCGAGCACCCAGCTCAACCCGCAACTGACGCACCGCTTCCATAAACGGCAGGGATTCGATATCACCTACGGTGCCACCGATCTCAACCAGTGCAATATCTGCATCACCGGCACCCTCAAGCACCCGGCGTTTGATCTCATCCGTAATATGCGGAATAACCTGAACCGTACCGCCCAGATAATCACCCCGACGCTCTTTACGCAGTACGTGCTGATACACCCGGCCGGCGGTAAAGTTATTCCGCTTAGTCATTGTGGTGCGGATGAAGCGCTCATAATGGCCCAAATCCAGGTCAGTTTCGGCACCATCATCGGTAACAAATACTTCACCGTGCTGGATAGGGCTCATTGTCCCCGGATCTACGTTGATATACGGATCCAGTTTCAGCATAGTGACTTTCAGCCCCCGGGCTTCAAGTATTGCTGCAAGTGATGCGGATGCGATGCCTTTCCCCAATGAGGAAACAACACCGCCTGTGACGAAAATATATCGCGTCATGAGGAACCTGTGTCTGGTCGTGAAAAGTGAGTCGAGCCGTTCCGAAAACAGCTACTAAAGATGGGGCTACAGGGTACCAGAATCACCCGGTACAGACAATGCAATTGGCCGCCAATTCAGTGTAAAACCACTGCCTTTTTTTTCACTCTGCCAACCTTCGCAGATACAGATTCCCGGCAACGCAACAATCTCGTCGCCGACAACACAGACCGGCCATGAATTTCGCTGCCAGGCAGGTATCCGGTGTTCCTGAAAAAGTTTCTTCAGGCTACATGAGCCACCCCGTCCGACTGGCTTGCACCGGTCACCATCACGCCGGTTACGCAGGGTCACCCCTGACAGTGAGTTTAACCCGACTCCATCAGCATCGGACTCGACCATTAAACGCCCCTGAGCAGTCACTTCTCCCGCCAGCATCAGGGGACGATCATGCCATTCCACCGCTGCTTCATCCGGCTGTAGCAGCAGCGTTCCATGATAGCGACGCAGCTGCATCCTCCCGAGATCAACAACCGGCTGGCGATCATCAGCAGCGCCAATCAACGCGATAACACTGAGGATTTGACGTTCACCGACAGTCACACCTGCCCGGCGCAACCAGAATCGCAGCAGATTATGCCTGCGTGGTTTACTCAGACGCATTAGTGCTGAGCAGCACAGCCCGCCATCTTTAGCCGCACAGGCATAATCAATGCCAGCAAGATCATGGTGTAACTGCTCCGCCTCTTCCATATACCGGGCGGTATCGGCCCAGCGATGAGAGAACCCCGGCCAGCGTGCCTGTAACAAGGGCAATACGGCATGGCGCAGGTAGTTGCGATCATAGTTTTGGTCTGCATTACTCGGGTCTTCAATCCATTCCAGCTGCTCAGCATCGGCCCATGCCATGAGTTGCTGCCGGGACACCGACAGCAGCGGCCGGAACAGCTCAGCACGACCCAGCGAGCGACGCTCGGGAATACCGGCAAGACCGCGCACGCCAGCCCCCCGCAACAGCCGAAACAGCATGGTTTCAGCCTGATCATCAAGGTGATGGGCCAGCAACAGACAATCACCCGGCTGCAGAATATTCTCAAACGCCTGATAGCGCGCACGACGCGCCGCCCGTTCAAGACTGGCAGAGGCATCAACAATGACTTTTTCACTTCTGAAGGGAAGGTTGAGGGTATTGGCTAAGCAGCCACAGAAAGCGCTCCACTGCGCGGACGCAGCCTGTAACTGGTGATCAATATTGACCACCAGTATCTGATCAGCCGGGAGCGCCCTGGCAGCCAGATGAAGTAACACGACGGAGTCCAGCCCACCACTCAAACCAATTACCCAGCGCGTCACCGTGCCAGATCGACTGTTAAGCTGCTGATTAAAGTGGGACTGTAGATCTTTCATCTGGATAACTTATAACAGCCTTTGACTCTGCAGAGAGACAAAAAAAACCGCCGGGGTAGCCGACGGTTCCGATATTACTGGCTGATGCCGTAGGACATGAGACGCTGGTAACGTCGTTCAATAAGCTCTTCCGGCTCGATCTCGCTGAGTCGATCCAGCGTTTCCAGCAGATGTTTTTTCAGATTCGCAGCAATCAGACCGTGATCACGGTGGGCTCCACCCAGCGGCTCATCAACAATCTGATCCACCAGACCCAGCGCGTGCAGACGATCTGAGGTCAGACCCATCGCTTTGGCGGCATCTGGCGCACGGTCCGCGCTCTTCCACAAAATAGAGGCACAACCTTCCGGAGAGATTACCGAATAAGTAGCATATTGCAGCATCATCAGCTCATCACAGACACCGATAGCCAGCGCACCGCCAGAACCACCTTCACCCACAACGGTCGCGATAATAGGCGTATTCAGGCGGGACATGGCGGCCAGGTTGAAAGCGATCGCTTCCGACTGGCCACGTTCCTCAGCATCGATGCCAGGATAGGCCCCCGGAGTATCAATAAAGGTCAGGATCGGCATCTTAAAACGCTCCGCCATCTCCATCAGGCGCAGCGCCTTACGATACCCTTCAGGACGCGGCATACCGAAGTTGCGACGTACTTTCTCTTTCACTTCGCGGCCCTTCTGATGGCCAATCACCATCACCGGACGCCCTTCCAGACGGGCAATACCACCGACCAGTGCGCGGTCATCCGCAAAATGGCGGTCACCATGAATCTCTTCAAACTCGTCGAAAATCAGTTTCACATAATCGAGGGTATAGGGGCGCCGGGGATGACGGGCAATCTGGGAGATCTGCCACTCACTCAGGTCACTGAAAAGAGATTTGGTCAGCGTCCGGCTTTTGGCCTGCAACTTGGTGATCTCTTCCTCAATGTTCAGCTCATTGTCATCACCAACCAGTCGCAGCTCTTCAATCTTCGCTTCCAGGTCTGCAATTGGCTGTTCAAAATCCAGATAATTGGGATTCATGTATTGATATTCCGTAAGTTTGCTTCGTTCCGGCCGGGACACTGTAGCAGCTAAAGATCAGCCGACGATAAAATTTGGCATAATTCTACCCTGAGTAGCGGTTAAGAACCACCCTGATCAGTAGCGAATCCTGACCGCATCTCCGCCAAACTGATCCTTAAGCTTGATCAGCAGGTCATCGCTGGGTTCCACCTGCCACGCCTCTCCAAGACTAAGCGTCGCCGCGGCATTGCTGCTGCTATAGCGCAGCGCCACTGGCATTTTCGCGCTGCCGGTATGCGCGCTCAGAAGCTCCCCAAAGGCCTTTAATGACCGCTCCTTCAACTGCGTATCCTGACAGTCAATCTCGATATGACGGCCATAACGCGCGCGACATTGGATAATGTCCGTAACTTTATTACCCCGCACTTTAAGTTTATCGGTGCCAGAGTAGCTATCAACGGTGATCTCACCCTCTATCAGCAGTATTGAGTCCTTATTCAGCATGGTGCGATACTCATCGTAAGCTTCGCCGAACAGCGATACTTCAATGCGCGAAGTCCGGTCATCCAGGGTGACAAAACAGAGCGAATCCCCTTTCTTGGTTTTCTTAACCCGCACATCCACCACCAGGCCCAGCATTTTCTGCTGCTGCCCCCGCTGCGGCACCAACTCACTGATACGCCGGGAGATAAAGTTAGGCAACTCTGCTTCATACTCATCTATCGGATGCCCGGTAACATAAAGTCCAAGGGTATCTTTCTCGCCCTGCAAGCGCTCTTTGTCGGTCCAGCACCTCAGCTTCATATATTCGGCATAGGGATCTCGCGGTTCTTCCGCTTCGACATCACCGAACAGATCAAACATACCCGCGCTCTGATTACGTTCAGACTGATCAGCAGCTTTCAGTGCTTCGCCAATGGATGCCCACAGCTGGGCACGATCCGGCCCCAGATGATCCAGCGCACCGGAGCGCACTAACGCTTCCAGCACCCGCTTATTGAGTTTTTTGCTGCCCACCCGTTTGCAGAAATCAAAGATATCCTTGAAATGTCCGCCGTTATTGCGGGCCTCGACAATCGCTTCGATCGGGCCTTCACCGACCCCCTTGATAGCCCCCAGGCCGTATACAATCTCGCCTTTATCGTTAACAGTGAACATATATTCACCCCAGTTAACGTCCGGCAACACCAGTGGCAACTTCATCGTGCGGCACTCTTCGATAAAGATCACCACCTTATCGGTGTTCTGCATATCGGAGGAGAGTACCGCCGCCATAAACGGCGCAGGATAATGGGTTTTCAGCCAGGCGGTCTGATAGGAAACCAGCGCATAGGCAGCGGAGTGGGATTTGTTAAAGCCGTAACCGGCAAATTTTTCTACCAGATCAAAGATGTTACCTGCCAGATCGGGGTCGATGCCATTGGCTGCAGAGCCTTCCATAAAGGAGCTGCGTTGCTTCGCCATCTCTTCCGGTTTCTTTTTACCCATCGCCCGGCGAAGCATGTCGGCACCACCGAGGGTATAACCCGCCATCACCTGAGCGATCTGCATCACCTGTTCCTGATACAGAATGATACCGTAGGTTGGTTCCAGTACCGGCTGCAACATATCCAGCTGATAGTCCGCGTGCGGATAGGCCAGCTCAGCCTGCCCATGCTTACGCAGAATAAAATCATCCACCATACCGGACTGCAACGGGCCAGGACGGAACAACGCCACCAATGCAACAATATCTTCAAAACGGTCCGGTTTCAGGCGCCGCACCAGATCCTTCATTCCGCTGGATTCCAGCTGAAATACCGCGGTGGTTTCTGCCGATTGCAGCAGATTAAAGGTCGCCTTATCCTCCAGATCGATCAACGCAATATCCAGAGGCTCTTCACCGTTTCTGGCGCGGATCCGGTCGATGGTTTTCACCGCCCAGTCGACGATAGTCAGGGTACGCAGCCCCAAAAAGTCGAACTTAACCAGCCCGGCTTCCTCGACATCACTCTTATCAAACTGGGTAACCAGACCATGACCAAATTCATCACAGTAGGTGGCCGAAAAGTCAGTCAGCTTGGTCGGGGCAATCACCACCCCTCCGGCGTGCTTACCCACGTTGCGGGTCAGGCCCTCCAGCTTGAGGGCCATCTCCATGATCTCCTGGGCCTCTTCGCTGGAATCGACAAACTCCTTCATCAACGGCTCTTCTGCCATCGCACGGGAGAGGGTGATACCGACTTCAAAAGGGATCAGCTTAGAGAGCCTGTCTGCCAGACCAAACGCCTTACCCTGTACCCGGGCAACGTCACGCACCACCGCTTTAGCCGCCATGGTGCCAAAGGTGACAATCTGGGATACTGCATCCCGGCCGTAGGTTTCAGCCACATAGTCGATAACCCGGTCACGGTTATCCATACAGAAGTCGATATCGAAGTCAGGCATCGATACCCGTTCGGGGTTAAGGAAGCGCTCGAACAGCAGATCATATTCCAGTGGATCAAGGTCGGTAATTTTCTGCGCATAGGCGACCAGCGAGCCGGCACCTGAACCACGGCCAGGCCCCACCGGCACGCCGTTATCCTTGCCCCACTGGATGAAGTCCATCACGATCAGGAAGTAACCGGGGAAACCCATCTGAGTGATAATATCCAGCTCAAA
Organism: Amphritea sp.; assembly: GCF_050300915.1. Lineage (GTDB taxonomy): Bacteria > Pseudomonadota > Gammaproteobacteria > Pseudomonadales > Balneatricaceae > Amphritea. The sequence goes on from NZ_JBNKYN010000010.1 coordinate 30,915, forward strand.
CCGCAGCCGTTCCTCATAAGGGCGACGTTTCTCGGCATAGTCTGGATCGTCCTTGTCCAGCAGAATCTCCAGACGCTCTTCCAGCCCTTTCCAGGAAACATCCGCGAAGAACTGATCCATCGTCATCCCCGCAGGGATAGGGTATTTCGGCAGATAATAGGTGCCAAGATCCAGTTGAACATTGCAACGTTTAGCGATCTCAACGGTGTTTTCTATTGCTGAGGGAATATCGCTGAATAGCTCAGCCATCTCATCTGCAGTGCGCAGATACTGCTGTTCAGTATAGTTCTTCGGCCGATGAGGGTCTTCGAGGGTGCGCCCCTGGTTGATACAAACCCGCACCTCATGGGCTTCGAAATCTTCAGGCCGGAGAAACATCACTTCATTGGTCGCCACCAACGGACAACCGGTCTCGTGGGCCAGCTGCACCGACGCATGCACACAGCTCTCATCACCGGGTCGCCCTGTACGCTGTATCTCAAGATAGAAACGGTCGGGAAACACCTGCCGCCACTCATCCAGCACGGCACGGGCCGAATCGTTGTCGGCCAACGCCCGGCCAATTTCGCCATCTTTGGCTCCCGACAACGCAATCAGGCCAGCTGAGCGCTCAGCAATCCAGCTCTTCTTCAGCAGTGCCAGCTCCGGCTGAATATTTTGTCCCTTCTCGTAAGCCAGCGAGATTAGCTCCATCAGGTTACGATAACCCTTCTCATTCATCGCCAGCAAGGTCATTCTATGGGGCGTTGCTTCCGGGTCGGTTTCATTTTCAACCCAGATATCAGCACCAAAAATTGGCTTAATCCCTGCACCGGTAGTGGCTTTAAAGAACTTCACCAGAGCAAACAGGTTAACCTGATCAGTAATCGCAATAGCGGGTATCTGCTGATCTTTAGCCACGCCGACCAGCTCTTTGATACGCACCAGTCCATCAACCAGTGAGAACTCTGTATGCAGTCGAAGATGTACAAATGCCGGATCAGTCATTTCAGCTCGTTTATTCAGTTAAATTCGTGGTTAAAGATGATTAACAGAGAGTAACTCTGCAACGGGTCTGAAGCTGCGTCGGTGTTCAGACAGCGGCCCTAAAAGACGCAGTTTTTCCATATGCAACGCAGTGGGATAGCCTTTATGCTGGGCAAAACCATAGCCGGGGTGACGCTTATCCAGCTCAGCCATCTCCCGATCGCGATACACCTTTGCCAGAATTGATGCAGCGCTGATCGCAGGCTCTTTAAGATCACCCTTGACGACTGCCTCCGAGGGACAGGGTAATCCCGGGGGGCAACGATTGCCATCAATCAGAGCAAACTCAGGTACAATTTTAAGTTGATTAACAGCACGCTGCATCGCCAGCATAGTAGCATGCAGGATATTCAGTTGATCGATCTCCGCTGGCGTCGCCCAGGCGATTGACCAGGCAAGAGCATTTTCCTGAATCAGCGGAAACAACTGCTCACGCTTTTTCTCGCTGAGTTTCTTCGAGTCGGTCAGCCCGCTAACCGGCTTAGCCGGATCAAGGATAACCGCCGCCGCAACGACATTGCCAACCAAAGGCCCCCGCCCCACCTCATCGACACCGGCGACCAGGCGACCCAGTGCAAAATCAAACCCCTGCGTCTTCACTCAATCTCCCCCGGGATCGCAGCAGCCTGACAATGGCGTCAGCGGCTTTTTTACTGGCATCCTGACGTAACTGCAGATGGATCTCATAAAAGCGCTGTTTCAGCGAGCTCTGCTCATCACTGTCTATCAGCGCCTGCTCAATTGCCGGCCCCAGCACCTCTGGCCGCACCTCATTTTGCAAGATCTCAGGCACCAGCGGCGCATCTGCCAACAGGTTAGGCAGGGAGATATATTTACTACTGAGCAAGCGGGAGATAATTTTATAGGTGATCGGTGCCATCCGGTACGCCACCACCATCGGCTTCTTCAACAGCAGCGCTTCAAGGGTCGCTGTCCCCGAGGCGATCAACACAGCATCGGCAGCAGTCAACACCTCCCGTGAACGCTTTAGCACCAGTTTTATCGGCAGATCACCGTAGCGACTATCAATCAAAGCCCGCAAGTGATCAAAACGCGCCTGATTCGCCGCTGGCATCACGAAAACAAGGTCCGCGTTGCGCTTCAGTAACCAGCGCGCCGTATCGAGGAAAGGTTCTGCCAGATATTTCAGCTCACCTCCGCGACTACCCGGCATCAGCGCAACAATTCGCTGACCATGGGGCAGGTCAAGATCAGACCGGGCAGCAGACTGATCCGGCTCCAGTGGAATCATATTTGCCAGTGGATGGCCGACAAATTCGACCGGCATTGAGTGGCGTTGATAAAACTGAGCTTCAAACGGAAACAGTGTCAGCATCAGATCTGTCGTCTTGAGGATTTTAAACACCCGCTTACTGCGCCAGGCCCAGACAGATGGACTGACATAATGTACTGTCGGAATACCAGCAAGCCGGAGTTTCCCTTCAAGATTAAGAGTGAAATCTGGCGCATCGATACCGATAAAAATATCCGGAGGTTGCTGACTGAAGTGTGACACCAGCGATTTTCGAATACCCAGCAGCTCCCATAGCCTGCCAAGCACCTCAACAAGCCCCATCACCGATAAACGCTCCATGGAATAGAGGCTAACGCAGCCCTCAGCCTGCATCAGCTCACCGCCAATCCCCTCAATCTCGATATCAGGAAAACGCTGTCTGAGTTCTGCCAACAGACCAGCACCCAGAATATCTCCGGATGCTTCGCCCGCGACGATACCGATACGCAGGGTACTCATACCCTAACGAATGATGCCCCGGGTAGAGGCTTTGAGGGAGTCAGATAACAGCTTCAACTCAGGCGTTTCAAGCACCAGAGGCTCAAGTAGATCTATCGCTTCATCCAGCTTCAAACCCTGACGGTAGATGATCTTATAAGCGCGTTTAATATTCTGAATCGCGGCGGCTGAGAAGCCTCTGCGTCGCAACCCTTCTGCATTAATACCGTGCGGCTGTGCACTGTTGCCATTAGACATGACAAACGCCGGAATATCCTTAAGCACTACGCTCCCGGCACCACACATACTGTGGGAACCGATAAGACAAAACTGATGCACTGCGGTAAAGCCCCCGAGGATAATAAAATCCCCCAGATGAACATGCCCCGCAAGGGCGCAGTTATTCGCCAGAATATTATGGTCACCGACGATGCAATCGTGGGCTACATGGACATTTGCCATAAACAGGTTATGGCTGCCAATAACCGTAATACTATTATCCTGGATCGTACCCCGGTGCACGGTACAGCCTTCCCGGAAGACATTGTTATCCCCGATCAGCAGCTGCGTTGGTTCACCGTTGTACTTTTTATCCTGGCAGTCTTCACCAATGCTGGCGAACTGATAGATATGGTTTTGTGAACCGATTTTAGTCGGCCCCTTAATAACGACGTGAGAATGAATTTTAGTCCCGGGACCGACCTCCACATCGGGGCCGATAACAGTCCAGGGACCCACCTCAACATCATCAGCCAGGCGGGCGGACGGGTCAATAATGGCGCTGGAGTGGATCAAGTTTAGACCTTTCTATCTGCACAAAGAATAGTTGCCGAGCTTGCCAGCTCTCCATCAACTGTAGCACGAACATCAAATTTCCAGATACCCCGTTTTTCAGAAACGATCGTAGCTTCCAGCTGCAGTCTGTCACCCGGTACCACCGGACGCTTAAAGCGTACTTTATCAGACCCAACAAAATAATATATTGAACCATCCTGAGGCGTCTTATCCATGGTTTTAAAACCAAGAATGCCAGCAGCCTGCGCCATCGCTTCAACAATCAGTACACCCGGCATCACCGGATGATCCGGGAAATGACCATTAAAGAAATTTTCATTCACAGTGACGTTCTTATAGGCGACGATCGACTCACCCGGCACCAGTTCAACCACGCGGTCCACCAGGAGGAAGGGGTAACGGTGAGGTAAATATTTGCGGATCTCTTTTACATCCATCATCATTCAGGCTGACCTTCAGTATGCTGCTTTACAATTTTTTCTAAACACTTAACCCGACGAGACAGTTCATCCAGCTGACGAAATCTCACCACATTACGTTTCCATTGCTGATGCGGTTCCATAGCCGTGCCGGAAGAGTATGCTCCCGGCTGCAATATCGACTTACTAACCAGCGTCATCGCCGTGATATGCGTACCATCAGCAATAGTCAGATGCCCGGCAATTCCGACAGCACCCGCGATAGTACAATTTTTTCCTATGTGGGTGCTACCAGCAATAGCAGTACAGGCGACGATTGCCGTGTTATCGCCAATATTGACGTTATGGCCGACCTGAATCTGATTATCCAGTATCACACCATCACCAATAACCGTATCTTCCAGCGCGCCACGATCAATAGTAGTGCCTGCGCCAATCTCTACGCGGTCACCAATTTTCACGCTGCCCAGCTGATAAATTTTTAACCACTGCCCACCATCATTCGCAAAGCCAAAACCATCGGCGCCAATCACAGCGCCACTGTGAATAACACAACAGGCCCCCACCTGAACCCCATCATACAGCGTCACATTGGCAGCAATGCGCGTGTTTTCGCCAATCACACAGCCTGGGCCGATAACACTGTTAGCCCCGACTGTTACACCGGCAGCGATCTTAGCGCCATCACCAATAACCACATTAGCCGCGATGGCTACATCTGCCGCTATCACCGCCGACTCGCTTATTTGCGCCGCTGGACTGATGGTAGCCGGGTCAACAGCCTGCTGTTCAGCAAACAGTGCTGTTGCACGGGCATAGGCAATGTAGGGGTCGGCAACAACCAGTGCAATCGAAGCGACATCGTTACGATGTTCATCCCGCACCAGAACAGCACCCGCCCGGGAGCCAGGCAACTGCTGCAGGTAACGCCCATTATGCAAAAATGACAGCTGTTTTTCGTTAGCCGACTGTAATGTCCCAATCCCTTCGATAAGGCGATCAGACGTCACCGTTTCAGCGCCTAACAGCTGGGCCAGCTCAGCAACCGTAAAGGTAGATTTCGCCATCAGCCGCTTACTGCTTATTCAGCAGTTCAACAACCTTTGCGGTAATATCCAACTCAGGCTTTACATAGATGGTGGCTTGTTTGCTCACCACCATATCATAGCCCTCAGTATCGATCAGGCCACGAATAACTGTATCCAGCTTAGGTCGCATCTCTTTCAGGAACTCATCTTCACGCTGGCGCTGTTTCTGTTGTAACTCCTGCCCCAGGCGCTGATACTCACCGAAGGCTTTCTGAAACTGTACCCGCTGCTGATCCTGAACTTCCTTAGACTGAGTACCCTGACCCTTCTTGATATCGTCCTGGATCTTTTTCGCCTGCGACTCAAGATCTAACAACTGCTTCTGATCACCACTGAACTCGGACTTCAGTTTCTCACGAAATGCATCCGCCGCTTTACTGGTCAGGAGAGCCTGCTGAACACTGAGGGTAACCACCTTTTCAGCCATTGCATTGACGCTGAATACCAGCCCTACGATAAGTATCAGTGATCGAAACATAGTCATTCTCCTTAGAAAGTTCGTCCAAGAGCAAATTCGAAGAATCGCTCATCATCTATATCTTTAGCATTCAGCGCCTTAGACAACGCAACTGAGATCGGCCCGATCGGGGTCAGCCAGCTGAATCCAAAACCGACTGAGTAACGCAGCTCATCAAACTTAATCCCGTTATCACAACTGCTCTTTATAGGGCACTCTGTCAGAAAAACATTACCTGCGTCGGCAAATAACAGAGTACGCATAGAGCTGGAGTCTTTAATAAAAGGCACCGGGAAAATCAGCTCAGCACTCATATCAACGGCGACGTTACCGCCGTACGGGTCATCCTTTGAATCACGAGGCCCCAGTGAGTTAGATTTGAATCCACGTACTGAACTCAGACCGCCGCTATAGTAGTTTTTAAAGAACGGGTAAGCGTTATCTCCAAGCTTACCGGAGTAAGCCACACGTCCTCTCAGAGAGCCAATCAACCCCTCCTTATCCTCTGTTAGCGGTCGGTAGATCCGCCCCTTATACTGTTCTTTATGATAGGACAGATCGCTACCCGGAATACCTATCTCAATTGAGGCACTCTGTGAGTATCCCTCGGTTGGGAATACTTTCCGGTTCAGGTGGTTATCACTCCAGCTAAGCTGAACGTTGAAAATATTAAAGTTATCTCCCTCCTGGGCCAGATAGTCTGTTACCTCGGTTGAAACGTCAGTAGACGGTTTAACCTTGATCCCTTCGTAGTTCAGGCCGAAGTTCAACCGCTGATAATCATCCATCGGATAACCGAAGTTAACCCCGGCACCGAGAGTATCGGTGGAGTAGTTACTAACGTTTTCCTGATCATAGTTGGTCTCACGGGAGTAGATGTTATAACCCCGACTGACACCGTCTACGGTGTAGTAAGGCTCGACATAGCTGAACTTGTATTCGGTAATGGTATCACTCTGGGTGACGCCAAAGCCGACACTGTTACCGGAACCAAGGAAGTTATCCTGTTCCACACTCAGGTTCAGAATTGCACCACTGGTCTGGGAGAAGCCGACACTGGCAGAGAAATTACCGGTATTATCTTCAATAACGCTGTATTCCAGGTCCACCTGATCATCCGTACCAGGCACCGGTGCGGTTTCCACATTCACATCTTTAAAATAACCGGTCTGGGCAATCCGTTGTTTAGAACGCTCAATCGCAGCAGAGGAAACCAGACCACCCTCCAGCTGTGACATTGAACGCCGGGCCACGACATCAGCGGTTTTAGTGTTGCCTTTTATTGAGATACGACGCACATAGGTGAGCTTGCCGGGCGCAATAAAGAACTGCAAATCAACCGTATTATCATCATTAATTTTCGGCACCGGGCTGACGTTGGCAAACAGATAGCCCTTATCACCCAGCTTGCGAATCAGCGCATCCTGCGACTCAGTCATTTCGCGCCGGGAGAAAGTCGCTCCCTCGACGACGGTAATCGCATTCGCCAGCTCCTGCTCATCAATCACCAGATCACCAGCAATGGCAACACTGCCAACCGAAAACTTCTCGCCTTCAGTCACACTAACAGTGATGTATACATGTTTTTTATCCGGAGACAGAGAGACCTGAGATGAGTCGATAGTAAAGTTGATATAACCCCGGTCAAGGTAATAAGAGCGCAGCCGCTCAAGGTCACCCGCCAGTTTTTCCCGTGCATATTTATCGGAATCACTGAAGAAATCCCAGAAGCCAGGCAACTTCAGAGAGAACTCATCTTTCAGCTCTGCATCACTGAACACCGTATTACCGACAATATTAATATGCTGAATAGTTGCAACCTTGCCCTCTTTAATATCGATATTCAGAGCGACACGGTTTTCCGAAAGCGTCTCCACCTTCGCATCGATAGCCGCACCATAGCGGCCCTGTCCCGCGTACATACGCAACAGATCCTGGCGAATTTTTTCCAGCGTTGCTCGTTTAAAAACATCACCTTCACGCAGACCATTCTGCTTCAGACCTTCCAGCAGAGCTTTATCGTCCAGCACCTTATTGCCTTCAAGGCGGATCAGACTGACAGCCGGGCGCTCCTGCACCTTCACAATCAGCACATTACCATCACGGGCTATGCTGATATCATCAAAATAACCGGTGCGAAACACCCGTCGGGTCGCCTCAGCGATCTCCGCCTGATCAACGTTCTGCCCCGAATCAATATCCAGGTTACGCAGCACCAGGCCGGGTTCGACCCGCTGCAGCCCTTCCAGGCGCACATCTTCCACCGTAAATGATTGCGCACCAACAACCGCCGAAAACAGTGCCAGGGAAAAGAGAAGTCCGATTCTGATCTTCATGAACTGGTTCTTATATTGAATAGATAATTTAAAGTCGCATCAGATCATTAAAAATTGCGACGCCCATAAGCGAAAACAAAACTGCCATCCCGATTTTCAACCCAACCATCTGTACCTTTTCAGATACCGGCCGCCCCCTTAGCAACTCCACTGCGTAATACAGCAGGTGTCCACCATCTAACATGGGGATCGGTAACAGATTAAGAATACCGAGACTGATACTCAGATATGCCAGAAATCCGGCAAACGCCTCAACACCAGAGGCAGCAGAAGCGCCTGCCACTTTAGCAATGGTTATCGGCCCACTCAAGTTTTTTACCGATAACACCCCTTCAAGCATTTTCCAGATAGAATCCAGAGTCAGGCTAATCATCTGCCAGGTTTTTGAAACTGCACCACCAATGGCGTCAATAACACCATAGCGAACATGCCGCAGCATCTCCGGAGGCCATTCAGTCGGCGCAACGCCTGCACCAATATACCCCACTGTCGCGGTCGCTTCCGCCTTCTCATCCGGCGTAATCATCAATGTGAATCGTTGTCCATTACGTTCAACATCAAACTGAAGCGCCTTCGCGGGGTTGTGGCGAACAATATCGACCAATTGGATCCACTCTGCCACCGCCTGACCATCGATCATCACAACCCGGTCTCCGGCCTGCAAGCCACTGTTAGCCGCCGCACCGCCCTTGACGACCTGCCCGATCACCGACGGATGCTCCGGACGATAGGGTTGAATACCCAACGCCGCCAGAGGGCTTTGGGTTTCGGGGTCAAAATGCCAACCATTCAGGCTTAACTGGTACTCCTGTCGCAGACCGTTTACCCCCTGGCGGACGACCAGCGGTACAACCGCCGACTCACCAATGAATGCCGCCAGCGCAAGATTTACATCATCCCAGGAGTGCGTGTCACGTCCGGAAACAGACAGGATTTCATAGCCTGGCTGCAACCCTGCTTGCTCAGCAACGCTATCGGTAGAGATGCTACCGATCACCGGAACCACTTTTTCGACGCCAGCAACCAGCATCCCCCAGTACACCAACACCGCAAACAGCAGGTTAACCACAGGTCCCGCAGCAACAATCGCTATCCGCTGCAATACCGGCTTACGATTAAACGCCTGATCCAGCAGTTCCGGCGCCACATCCGCTTCGCGCTCATCCAGCATGGAGACATAACCACCCAACGGAATCATGGCGATGACGTACTCGGTATCAAGCCGGTCGCGCCAGCGAATCAACGGCTTACCGAAGCCAACGGAAAAACGTAAAACTTTGACACCGCAACGCCGGGCCACCCAAAAGTGTCCATACTCATGAATCGTCACCAGAATTCCCAGGGTAACAATCAGCGCCAATACGGTATTTAGAATATCCATTGTTCCTCTGAATCAGCTAATCGCTAACAGCTGCACACCCAGCACAAACACCGGCCCGGCTGCAGTAATACTGTCTATCCGATCCAACACTCCACCATGCCCCGGGAGCAACGGGCTACTGTCCTTAATGCCGCGATGACGCTTTAGCATACTTTCGAAAAGGTCACCTAAGACAGAAGCAAGTCCGGCAATCATTGCCAACAGCAACAGATAGACTCCGGTAAGCAGATCAAGTTCAAGATAGAGCACAAAACAGAGAGAGATGACTGCACAGGATGCCAGGCCTCCCCACAGGCCTGCACGGGTTTTACCAGGGCTGACATTCGGCGCCAGCTTAGCCCGCCCCCAGGTTTTACCCGCAAAGTATGCCCCGATGTCAGCGCCCCACACCAGCAGCAACAGCATCAACAACAGAATCCCACCCCGAGGCTGATGATGCAGACTGACCAGTGACATCCAGCTGGAGGTCAGCACCAGAACCCCGATCAGCGCACGCTGCCAGACCGTCTGCCAGCCATTAGCAGCAGGGTAACGCACCACCCAGACCGCTGCCAGCAACCAGAACACCACACTTAGCAGGATAAATCCCGTAAATGCAGCATCTGGAGAATAGTAGTTAAGCGCAGCAATGAGGGCAGCAATCAATGAGGTATAAGCAAAGCGAACAGCAGACACACTCAGACCAGACAGATTGGCCCACTCCCAGGCACCAAACAGAACAATGGCAGCAACAAACAGCTTAAACACTTCAAAACTGGAGAGGAATAGCCCCGCCAAAACCAACGGTGCCAACAGGACAGCAGTCCATACCCTCTCTTTAAGCATTCTCAGCCTCTATCTGCTCACTGGTTTTACCAAAGCGACGTTCACGTGTGGCATAGCTCTGAATTGCAGCACCCAGTGCATACTTGTTAAAGTCTGGCCACAGCAGATCACTGAAGAAATACTCACTGTAAGCCATCTGCCAAATCAGAAAGTTACTGATGCGCTGTTCACCCGCCGTACGGATACACAGATCAGGTGCGGGCAGATCGCTCAGACACACCATCGACCCCAGCAATTCAGCATCCAGCTGCTCTGGAGTAAACTCCCCGTCCACACACCCCTGCGCAAAGCGCTTGGCCGCCTGAACGATATCCCAGCGACCACCGTAGTTAGCGGCCACATTCACCATCAACCCGGTGTTAGCAGCGGTGAGGACTTCCGCCTTATCGATTTTTTTCTGTAACGAGCCACTAAAACGACTCGTATCACCAATAACCCGCAAGCGAATATTATGCTTATGCAGCTTTTTCACTTCACGATCCAGCGCCAGCGCAAACAGCTCCATCAACCCCTTAACTTCCAGGGGAGGCCGCTGCCAGTTTTCACTGCTAAAAGCGAACAGCGTCAGCACTTCGACACCCAGTTCCGCACATCCCTGCACCACACTGCGGACACTATCCACACCTGCGCGATGCCCGGCCAGACTACCCTTTCCATGCTTTTTCGCCCAGCGATTATTGCCATCCATAATGATCGCAATATGCCGAGGGACAGACTTGCCGACAGGCAAACTGAGTTGTAATTTTTCAGACATATCAGATGCCGATAACTGCGTAACAGCTATCGGCTATTCCCTATCAAATTTCCATCAAATCTGATTCTTTGGCCGTAAGCAGCTGATCAACATCAGCAATAAACTTATCGGTCAGCTTCTGAATCTGGTCTTCACCGCGACGCGCGTCATCCTCGGTAATCTCTTTCTCTTTCAGGAGATTTTTGATATCACCGTTCGCATCACGACGAATATTACGGATAGAGACCCGGCCGTTCTCCGCTTCTGCACGCGCCTGTCGAATATAACCCTTACGGGTCTCTTCAGTCAGCGCAGGCATCGGCACACGAATCACCGCGCCAGCGGTAGAAGGGTTCAGCCCCAGATCAGACTTCATAATCGCCTTTTCAATATCCGGAACCAGGTTTGATTCCCATGGAGAGATGGACAGAGTACGGCCATCTTCAACGCTGATGTTTGCCACCTGACTCAATGGGACAGGGGAACCATAATAATTTACATGTACCGTTTCCAGAATACTCGGATGTGCACGACCGGTGCGAATCTTCTTCAGGTTGGTCGCCAAAGCCTCAAGACTTTTACCCATTCGCTCCTGGGCATCTTTCGCTATCTCATTCAGCATATATCTCTCCTACCGTCTCATTATTATCAATGACGGTTCCTTCGTCGCTACCAACAATCAGGTTGGCAAGCGCACCTGGTTTGTTCATATTGAAAACCCTGACCGGCATATCATGGTCACGGGCCAGACAGATTGCAGTCAGATCCATGACGCCCAGCTGCTTATCCAGCGCTTCATCAAATGTCAGATGGCGATAACGCTTAGCAGAGGGGTCTTTCATCGGATCAGCGGTATACACACCATCAACTTTGGTGGCTTTAATGACCACATCCGCATCGATCTCGATGCCCCGCAGACATGCGGCAGAGTCAGTGGTAAAAAACGGGTTACCGGTACCCGCAGAAAAAATAACAACGTCACCCTGTGACAGGTAACGGACCGCATTACGCCGGTCATAATCGTCCACCACACCGCGCATCGGAATAGCAGACATGACCCGGGTTGCAATATTACAACGTTCCAGCGCATCACGCATCGCTAACGCATTCATCACCGTTGCCAGCATACCCATGTGATCTCCGGTCACCCGATCCAGGCCCGCAGCACTTAATGCCGCTCCACGGAACAGGTTGCCGCCACCAATCACCATGCCGACCTGAACACCTATACCCACCAGCTGACCGATTTCCAGCGCCATCCGGTTTAACACTTTAGGGTCGATGCCAAAGTTAGCTTCGCCCATCAGGGCTTCACCACTTAATTTGAGAAGTATACGTTTGTATTTGGAATGCTTATGTGAGGCAGGCATCGGTTCGTCTCCACCCAGACTGAGTTCGTACCAGTGTAACAAGAAAAAAATAGATTGCGCACCCAGAACAGGCGCGCAATCTGCGCAGGATCAGTTTTTAACCTTTCAACTGCTCAGCAACTTCAGCAGCAAAGTCTTTGTGCTCAACTTCGATACCTTCACCTACTTCAATGCGGATAAATGATGCAACAGAAGCGCCTGCATCTTTAACCAGCTGACCCACTTTTACGTCTGGGTTTTTAACAAAAGCCTGTTCTGTCAGGCTATTTTCTGCCAGGAACTTGTTGATCCGGCCAACCACCATCTTCTCAGCAATCTCAGCAGGCTTGCTCGCCATATCAGGCTGAGCCAGGATGATCTCTTTCTCTTTCGCAACAACATCAGCAGGCATATCTTCCGGGCTAACCACTTGCGGGTTAACAGCCGTAACATGCATCGCAACATCTTTAGCCAGTTCAGCGTTACCACCATTCAGAGCCACAAGCGCAGCCAGAGTACCGGTACTGTGAGCATAGGCAGCAACCATTTCGCCTTCAACGATCATGACGCGACGAACACCGATGTTTTCACCGATTTTCTGCACCAGTGCATCACGCACTTCAGTCAGCTCACCCGCCATCAACGCTTCAACATCAGCCTGCTTATCAGCAAACGCTTTTTCCAACACAGTCTCAGCAAAAGCAGTGAAGTTACCGTCACGGGCCGCGAAGTCAGTTTCGGAGTTGATTTCTACTGCAACAGCATAGCTGTTGTCATCAGCAACTTTAACAACAACGATACCTTCAGCAGCAGTACGACCTGCCTTCTTAGCAGCTTTCATACCGGATGCTTTACGCAGCTCTTCGATCGCCAGATCCACATCGCCATCAGCAGCAGCCAGCGCTTTCTTACACTCCATCATACCCAGACCGGTACGATCGCGCAGTTCTTTTACCTGCGTAGCGGAGAAGTTTGCCATTTGGTTTTACCCCATTAACAGTCTATTGATTCAAATTCAAAAAAAGGGGAGCAACTCAGCTCCCCTCCCGCGTGTCTGAATAGTCTATCCAAACCGCTTGACAGTCTGATTACTCAGCAGCAGCGTCGTTTTCAACTTCAACGAATTCGCTCTTTTCACCCGCTTCAACTTCAGCGCCTTCAGAACATGCGTCAGCAATTGCTTTAACGTAGATCTGAATAGCACGCAAAGCGTCGTCGTTGCCTGGAATAACGTAGTCAACGCCATCAGGGTTGCTGTTGGTATCAACGATACCGATAACAGGGATACCCAGCTTGTTGGCTTCGTTAATAGCGATACGCTCGTGATCAACGTCAACAACAAACAGCGCGTCTGGCAGACCGCCCATATCCTTGATACCACCGATAGACAGTTCCAGCTTTTCCATCTCACGCTGACGCATCAGAGCTTCTTTCTTGGTCAGCTGAGCGAAAGTACCATCCTGGCTTTGAACTTCCAGATCGCGGAAGCGACGGATAGACTGACGGATAGTCTTGTAGTTAGTCAGCATACCACCCAACCAGCGGTGATTAACGTACGGCATATTTGCACGCAGCGCTTCTTCTTTGATGGTTTTGCTGGCAGCACGCTTAGTACCAACGAACAAAATCTTGTTCTTGTTGACAGCCATGCCTGCAACTACATCCAGAGCACCGTTCAGTGCTGGAAGAGTGTGTTCCAGGTTGATGATATGAATCTTATTACGAGCACCGAAAATGTATTTACCCATTTTCGGATTCCAGTAGCGAGTCTGGTGACCGAAGTGAACACCTGCTTTCAGCAGGTCACGCATTGTAACTTTTGCCATTATATTTTCCTAAGTATAGGGTTAGACGTCCATGCACCCCAGCTCCCAACCGCAAGCGGCACCCAAGGAGATGTGTCGGTAACATGTGTGGATTTATGAAATCTGCGTTTTCAAACACGAATGTTTTCAAACATAAATTTCGAGCGCGATTTTATACCACAAACGCCCTTTGTTTTGAAGCAGGAATTATCATCTATTTATTCCAAGTGTTTTGTTCTTACTCTTTAAATTCGCTACAATCGGGTAATATCTTCTTACGCCCCAAAGGCTTACAAAATTAAGGGTTTATATGAGCATCACTATCAAAACGCCGGAAGAGATCGAAAAAATGCGCGTCGCAGGCCGCCTGGCCGCGGAAGTATTGGAAATGATCGCCCCTTTCGTCAAGCCTGGCGTGACCACAGAAGAGCTCAACACACTCTGCCACGACTATATGGTCAATGAGCAGAAAGTTATTCCTGCGCCACTCAACTACCACGGCTTCCCGAAATCGATCTGCACCTCGGTCAACCATGTGGTATGCCATGGCATCCCCAATGATAAACCTTTGAAAAACGGAGATATTATCAATATTGATATCACTGTTATCAAAGACGGCTACCACGGCGATACCAGCCAGATGTTCTATGTTGGCAGCGTTGCACCCCATGCCCAGCGGTTGTGTGAAATCACCCAGGAGTGTCTGTACAAAGGGATGGCGCTGGTAAAACCAGGAGCCCGTCTGGGCGATATCGGCCATGTTATCCAGGAATATGCCGAGTCAAATCATTACTCTGTCGTCCGGGAATACTGTGGTCACGGCATCGGCATCGGCTTTCATGAAGATCCTCAGGTGGTGCATTATGGCAAGCCTGGCACCGGCGTTGAACTACAGGAAGGGATGTGTTTTACCATTGAACCGATGATCAACGCCGGCAAACGCCACGTCAAACTGCTGAAGCGGGACGGCTGGACCGTGGAAACGACCGACAAACGGCTTTCTGCTCAATGGGAACATACAATTCTGGTGACAGCTGATGGCTATGAAGCGCTGACCAAACGCAAGGACGAAGCATTCTAACCTACTGCTGACGGGGACAATCCATGTCGCATACCGCTTTTGCTGCCGATGAAACCCTCTTTTCAGCCAGTGAGTTTTCGGCTGCTCTGGCGCAATCCAAATCGCCCATCCCTGTATTTAAAAACGCTCTGAAAGCGGCACAGGAAACCATGGATGCCCGTTTCAGGGACGGCGAGGATATCCGTAAACTGATCTATGGCCGGGCCTGGCTAATCGACCAGTTACTACTGCAGGCCTGGAACCTGTTTGCCTGGCCTGAGGCGAAACATTTCTGCCTGATGGCTGTCGGCGGTTATGGCCGCGGTGAGTTGCACCCCCGTTCTGATGTCGACATCCTGATTCTGCTGGACAACATCAGCGACAGCGAAGTACAGGAGAGTATCAGCGGTTTTCTTACCCTGCTCTGGGATATCAATCTCGATATTGGCTCCAGCGTTCGCACTATTGACGAGTGTTATGACGAAGCGCAAAACGATATCACCATCGCCACCAACCTGATTGAATCACGGCCACTGGTGGGCAATCCCGACCTGCATATTCAGATGTATCTGAGGGTCACTTCCGAGGGCGCCTGGACCGATAAAGAGTTCTTCCTCGCTAAAGTGAACGAACAAAACGGGCGTCACGATAAAACCAATGACACCGAGTACAATCTTGAGCCAAACCTGAAGAACTCCCCCGGAGGGCTGCGGGACCTGCAGACCATCGGCTGGGTGGCAAAACGCCACTTTGGTGCAACCTATATCCGCGATCTGGTAGACCACGGTTTTCTCACCGAGCTGGAGCTGGACACCCTGAATAAAGGCGAGCTGTACCTCTGGACCGTTCGCTACGCGCTGCACATGCTCGGCCAGCGCCGCGAAGACCGTCTGCTGTTCGACCATCAGCGCAGTCTTGCCGACCTGTTCGGCTATACTGATCAGAACGGCGCCCTGGCGGTCGAGCAGTTTATGAACAAATATTACCGGGTCGCTAAAGCGATGTCAGAGTTCAACGGCATGCTGCTGCAATACTTTGATGAGGTGATTCTGCGCCGCGAAGAGGAGCAGGTAATTGAACCGCTGAACAACCGCTTCAACCTGCACAACGGTTTTATCCGGGTAGCCTATGAAAGCGTCTTTGAACACCACCCGTTTGCCATGCTGGAGATGTTTGTACTGCTGGCGCAACACCCTGAGATCAAAGGAGTGCGGGCATCCACCATCCGCCTGATCAGAAACAACCGGCACCGGATAGACGACGAATTCAGAAACGATATTCGTAACACCTCGCTATTTATGGAACTGCTAAAACAGGAAAAAGGGGTTTCTACTGAACTGAAACGGATGAACCGCTTCGGCATTCTCGGCCTGTACCTGCCAGAATTTGGCGATATTGTCGGGCAGATGCAGCACGACCTGTTCCATATCTATACCGTCGACGCCCACACCCTGAAAGTGATTCAGAAGATCCGTAAGTTCCGCCACAAGGATCAACGGGAGAAGTTCCCGATCGCTTATCGTGTTATCAACCAGCTGCCAAAACTTGAGCTGATCTACATCGCGGGCCTCTATCATGATATCGCCAAGGGCCGTGGCGGTGACCACTCTGAACTGGGGGCGGAAGACGCCATAGCGTTCTGTCTGCGCCACCATTTAGGAAAGTGGGACACACATATGGTGCAATGGCTGGTGCGCAACCATCTGCTGATGTCGATGACCGCACAACGCAAAGATATCTCCGACCCTGACGTGATTCTACATTTTGCCAAGCAGGTGCGGGATATCGTCCATCTGGATTATCTCTACATCCTCACGGTCGCCGACATCAATGCTACCAACCACAGTCTCTGGAACAGCTGGCGGGCGACACTAATGCGCCAGCTCTACACCGAAACCAAAAGGGCATTGCGTCGCGGCCTGGAAAATCCGGTGAACAAAGATGATCGTGTTGAACAGATTCAGAGCGAAGCCCTGGCAATTATGCAGCGCAAAGGGTTTAACGAACACGAGGTGATGGAGTTCTGGAACCTGCTGGGCGATGATTACTTCCTGCGCGAACAACCACAACATATCGCCTGGCAAACCAAGGCAATACTGGAGCACGGTGACTCCGACCAACCGCTGGTAATGATTCGCAAAACCTCCTACCGGGCATTTGAGGGTGCGACCGAGATATTTGTCTACATGCCTGATCTGCCAAGGCTTTTCGCCGCCGCAGCTTCGGCGCTGGATCAGCTCAACCTGAACATCCAGGATGCCCGTATTATGGTGGCCGACAACAACCAGGCACTGAACACCTATACGGTACTCGCTGAAGACAACATGCCACTACCTGACGATGATGCGTTTCTGGAAACAATTCGTAAGCATCTGGTAGAAGAGCTGGATGATCCCGACGACTTCCCGGCCATTATTCAACGCCGGATTCCACGACAGATGAAACTGTTTGCGTATCCGACCCAGGTCAACATGAGTACCGATCCGGCAACACAGCTGACCACACTGGAGATCATCACCCCTGACCGCCCAGGACTGCTGGCGCGATTAGGGGGCATCTTTGTTGACTTTGATATCTCGGTGCGCAAGGCAAAAATTGCCAGTATTGGCGAACGGGTAGAAGACTTTTTCTTTATCACCGATGATAAGGGCCACCCAATCAGTGATCCTGATATCTGCATGAAGTTACAACAAACAATCTGTCAGCAACTGGACGAGTACAGTAAATCAGCCTGAGTCCCTGATCATAAAAAGCACGACGAAGAAGAGAAGTAATCATGGATAAACAGATCCAAACCGAACTTGAAGCCGCCGCCTTTCGCCGCCTGGTACAACACCTGGATACACGCAAAGATGTGCAGAACATCGACCTGATGATTCTTGCAGGCTTCTGCCGCAACTGTCTGTCAAAGTGGTATAAAGCGGCCGCCGACGAACAGGGCGTTGAACTGAGTTATGAAGAGGCCTGCGAACAGGTCTACGGTATGCCCTATTCTGAATGGAAAGCGCAACACCAGAAAAAGGCAACCCCGGAGCAGCTGACAGCCTATGAAGCAACTCAGAAGCCAGAATAACCTTTCATAACGCTCGAATATTGATAAAAAATGCCGCTATCATTAACCGGCATTTTTATCACCCAACGACAATCATTACAGCCGCTACTGACTGGCCTGCCAGGCCCGCTGCACCTGATTCAGATCAATCTCAAGGATAGTGGCATAAACATCTGTCTGCACCGGGTAGCTTTTCACTACCCGCGCCCCGCGAACAATCCCGGCCACAGCCCCTTGAAACTGGTTGTTCTGCAGAATCATATCCTTAACCGATGTAGTACCCGCCACATACTGGCCATGCACCAGCGCCGTCAGCTCGCGATAGGCATCCAGCTTTGAGGCCTTCATCGCCATCAGCATCTTATGCTGCTGACTCTGTCCCTCTTGCAGACTGATCGGCGCATAACCGGTTACCTGCACCCAGTTTGGCTCCAGCGGAGTATTATCAACACTGGGCGGCAGATCCGGCAACGCAGAGACGATATCCTTAGTGGACTCAACAAAGGTTTCACAACCGCCCAGCGAAATAATCAGCAACAGTGCCAATAAACTCTGAGTTATTTTTTTCAGCCCGAATTGCAGTTTCACTCTGCGCCCTCCGTCGCCATCTGACGGGTACCATTTTCAATAATCATACCGTCATCCATCGCTTTAATCGGATCATAGCCAGGTAATGCACCTTCCAGCCGCTCTGAGGGAATATTCGTCTGTGCCGCAGCCAGTATCTGGCGACTGGTAGTGTCCAGCACCCGGGCATTGATAATGATGCCATCCGGATGCTGACTGTAGGTGCCGGTCAGTACAAAGTGGATGCGAAAACGGTTGCGTATACCGGACAGGTTTTCTGCGGAAAGTGGATCTTTAACCGTGGTATTCAGGCTCACCGCACGAAAATCCACCAGATTATAGCCATGCTGCTGCAACTGAAAGATAAAGTTCTCACTTAGCCGTTCACCAGTCGGAGTACCGGAGGCTTTATTGCCAAGTTGCACAAAGGGAAGAATAGCGATCGGTAGTCGCTTTACCCTGTTTTCAGTCAGACCAACATTCAACTGTACCGCCATCTGCGCCACCGCTTCGCTTAGCGGGTCAGCGCCCGAAGGCTGATCACCAACTACTTTGACCTCATGTTTAGTCAGTTCCCGCTGCGCTGCAAGATTAGCGGCTTCAGCTTCCTGCATCTGCACCAGCGCCTGCGGATCAACACTCTGCACTGTCACCGGAACCGGCTGATTCAGCACGCATCCAGTCAACAGGATTGAACCAAGCAGTAAAGAATATCTCATCGACACCCGACACCCAGAATTAAATATGCGTTTAAACTAACATAAATCAGGTACTTAAACAGTCCCTGCCGTATTGCAACAGATCAATAATTTGCATACCTTAGTGTATTATCGGTCAGCCAGAAAGTATGTTTAATCCTATGATTCGTATCGTCGCAGCACTCTTGTTCAGCTTTCTCAGCCTGTCACTGCACGCCGTTACGATGGAAGCAGAGGGGCGCGCACTGATATTCGACAAGGATATTGATTCCGCACGCCAGGCTGCTATCAAAAATGCCACTCAGCAAGCATCACTGCAGGCAAGCGCTATTGTCAGCAGCACTCAGACCATTAATCAGGGCGTCCTGAGCATCGACAATATGCAGGTCAGCACCTTAGGTCTGGTGAGCAACATTGAGGTCCTGGATGAAAAAATCCAGGGACGGATGCTGTGGGTCAAAATCCGCGCCGATATCGACTTTGAAGAGGGCTGCGCTGCGGGGGTGTCCGGGCACGGCTACCAGAAATCAGTCGCGATCACTGCATTTCCGCTGCTCTATCCGCAACAGGCTAATCTCGGTTATCTGAGCAATATGCAGACGGAGCTGAGCCATATTCTCAGCAACCAGATCAATCAGACCAGTAATTTGCGGGCACTTAACGCAGGCATGCTCAATGTTCTTGAAACCGCAGCCACAGCGCCCACCCGCCAGCTCAGCGCGGGCGCGCTGACCACCGTACTCGACTATACCCGCCAGCTGGATGTGCAATATATCGTCTCTGGCGTTATCCGCGATATGACCATGTACGACTCGTCAGTGATTGATCCGAATCGCAATATTCTGGTAGATCTGTATAACCGCATGGATTATCGCAGCGAACGTCACCTGCGGTCGCTGGTGCTGGATCTGTATATCCATGACGGCTTTTCCGGCGCACTGCTATTCAGCAAACAATACGCCACCGCCGGCCGCTGGAATCTCGAACCCGAAGCCCGCCCCGGTTTTGCCAGCGCTGAATTCTGGCGGCAGGACTATGGCAAGCAAACCCGCGAACTGCTCAATCAGGTGGCTACCGACCTCAATAATGAACTGCGCTGCATGCCCTTCTCAGCCCGCATCACCAAAAGCGAAGACAACCTGCTCTGGTTCAACGCCGGAGCCCTGGCGGGTATAAAAGTGGGCGACAAACTCACGGTCTACCGCAAATCAAACTTCTTCACCGACGATATGCGCAGCCATGTACAACTCGCCAACACCCGCAAAACCATCACCGTCACCGAAGTACAACCGATGTTCTCCATCGGCCGGCTTATGGAGGATGGAGCGCTGTACAATATACAGCCGGATGATGTCGTGATTTCCTGGTAAGCGCGGAGCGCTTACCAGGCAGACCGCCGCGAAGCGGCTAGCTAGACGCGACTGCGTCGCTTGCTAGGAGCTAGACGAAAAACTTCGTTTTTCTTGCTAGAAAAAACAAAGAAAGCTGAGTAACTATCCTATTTATGTCTGCTTTGCACAAAGCAGACACTCTTTGCATGAAACAAAATATATATGTTTTGATGCATAGTGTTCTAAATCAGCTCCATAGCAGACGTTTTGGCGCAGTTTTGCTACTCAAAAAAATCAAAATGAATCACTTTATGGCATAGCGATTCATTAAGTGTCCGTGTATAAGGAAAGTACAACGATTCACAAATTACAGACACAAAAAAGCCGCATATAGCGGCTTCTTCGCGCTAGTAAGTTGAGAGGCTTACTAGCTAACCCATAGGGTTCTTTCATGATGTAGTCCTACTATAAGCAATTACGCCATATTATGTCAATCTTACTAGCTATCCTATAGGGCTAGGCTAATAGGGGGTCTTAGCCTAATAGGGCGCTCTCATAAAGTGTTCGGATATAAGGAAAGATGACCTATGGTAAGTATGAGCATAATTAAATTTGATTTATTCTTAATCAACAACCCTTTATACTTCAAAGACTTCGTGAATGAAGGTGGTTTGTGGCGACTTTCCGTCTAGCTGTAAAGTTTTGAGCGCTTATTGCTCTATTCGCCCCTTGAACCAGCGGCCTGAGAAACCGCTGCTGGTCTTAGTGATAGGGATCACAAACCCCCTCGCCCGTAGGGTTCTTTCATGATGACCTAGTCCTTGCTGGCCAGTAAGCAGGGCAGGGTGGGCTTCTCTAAGGAGTCTGTATAATGTTAAGTTTTTTTATAGCATTACAAACCCTTCTTGGTGTTATCGGATATGGTGCAATGGCTTATTATTACATCATGAAGATACACAAGGAAGGTTAGGTTTTAGCGACTCGCGAACCTAAAAAGGGGGGCTTCGGCCTCCTTTTTTGATTCTAGCTAGGCTGTTTTGATTCAGAATAAAATTGTTAATATCCACATCACAATGCAGAAGTTATGAGTTATGTAATGCTCCCTTTGTATTGGAAGATAGCCTGTCAGCACCGTCATAGCTTTCTGAAACCTGTTCCGTTGAAACCTGACACTAAATGGAGGTTTCTTATTTATGTTTTTTCTAGCAAGGAAACGAAGTTTCCGTCTAACCACTAGCAAGTGACGAAGTCACGTTCTGACAACCAGTATTGTTATCTTCAGGCAAAATCCATGGTCAGCACGATACGCTTTTCACCTGTGGGGACTGCCGGAGAGCGGTGCACTGCTCCTGCCCCATCATTGCCATACCAGCCTTCGCCTTTTAACAGAACAATATCCCCCGGATTAACCTGTTGAATACAGGCTGGATTGGAGTACAGCCCCGATTTTTCATCACTCATCCCCCTGTTTCCTGCGCCCAGTTTACTGCGGTCTACATCATCATTATTAAGCCATTCTGTTCCCTGCCCCAGGTAAGTGCTGACCAGCCGACAACCCAGCTTGTCGGTATGAAAACGGGGACACATTGCACGATCCAGCACCTGCAGTCTGACACCCACCTCATCGAGTTCAAACAAGCAGGAATACATCTCCAGCAGCAACACCACATCATCGATAAACGCTGCTCGGTTGTGCAGATCTGGCAGTGATGATCTTAGTGACTCGGCGGCTCTTTCTGGTGTGAGGACTGAACGGAAGTTTAAACCCGGCTTACTCTCGACCAGCATCCGGCTATAATCAGACACGTCTGTTGCCAGCGTTCGTTGCAACACCACCAGATTTATCTGTTTCTGATAGATCTGCGTCATCACTTCAGGTGTTAAACCCGAAACACCACCCTGCTCTCCACAAGCGATACCACCGTCCTGACTTACTTCCCGCTCTAGCACATTCACACCAGCACCTACATTTATATTACAATCACCGAAATTAATGTTATGTTATAACATGTTTAACTCTATTATTCTAACGTCGATCACTATGACTCAAAGGTTATTTATGGCAGGAGAGATTGTGATATGAGCAAAGCGTTCTTTCAGCGTCTGGAAGGCAAGGCCCATAACCACAGGCTGCCACTTTCAATGGCAGTGGATAACCTCAGTTTCAATGAACAGGGACTGATTCCGGTTATCACGCAGGATCACTCAACCAAAACGGTATTGATGCAGGCCTGGATGAACCAGGAAGCACTGCATAAAACCCTGCATACAGGACGTATGGTTTACTGGTCCCGCAGCCGTAACCGTCTCTGGGAAAAAGGAGCAACCAGCGGACATACCCAACAACTGATCAGTATGTCATTTGATTGCGATGGCGATGTCATTCTCTGTCAGGTAGCGCAGAAAGGGGCCGCCTGCCATACCGGCCGACCCGCCTGTTTCTATCTTGCCGTTGAGCCTGAACAACAGCAGGTCAGGGTTATCGGGGATGCCTGTCAGCCATGAAAACAACCCTGATTAAACATGCGACTCTGATTAACGAAGGAACAACATGTATTGCCGATCTGCGGATATCGGGCCAGCGTATCGAACAGATCGCAGGAGATATCCCGGCGAATGCCAATGATGACGTTATTGATGCCGCGGGCTGCTGGTTGCTTCCGGGAATGATCGATGACCAGGTACACTTTCGCGAACCGGGGATGACTCATAAGGGCACTATTGCCAGTGAATCCCGCGCAGCCGTCGCTGGCGGTATTACCAGCTTTATGGAGATGCCGAACGTCACCCCGTCAACGACGACACTGTCTGCACTGGCGCATAAATACGATCTGGCGCAACAAAGCTCTGTGGCTAACTATGCTTTCTATCTGGGAGCCACTCAGGATAACCTGGACGAGGTTAAAAGGCTGGACCCATCACGCCACTGTGGTGTAAAAATCTTTATGGGGGCGTCCACCGGTGACCTGCTGGTAGAAGCGCCACAGACACTGGAGTCACTCTTCAGGGAGAGCCCGGTACTGATCGTAACCCATTGCGAAAGCGGGCCGGTGATTAAGCGCAATCTGGATGATTATCAGCGAGCGGGTATCGTTCCAGAGATTACTGACCACCCCATTATTCGTTCCCGTGAAGCCTGTTATGCATCGTCATCCTATGCCGTGGGACTGGCGAAGCGCTATGGCAGTCAGCTGCATGTTTTGCATATCACCACCGAACAGGAACTCAGCTTGTTTGAAGCCGGCCCGGTGACCAGCAAATCGATCACTGCCGAGGCCTGTGTCCACCACCTCTGGTTCTCTGATGAAGATTATCCCGCCCTGGGCAACCTGATTAAATGCAATCCCTCGATCAAAACCAGCAATGACAGGAATGCTCTCATTCAGGCACTGCATACCGGCCAGATAGATATTATCGCCACCGATCATGCTCCCCACACCTGGGAGGAGAAAAATCGCAGCTATATGCAGGCGCCAGCAGGGCTACCATTAGTGGAGCATGCTCTGCTGAGCCTGCTGGATCATGTCCATCAGCAACGTTTCACAGTAGCTCAGGTGGTGGAGAAAACCGCCCATAATCCCGCGCTTCGGTATGGCATTGTGGAGCGGGGCTTCCTGCGGGAGGGCTACTTTGCTGATCTGGTTCTGATTAACCCAGAGGGCCGGACGCAGGCCAGCCATGCTTCATGCCACTATCACTGTGGCTGGACGCCCTTTGATGGTCACACTTTCCATTCACAGATTCTCTCCACCTGGGTCAACGGTACCCGGGTTTTCGATGGCCATCAGCCGGGATCACAACCGGTGGCGATGGCACTTAATTTCTCTCACTGAATATCATAACTAACGAAACCTCTATGCTAAATGTTAAACAACTGCCGGATGTGGCAGCCCACCATGTAGCGTCACACGCACTGACGCTGCAATGGGTAGGGATGGAAGATATCGCACTACCCATCAGACTGGACTGCGGCGATAACCCTCAGCGGCCAATCAGCGCCAGGGCCAACCTCTATGTCAGTCTGGATAGCCCGGATGCCAAGGGGATCCATATGTCCCGGCTGTACCTGCAGATGAACAACCATCTGGCACAAAGCCCCCTGAACAGGGACTCTCTGGCACAGCTATTGTCTTTTATGATGGAATCGCAACAGGGCATCAGCCAGGGGGCACGGATACAGCTACATTTTGATCTGCTGCTGCAACGGAACTCTCTGAAAAGTAATGAACAGGGCTACCAGTCCTATCCATTCACCATCAGCGCGGAGCTGCTGAACGATCACCTTAGCATCCAGCTGGAGATGACGATCCCCTATTCCAGCACCTGTCCGTGCTCTGCTTCATTATCAAGACAGTTGTACAGCGAAGCGATCGACCGGGAGTTTGACGGTACAACGATCAATAAGGAATCTCTGCTACAGTGGCTCCAGTCTGAAGCCGGTTCCATCGCCACGCCCCATAGTCAACGCTCCTATGCCTACCTGAAGCTGACAATGGATGACCACTCTTTCCCTCAGCTCCCCGCGCTGATTGATCGTTTTGAAGCCGCCCTGGGCACCCCGGTACAGACGGCGGTGAAACGCAGCGACGAGCAGGAGTTCGCCCGTCTTAATGCGGAAAACCTGATGTTCTGTGAAGATGCAGCACGACGGATTAAGCGATCGCTGGAAACGATGGATGAGATAACCGATTACTGGTTTAAAGTGGAGCATCAGGAGAGTCTGCATGCTCATAATGCGGTGGTGATCGACCAGAAATACACGACGGGCAACTGAACCATGCTGCGGAAAAACCCTTCAGGCCTCAGTCCCCAGGTGTCGGTGGAAGCCTTTATCGATCCTACGGCTATTATCTGTGGCCATGTCATTATCGAAGCCAATGTATTTGTCGGCCCCTACGCGGTCATCCGTGCAGACGAGGTGGACGCTGATGGCAATATGGCACCAATTACTATTCGGCGTGACTCCAATATACAGGACGGCGTGGTCATCCATTCCAAATCCGGTGCGGCGGTCACTATCGGGCAGCGGACTTCAATCGCCCACCGCTCAATTATCCATGGCCCCTGCATAGTGGGAGATGATGTCTTTATCGGCTTTAACAGTGTGGTCTTCCGGGCACACATTAACGATGGCTGCGTTATCCGCCATAACTGCGTCATTGACGGTCTGGACCTGCCAGCACAGATGCATGTGCCGCCAATGACCAGTATCGGCCCGGAGTTTGATCTGAAGCTGATTAAACAGGTCCCGCCGGACTATTCATCATTTTCTGAATCGGTGGTGGCTGCCAACCACTCGCTGGTAGAGGGCTATAAGAAAATCTCTAACGAACTGTGAAGTGCGGTGTTCGATGGATAGCAACCATCCTGACAGCGTCGAAGCCTGACAAAAAAAACCGCCATATTGGCGGTTTCTTGTTTATGCTTTTTTTCTAGCAAGGAAACGAAGTTTCCGTCTAGCGAGTGACGAAGTCACGTTCTAGCGAGCCGCGAAGCAGCGATCGAGAAATAATTGCTCCGCAATTATTTCTGCGTCCCGCGAATATTCACTTCTACCCGGCGGTTCATCGCCCGGCCACCAGCGGTATCATTGCTGGCGACAGGATAGCGCTCACCATAGCCCCGGGATTGCAGTCTTAGCGCCGCGATGCCTCTACTGGACAGATACTGTGCAACACTGGCGGCACGACGTTCAGACAGAGTCTGATTGGTTTCGAACGATCCGGTACTATCCGTAAAGCCGTCGACACTGACAACCGTCTTATCGAATTTAGCCAGTACTTTCGCGACCGAGTTCAGGGTTGGATAGAAGCCCTGGTCAATATTGTAAGATCCGGTCGGGAAGGTCACATTGCCCGGCATAATCAGGCGAATTGAGTCACCAATCCGTTCAACCCGCACGCCGGTGCCTTCCAGCTCCTGACGCAGCAGCATCTCCTGTTGATCCATATAATATCCAATGCCGCCGCCGACCGCGCCACCCAGCAAAGCTCCGGCAATCGCACCTTCAGTACGTTTACCCTTACCAGCCACAGCATTACCCAGAACGGCACCGGCTACAGCGCCAATACCAGCACCGGTCGTTGCATTACTGGTTTTAGCTTCCTGAGTATAAGGATCTAACGTCTGACAGCCAGCCAGCGCAATCACGCCAGCTAAAACAATAATTTTTTTCATTATCACTCCTTTGGGAATCTGCGAAAAAGCTCAGCCTGACTCAGACACTACTGATTGCTGAAAAAATCGATGAGATCAGCCATTTTTCAATCGGACTTAGTCTCTATTTTGCCTGCTAAGTTCCAGCTTAGCCAATCTAGTTGTTAAATTATCACTTTTTAAGCTGAATATTACCTTAGCGAGACATTTTTACCGATATAGAACTGGCCTCGGGTAACAACAACTTATAGAATCGGCATTAACATATAAGTACGACCTTTGTATTGCGATCGTTTCATTTTTGTCCCGAGGATTATCACTTGTCTCAGCTACCAGTCATCGTGGGTTTCGGCGGCGTCAGCCCAGCCGGAAGAAGTTCCTTTCACCATGGCTACCGTCGCCTGATCCTCGACAAACTGAATGACACGACGCGCACCGAAACGCTTCTCGACCTGGCTACGCTGATGGGATTGGCGGGCTTCAAAGATAATAGCTACCTCGACCAAAAGGGCAATCCCACTCCTGTCAGTGAGCTGCTCGAAAAGATCACACCGCAGGTATGCAACAGCACACTGATTCGTCGTATTGAAAAAGAGTGTTTTGATGTCCACAGTGTCACCTTTAACAAGCCTGCGACAATCTCCTCTGCCGAACCAATCAGCTTCACCCTGCGCAAGCGCCAACTACCGCAGAACATCCCTGCCAACTGGTCAGTCAAGCCACTATCTGCGACCCTGATTGAAGTGACCCTGCAGGGTGATCTGGAGGTTATTTTCCCGGATTTTAAAGAAGCTCAGGTGCAATCGGCCGGACAGTTGCCCAGCGGTTTTCAGCCGGGCAAGCTGTATCAGTCACGCAACCACCCGCGCAATATACAGATGACCGTATTTGGTGCCTCCGATGCACTTCACTCCGCCGGCATTCCGTGGGATACCATTGCTGCTGCGGTACGCCCTGACCAGATCGGCGTCTATGCCAGCAACTCAATCGGTCAACTTGATGACCTGGGCTTTGGCGGATTAACTAAATACCCCTCCATCGGCAAACGCACCACCTCAAAGCAGATGCCACTGGGCTACGCACAGATGCCGGCTGACTTTGTTAACGCCTATATTCTTGGCAGTGTTGGGGTTACCGGTGGGTCACTGGGCGCCTGTGCCACCTTCCTCTACAACCTGCGCAATGCGGTTAACGATATCCGCTCAGGACGCCGTAAGGTAGTACTCGTAGGTGGTAGCGATGCGCCGGTCACTCAGGAAGTAATAGAAGGTTTCCGCTCGATGGGTGCGCTGGCAGAAGATAAAGACCTGCTGGCACTGGATAACCTGACCGAGCTGGGTGCCGATGATTACCGTAAAGCCTGTCGCCCCTTTGGCAACAACTGCGGCTTTACTATTGCTGAGTCTTCCCAGTTTACCCTGCTGATGAGCGATGACCTGGCGCTTCAACTGGGTGCCGATATCTACGGTGCCGTGCCGGAAGTATTCGTCAACGCTGACGGCCATAAGAAATCGATCTCGGCGCCGGGTATCGGCAACTATATTACCCTGGGCAAAGCCGCAGCTCTGGTCAACAACATGCTCGGACAGGAGTCTTTGCAGCAACGTAGTTTCGTCCAGGCCCATGGCACCAGTACCCCGCAAAACCGGGTGACAGAGTCCCATGTTATCAATGAAACAGCCAAGGCGTTCGGTATCCAGAACTGGACCGTCGCAGCCCTGAAATGTTTCATTGGCCACTCTCAGGGAACCGCCGGCGGCGACCAGATGAACCTGTCACTGGGCGTTTGGCAATACGGCTATATTCCTGGCATCACCACCACCCCAGAGTTTGCCACTGATATCCATAGTAGCAACCTCAACCTGAGTAATCAGCATATTGAAGTTGGGCCAACCGGGATGGATTCGGTCATTCTCAACTCAAAAGGGTTTGGCGGTAACAACGCCAGTGCTGTTGTATTAGCCCCTCACATTACCCAGCAGATGTTACTGAAACGTCATGGACAGGAAGCCATCAACCGTTACCAGGATAAGCTTGTTGTCACCCGGGAAGCGGCAGCCGCTTATGACCAGAACAGTATCAAAGGCCTGACCCGACCGATCTATCTGTATGACCACAATGTGCTCACCGGTGAAGACCTTGAAATCAGCAACCAGGAGATCCGACTGCCGGGGTATTGCCAGCCTGTCAGCCTGGAGATAGGCAACCCGTTCGATGATATGCAGTAAACAATAGCAACAGGACCCGCTATATGATGATCGTTCATGGCGAACATTGTTGCTAACACTGCAAAATAAAGACTTAAACAGATCAATATCAGGAAATATCATGCTCAGAGTGATCACTGCAACACTATTGACCCTGGCCCTGACCGGATGCATGGACAGCATCACCAAGCTGGCTGAACCAACCGATGTCAGTTTCTACACAGTGGATCTGAAAAACTTCAGTTATTGTCAGGGAAGCGGATCGACCTGTCATGACCTCAGTTCAATTGTCAGTAGCACCCAGTATGCCGGCCCGATCGAACGGGCCTATGGCAACAAAATCAGTGGCCCCAACTACCGCGGCAGTCTGCTACGGATGATTCTCAATCCTCAAGGCGCACCCTACAGCGCCGAAAAAACCAGTGAGAATGGTCGTTTCTATCGGGTGCCTGCCAATGCATATACCGATACTGTCTGGAAAACGCTGGAGGATATCCACGATGCCCTCTATAACGACAAAATCATCATAGACTGAGAGGTCGTTACCTCGATAATCTCCGTCAGCGGCTGCTGCCTTATCCGGGCAACTGCCGCTGCTATCTGGACCACTCTCTCGGGATAGTTCAACTGTCCCTGATAACCGGATAACGGCATATCGGGGCTGTCAGTCTCCAGCACAAAGCTTTCCAGCGGTAATTCGGCTACCAGTTTTCTCAGTTTTGTCGCGCGATCATAGGTAACAGCGCCACCAATACCCAGCCGGAATCCCAGTTTAAGGTACTCCCTGGCCTGTTGCTCACTACCGGAAAAGGCATGTACCAGCCCGGCATGCTCTGACTTTATCTGACGTAACTGTTTTAGCACCTGATCATGGGCTTTACGAACATGCAGCAACACCGGCTTTTGATAGGTTCTCGCCAGTTTCAGCTGAGGGATCAACACTGCCAGCTGAGCATCGAGATCGGCATCAGGGATAAACAGATCCAGACCTATCTCTCCCACCGCCACCAGCTCCGAACGGTTTTGTAACTCTCGCTCCAGCCGACGTAAGCTGTTCTCTAAATTCGGATGATCGAAACAAGGGTGCAATCCCAGCGCGGGATAGAGGTCTGCATGGCCAGCACACAGGCGCAATAAGCGGCTCCAGTGGGGTTCAGAGACACCGGGGACAACAAAACCTGCCACGCCACTTTTCCGGGCACGATTAAGAACGTTGTCGATGTCATCGGCCAGTTCAGCAAAGTCCAGATGACAATGGCTATCGATGAAGTGGTTATCAATTAGAGGCATAGATTCAGTATAAACAAAAAGCCGGCAATTCAGCCGGCTTTTGTCGTGATGCTTTAATGCTCTCGGGTGGCGCGGAAGCGCATATCCGGCCAGCGTTCTTCGGTAAGGCTGAGGTTAACCCGGGTTGGCGCCAGATAGGTCAGCAGACCGCCGCCATCCAGGGCCAGATTATCACCGCCTTTACGGCGAAACTCTTCCAGCTTACGATGATCTTCACATTCAACCCAGCGGGCGGTTGCAATGGTGACCGGCTCATACATACATTCGACCTTGTACTCATCTTTAAGACGATACACCACCACCTCAAACTGTAGCTGTCCTACTGCTCCGAGAATCAGATCATTCTTGTTGATCGGCTGAAACAGCTGCACTGCCCCCTCTTCTGAGAGCTGCTGCAAGCCTTTCTGTAACTGCTTCATCTTCAGAGGATCTTTGGCCCGCACCCGGCGGAACATCTCCGGTGCAAAGTGGGGAATACCGGTAAATTTTAGATCTTCACCTTCGGTAAAAGTATCACCGATCTGAATCGTACCGTGGTTATGCAAGCCGATAATATCACCAGACCAGGCCTCCTCTACATTGGAACGGTCTCCGGCGAGGAAGGTCACCGCATCGGCTATTTTCACATCTTTTTTGATGCGCACATGACGCATCTTCATGCCTCGGGTATAACTGCCGGAGCAAACCCGCATAAAGGCGATCCGGTCACGGTGTTTCGGGTCCATATTGGCCTGAATTTTAAACACAAAACCAGAAAAGGCTTCTTCATCAGCCGGAACGGTCCGGCTAACGGTTTCCCGGGCAATCGGGGAAGGAGCAAACTCAACAAAACCATCCAGCATCTCCCGCACACCGAAGTTCGACAATGCGGTACCAAAATACACCGGCGTCAGACGACCCGCCAGATATTCATCCTGATCATATTCATGGCTGGCACCACGTACCAGGTCGATCTCCTCAAGAAAATCTTCATAGAGATTTCCGAGCAGCGCTTTTGCCTCATCGCTCTCCAGTCCCTGCACCTGGATATCATCGGGAATAATACTGCCCTGTCCCGGTGTAAACACATGGATAGTGTCGGTATAGAGGTTATACACGCCGCGGAAGTCCTTACCCATGCCAATCGGCCAGGTGATCGGGGCGGCGGCAATCTTCAGCACCTCTTCGATCTCATCGAGCAAATCAACCGGGTCACGAATATCCCGGTCCATTTTGTTCACAAAGGAGAGAATCGGTGTATCCCGCAGACGACAAACTTCCATCAGTTTAATCGTCCGGTCCTCAACACCCTTCGCCCCATCCACCACCATCAGCGCCGAGTCTACGGCCGTCAGTGTACGGTAGGTATCCTCGGAGAAATCTTCGTGTCCCGGCGTATCCAGCAGGTTAACAATGCGTCCCTTGTGGGGAAACTGCATCACCGAAGAGGTAACCGAGATACCCCGCTCCTGCTCCATGCTCATCCAGTCTGAGGTTGCATGACGATCCGATTTTTTACCCTTAACCGTACCCGCTTTCTGAATCAGGTTTCCGAACAACAGCAGCTTTTCAGTAATGGTCGTTTTACCCGCATCCGGGTGGGAGATAATAGCAAAAGTACGACGAATCGATACTTCCTTTGAGATACTAGACATAGAGATCCGGTTGTTTTGGAAACTGCCCTGCACACCAATCGGCAGAAGCCAGAAAATATAATTGGGCGCTATTTTCGCTGATATGCCTCAAATCCACAACTGAAAGCTATTGACTGACCCATCTATTCTGACAGACTAGCTCTTACTGCTAAGGAAAGCAGGGGACAAATGATGATATGGACTATCACTCCGACAACCGCTCGCCCTCTCCTCCTTTTGCTCAACAACCCTGTTCGCGCCCTTGAGTAGCAGATAACGATACTCCGTCGATTTAAGCTTTCACCAAAGTCTGATCATGGAAGACTAAGCCGACTTTAATCAACCAAGGACTCAACAGATGAACCAACCTGCCATAATCGCGGAAGAGACCCGTCCTATCAACCGCAGTGCTGAGCAACATACCCTCCTGAGCCACGATAACAGCGAACTGTTTTACCGCTATTGGCCCGCTATACAACCAACCGATACGCAACGAGCGATTGTGATGTTTCATCGGGGTCACGAACATGGCGGGCGAATGAGTCATCTGGTGGATGAACTACAGCTGCCTGATACCGCCTTCTTTGCCTGGGATGCACGGGGGCTGGGTCAGTCTTCCGGCGCACGGGGCCATGCCGAAAGCTTTGCCACTCTGGTGCAGGATATCGACTGTTTTATTCGCCATATCACCAAGGCCCACGGCTTTAAAACCGATCAGATCATCGTGTTAGGCCAGAGTGTCGGTGCCATCATGCTGACAACCTGGGTGCATGACTACGCCCCTGATATTCGCGGGATGATACTGGCGGCACCCGCATTTGATATTAAACTCTATGTCCCCTTCGCCCGACAGATGATTGCAATGCGGCAAAAGCTCGGGGGTATTTTCACGGTTAACTCCTATGTCAAAGCGAGTCAGCTCAGCCACGATCCTGACAGAATTCGCAGCTACAACGCAGACCCTCTGATTACCCGGCCCATCGCCTCCAACCTGTTACTGGACCTTTATGCCGCAGGTGAACGCTCTGTTAAAGACGCCCACGCTATCAACACACCAACCCTGACACTGGTATCTGGCAGTGACTGGGTAGTCAGAAAACAGCCTCAGTATGAATTTGCGGCACGCCTGGGTAGCAGCAACAAACGGCTGATAGAGCTACCCGGCTTTTTCCATGACACGCTGGGCGAACTCAACCGGGAGCAAGCTCTGACAGAGATACGCCAATTTACCAGCGAACTTTTTGACACGCCCCGACATCAGCCCGACCTGAGACAATCAGATCAGCAGGGGCAGGGTTATCAGCACTATAAAAGTCTGGCCACGGCAGAAACGGGGCTGAAACGAACCTATTGGCAGCTGCTGCAGAAAATGGTCGGTCTGGGCGCACGGTTATCAGAGGGGTATCGGTTAGGTAAAGAGACTGGCTTTGATTCCGGCAGCACCCTCGATTATGTCTATCGCAACCAGCCACAGGGGAAAAACTGGCTGGGCAGGCAGATCGACCAGGTATATCTCAATAGCATTGGCTGGCGTGGTATCCGGCAACGCAAACTTCACCTGGAACAGTTGATTAATCAGGCCATCGATCAGTTACAGGCCAACCAGCAACCCGTCCGTATCGTTGATATTGCCGCGGGCCATGGCCGTTATATTCTGGATGCTATCGCTCCCCGTAAAGATGAGATCGATAGCATTCTGCTGCGGGACTTCAGCGATATTAACGTGACCGCAGGCAGCCAGGCGCTGGCTGAGCGAGGCTTTGACAGATTCGGCACGTTCCAGCAAGGGGATGCGTTTGATCAGGCATCGGTAGCCGCAGTACAGCCAGAACCGACCCTTGCCATCGTTTCCGGACTGTATGAACTGTTCAGCGATAACAGCCTGCTGCAGTCATCCCTTGCCGGGCTGGCCGAAGCGGTGAAACCCGGCGGTTATCTGATCTACACCAACCAGCCCTGGCATCCGCAGCAGGAGCTGATCGCACGGGTGCTGAGCAGCCACCAGAGCAACCAACCCTGGGTGATGCGTTGTCGTTCACAGGGGGAGATGGACCAGTTGGTTGCCGAGGCTGGTTTTGAAAAATGTACTCAGCTGATCGACCAGTGGGGTATTTTCAGCGTCTCAATTGCCCAGCGACGCTAAGCGGAAGCAGCGATGAATACTGAATCCGTCATGTTCGGTGATCAACCGCCACGCCCCTGGCTCAGAGCGCTTATCTGGCTGGCCTTTCTCGGGCCAGCATTTTTTATCAGCTACGGTTTTGCCAATACGTTTACGGCAGGCCGCAGCGATGTTGGGCAGTATGTCTTTGCCTGGGAGACACAGATTCCCTTCTGGGACTGGACCATCATTCCCTATATGTCCATCGACCTGTTGTATGGCATCTCACTATTCCTCTGCACCAGCAAAGCTGAACTTGATCGCCATGCTCTGCGCTTGCTAACCGCTACCGCTGTTTCTGTTAGCTGTTTTCTGCTGTTTCCACTGGAGTTCACCTTTGTCCGCCCACCCACCGATGGACTCTATGGTGAATTATTTAATCTGCTAACCGGCTTCGATAAGCCCTACAATCAGGCGCCCTCTCTGCATATCAGCTTACTGGTACTAATCTGGTACACCTTCAGCCA
The DNA here is from genome assembly GCF_050300915.1 of Amphritea sp. GTDB lineage: Bacteria > Pseudomonadota > Gammaproteobacteria > Pseudomonadales > Balneatricaceae > Amphritea. The sequence continues at coordinate 65,463 of NZ_JBNKYN010000010.1, forward strand.
GCATCTCAGGGGCTTACTGCCGCGCTTGTTAATGCATAGCTGGATGCTGTTAATCGGCATCTCAGTACTGACGACCTGGCAACACCACGTCATCGATGTGCTTGGAGGACTTATCGTTGCGCTAGTGGTGATGTACATGATTCCCCCGGTTGCTCATCACTGGCGCTGGACAGCACAGCGGAAGAGCAAACTGGCCGGCTATTATTGTTTCGCCACCCTGATTCTGAGCCTCAGCGCTATTTTTATCGGCTGTTGGGGCTGGTTATTGTTGTGGCCAGCCACGGCAACAGCCCTGATGGCGCTGGCCTATTGGGGATTAGGCATCTCGGTTTTTCAATATGATAATCAAAAGATGTCGCTGCCGGCATTGATACTATTGACCCCCTACCTCCTCGGCGCCCATCTCAGCGCCCGGTTGCTCAGCAGACACCGACAGGGGTGTGTAAAAGTCACCGACGGAGTCTGGCTGAGTAAAGTCCCGGGCAGGGAGGAATTACAAACCAGCGGCGCCAGTTTACACCTGAACCTAACCGCCGAGATGCGGCCGCTGAGCTATCGTTGCAACCATACATATCGCATACCGATGCTCGACCTGGCGATCCCCGATGAGGCAACACTGTGGACAGCGATTCAGACACTCAATTGCCTGGTTGAGAAAAAGAAAACGGTGCTGGTGCATTGCGCACTGGGATTATCACGCAGTGCACTGGTGGTGGCTGGCTGGCTGCTATACAGCCATAAAGCCTGTTCAGTAGAGCAGGCTGTGGACATGATCACTCAGGTCAGGCCCGACTGCATCCTCCACGAAGGGCACCGGGCACTACTCCATAAGATCAGCAGGCCGACAATGGAGATCGATAATGATCACTAACCAATCCCCAACAGAAACAGCGCTGGCCGAAAAACCTGAGGAGGTGAAAGCAGAAGTGCTGTTAGCGGCCCTGTCATCCACGTATGCGCTTGGTTTTATCTCTGCGGTGCTGGCAGGCTTATGCGGCCTGTTGATTATTTTCGGCGGCTCGCTTCTGGTCAGGTTGATCGCTTTCGCCGGTATACTCATTGCGCTGCTGCAAAGTTATTACTTCTGGCGAGTATCTCTTGATAGAAAATTACTGCCAGTCTTACTCAAACATGGTGCGCAATCCTTTGATCAGGGACTCCGGTTCCTGTTTCCGGCGAAAGCCGATTCACTGATAACCCTGACAATGAGTGACCGTCTACAGGGCATCAGAAAACTATTCTTTCGGCAGTGCTGGCTGGCTATAGTACAATCGCTGCTGACCCTACTCAGTCTGGTTCTGTGCTTAATCAGCGCATATTGTTAATACCTAGCTTGTAAATACAAAGCTCGTTAAAAGGATTTATTCATGCCCAGCGTTTATCAGCTTAAAAGTGCGTTCTCCGATATTCTCCGCCCGATCACGCAACGCCTGGCAGCCGCTGGCGTCACAGCGAATCAGGTCACTATTGCGGCACTGGCCGGTTCTGTTGCGCTGGCAGCCGCACTCTATTTTGGTTCGCTGCTACTGAATCTATCGCCACTCATCTGGCTATCGGTGCCCATCTGGATGTTTATCCGCATGGCGCTGAATAATATCGACGGCATGCTCGCCCGCGAACATGACATGTCGACCCCGAAAGGGGCCATTCTCAATGAGATGGGCGATGTTGTGTCCGACAGCGCCCTGTTTCTGGCGTTTGCCGCGCTGCCGGGTATCAATATTCCGCTGCTGGTTATCCTGGCACTACTCGCGGTAATGAGCGAGATGATCGGCGTTGTCGCTGTGCAGATCGGTGCCAGCCGCCGCTATGACGGCCCCTCAGGTAAGAGTGACCGGGCACTGTTTTTTGGTCTGCTGGGGTTTCTCTATGCCCTGGGCGTTAACCCGGGAATATGGAGTAGCGCGGTATTACTGCTGATTATCGTTTTGCTGGCGGTCACCATTATTAACCGCGCTAAATCAGCCCTGCGCGAGGTTAACAGCAACACCCCATCTGAAGCTGATTAAACCGCCACATCATCAGCTTCAGCAGCAGGCAGGGTCAGGCAATAGCCGGATAACTGTTTAAACGATTCGGTCGCCGAGTTCATAAATCCGGCGGCACTTTCGCGATCAGTCAGATTTTCACCGATCACCACGTCGCAGTTAAAAGGCACCAGCAGCGCTTCACCTTTAGGCAGTGCCCGGCCAAGACCATGCAGCATGGTTGGCACCACCGGAATATCTGCACGATCTTTAATAAGATAATAAACCCCTTTTTTCAGACGACTCAGCTGTTCCGGCTTACCCCGACTGCCTTCAGGAAACAGCACCAGAATTTCACTATTCGCCAATGCCCGGGTGCAACCGCTGAATAACGCCTCACGGTCGGCACCACCACTGCGATCCAGCGGTATAATACCGATACATTTCAATGCCACCCAGGCGAGAAAACCACCATTACCGAGAAAATAATCGGCTGCGGCCACCGGACGTACTTTATGGATCATCGACAATGGAAACAGGCTGAGCAACACCAGCGTATCCAGATGGCTGTTATGGTTGGCGATAACGATAGCCGGCCCCTTATCCGGCAGATTATTCCTGCCGCGAACATTCAACCCCAGCAACAACAGCACCACCGGTTTAACCAGCAGAGCAAAAAACAGCACTTTAATCAGTCTATCCATGGGCTTAACTCCGCCGATCAATAGTAGCTATAAAACAGGAAATGAAAAAACAGCGGCGCGGTAAACATCAGACTATCCATTCGATCCAGAATACCGCCATGTCCAGGAATCAGGCTACCGGTGTCTTTAATCTGCAGATCCCGCTTAACCGAAGAGATCACCACATCACCAAAGAAACCGCTAACACTGATCAGCAGTCCGGCAATCAACCCCTCCCACCAGAGCAACGGCGTTAGTAACGGTGCAGTCAGCCCCGCCAGCAAGGTGATGGAAGCAACCCCGCCGAGAAAGCCTTCCCAGGTTTTGTTCGGGCTGACCTTGGGAATAATCTTATGCCGCCCCAGTTTTTTGCCCCAGATATACTGACAGACATCGTTGAACTGGGTCATAAACAGCAGAAACAGTACCGGGCCGATATAACCTGCAGCTTCATTCTTCACCGGCAAAACCAGCAGATAAGCGATATGACTGATACAGAAGACCGTCAGCATGGTTGCCCAGTGGAGAATTCCCGCGGAGCGGATAAAGCCCCGGGTTTCACCCAGCAGTACCATCCGCACCGGTAACAGTAAAAAGATATACACCGGGATGAAGATAATAAACATGCCGTACCAGCCAATGGCCACCCAGTAGTACTGCACAGGAATCGACAGATACGCCCAGAAGATTACCCGACGATCAGTTTGTCGGGTTGGCACAATCGAAAGAAACTCTTTGAGGGCCAGAAAACTGAGGAAGCCGAAAAACACCACCGCCAGGGTCTGGTTAAACAGCAACGCAGCAAACAGAATACCGATCATCAGCCACCAGGACTGCACCCGCTGTCGCAGCTCGGTGTAATCTTTGTCAGGATGCTGCCGCTCAATGCGGGAACTAATCAGACTGCCGCTGACCAGCAGAATAATCACCAGCAGGATCAGATAAAACGAGTGAATCGGAACGCCAAACATAATGATGCAATATCCCTTTGAACATAATTAGTTACCCGCAACCCACTGATATTTAAAAAATATAGCGTTTTTTGGCGGAGCTTCGGCGCCTCATCGAGGCGATATCATGTGCTGTTTAAAACGCTACAACACACTCACGTCACACAAAATGACGCCACACAGAAGAACGTAGATTGTGACAGGCAGCGTGAATAACAGCAATTGTTATAGCGCAACCAAACGTGTTAACACCCCGCGGCTACCCTGAAATTCACAGCCCTCACTACCCCCAGCACTTTGCACTTCGAATAAGCACCGAAGATGCTCAAGGCTTCACCTTTAAGATTAATGAGAATTATTTTGTTTTGTATTTGAGAATCGTTTGCATTCGCATCTAAAAATAATTAGCATACAGAACTCATCAGACAGGTCGGTAACGACTGCCCACAACGCCCCATAAAAATCAGGGCCCGGCAGCGATTGACTGAAATTTTTCAAGCTACGAGGTTACGTTTTGGCTACCACTATCACCCCTGCAGAACTGCATTCAACTGAAACGCTCACCACAGAGGTTGCACAACCTGAGCTTAAAGTTACCCCTGCTGAATCCAGGCTTTCTGAAACTGAACTGGCTGAACCAACCAACACTCTTTCTGAGGAGCAACTCACCAACGTACCCGATTTTGCCTCTGATCAGTCAGGTCATACCGAGACGCTGCTGACACCCGACTTCCAGACCGGTCTGCCAGAGACCGGCAGCCCAGATACAGGCAATAGTATTTTCGATCTCCCGCTGGCAGATAGCCTGGGGCAGATTCAATCATTACTGGATATTGGCGGGCCGGTTGTCTGGATCCTGGCGGGCATGTCCATCCTCTCCCTGAGCATCATCCTCATAAAGCTGTGGCAGTTTGCCCTGCTCAAAGCGGAGAGCACCAAAGATGTTGAACAGGCGCTGCACTACTGGAAAATGGGTCTGGCAGACAAAGCTTCCAACGCTTTGATAACTACACGCCCGGTATCCGCTCTGGTGTCTACGGCGATGACTGGCATCCGCCAACAACAAAACCCGGACCTGTTGCAAAAAGAGTTAAGCCGCAAAGCAACCCATCAGCTAAATCAGTGTCGTTCATTACTTCGCCCGTTAGAGGTCATTGCCAACTTAAGCCCGTTACTGGGGCTGATGGGGACGGTTTTAGGGATGATAAGTGCCTTCCAGCAGATGGAAGCGGCGGGCAGTCAGGTTGACCCTGCAGTGCTCTCCGGGGGGATCTGGCAAGCATTGTTGACCACGGCGGTAGGTCTGGCCGTAGCGATCCCTGTGGTGGTTGCGTTTAACGGTCTCGACAGGAAAGTAGAGCGCATCGCCAGTTTGATGAACGATGCTGTCACCCAGGTGTTTACCCAACAACCACTGCACAGCGTTGCAAACGCTAAAGACACGGCCATCCAACAGGCGCCGGTCAAAGATGCGTTCATCGAAGCCCGCGAGGCCACACATGCTGCCTGATCTGAGCCGGGTACAACGCCGGCAAGCGATCAGCCTGACGCCGCTGATTGATGTGGTGTTCATTCTGCTGCTGTTTTTTATGCTCTCGTCCAGTTTTATCAAACTCAAACAGATCAACCTGCCGGCCGCCGCACAGGCTGCACAATCATCTGACGAGGTGCTGCTCATCACCCTGCATTCGGGCGGCACGGCATTCAGCGCAGCCGGACAACATTATGAGGTAACAGACCAGTCAGCACTGACAAATCTGGTGACGCAAAATCCGCACACCATTTTCGCCCTTGATGTGGAGCCTCAGGTGTCAACCCAGTCGATGCTGACCCTGCTGGACAACCTCAAGCGAGCCGGTGCCATTAATGTGTCCCTGACAGGAGTGTTGCCCTGATGCTGACAACTGAAACCGCCAAACGACGGCCACAAAATGATGACAATATGATCCCGCTTATCAATGTTGTCTTCCTGATGCTGATTTTCTTCATGATTGCGGGCCAGGTTCAGCCATCAGATGCAGTCCCAATAGAGCTTCCGGGGTCTGTTATAGCCCCCAATCTGGACGACAGCGGCTCGGTGGAACTACTGGTTAGCGCCACCGGAACACTGTTTATCGATGGCAATCAGCTCAGCATCAGTGAACTTAGCCAACACCTGATCAGCAAACTCGATGCAACCCAAGATAGCAATAGTTTCAGGGTCCATATCAAAGCGGATGCCCGCCTGGAGGCGCAGACACTGCAGGAGATCCTGCGCAACATCAAAGCAGCAGGCTTAACCCATGTCTCACTGATCACCCGAAAACAGGAAGGATGATGACTGGAATGATCTCACTTCGTCAGCGTTTTGTTGCGATTATCACCGCAATCTTACTTCATCTGAGTGCCATCCTGCTGCTGACCCATCTCACCCTGGGTGGCGCCCAGGCAGAGGGAGAGCAGGGAATCGAAATCGATCTGGGTATGCTCGGTGATCTGGGTACAGCAACCGCCACCACAACCGAAGCGACTGCAGCCCCTATCGCAACGCATATCGAAACGGAACAACAGCAAGAGATTAGTGAACCCGTCGAGATCCCGCCGGATCCAACGCCGGTCAACCCGCCGACTGTGATGAAGCAGCGCGCCGAACTGACGGTAAAACAGAAGAAAGAGGCGACGCTCACTGACATAGCGAAAGCGAAATCAACTGACACGCCTTTACCTGAAACCCGCTTAGCGGAGGCCCAGCCGGCAACCACTGCTGATAAGGATACTCAGGATCAGGAGGCAGCCCAGAAAATATCGACGGGCAGCGCCAGTGCGCTGACCTCCGGCGGACACGCAGGCTCCAGTCAGACTTATTACTCACTTATCGCAGCGACGTTGGCAAAGTACAAACGTTACCCCAAATCATCCCGCAAAAAGGGCCATGAAGGCACCGCCATACTGACGTTTACCGTACTCAGCAGCGGACGGATAGAAGGTGCCTGGATACAGCAAAGCTCTGGCTATTCAAGACTCGACCGATCCGTAAAAAAAATGCTGCAAGACGCTTCCCCCCTGCCTCCATTTCCAGTGGATATGAGCCAGTCGAAGCTCACCATCAGCATTCCGATCGTTTTTAAACTGAATCAATAAGAGATTGATTCACAAACACATAAGGAGCAATAAGTGTCTAATTTACACCGTCCCACCTCTCTGCGTGCAAAACCCAGGAGCACTCTGTCATCAGGTACTGTCGCAAGCTCTCTGGCACTGGCGATATCCTCAACATTTATTGCGAATGTTAACGCCGAAGAGGTCAGACTTGACTCTTTGGTGGTTGAAGATAATGCGATTCAGCCCGACAGTAACCCCTATGCCCAGCCCGGCGCGGTCTACAAAGCGAAAAAACTGTCTGGCAGTAAACACAGCCGCGATATCGCTGAAACACCGGCTACCATGACGGTGTTGACCAAAGAAGCAATTGCAGACTCTGGTAAGACCGAGCTGAAAGATATTCTCAGTGCACAACCGGGCATTACTCTGGGAACCGGCGAAGGCGGTAACTCATTTGGTGACCGCTATATTATCCGGGGTTATGAGGCACGCAGCGATATCTTTACCGACGGTTTGCGCGAGCCGGGGCTGATTTCGCGGGATACCTTTGCCCTGGAACAGGTTGAGATCAGTAAAGGCCCCAGCTCAACGTTTGCCGGGCGCGGCTCGACCGGTGGCTCAGTCAACAGTGTGACTAAAAAGGCCAGTCTGGATGATGATTTCACCGAACTATCTGGCGGTCTCGGCACTGACGACTATCAACGCTACACCTTGGATAGCAACAAGGTTATCAATGATGATCTGGCCGTCCGCTTTAACGTCCTCTACAGTGAGGCAGGCATTCCCGCACGGGATCCGGCCGATGAACAGCGACAGGGGGCGTTGCTGTCCGGAGTTTATCAGGCGAGCGAAGATCTGAAAGTTTCAGCCGATTATTACCACTACCGCGCCGATGACCGGCCCGATCTGGGGACACGGTTAGTCGATGGTAAACCCTATAAAGGACAGGGCTACCCGGGTATCAAGAATCTCGATTTCCAGCGTTCCGGCGCAGACACGCTTACCCTGACGTTCGATTACCAACTGAACAGTGAGACCCGTCTGGAAAATAAAACCCGTTACGGCAAAACCACCAACGATTATGTCTCGACCACCAAACAGGCTTCGCGTACCACTCCTGTCACCCTGAGCAACCGTACCTTTGCCGGCTGGCAGGACAATACTTACGTCGGCAACCAGACCAATCTGATCATTGATAAAGAGATCGGCGGCAAGCGCCATACGATTATCACCGGAATCGAGCTGGCTCAGGAAAAGGTCAAAGGGGCAACTGATGCGTTTCTCGCCACTGGCAGAAGTGATGGCAATGCGTACAACATCGATTTCAGCACCAACCGTGCGACTAAGCAGCATAGCCCGACAACTGATTTAACCCTGAATACCGCTTCAGCTTACCTGATGGACACTATCACCCTGAATCAGGACTGGGAGCTGTTTGGCGGACTGCGCTATGACTACTTTGAATATGATCTGTGGCTGGCAGCCTCGAATGGTCGCGGTGGCCCGGTGCCGGAAAAAACCTATCAGTATGAAGATGGCTTCCTCAATGGTCACCTTGGGGTGGTCTACTCACCCTGGGAAGATGGCAATATCTACGCCAACGTCAGCAGCTCTTCCAATATCAATGGTGGTGAAGCTGACTCAGCAGGCAACTGCGGTTATGGCGGTATCTGTACCGATGCCGATGGCAACTACTCCAACGCCAAGCCCGAACAGTCAATCAATCTAGAGCTGGGCACCAAATGGAATCTGATGGATGAAAAACTGCTGCTGACTGCGGCCGTGTTCCGGATTACCAAAGATGATGTCATCGAAGGAGGTAATGACTCTTACCAGTCAGGTGGTAGCCTCAATACCGGCAAAAACCGGGTCGAAGGTGTAGAGCTTGGATTATCCGGCAACCTTACCCCTAAACTCAGTGGTCAGTTCGGCATCGCGGTGATGGACTCAGAAACACTGGAATCCTTTAACGCGGAGAACGTCGGTTTACCTAAAGCCAACTTCGCAGATGAAAGTGCCAACCTGCAGCTGCGTTACCAGGCCACCCCCAAATTCGCGGTGGGAGGCAATGCCACCTACTCCAGTGAAATTAAGGGCGGCCAGCCAGATGCCGGCAGCTCAGGCAGGGTCAGCATTCCCGGCTATAGCGTTTATGATGTGTTTGCAACCTATCAATTCAACAATCAGTTTGAGTTGCGCGCCAACATTCAGAACCTGACGGATAAAGAGTACTACACCGCCGTCTATCGGGGAGGCAGCATCGTCTATATCGGTGATGCACGCTCGGCTAACCTGACACTGAGCTACAAGTTCTAAACAGGAGCACTTCAAAAAAATGATGGAGCAATACCTGCCACGGACGGCAACCCTTTAAGGTGAGATCACTATGATTATTCCAATAGAATCGGTATTCAGCAAAGCCGAAGCCGCAGAGATTCGCAGCCATTTGTTGCAGGCTCAATGGCAGGATGGCAAAACCACCGCCGGCAACCAGGCAGCAAATATAAAAAACAACCAGCAACTCGCGGTCGATTCCGACTTAGCACAGCAACTGGGTGACTGCATTCTCAATGCCCTGGCACAGCATCCGCTATTCATCTCTGCGGCGCTGCCCTTAAAAATACTCCCCCCCATGTTCAACCGCTATGATGTCGGAGAAACCTACGGTTTTCATGTAGATAACGCCATCCGTATTGCACCGGGTACCCACACCCGGATTCGCACCGACCTGTCTGCAACTATTTTCTTCAGCGAAGCCGACGAATATGAGGGGGGGGAACTCGAGATAGAGGACAGTTACGGCACTCACATGGTGAAGCTCTCCGCAGGCGATATGATTCTTTATCCATCAACCTGCCGTCACCGGGTAACCCCGGTGACAAAGGGATGCCGCCTGGCGGCTTTCTTCTGGATACAAAGCATGGTCAGAGAGCATGAACAACGTGAGATGCTCTACGATCTGGATCAATCGGTGCAGTCACTCACGATGCAGCATCACCATCAACACCCCGATGTGGTTCGTCTCACCGCCGTTTATCATCGACTGATCCGTCAACTGGCGGATACTTAGAACGGCATAACAACGCAACTAAACAGTACATTAATAACACGTATAAACAGGACTGATCGATGTCAGATATCCCCCAGGCACCACTGTCACAGATTCCATCTGACCTGGTCTCTGTATCAGACTACCCACGTTATGCCCGACAGCATATCCCTCACCCTATCTATGAATATATCGCCGGGGGCGGCGCTGACGAGTTAACCCTGCGCCGCAACCGCCAGGCGCTGGACCAGATTCAATTGCTGCCCCGCATGCTCAACGACTGCACCCAGGGCACAACGGCAACAGAGTTCATGGGGGAACAATTTCGTCATCCGATTCTTCTGGCGCCGGTGGCGTTTCATACGCTGGTGCACCCCCAGGGAGAGATCGCGACAGCACAGGCAGCCAGTGCCCTGGAAACCGGTATGGTTGTCAGCACCCTGTCGAGCTTTAGTCTTGAAGAGATCGCCGCGCAGCTAACCTCGCCAAAATGGTTTCAGCTGTACTTTCAGCAATCGCTCACATTTACCCGCGATCTGGTAAAACGTGCTGAAGCCGCCGGGTATAGTAAACTCATCGTCACCATTGATGCATCACTGCATGGTATTCGCAACCGGGCTCAGCGGGCGGGTTTCACCCTCCCCCAAACGGTCGAGCCCGTCAATCTGCGCGCCAGGCCGCCCCTGCCCCGCAAAACACTGACACCGGAACAGAGTATCGTTTTTCAGGGAATGATGACCGAAGCTCCCACCTGGAAAGAGATCGCCTGGTTGCAACAGCAAACCGATCTGCCCATCATTCTGAAAGGGATTCTCCATCCTGAAGATGCGCTAAAAGCCAAAGAGATGGGTATCGAAGGCGTAATCGTCTCTAATCACGGCGGCCGGACGCTGGACTCAATCCCCGCCGCCATAGAGCTGCTGCCCGCCATCCGCAAAACAACAGGCCCTGATTATCCACTGATTCTGGACGGTGCTATCGAGCGCGGCACCGATGTTTATAAAGCACTGGCGCTGGGTGCCAATCTGGTGATGGTCGGCCGGCCACAGCTCTATTCACTCGCCGTGGCAGGCGCAACCGGGGTCGCCCATATGCTGAGAATCTTACGAGAGGAACTGGAAGTCACTATGGCGATGATGGGGACAGATACCCTCGATAAAATCACCCGGGAAGGGCTGTATGAAAACTGACCACGGCCGAACGTTTCATTTCATCACACCCAAGACATCCAATTCCCGGGCGGCCATATCAATACTCTTTCAATAGGGTTTCAATCTGTGGATCATCAGCGTAATCGCTTATAGTCCGGCCGTAGTGATCCCTCAATGAGGGATCAGCACCATGTTTCAGCAGTGAATGTTCCAGCAGCAGTGGTTGCGCCTGCAGACTCTTTCTCCCTCAGAAAAAGACACACCTAGCCAGTACTGATAGAGTAGTAGCCGCAGTGTGTTTGATACCCCTCTACAATCAATCAACTCAGTAAATATTTCGTTCTAACATTTAAAAAACCACAAAAACTAATTCATCATTAACCGCTGAAGTGTTCCATAACTAAAGCCTGCTTTTTGCTCATCACTCAAACAGTCATACACTTTTTCACCTTTATTATTCTCAATAAAGGCATTAGCATCATTATCAAGATATAATTTTATCATCTGTGCGCAAATGTCCAGCCGATACCTGAAACTGAACGCAAGCGCATGAAGAGGGGTATCCCCATTGTCATCCTGCATCCGCAGGTCAGCCCCAGCCTCAATCAGGGCTAAATGCATTGCAAAATGTGATCCAGCCTCAAAAATAGCAGTCTTTCCAAAGATACCTCGATGATTAACATCAGCACCGGCTGCCAATATTTTTGCGAGAAGAGGTAATGATTCACCTCCAGCTGCGAATCCAAGCGTATTGCGTTTCACACGTGGGATATAGAGGTCCACTCTGGCTCCGTTATCTACCAGAAATTCAGCCAACTTATAATTCTTACGATACAGGGCGGTGCAAAGTGGTGGCTGCTCTTCTTCAATATGGTGAACATCAGCCCCTTGGGTAAGTAAATATTGGGCAAGCTCAACATTATCACTTTGAATACATGCAAAAAGGTTAAAAGAGGGAGGGTTAATTTCAGCTCCTTTATTTTCAATTAACTCAATAGCATTCTCAATATCATCTGTTTTAACAGAAGCGATTAAAGCCGCATTATTTTGAACATGATTCATAACATATTCTTTTTCTGATGCATTCTTTGATAGAAAAATATCGATAATATTAGCTATATCACTTAACAACTCTCCTGAAGCATATATATCTTCACCCGTCAGAATATCATCAAGAATACGACCATCACCGTCCATTTTCACCAGGAATGGCCTTTTAGTGCCACTTAACCCACACTTCATCAACTCCACATAGGATCCAGGTCCACTAAGTTGAATAATGTAAAAGCCTTCAAAAATGCTTCCTAAAGAGGGTTCCCAGAAATTTCTGGTAATACGCCGACATGCTTCACACTCGCCACATACGCCAAGTAACAATGGTTTCAACCCCATCTTTTGGGCATGTGCTCCTGCCTTTTTAAATACATTCCTTAGATACTCACGGCCAGCCTTACGTTTAGAAACATGAAAGTTTTTATAACCTCTCTGCTGAGGTTTTATATATGTCAGCTCCATTTCACAACTTTCAGCAAGCCGTCGAAAGACCGTTCTTTTATTATAAGAAACAACAAAAATATGATAATCATCGTAACCGTTTAAATGAAAAATGGCATACCCACTTTTACTACAAAGGTCGGCTAATACTAATACCCCATCAGAAACTGATTCTATTTCCTCTTCAAACTCCTGAAGAGTTCTATCTATTGCCAACGCCCCTAGCAATCGATCACCGAGAAAAAGCAGGGTTTCAACATCTTTACCATCGACACCCAGGTAGCATTGAGTAGATTTATCAAATTCACTTAGCGATTCGGTAAGAGCATAGTCAAAGCTTTCCCTATTTCTAAGCTGTTGTTCAACTTGTTTCTTTACTTGATCGACTAAAAGCTCAGGAAGGGTTTCACACAATATATTTATTAGCTTTTGTTGTTCTTGAGTCAGCGTGATCATAACAATCCTTGTGAATTTTAAACGTCCAATTTGTTTAGAGCCGCTGCCAGGATCTGTTTTCTGGAACAGCGATTCGCTCTTTTTTAACACACTCATGGGAGATATCGATGGTTTCTGACAGATGCCTATCCCGGCCCTGAGCCACTTCCCGACTGAGAAGATCAACTGTCCAGCCATAAAAAAGGACATTGCACAGTTCAAACTTTTGTATCCCGGCAACCTCATGCTCTGTCCAGTTGCATTCATAGCCAGAGAGAGATCTCACAGTGCCTTTCTCATCCAATAACTCATAAGGAAAAGAGCTATCTCTCTGATCGAGATGAGGACGAACCGTCGCAATATTTTCAGGACTGGAATACTTATAAACCCGGTCAGCCATATCCCACTAGTACCTCTGATATGGAATATATATTTTTTCGCCACGAAACCTTGCTGGGATATCAAGCATGTCACCCTGTTCTTCAGTCAGTTTCATATCCTTCGAGACTATGATGGTCTGCTTACCTTTAAAATCTGCATCATCATTCATAAGTTTAGTGATAACTTTTTTATGAATCACATAAGCAGGCACTTCATCAAGATCACAGTTAAGAGGCTGTTGATCCCGCGCATAGCTATTCGACACAACGACAAGCAGCGTTAATAAAGTCTGTAATCGAAAGAGAAAATTCCGGTTCATATTCAAATCCATTTGATAATCTAAAAATGGTTAAGCAGTGTGTTTTTCAAGTGCCAAACAGGTATGTAGTTTCAGTAAGAAATTGCGCGCTGGCTTCGATAAAAGTGAGGGGATAGCGGTATTCAATCAAGCGGCTCCCTGCCATTTGACGTGCCTGCGCTAGAAAAACCGCAGAACTCAATAGTTATTCAATAAGATAAAGTAACGGTATCAAAGAAACCGCTCAATTTACAAGCGTCGATCTGATTAATAACTGACCGAATCATCCCTGTTTTTCGATCTACCTATCGTATAAGAAGCTTCATTCAGAAAACTTCCAGGGCTTATCTTCAGGCACATATAAGCGCTCTTTTTTGACACACTGCTGACTGATATCCGTTGCTTCAGAAAACAGGATATCCCGCCCCTGGGCTATTTTTCGGGTATATAACGGGATGGTCCAGCCGTAAAAAACCGCTTCGCAGCGCTGGGTTGTCTGCACTCCGGCGAGATCTTCTTCACGCCAGTTACACTGAAACCCGGCAATGGTTCGCACAGAATCACCCGGGGATAACAGTACATAAGGGACTGCACTCTTCTCAATCAGCGGATGCAGCCGCACTCGGGCGATATCGCCGACAGAGTGGTAGGTGTATATCGCATCCGAGGTTTCCCAGCGCTGCTTGCGGTAGGGGGTGTAGACTATTTCACCACGAAGCCTTGCTGCGCTATCCAGCATCTCACCGGTTTCCTCATAGACGCTGGCATCACTGCTTGCGGTAATCACCTGGCGGGCTTTCTTATCCGCTTGTTCATCAATCAACCGGGTAATCACATGATCATAGGTGATTATATACGCAGGCACCTCACCGGAATTACAGCTCAGTGACGTCTGATTCTGAGCAAAACCAGGCGCCGTACTTACCAACAGGATTAACCCGAAGAGCAATCTAATTGTCCTGTTCTGTTCCATATTCAAATTCGTTTTATATTCGCAAAAACAGCTAAGCTAAACCGGAGACTCGCCTGCCAGACTAACAAGATACAGCAAAGTATCAAAGAAACCCGGCCGCTTACAACTATTGAACCGATACAATGCGACAATCTGCCACATTCGTGACACAACGCTCTTGGTTATAATTCTGCTTTCTGCCAAGCTAGCGCTATGAACTACATCAGCAATACCCGCCACCAGCTACTACAGCTCAGTTATATCCGTACGGTCACTATTTTTGGCCAGAGCGGGTTATTGCTATATCTGTTCTTCGGCCTGCATGTCAGCCTTAACTTCTGGCTGATCGCCTTCGCACTGCTGGCGATGGCGCTATTGAATCTGCTATCACTGTTACGCCTGAACTCCCCGCTGCCGCTGACCCAACTGGAATTCTTCTTCCAGCTGATTGCCGATATCGCTTTTTATGTCTGTCTGTTGTACCAGATGGGCGGGGTGAGCAACCCGTTTTCAGCGCTGCTGCTGATCCCGCTGATCATCAGCGCGACCTCACTGCCCCGGCACTATACCTGGCTGACCGCACTGCTGGTCACCCTCAGTTACTCTCTGCTGATGCACTTCTTTATCCCCATCAACCTGCCAGATACCGGACATCAATATCAGGCAATTGCACTCCTGGACCTTCACCTGGCAGGCATGTGGATCAATTTTATTCTCACCGCGGCACTCATCACCTGGTTTGTAGTTAATATTCGCGAAAACCTGCAGCGTCAGGAATTGAAACTTAACCGCGCCAGAGAATCCAGCCTGCGCAACCATCAACTGCTCTCTCTGGCGACCATGGCCGCGGGCACCGCCCATGAAATGGGTACGCCACTGGCCACCATGCGAGTGCTGCTGCATGAGATGAAACTGGATCACAGTGATGATGCTGAACTGCTTGAGGATATCGAGATACTGCAGGCGCAGGTGGAAAACTGTTCCGACCGTCTGAAGCACCTCGCGGAGTCGGTAAAACAGGAGCAGAAGGAGGCCCGGGCACTGCCCGCTGAGCAATTTTTCCATGAGATTATGGATCGCTGGCACTTGCTGCGCCCAACAGCCAGTTTTAACCCGCCGGTGATAAATCTGCAGGGACAGCCAGCCATTTTCAGCTCGATTCCGTTACAGCAGGCCTTTATCAACCTGTTGAATAATGCCGCGGATGCCTCGGATCAACCGTTGCAGATCCAACTTTCATCTGACGAGCAACAGATAGTCTTCACCATTCATGATCAGGGACCGGGAATTCCCCTGGAGCAAGCGGAAAGTCTGGGCAGCCCATTTATCACCACCAAGGGGAAAGGCCTCGGAATAGGATTATTTCTAACAGCATCTGCTCTGGATAGCTATGGCGGTGAAGTCTGCCTGTTTAATCATCCCAACGGTGGCACACTCACCGAAGTTAAACTGCCACTCGTCAAGGAGAGTTCTCACTATGGATACTAATTCAACGCCTCTGCGTTTTCTGATTGTCGATGATGACGAAACCTTCACCCGGGTGCTAAGCCGGGCAGTTAAACGTCGCGGCTATGAAACAGCGGTTGCCAGCTCTGCCGAGCAGGCGCTGCAGATGCTCGAACAGTTTACCCCAGACCTGGCAACCCTCGACCTGAAGATGAACGGTGCCTCAGGTATCACCCTTATTCCCCGGTTAAAAGCGGTGAATGCAGATATCAAAATTCTGATTCTCACCGGCTATGCCAGCATCTCAACAGCGGTAGAAGCAATTAAACTGGGAGCCACCGATTATCTGGCTAAACCGGCCGATACCGACCAGATACTGGCAAAACTGAAAGGCACCGAACCCGACCCGGATGTCGAGATTGCTGACAAACCGATGTCCGTTGGCCGACTGGAGTGGGAACATATTCAGAAAGTGCTGACCGAGCATGAAGGCAATATTTCCGCCACCGCCCGGGCATTAGGGATGCACCGACGCACCCTGCAACGCAAGCTGCAAAAACGTCCGGTCAGGGAAGAGCATTAACGTTGCTCGTTATTGCCCTTCACCCGACCTATACAACAACGCTCTTACAAAGTGTTTAACCTGATCGCTTAATCCTGAAACTATTTAGAAGGCTTTTCCGAGCAACGAACAAGTCACGCTCTTTGTGACGTCGAGCTACGAGTAACGGCTTTTATAGCTCTTTATGATATTCCAGCAACGGCTCTTAACAACCACGTTTCCTGTGACTATCGGGCTAGATTCCCTTACTGATCATCAATATATTTTTTTGCATCAAAGGTGCGGATCCAGTCGGGATAAAACACCATCATTCCGGTCATGATGATGCCGTTCAGCAGTCCTTCCGGAAAGACGATGAGGGGCAGTATCTGAATGTATTCATCGTAGATTTTGCTGCTGCTGTAAACATCGCTTATCCATAGCAGAAAACCCATACTCAACCCGCCGCTCAGGGTCGCTGCCCCTGCCCCTAAAAAGGCACA
>NZ_JBNKYN010000011.1:0-78154 GCF_050300915.1 Amphritea sp.
ATATTTCTAAACTTGAACTCTCGACACACACCGGCTCTCATGCCGATGCACCTCTACATTATGACAACAAGGGTTTAGCTATCGATCAGGTCGATGTAAGCCACTATATAGGCCCCTGTATTGTCATCAATGCCACTTCAGCAACAAGCCTTATTGAACCTGAACACATTATTGATCAGCTGCCGGCAACGTTAGAGAGAGTGCTACTCAAAACCTATCAAACCTTTCCAGGAGCCAGTTGGGACAATGACTTCACGGCCATCAGTGTCGATACAGTAGAGCTTCTGGCAAGCCGGGGGGCTTTTCTGATTGGTATCGATAGTCCCTCTTTAGATCCGCAGAATTCAAAGCAATTAGACGCACACCACTGCGTGCGTAAACATCAGATGGCAATTCTGGAAGGACTGGTCCTGGACGATATAGAACCAGGTGAGTACGAGCTGATCGCCCCGCCACTCAAATTAGCGGGAATGGATGCCTCTCCGGTTCGCGCATTACTTCGGAGTATTAATTAATGAGCAAGATTACACGTCAACAATGCATTGAGATGGATCTGAAAGATCCTTTGAGCTCTTATCGAAAGCATTTTTCATTACCTGAAAATACCTGTTACTTAAACGGTAATTCATTAGGTGTCCGTCCTATTGCAGCTAAACAACGGGTGCAGGATGTGGTTGAACGGGAATGGGGTGAAGACCTTATTCGTAGCTGGAATACCAATGACTGGATACATCTGCCACGTCGGCTGGGCGATAAGATATCGACAATCATCGGTGCGCAGGCGGGTGAGGTAATTGTTGCTGATTCAACATCCGTCAACTTATTCAAGTTAGCAGCGGCTGCGATTAAGCTGAATCCGGGGCGTCGTAAAATCATTACTGAGCCGGGTAACTTCCCAACTGATCTATATATCCTGCAGGGGCTGAAAAATTTCCTTGGTGACCAGGTTGAACTGGTGGTTTGCCCAGTAGATGAAATTCCCGATGCTATTGATGAAGATACCGCCCTGGTCGTGTTGACACACGTACATTATAAAACCGGCCGCATGCTGGACATGTCAGATATGACCTCCCGCGCACACAACAAGGGCGCATTGATATTATGGGATTTAAGTCACAGCGCCGGTGCGGTACCCGTAAAATTAAATGACGTTAATGCAGATTTAGCTATCGGTTGTGGTTACAAATATCTTAACGGTGGCCCTGGAGCACCCGCTTTTTTGTATGTAGCTAAGCGCCATCAGTCAACACTGGAACAACCATTAAGTGGCTGGTTTGGTCACTCTAACGCCTTTGCGATGCTGGATGATTATCAACCCGCACCCGGTATTGAAAGAACCCTTTGCGGCACAACCTCCGTCATCGGCGCCTCTGTTCTTGAGGTTGGTGTCGATATTATGGCCAATGCAGATATGGCTCAAATTCGTAAAAAGTCGATTGCGATGGCGGATCTGTTTATCGAGTTGGTTGAAAGCTACTGTGACGGCTTTGGATTTACGCTTGCATCACCTAAAGATGCAGCTATCCGGGGTAGTCAGGTATCACTTATTCACCCTCAGGGCTTTGCAATCATGCAGGCACTGATTGCCCGCAACATAATTGGGGACTATCGAGCACCAGACATCCTGCGTTTTGGTTTTACCCCTCTGTATCTTCGTTATGTCGATATCTGGGACTGCGTTGACGCTCTGGCAAACATTATGTCTGAAGAGAGCTGGAATTCAGAGGAGTTTAAAAAGCTAACCCGCGTTACTTAATAGATATATTCACACAGCGCTCCTCTGGCAGAGGGTGAGTTCAACAGAGGAGCAAGAACCTAAGCGCACATAACACTAATACTCATTAGTTTTCATTAAAATAAAATGCGAGATAAAAACAATGAATACAAATATAGGATCGGTATCTGCCGGACCAGCTAACTCGGCAGCGGTACCGTCAACCAAAGCCTCTTGGTCAACAAGAATGGCGTTTATTCTGGCCGCTTCAGGGTCGGCAGTAGGACTCGGTAATATATGGAAATTCCCATATATTACTGGTGAGAATGGTGGTGGTGCATTCGTATTAGTTTATTTAATCTGTGTGCTTGCTATCGGTGTTCCCCTGCTAATGGCAGAAGTAATGCTCGGCCGTCGAGGCAAAAACTCGCCACCTGTTGCAATGAAAAATGTTGCGAAAGAGATGGGCGCCAGTCAGCGCTGGTCTGTTATCGGCTGGATGGGCGTTATTACCGGCATCCTGTTGTTAAGCTTTTATATTGTTGTCTCTGGCTGGGCCCTGTCATATATCTTCACCACCGGCAGTGGTGCATTTAATGGAGCATCTCCTGATCAGATCGGTGGAATGTTTGGCGGCATGCTCGCTGACCCTGCCAGGTTAATTGCCTGGAGCACTGTTGTATTGGCAATTACGATGTATATTATTTCCCGGGGTGTTAATAATGGCCTGGAATGGGCTGTAAACAAACTAATGCCAGGTCTGTTACTACTGATATTAGTTTTAGTCGGTTATGCGATGACAACGGGCCACTTTTCCGAAGGATTAAACTATTTATTTAACCCTGATTTCAGCAAGATAACATCCAATAGCGTATTAGTTGCTTTAGGACACGCATTCTTCACTCTGAGTCTTGCCGGAGGCGGCATGATGACTTACGGGGCTTATTTGCCGAAAAAGGTATCACTGACAAAAGCATGTCTGTCAATTGCAGCGATTGACACTATTGTTGCTTTATTGGCAGGTATGGCCATTTTTCCAATCGTTTTTGCCTATGGTTTAGACCCTAGTTCCGGTCCTGGGCTGATATTTGTTACTTTACCGATCGCTTTCGGCCAGATGCCTTTAGGAATTTTGGTCGGCGTCCTATTCTTTGTCATGCTTTCAATTGCAGCCCTGACTTCTGCTATTTCATTGTTAGAGCCTGCCGTTTCCTGGCTTACTGGTCGATTTAACATGACTCGTGCCAAAGCTTGTCTGGGTTCTGGGGCTGTACTCTGGATACTGAGCTTAGGAACTGTATTCTCCTTTAATATTTGGGAAGAAAAGAAGTTTTTCGGGAAAACGTTTTTTGAAATGCTAGATTTCCTGACGGCTAGCTGGATTATGCCACTCACCGGGCTACTAATTGCCCTGTTTGCTGGCTGGGTAATGACTGCCAAAGCAAGTAAAGAGGAGTTTGGTACAGGAATTAGCCACCGCCTTTGGTATATAGCTATTCGTTTCGTATCGCCGGTGGCTATTATCGCTATCTTCTTACATGCACTGAAACTTATCTGATTTTTACGCGAGAACGCCAATATTAACTGTTGAAAGATTAAATATTTACCAATCTCTTAATTTGGTTTTTTATTGATCGTTTAAAATCGTATAAATACCTACATATTCTTCAAAGTTCTATGGCGTGTCTGTAGTTATTATTCTGATGATAACTACAATTTTTTAAAATAAATAATCACAATAATCCTTAACGGAACTGTTCTATGTTTAATAAAAAAATAAATATTATTTTTACTATGCTTTGTTGTTTTAGTGTCGGCACTGTTATTGCCGATGATACGGATAATAAAACTAAAATTGACCTGGGTTTGCGTACCTTTTACATGAACCGTGATTTTAATGCGGGTATTCCTGATACTATCGCTGCGGGCCAGGCATTTCGTTTAAATATCACCTCACCTTACTGGGGAGAGATGATTGGATTTGACGCTTCGGCTGTACATGTAGTGGAGCTGGTAGACGATAAAGTCATCAACTCTTCCGACGTACTGACGCCTGATGGTAGCGGTTATACTACGCTGGAGCAGGTGTTTGTTAAGCTCAAGCCTACCGCGAACAGCGATATCCGCCTGGGCCGCATGATTGTAATAACACCGCTGTTGAACGATCTGACCTCCCGGCTATCAGCACCGAGTACGCAAGCTATTTACGGCACCCTGAATCTGGGTAACGGCGAACTATATGCTCTGTACTCGGACAAAGCGTCAAACAATAATAGTGAAAAATTCACCTCTTACTCCGCAAACGGCAAAGACTATGCAGTGGCATCCATCGGTGGCACCTATCAGTTCGATAGCGGTATAGGAACGCATCTGCAATACGCCGTCGCTGATGATTACCTGAAACAAACCTATATTAACCTGAGCTACCCAACTGAGCTTGGCAGTTATAAGCTGCTATTAGATCTGACCCACATGCGTGGTGAAGATGATGGAGAGCTGTATGGCAGTGATTACAACAGTAATTTGACCGGACTAACCGGTCGTCTGTCTAAAGGCAATCTCGCTTATACCCTGGCGTATCAGAAAATTGGCGGAGATAACGACTACAACCAGAAATGGGGTGGGCAGGATAATACTCAGTTTTTTACCTGGGCTGCAGTACAACTGCTGGATTTCAATGCGAAAGACGAGCAATCTCTACAGGCCCGTATCGATTATGACGTACCGGGCATCCCAGGTTTGCATCTGATGGCGCGACATACTGAATCCTGGGATATCGATTACAGTGGCGGCAACAATGGTAAACGCTATGAAACAAACCTGGATGCACAATACACCCTGCAGGATGGTGCTGCTAAAGGGCTGGATTTACACCTTCGCCTCGCCCACGCAGACGGTGATGATGCAGTGGTACCACGTATCAGCGATATCCGCTTTATCGTCAACTACAGTACTAACCTGCTGTAAACAAGCACTACAGAAGATGTTGTTGCTAATCCCCTTCAGCACCTGACATCTGCCTGGGAAGTATCTTATTACACGCCTAGTTTGGTGGAGGTTACTCCTCCACCTTTTTTAACTGACTGCTTTTGGTAGCTTTGGGCTTGCGTTTAAACCGGGTTTAAATGATACAGACCAATTCCCCCCCCTGAAGAGAAATATCCATACTAAGATTGAGTATCTGTTTTGTAAGATTTTAGCTTATGGGATATACAAAGGCTGAAACAGCTGAGAAAGGCCGTCTATACGATGTAATCAGACCTTGCCTGAAACCGCATCCTGCTGCGGATACAAAAAAGCCCGCTCAGGTTATTAAGAACCGGAAGCGGGCTGATTAAATCAAACGGTCTACTTATCTTCTTTCGATGGCCCGGCATCATTGCTGGCGGGATTGTCTGACGACTTCCCGCCGCCCGGCGGAGTAAAGATATTCCACATCGCCATGTTCTGATCGGCGATCTTGTTCATCATATTCAGCGGGTTGGCAGCACCGATCATATTCTGCATCTGTTCACGAATGCGTTCCTGCTGATCGATAAAGGTGGCGATACTCTGCTCCAGATACTGACTCATCATCCCCTGCATACTGTCACCGTAGAATCGGATCAGTTGCTGCAGCACCTGATTGGTCAATAGCGTGCCATGTCCCAGCGCTTCCTGTTCACTGATGATCTGTAGCAGTATATTACGGGTGAGATCTGCTCCGGTTTTAGAATCCTGAACCTGAAAATTTTCCTGACTCAGCACCAGTTGTTTTACATCTTCCAGCGTGATGTAACAGCTGCGGGATGTATCGTACAGACGGCGGTTTGTATATTTTCTGAGAATTCTCAAAATTGTCTCTCTCTACCTGTTTTTCTCATGCTTCCAACACGCTGTAGCAGTGTGGCGGGAGGCTATTATTTGTTTTTATCCGAGCCTTTGCTGCTGTTGCTATAGGCGGTCATCATATTCAGCAACATCTTCTGGATTGCATCCATCGATCCAAGTCCACTCGCCATATAGGGCTGAAACAGCGTCAGCGGATCATAACCATCGACACCAGCATCCATACGTTCCTGAATTTTACCCATCATCTCTTTCTGAAATGATTCAACATCCGGTAACCCCAGCACCTTGCGGAGCTCTTCGGGTGTCATCTCCACGTCTACTTTAAAATTCATCAGCACCGCTCCTCAGCCGGATCAGTTTACCCGTCAGAAATTATCACCTGTCAGAGCAACCATTACAGAACGCTCTCCACGGTACTATTTCTGAATAACCTTCCCTGTGTAAAACTACACAATGGTGGATCAATCACTTAACTCTGTTTAATCTAATACTATACCAACTGCGGTGCAAAACAAATTTACCGATTCGTAACTGCACAATTTTCTGGTTTTATCCAAATAGTTGCGCACAATGCGGCAATTAATACGGCGATAGCAGCGACACAGAATGTTGCGTCTGCACCCAGAGTTTCCCACATCATACCACTGCACAATGCCCCCAGCGCACCGCCAACACCGAAGCCAAAACTACTGAACATCGCCTGCCCCTGCCCATGATTAGAGGGTGAAAAGTAGTGGTGTACCAGAGCAATGCCCACCACGTGCAGCACGCCGAAACTGACTGCATGCAGCATTTGGGCAAACAGCATCAGCCAGAGATTTTCCGGGATCAGCCCGATCAGCAACCAGCGCAGCACGCTGAGCAGAAGGCTGATAATCATCAGCTTACGCAGCCCCAGCCCGCCGATCAGTCTGGGCATCAGAATGAAGATCAACACTTCCGCAACTACGCCAACCGACCACAGCAGACCAATCTCGGTACGACTGTACCCAAGGCTGTCCATCAACACCGAGTAGAAGGTGTAATAGGGACCGTGACTAAACTGTACCAGCAGGCAGATGAGAAAAAAGACCACAACCTGAGGCCGCAGCAATTGCTGCATGAAACCACTTTCATTGCTGTTGCGGGCCGGTGCTTTACCCTCAACAAACAGGGAAGAGATCCAGATCATCACCATCAGCCCCAGCATTATCCCAGGCAGCCAGCGAATACTGACCAGATCGAGTAACCAGCCAATACCCATCACCGCAGCAATAAAGCCAACAGACCCCCAGAGGCGGATACGACTGTACAGCTCTTCCCGGCCCTTCAGGTGGGTCAGGGTCAGTACCTCAAACTGCGGCAGTACCGCATTCCAGAAAAAGCTGAACCCTGCCATCACCATCGCGATTCCCCAGGCCCCCTCTTGCCAGAAGATCAACACAAAGATCAGGCAGGTAAAAAACGCACCATAACGCACAATGCGCAACCGTTCTCCGGTGCGATCCGCCAGCCAGCCCCAGATATTCGGCGCCACAATCCGCGACGCCATCAGAATCGCCATCAACCCACCGATGGTCTCGGCATTAAAGCCAAAGGACTTCAGGTAGAGACTCCAGTAAGGCACCATCGCGCCCAACAGCGAAAAATAGAAAAAATAGAAGCCCGACAGACGGCTATAGGTATTAAGTTGCATCAGTTATTCAGTTTCATTGTGATCTGGATGAGACACCTGCCACCTGTTCAGTCCATAAAAACAAAAATCCATCGATTTGTACAACCGATGGATCTCTGTAAACAGTGCACTAAGGCGTTAAACCACAACCTTTGAAATCAGGCGTCGCCGAGTTCCTCAAGTATATATTGTGGCAGTGCGAAACTACCGCAATGGATCTGCGGGTTATAGTAACGGGTTTTGATACCGCTGGCCTTAAAGCGCTCGGCAATCAGCTCGACACTCTGCTCTCGCTTAGCGGCATCATCGCAGCCCCAGGCAAAGGTCATAGACCCGCCAATATAGGTGGGTACGGCAGCGGTGTAGAAAGTCTGATCGTTGAAGTAAGGGCTGAGACGCTGGCGGGTGGTAACCACTTCCTGCGGCTGCATATAGACCACACCGTTTTGCGCCACGAAGATACCACCCTCATTGAGACAACGCTTACAACCTTCATAAAAACGGCTGCTGAAGAGTACTTCACCGGGGCCGACAGGGTCAGTACAGTCGGAGATAATAACATCGTACTTCTCATCGGTCTGGCAGACGTAATCGATACCATCACCAATAACAATATGAGCCCGTGGGTTGTCGTAGGCACCCTGAGAGTGGTTCGGCAGATACTCAACGCACATATCGATGACCGCCTGATCGATCTCCACCTGAGTCACACTCTCGACCGACTGATGTTTCAGCACTTCACGCAGCATACCGCCATCACCACCGCCGATAATCAGTACCTTTTTCGCACTACCGTGGGCCATCAGCGGCACATGGGTGAGCATCTCGTGATAGATAAACTCATCTTTTTCAGTGGTCTGAATAATGCCATCCAGCGCCATAACAGTTCCGAATTTAGGGTTACGGAAAATAATCAGATGCCAGGAATCGGTCTGCTGTTCAAACAGCACCTCTTCAACATCAAATGCCTGACCGTAGCCATCGTAAAGTGTCTCTTTGTAGACTGTCATCGTAAATCCACCAAACTGAAGACGAACGTTTCGCCGTCGTTAAAAAATAGTTACAGGTAACTAAAAACAAAAACCCCTTGGTTGCAAAAACAGATCTGCAAAAAGGGGTTTCACGAATGCAATGGAGTAATTTTAACCTTTTAACACCGGAGTTTCACACACTACCTCAGCATTTTGTGCCCGATGGCGCAACAGATGATCCATCAGCACAATCGCCATCATCGCTTCAGCGATAGGCGTGGCGCGAATACCCACACAGGGATCATGCCGTCCGTGTGTGACCACTTCAATCGCTTCACCCCGGCTGTTGATGCTCCGGCCCGGCAGGCGCAGACTGGAGGTTGGCTTTAAAGCGATATGCGCAGTGATCTCCTGACCGGTAGAGATACCGCCGAGAATGCCGCCCGAATGGTTAGAGAGAAAGCCTTCCGGCGTCATCTCATCACGGTGTTCGGTGCCCTTCTGTGCGACACAGGCAAAGCCATCACCGATCTCAACCCCTTTAACAGCATTAATACTCATCAGTGCATGGGCCAGTTCTGCATCCAGGCGATCGAAAATGGGCTCGCCCAGGCCGACAGGCACACCGGTCGCCGAAACAGAGATTTTAGCGCCGACAGAGTTGCCCTCTTTACGCAGGGCATCCATATAGGCTTCCATCTCAGCTACTTTATTCACGTCGGGACAGAAAAACGGATTTTGCTCAACCTGATCCCAGTCGAAGCCGTCGATCTTAATCGGGCCAAGCTGAGAGAGATAACCGCGCACCTCAACCCCTTTCGCAGCCAGAAACTTTTTTGCGACAGCGCCCGCAGCAACGCGCATCGCCGTTTCCCGTGCAGATGAACGGCCACCACCACGGTAATCACGAAAACCATATTTATGGGTGTAGACATAATCAGCATGGGCCGGACGGAAGGTTTCCTCAATGTTAGAGTAATCCTTGGAGCGCTGATCGGTGTTTTCGATCAACAGGCCGATCGGTGTGCCGGTGGTCTTACCTTCGAATACACCGGACAGTATCTTCACCTCATCCGCCTCACGCCGCTGCGTAGTGTGCCGTGAAGTACCGGGTTTACGACGGTCAAGATCCCGTTGCAGATCGGCTTCAGTCAGTTCAATTCCCGGAGGGCAGCCATCGATAATACAGCCCAGTGCAGGACCATGGCTCTCGCCGAAAGTAGTGACAGTAAATAGCTTACCGTAGGTGTTTCCTGACATCGTCTGTTCCCGATTTTAAAGCAAAAAAATTTAGTCGATTATACCCTAGTCATTCAGACAGCGCTGCAATACTGTCGCACCTCTGCGGCGGTCAGCAGAAAAACGCCATTGCCGCCCTGCTCCAGTTCCAGCCAGGTAAAGGGGATCTGCGGATACTGTTGTTGCAGATGTACTTCACTGTTACCCACTTCAACCACCAGCAGACCATCCTCGGTGAGAAACTGCTCTGCCTGACGCAGAATCTGTTTGGTGACATCCAGACCATCAGGCCCGGAGCCCAGCGCCAGATCGGGCTCGTGGTGATATTCCTGCGGCATCCCGGAAAGATCTGCACAATCTACATACGGAGGATTACTGACAATCAGATCATAG
Source organism: Amphritea sp. (assembly GCF_050300915.1). Lineage (GTDB taxonomy): Bacteria > Pseudomonadota > Gammaproteobacteria > Pseudomonadales > Balneatricaceae > Amphritea. Next base: position 9,803 of record NZ_JBNKYN010000011.1, read on the forward strand.
CGGCGCCCCTGCAGATTGCTGAACAGATCGCTTTCGATAGCCGTCACCCGCTCATCCAGCTCATGGCGGGTGATATTACGCCGGGCAACCTCCAGCGCCTCAGCAGAGATATCTGCCAGATCAACTTCCGCTTCTTCAAAGGCATAAGCGCAAACAATGCCAATACAGCCACTGCCGGTACAGAGATCCAGAATTCGCTCCACCGGCCCTTCCCGCAACCAGGGGCTGAAATGCTGCTCAATCAGTTCCTGTATCGGTGAGCGGGGAATCAACACCCGCTCATCCACATAGAACGGCATCCCGGCATACCAGGCTTCCCCGATAATATAGGGCAGAGGCCGGCGCTGAATGACCCGCTGCTGAAGAAAATCCAGCACTCGCTCTTTCTCATCCTGGGTGATCCGCGCATCCAGCAGTTGTGGGTTACTGTTCCACGGCAGATGCAGTGCCCCCAGCACCAGCTGAACCGCTTCATCCCAGGGATTGTCGGTGCCATGACCAAAATAAAGGTCATGTTCATAGAAACGGCTCATGCTATAACGGACAAAATCACGTATCGTATGCAGCTCTTTCAGGGTCTGTGCTTGATTGATGGTCATGTCTGGATGGATAATTCGTCGGATTAATGCCTGCTTTATTGCAGGCCGTGTATGTTAATGAATAATGTTTGCGAACGCTATGTCTGAAAACGATCTGCCTGATAACGAAAACACCGAAGTTGATTTTGCCTCTGCCATGCAGGGGGTCACCCGCATAAAGAATGACCGGGCAGACTTGCGTGGACGCCCCAAAAAGCTGAGACTGGCTGACGACGAGACTACCCGTTATAAACGGCAGATGGCAGTCACCGATGAGGAGATGATTGTCGATGGCCTCAACTCAGAGGTGATCAATCTGGTTGAAACCGAGGATGAACTGATCTTTGCCGCGCCCGGCGTGCAGCTAAAACTGATGAAGCGCCTCAAACAGGGACATATCCCCTGGGATGCAGGTCTCGACCTGCACGGTTATATCATTGATGATGCCCGTACCGAGCTAAGCAGCTTTATTCGCGAATGCAGTATGCAACAGCTACGCTGTGTGATGGTGATCCACGGTAAATCGAACAGCGTAGAAAGCCAGCACGCATTGATGAAGTCTTATGTGAATGACTGGCTGAGACAGATGCCTCAGGTAATCGCTTTCAGCTCTGCGCAACCGAAAGATGGTGGAACAGGCGCACTGTACGTACTTCTGAAACGGGCTAAATAAAGTCCGGAGAAATACTTAAATCTGTGTCTGCACACTTTACCTCTGTGTACTAATCACGTAAGTTAGCACACTTTTTTAACGGCCCTGTCACACAACTGTGTTCCGAAGATGGTTCTCAGATCGGGTGACGGAGGATAGACAGGCCAAGACAGGATTACACACTGTAATGGAAAAAGAATTTGCCAGCATAATCGAACAGCTGGGTGAGGACCTCACCCGCGAAGGCCTGGTCGATACGCCTAAACGCGCTGCCAAAGCGATGAAGTTTCTCACTCGCGGTTATGAGCAGAACCTGGAAGAGGTCATCAATGGTGCGCTCTTCCCTACCGAGAACAGCGAAATGGTCATCGTCAAAGATATCGAGCTGTACTCTATGTGCGAGCATCATATGTTGCCCTTTATCGGCAAATGCCATGTGGGTTACATTCCCAGAGGCCAGGTGATCGGACTCTCGAAGATCGCACGGATCGTGGATATGTTTGCCCGTCGCTTGCAGATTCAGGAAAATATGACCAAGCAGATTGCTGATGCCATTATGCAGGCGACCGGCGCTGATGGTGTTGGCGTGGTTATCGAAGCACAGCATATGTGTATGATGATGCGCGGCGTGGAAAAACAGAACAGCAGCATGAAAACATCGATGATGCTGGGCTCGTTCCGCAAAAGCCAGTCAACCCGCAGTGAGTTTCTGTCGCTGATCAACTAAGCTTTTTCTGCACTGTTCATTATAAAGGAACCCTCATTGCAGGGTTCCTTTATTGTTATCGCTTACTGCCTTTTACCTTTGGGTTATTTAGCCCCGACTCTGAATGTCCGCCACAGCGGTTTCAGCCAGCGCCAGCGACTCACCAGCATCGCCATAAAAATAAGGCTGCAGCCACCCAGCTGCAAAGCACTCATCTGCTCCCCATAGATTATCGCAGCCAGCAGCGCAGCCCAGACCGGTTCCAGGGTCATAATCAGGGCGACATGGCTTGCGGGTGCCAGGCTCTGAGCATAGGTTTGCAGGGCAAAACGTAAACTGGTGGCGATAAAGGCACTGGCAAATAACCAGCCAAGGGCGGCATCACTCACCGAATCGGGCCAGATCTCAAAACAGGCAGAAACAACAATGCCGCCTACGCCGACCATCAGCAACTGCACTGCCGTCAGAATCAGCGCCGGAACCGCTAACGCCATACGGGAGACCAGAACAAAATGCAGCGAAAACAGTAGTGCAGCAAAAAGAAACCACAACTGACCCGCCGCCAGAGAGATCCCGCCTTCAACAGATAACAGCAACAATCCAAAAATGGCGACGGGCAGAGAAAACCAGGTGCTCAGCGACGCCCGTTCGCGATACACCAGCCATGCCATCAGCGGTACCAGCACGACCCCCAGACTGGTAATAAACGCACCTTCGCCCAGATGCGTGCCCTGTTGCAAGCCCATAATCCAGCACAGTAGTGCGCAGGTCATCAACAGCCCCAAACGCATCACTGGAACGAGGGTGTGCTGCTGCAACAAAGGCCGCAGCTCTTTATAGGCCGGTAACATAAGTAGTAAACCGGCGAACAGAAAACGTATACCGATAAACAGCAGTGGCGGAAACGCCTGCAGCGCTTGTTTAGAAAAAATCCATCCTGCCGCAGCAATCAGGGTTACCAGTAACAGCAGCAGATCAGCCCGTGCTGCAGGAGACAGCGGCATAGAAACCTCAGTATTCAAATGGTGAACACCTGTATAAATGCAGGTGCTTAAATTCAGATTCGCAGGGTATTAACGCTTTATGGCGATGAAAGAAACGCTGACCGTTAACGTTGGATCGTTTAGTTGCAGCGTACTTATCTGCATTAAGATAACAATCATGGGTGAGATGTTACCGACAGCATTGTTTTAACGCATTGAACGCTCCATCTGCCGCAGACTTTCCTGAGCCAGATGACGCCCCAATTCTATCATCTCCCGCGCCCGGTGGAACTCATAGAAACGGCAGGCATCCTTCGGTATGCCAATCAGCAGATCGGGGGGATAACCTGCGACTTTATACTTACCCAGAGACTCCTGCATCACTTCGACTGAGTTAAACAGAACATCGATCCGCCCGGTTGCCTTATGGGGGGACAGGTTTCTCCCTCCCGCTTTTGACGCCTCCGACCGGGATTCATATTTTTGATCCAGTTGCCATTCATCGCTGAAACCCGACTGTTCAAGATATCGGGTGTCCGGTAGTGACACCCGATGCCGCTGAGCGTCGGCATTCAGATCAACGGCGATAATCAGATCTGCATGGGCCGCTACGGTGGGGATAATCGGAATCGGATTCAACACCCCCCCGTCAACCAGCACCCGATCCTCTTCGATAACCGGCGTAAAGAAGCCCGGCACCGCGATGGATGCCCTGATCGCATCAAACATCAAACCTTTCTGAAACCACACCTCTTTCTGATGGGTAAGATCAGTGGCAACCGCCGTATAGGCGATTGGCAACTCCTGAATCAGTGGATTACCGGCGATATCATGCAGCTTAGTCAATAGCCGATCACCCCGTATTGTGCCCTCCCCCCTGAGAGTAAGATCCATCAGCTTAAACACATCCATCCGCCGCAGGCTGGTTACCCAGTCACTATACTGCTCGAGTCGCCCTGCCGCATATATGCCGCCAACCAACGCCCCCATCGAACTGCCAGCAATGCAAACAATCTCATAACCACGCCGGTTTAGCTCTTCAATAATACCGATGTGACTATAGCCTCTGGCCCCGCCACTACCCAATACCAGCGACACTGTGGTTTTCATAGCTCTGATCCTTGGCTAAAACCTGATACTTAAAACGTAAAATAAACGGGTATAAAACCTGTTATTCAAACGCTGATCAGCGTAACTGAATCCAGATACCCGCTGGCAACTCTCTTTCGCTAATCGGCAAAGCAGGCCCAACGCCAACACTCGCGATCCGGGTGGGTTCTATGCCCGCTTCGATCAGCCGGTTCTGAACCTCAATAGCGGCATTGTTGCTTTGGCTCAACAGCTCATCCAGCGCAACCCCGCCAGTCTTGTTATAACTACCAATAACAATCGCCTGTTGCGGATGATTGTTCATAAAATCGATCAACGGCTCCAGCTGCTCACGGTCACTCAACCAGCTATACCCCTGTTGTTGCAGATCAGCGGCCAGGGTTTCTGCCGTCTGTTTCAGCGGTTCAACCAGGTCGATATGAACATAAACCCGACGATTACCCCGTTTCACTGTATACAGGGCCAGCTGCAGATTGCCAGCACTCGCAGAGAGAAAATACTGCGTCCGGTCCAGACCATAGAGTTCGGCGACCTCAAAGTAGTTATTCGCCCATTGGTTACTGCTGCCGCACTGACGACTGCTGCACTGGTAAAGAATTTTCGCCTGCATGCTTTGTAACAGTTGCAGGTAATAGTTAAACACCTGATCCGTGGTATGGATATCCGGAAGCCTGTAAGTGATACGGGTCAGTTCGCCTTTGATGCGCTTATCAAGCTCTGGCGCAATCAGCCCGTCAACCTTTCGCATCGGGCCGGTCGCAAGGGTATATTCAGGCACGGTCTGGGTGCTGTAGCTGACGATCCAGCTTAACGGAAATCGCGGTAGCTGACGGGGGTCGCTGCTGCCACCAACATCACTTTCGGCCTGCGCCCCAACACTTAACAACAGCATCAACACTAGCGGTAAAAAAGCATGAATCCTCATTAACAATCCTTATGTTTGCCAACTTTCGTTAAACCAGACCAAACTCATTAATCAGTGTAGCAATCAGCCCGGCCGCGTGCTCTTCCAGATGCAGATGATGCCCTCCGGCAAGCCGCTCTGTTCTTATATTACGCAGCAGAGCAATGCGCCGATCACTCTGAGGTATACCATCTTTACCAAGAATAAGCAGTGTTGCAGCGCTGATACGCCGGAGAAAACTTTCTACCTGGGCCTCCGACATACGCATAATAGAGGGCAACATAAGGCGCGGGTCGCTACGCCAGATATAGCCATCCCGATGCGGCTCAAGCCCGCGTTCGACCAACCATCGGGCCGCCTGTGAATCAACCGGCCAGCGTCCATTCATCCGGGCACTCACTGCAGATTCAAAATCGCTATAGGCTTTCTGCACCCGCCCCCGCATCCGCTCACGCTTTCTGATCGCCAGTGCCAACTGCTCAGCCGTATCATCCGGATCAGTTACCAGCGGGCCTAGCCCTTCAATCAATACCAGTTTGTTCAGCCGTTCAGGAAAGGCACCGGCAAGCAGCGAAGCGATGCTGGCCCCCATCGAATGACCGATCACAGAGAAACGCTCTACCCCCAGTTGATCGGCGACACCCAGCACATCCTGCACATTATCCCAAATATAGTAGGGCATCGACGCTGGCCGATGGTCGGAATAGCCATGTCCCATCAGATCCAGCGCAATCAGTCGCACCCCCTGTAAGCGGGGTGCAAGGCGATTAAAGGTTGCCGCATTATCCAACCAGCCATGCAGGGCAAGTACCGGAGGTGCAGCAGGGTCTCCCCAGCTCTGCGCCGCAATCCGGTGGCCATTGACTTCAAAGCGTAATGCATCTGCAAACGGAGTATCATTCATCGGACTATAAACCTTACTTCTTGTGGAGTTTGTCCTCGCACGGCATATATCAGGATACAAAAATGGGGTAGTATCTGCACTGTTTTCTCGTTTAAAAACAGACAGTTTTCTAAAATACTTTAAACCAGAAGATTAATAATAGTGCTAACCGACCCATCCCGAGGCCCTTGATGATGAATACCCTATCACGCATTAAACCACAACAGACGGGGCTGTGGCTGCTGGGTATTCTGTTTCTACCGGCAACCCTGTTTTTCCAGCCTAACCTTGGTGGTGAAGGGATGTCGATTTCACACAACATCAGCGTCTGGATCGCTGCAGTTATGGTTATATCCTCTGCCACCCTGTTGATGCTCAGAGAGAAACACTTCAGCTATCCAGCACTATGGCTAGCAATGGCTGCGCTACCCATCGGGATGATAATCCTCGGCTTTATCGTGGATAATTTTCTACCGACAAAGTGGCTGTTTCGACAGCTCTATATTTTCGGCGGTTTTCTGTTTCTGATCGCACTGTTTCAGTTTCGCTTTTCGCCCAGGGATATCGAGCGGGTGCTGTTGATCATACTGGCCTCCGGTATCGTGCACGCGCTTTACGGTATCTCTCAGATTATCTGGCCCGGCATTCTGCCACTGCTGGTAACACCCAGTAAGGGAGTCCCCTACAGTATTTTCCAGCAGATCAATATTCATGCGTCATTTCAGGCCACCGTGCTGATGACTGCGTTGTATCTGCTGAGCCGCCCGCTGGCCTTAAAACCCCGGCCAATGGTTGTTTTTCTCCTGCTGGCAAGCATCTTTCTAAGCTGTTTTATTGTGGCCTTTTCCGGCTCCCGAACCGGCCTGCTGTCTGCGGTTGGCGGCACAGTGGTATTGGTCATCTGTAACTGGCGCAGTTTTCTGAGACGCAAACCACTGATGATAGCAGTCGCCATCAGCATCGCTGCAGCTCTGTTTATGGGTAATCAGGGGATTCAGCGCAGCTCCGACAAACTGGGCGACCTGACTGCACGAAGCGGTAACGGGATAGCGGAATCAGGCTCCAACAGCCGCATCAATATCTATAAGATATCCTTTGAAGTGTTTAAACAGCATCCGTTCAGCGGCCACGGTATCGGCAGTTTCCAGAAGGTCTGGCATGACCAGAAAGTAGATTATCTGCAGCGTTTTCCAAATGCCAATCTCCCTCCTGACCGCCTGAGTCACCCCCATAATGAGTTGATGCTCTGGCTGGTCGAGGGTGGTCTGATTGCAATAGTTGGCATTCTGATATCCGTTATTGCAGTAATTTATGCCGCCCTCAGCTGCGGCTGGCGGCGTGGATTAAGCTATATTGCGCTGTTGCTTCCGATCGCTTTGCATACTCAGGTAGAGCTGCCCTTCTATATCAGCAATATTCCCTGGTTTCTGATGCTGGTGCTTATCTTTGTAGTGCTGCGGCATAACACCAAAACCACGGGATTGGTTCTCAGTCGCTCCGCTGAGCTAACGACGGGCACTGCTGCAGTAGCTCTGTTTCTCGGAGTGACCGCTGTGATGCTGCAGACCGTGCAGGCTAACAACAGCATTATTCGCTTTTTACAGGGGCGGATGACAGAGCCAGTACTGCTGCAACCGGCACTCAGTAATCCATTCTTCAGGGATGACGCCGAACTTTACCTTATGCGCACTCTGTTACTACGTGAACTGAATGCCCGGCAGGGGCGGTTCGCACCACAGTTTATTCAATGGGCGGTGCCCTATATTGAATACACCCCGATACCACAACTCTATCTCGATCTGTCCCGGGCGTATCTGGCGACCGGCGAGAAACAGAAAGCGATTAAAACCATCGAGGATGGGCAGGCCCGTTACCCTAAGATAGCCGTGTTGAACGAGAGTATCGGGTTGATAAAACAGGCCGCTGCAGGAGTATCTCCGCAACCGGCTGACCGTCCTGCGGTTAGCGGAGCCCTGAGCGGAAGGAACGCTGAAACTAGCGCAGCAGCCGCTGCAACCGCCCCAACCCCGCCGCCGGAAACTCCAGCTCAATAACCGCCATGACGCCCGGCAACATCGGTTCCGGGCGGGTCAGGTTACCCTCACATAACAGTGAGACTAACAAACCGACCAATGGCTGATGCGTCACCAGTATCAACACCTCATCGGCCTGCTCAGCCAACCAGTCCAGTAACTGTTGTGGCGATGATTCCGGCGTCAGTAGCTCCAGAGAGAATAATGCTGCGGGCTGCACCTGCTGAACCAGTTCAGCGGTCTGACAGGTGCGAACATAGGGGCTGTGAACGATACGTTGAGCCCCTGCCAGCACATCGGTGTTAAGCCTGAGCATCTGCTGCAACTGTAACCGGCCATTCTCGGTCAGCGGGCGTTGCCGGTCACTGGGCGCGTTGAAGCCCGCCTCACCATGACGTAATAATAGTAAGCGCATCAGCAGTCCGTTCTTGGCAGAACAAACTCAACATCACTGCTCTGAGTATTCAGCATCATCATCTTCGCCACCTGAGACACCGGTGCATGGTTAAACACCACCTCATATAGCCCGCTGACTAATGGCATGTAGATCTCCAGTTCATCCGCTTTCTCTTTGACGTAGCGCAGGGTGTTTACCCCCTCGGCAACCTCACCCAGAGCGTCGACAGCATCTTCCAGAGTCTTCCCCTCACCCAGCGCATAGCCGACCCGGTAGTTACGACTCAGAGGCGATGAGCAGGTCACAATCAGATCACCCACTCCAGCTAAACCAAGAAAAGTCATCGGATTAGCACCCAACTGCACCGCAAAGCGGCTCATCTCAGCCAGGCTCCGCGTCATCAGCATACTTTTGGTATTTTCACCCATCCCCAATGCGGCACTCAGTCCGGAGGCGATTGCGTAGATATTTTTCAGGGTGCCGCCAAGCTCAACGCCATACATATCGGTACTGGCATAGATGCGGAAAAAAGCACAGTGAAGCATCGCCTGCACGGCGGTTCGCACCCGTTCATCAGCGCTGGCTATCACCGTCGCAGTCAGTTGCTGCTGCGCAATCTCTTTTGCCAGATTGGGTCCGCTGATAACACCAATGGGGTTGGTGGGCAACTCTTCTGCAAGAATCTGGCTCATCAGACTGAAGGTCTTTGCCTCGATCCCTTTGGTGGTGCTGACGACAATCTGATCAGCACGCAAAAATGGCTTTGCCTGACGAATGACATCACGAAATGACTGGCTGGGAATAGACACAAAGATAATCTCAGCATCCGCCACTGCATGCTGCAGGTCAGCTGTCGCCATAAGATTTTCAGATAACTGCCGACCCGGCAGGTAACGATGATTTTCGCGGGTGTGGTTGATCTCATCAGCCCGCTCAGCATTACGCATCCACAGATTAACCTTTTCCCCCTTAGTGCCAACCAGGTTCGCTATTACAGTACCAAAACTGCCCCCCCCCAGTACTGCAACTTTTACCCTGTCTGTCATCGGAGATTCCTTACGTATAATAGATTTACTTGAGCAGCGCTTTTATAGCCGCGGTAACGCACCAAAGCGAGTGCCTGTAAAAGTTTAGTGTAGTCCCGATCTGATTACTCAGATCGCTGATTATGTTTGTCGTCCAGCGAATCCAGCAGTTTATTGACCCCCAGAAACAGCAGTTTGACAATGAAATATCCCAGCACCGCTAATAATCCGAACAACATCGCCACAGCAACATCACCGGTTCGCTGATAACCATTGACCGCGATAAAAATAAAAAACAGGCTGACAACAATGGCCAGAACCTGGCTGATTCGACCAGTTTTATGCTTATCCATATGTTCCTCTTTGATCGTCACCACCCGTTGATCACAAAAAACGGCAGGTTGCTATCTGTTTTCTTCAGCCCAGCTTGAGCAGCAATATATCAATCCCCTTAGGATGAACAGCTGAGCGACAGGTTCTTACCCCATTCCGGAGACGCTTGTGAGTATATCTCTAAATGCTCTTTGTAGGGTTCACGCAGTGCCGCATGTAACTGAGCCAGATCAGTAAAGTCGCCCTGCTCTGCCCGCCCGATCACCTGCTGAGCAAGATAGTTACGCAATATAATTCGCGGATTATGCCGACTCATCAACTCAGTCGCATTGACTCCGATACGGGCCCGGTAACGCTGTAGCCAGTCGGCAACCGCTTCGTTATCTCCCAGCAAGAGAGTAAAGGGTTCGGGATCACCATCTGCGACCTGCTCAAGTGCCAGAAAGGCTGCATTATAATCGGCCTTCGCCTGCTGCAGAAGCTGCAGAAACGCCTCAATCAACTCAGCGTCCTGCGGGGCTTTATCGCTCATTCCCAAACGTAGCTTCATCTGTTCGGTATAGGCAACCGCATAAAGCGGTTCAAAACGGTTAAGCGCCTGTTCCAGATCGGTCTGTTTGACCAATCCGGTGAGGCTTTGGGCCAGGCAGACACAGTTCCACATCGCCACTGCGGGCTGTTGCCGATAGGCATAGCGGCCATGTTCATCAGAGCGATTACAGATATAGTCTGGCTGGTACTCATCAAGAAAGGCAAAAGGCCCATAGTCCAGTGTCAGGCCGAGAATTGACATATTATCGGTGTTCATTACCCCATGACAGAAGCCCAGCACCTGCCAGCTGGCCATCAGTTTCGCGGTTCGCTCAACTACCTCAGAATACATCGCCAGATAAGGCTTCTCACTCTCGTTGCAATGAGGGTAATGATGCTCGATAACAAAGTCAGCCAGCTGCTTTAACTGTTCAGGTTGTCGGGTGTAATAGAAATACTCAAAGTGGCCAAAACGGATATGACTGGGACTCAGACGCACCACTGTAGCTGCAGATTCTATCGATTCACGGTAGATCGGGGTTTCACTGCCAATAATACATAACGCCCGGGTTGTCGGCACACCAAGTGCCGCAAGGGCCTCACTGGCAAGATATTCACGGATAACCGAACGCAACGCAGCACGACCATCAGCATGTCTTGAATAAGGGGTTTTACCACTGCCTTTAAGCTGCAGCTCCCAGCGCTGACCATCAGAACCGGGAAGGTCACCCAATAGTGCGGCGCGACCATCCCCCAACTGAGCGCTATAACCACCAAACTGATGCCCCGAATAAACCGAGGCGAGTGGCTCACTGCCAGGCAACAACCTGTGACCACCGAAATACTCACTTAGCTGCTGCGCTGAAGCCTGACAGGGATCAAGCCCTATCAGCGCCGCAGCATCTGTACTAAAAGCCACCAAAAACGGATTTTTAAGTGGCTGAGGGGTGACCGGGTGGTAGAACGATGCAGACAACTCGGCGAAACGGTTGCCCAGTTGCAGTAGTTCTAATCCAACCCCGTTCATCAGGAATTACCACCGCAGCGGTTATACCGGTTCCAGCAGATTAGGATCAGGGTAAACACACTTCATTTTTACCCCGGCAACCTGTTCAATTTCAGGCAGCAGGAAAGAATCGTCTTCAGTTGCAAAACTGATAGATGTACCGGTAGATCCCGCACGTCCGGTACGACCAATGCGGTGAACGTAGTCATCGGCATCTTCAGGCAGCGCATAGTTAATCACATGGCTGACACCATCGACATGGATACCCCGCCCGGCAACATCGGTGGCCACCAGAATATTGATTTTGCCGCTGCGGAAATCTTCCAGGGTTTTAACCCGCTTCTGTTGGGTAATCTCTCCGGACATCAGTGAGGCTTTCAAACCATCTTTTTGCAGTCGCTCTGCCAGCCGTCGGGTTTCATCACGGCGGTTGCCAAACACTATCACCCGCTCAAGCTGATTGAGCTGCATGAAATTACGCAGCAGCGTGTACTTGTCTTTGCGGGATACCAGATAGACCAACTGTTCAACCGAGTCGGTACTTTTCTGTTCCGGCGCGATCTCTATCACTTTTGCATCGACGGTCCACTGGCTGGCAAGCGCCATAACGTCATCGGTAAACGTCGCACTGTAAAGCAGAGTCTGACGATCCCCTTTACGTGGCGTATGCCGGATAATCGTGCGCACATCGGGAATAAATCCCATACTCAGCATCCGGTCTGCTTCATCCAGCACCAGCACCTCAACATCGCCCAGATCGACATCGGAGGAGCGCACAAAATCGATCAAACGCCCGGGGGTAGCCACCAGAATGTCAACCGGACGAGCCGCCAGCTGCTTACGCTGCTTATCGTAGTCCATCCCCCCCACCAGCGCGACAACGCCAATATTGGCATATTTACCCAGCTCTTCTGCATCCGATGCGATCTGCAATGCCAGTTCCCGGGTTGGCGCAATGATCAACGCACGGGGCACCCCTCTGGCGGGTTTATACTCCAGGGGGAAATCAAGCAGATCGGTGATGATGCTGATCAGAAAAGCGGCGGTTTTTCCGGTGCCGGTCTGCGCCTTACCGATCATATCCCGCCCTTCGAGTGACTCAGTCAGAGTCGCCGCCTGAATATCAGAGCAATATTTGAAGTTAAGATCGGCAATAGCGTGCATCACATCATCGGGCAGATCAAAATCATGAAAGCGTTTTTTACCTTCAACAGGCTCTACGGCAAAATCCTCCCGACGCCACGGTTTAACCGGCTTAGGCTTGGGTTTCGCTTGAGATGTAGCCTTTTCAGACCTTACATCACTATCCGCAGGGTTGGGAGAGCGTCGTTTAGCCCCTTTGGTGCCACGGCGAGTATCTGACTTGGGGCTAGCTTCCGCTGGGTTGTTGGTGGTCGGCGCCGCAACAGCTACCTGACTGGCCTGAGCCGCTGAATCGTCTGAACGTTTGAATAGTTTCTTTAACAAAGTTATACCTTATCCGCTGATGCGAACAGTTAGCTAATATTTCTTCTGAATGGTGGCAGAGAGTCCAGCAGTTGCCGGCCATATCGCCGGGTTACAACACGCCGGTCCAGCAGCACGATTCTTCCCCTGTCCTGCTCGGTTCGCAGCAGCCGTCCAGCGGCCTGGGTTAATCGCACCGATGCCATCGGCACCGACCATTCCATAAAAGAGTTGCCACCCTGCTGTTCAATCCACTCAGCCATGGTGGCATCCACCGGATCATCCGGCACACTGAAGGGAATTTTGGTAATTATCACTTCGGTGAGATAGTCACCGGGAAGGTCTACCCCTTCAGTAAACGAAGCAAGGCCAAAGATAATACTTCCCCGCCCCTCGTCAATTTCGCTCTTATGACGTTTCAGAATCTCGTTTTTACTGAAATCGCCCTGCGACAGCACCCTATTGTTGAGCTTTTCGTCGAGACTGGCAAGCACTGATCGCATCTGCCGCCATGAACTGAACAACACCAGGGTACCGGTATCGGTTTTTAACTCTGCATTGAGGTAATCAGCTACCGCCTGTGTGTGCAGTTCCGGATCATTCGCCTCAACTTTCATCGGCGGAACATAGAGCTCGGCCGAATGATAGTGGTCGAATGGGCTGGGAAGACTGAAACAGGGGGTATCAGCAGGCAATCCCAGATCGGCGAGTAAGCGGTCAAAACGCCCCAGCGCAGTCAGTGTTGCCGAGGTAACTACGGCAGCATAACAGTGTTGCCAAAGGTTCATGCGCAACATCTCAGCCGCAGAAACCGGGGCACTGCTGCACTCAAAGTCATACCCCTGAGCCGTTTCAGCAAGGCTGATCCAGCGGGCTGTCGGGGTGGTATTCTCAGCATCTGGATGCCCCATCGCACGGCCCAGACCGGTGATGTTCTGCAGCCGGGCTACCATCATACCCACACGGGGATACCAGATTTCTGCCGCCTGACGATCAATCCCTCCCTCACCATCAAGTGACTCCTTCAGAAGATCCAGAATCATCTCCATCTTCGCAGCCATCCGTGCACCGAGATGCTCTACCTGCAGACCAAACTGCTTAACCTCATCCGGAACTACCCCGCCGGTGTAACGGAACCGTTCTTTCGGGCGCTTAAAAGAATCATCCAGCAAAATCGGCCGAATCAGCTCAGCCCAGTTATTCAATACCACCTGTAGATCTTCGCCGGGTTTTCGCTGCTGCTGCACATAATCACTCATCAGCTGCGGCGTGCCCGTCTGCTCCAGCATCTTATCCAGCTGTTTGATGGTCCCGGAAAGCCAGCGTTCGGTCGATTTCAACCGAAGATTAAACGAGAAATGCCCACTGGCTTTATCAGACAGGTGGTGGCCTTCATCGAAAATATAAATGGTCTCAGCAGGGTCTGGCAGGATCGCCCCGCCCCCCAGGGCAAGATCAGCGAGAACAATATCATGGTTCGCAATAACACATTCAACCTGATCAAGGTCTTTACGCGCTTTGAAAAAGCTGCAGGCAGAAAAATTACTACAGCGCCGGTTAGTACACTGCAGATGATCACTGGTCAGCGGACTCCAGTCCTGATCACTGATATCCTGAGTCAGATTATCCCGGTCACCATCCCAGCGCCCGGAGGCAAACTCATTCAGCAGGCTCTTATAGAACTCAACGGTATCACTGTCCAGCCGTAGCGACAGCTCATCTTCATAAAGTGCTTGCTGACCTGTTGCACCATGGGCATCCAGATGCTGTTCAGCTTTGCTAATACAGAAATAACGGCCACGTCCTTTGGCAAGGCCAAAAGTGATGGGCAAGCCAGCATGTTCAGCCACCTCGGGAAGGTCTTTATTCAACAGCTGTTCCTGCAACGCCACGGTCGCCGTTGAAAGCACCACTTTTTTGCCTTTCGCCTTAGCAATCGGCAGCACGGCAAGCAGATAGCCGATGGTTTTACCGGTACCGGTGCCCGCTTCAATCACGCTGACATGATTTTCACCGAGTCGGTGCGACTTTTCGTCCTGGAGAATTGCGCCGAGTACCTTAGCAACCTCTGCAATCATCTGTTTCTGACCCATGCGAGGCTTCAGCTGTCGGCTTTCTAAAAAACGCCGGTATGCTCCCTGTATCTCTTTTTTTATCTCTTCTGAAAGCACCTGACCGCCCTAATACACTGTAACCACGCACATTCTAGCAATAATACTGGATAAATAGACAGAAAAATGTTTACAAACAAATAATACTGTATATAGTTACAGCTACTGGATAAAAAAACAGAGTTCATCATGAAACTGACACAACGCCAAACAGATGTACTTGAGTGCATAAAAAAATGCATCACCACCACCGGTTATCCGCCAACCCGAGCGGACATCGCTAAGGAGCTGGGTTTTAAATCAGCCAATGCTGCGGAAGAACACCTCAAAGCACTGGCCCGTAAAGGTGCCATTGAGATGATTCCCGGTACATCACGTGGCATCCGTATCCCCGGATTCGACGATGAGCAAGGCCTGCCAATAGTGGGACAGGTGGCAGCTGGTGAGCCGATTCTGGCTCAGGAAAATGTAGAAGACCGCATTACCATCGCGTCTGATTTTTTCCACCCACCGGCCGACTATCTGCTGCGGGTGCGCGGTACCAGTATGAAAAACATCGGCATTATGGATGGCGATTTACTGGCTGTTCACCAGTGCCAGAGTGCCAAGAACGGAGAGATCGTCGTCGCAAGACTCGACAACGATGTCACCGTAAAACGCTTTAAACGTGAAGGTAACCTTGTATACCTGATCGCAGAAAATGAAGAGTTCGAGCCTATTGTGGTCGACCTGCAAACGCAGGAACTCTCAATTGAAGGCCTCGGTGTCGGGGTTATCAGAAGAGGACAGTAATCATGTTGCACGCAGTCAGCAATTTCAACAGCTCAGAACCCGTTCTGCCAGGACTTATTCGTCCGACAGTAACAGCACAACCACATCAATCAGGACTTGCCGGCAAAGTGACCGAAATAGTTTTGCAGGGCAGTGATTTTGGGGAAATGACCATGCTACTGCCGCTACTTGCACAACTGAGTAAAGATGATCGCTGGTTTGCCTGGATCGCGCCGCCAACCTCGCTGCCAAAAAGCTTACTCGTGGCAGCAGGGATCGATCTGAAAAAAGTTATGCTACTGCAGCCCGATCAGACTCACTCAACCTATCAACTGGCTTGCCAGGCACTCAAAGCAGGCACCTGCCATGCGGTTATTAGCTGGCCTGGCGTGTTAAGCAATGAAGAGCTCGCCGGGTTAGAGGATGCCGCCGCTAACGGCAAAAGCCACGGTATTGTTATCCGTGACCGCCGACTCTGCTAAGAGCTAAGAGAGCCCTTCAGAACAACACAGTTGAAGAAAATATCCGCACAGTGCCGTTTTCTTTCATCTGAGCAAATTAAACAAAAAAACAGCGCTTCGGCGCTGTTTTTTGTTTCGTTCCAGCTGATGTTAAAACCGTCGCTGAGCAACGAATGCCACACATCCGTTTGCCAGATAAGCGTTAGTGAATCACTCGCGACTGGTAGTCTGAATCATCACCAAACTCATTGTCCAGGTTATCCGTAGCAGCAGCGGCTTTGACATTCAGATCTGAGATCATATGTATCCCTGCGGTAAGCATCACCTTAGCCACATCAATACACTCCTCTTCAAGCTGTTCCCTGACACTCTCAGAGAAGCTGATCCGCATGATAGGCTCATCTTCAGAATCAGCTCTTCTCAGTGCGATCTGTCCGTCGTCCAGCTCAATAATTTCTAAAAACATATCTGACATATTCTTCTCAATCCAGGTAATACCGGGGTCTGAAAAACACTGTGAAACAACTCGATAAAAAGTTCTGTCAAACCCTTATACCAAGTCTACCCAGACACACACCCGCATGTGCAGGCTGAAAACGTTACTTGCAGAGTTTACCATTCCTGCATCCCCGCACGAAGACGCTCTATCAGCAGTTTAAACTGATTAAACCAACTTTGATATTCTTTGAGAATATCGGCATCTTCAGCATGATCGGGATTAATCTGCATAACATGTATCTCTGATACACTCTGGGTCTGCGCCGCAGACGCCCTATGATCTTCAGCTCGCCAACAGGCCTTGTAGGCAGCCAGCAGCTGATGCAACCAGCTGCCAGAATCATGATGCAACTGCTGCAACTCAATGACTTCAGGTGCTTCCAGGCCCTGCGCTTCCATCTGCTCAACAAGCTGGCTCAGTTTGCTGATCCGGTTAGCATCAAACCGGTACTGCTCAGCAATCTCTCTCAACAAAGAACTGTATGCAGAGACCATATGGAATAATACAGACTCGTTATAGGACTCGATCAGAGCGTGCTTACTCCAGCCAGTCGACTCCTGAGCCACTTTAAGCGCATCCAGATGGATGCGGGTAAAGTTCAGTTTCTGGTTGGTACGGGTCAGGTATACTCCGCTCATACTAGGCCTCCACTCACTTTGTAGTCGCTGCTTTCTTCGCTTTGGCAGCTTCCACTACCCATTTACTACCAGTATAAAACGCCCGCCATCCGGTTGCTTTACCATCAACTTCGGTCATCACGTATTGCTCTTTTGTTTTACGACTGTAACGAACAATAGCGGGATTACCCTCATCATCCTCCACTGGAGCACTGAAGAGGAAGCTGTACTTAGGATCGATCTCATCCTGATGTGCTAACAGTTCGATAACCTTAGGCGCCCTGGTTTCACGCTTACGCGGGAACTGACTTGCGGCCAGGAACAAACCGGAAGCCCCATCCCGCAGAATGAAGGTGTCATCAACATTATCGCACTGCAGCTCAGGCATCGGCACCGGATCCATTTTCGGTGGCGCAGCCTCGCCACTTCGCAATAATTTACGCGTGTTTTTGCAGCTTTCATTGGTACAACCAAAAAACTTACCAAAACGGCCGGTCTTCAGCTGCATCTCAGAACCACACTTGTCACACTCAAGCACGGGACCATCATATCCCTTGATCTTAAAGGAGCCTTTTTCAACTTCGAAGCCGGAACAATCAGGGTTGTTACCACAGATATGCAGCTTGCGTTGCTCATCAATCAGATAACTGTCCATAGCGGTATCACAGATTTTACAGCGATGCTTGCTGCGCAGAATCCGGGACTCTTCCTCTTCATCGCCATCGACACTCACCACTTCATCGCCGTGCACCAGATTCATGGTGGTTTTACAGCGCTCTTTAGGCGGTAATGCATAGCCGGAGCACCCCAGGAAAACCCCGGTGGTACCGGTCCGAATCATCATCATCCGGCCACAACTTGGACAGGCAATATCTGTTTCAGTCGGCGCATTCAGCCGCATACCGGTGTCCGGGTCCTGCGCTTCCAGTAGCCGGCTGCTAAACCCTTTGTAAAACTGATTTAGCAGAGCTTTCCACTCTGTCGTTCCGGTGGCGATGTCATCCAGAGACTCCTCCATCCGCGCGGTAAAACTAAAATCCATCAGGTCGGAAAAATTCTCCACCAGCCTTTCTGTGACGATATCGCCCATTTTCTGGGCATAGAAGCGACGGTTCTGAACCTCAACATAGCCCCGATCCTGAATAGTAGAGATGATCGATGCATAGGTTGATGGCCGGCCGATACCGCGCTTTTCAAGCTCTTTTACCAGGCTCGCTTCGGTATAACGGGGAGCAGGCTTGGTAAAGTGCTGTTTTGGATCCAGGTGCTGCAGCTGCAACAGATCGCCCTGCTGTACATCAGGCAGAATAATATCTTCATTTTTACCCTGATGATTCATCACCCGGGTATAGCCATCAAAACGGAGAATCCGGCCTTTGGTACGCAGCTCAAACTCACCGGCAGTGACGGTAATCCGGGTGCTGGTGTACAGCGCCGGAGTCATCTGACAGGCAAGAAACTGACGCCGGATCAGCTCGTACAACCTCTCAGCGTCGCGCTCCATTGCATTCAGTGCAGTCGCCTCTATGGTGACGTCGGATGGACGAATCGCCTCGTGAGCCTCCTGTGCCCCCTCTTTGCTGCTGTAGGAGTTTGGCTGTTCCGGCAGATACTTACTGCCAAAATTAGCACTGATGAACTCCCGGCACGCAGTCACCGCCTCCCCACTCAGGTTGGTTGAGTCGGTACGCATGTAAGTGATGTAACCCGCTTCATAGAGTCGCTGCGCCATCATCATGGTTTTCTTTACCCCGAACCCCAGACGTGTACTGGCAGCCTGCTGCAAGGTTGAGGTGATAAAGGGGGCAGACGGTCGGCTACTGGTTGGCCGGTCCTGACGATTTGTGACTCTGAACGCCTGTTGCTTCAGCTGCTCAAGGTGGGCCTCAGTCTCTTTTCCGGTAACCGGACGAAAGGTCTGATCCCGGTATTTATCAACCTGAAGACGTAACGACTCCTTTTTATCAGACTCAACATCCGCATGCAGCTCCCAGAACTCTTCAGGAATAAAACTGCGAATCTCTTTCTCCCGCTCTACCAATAAGCGCACAGCAACCGACTGCACCCGCCCGGCAGATAATCCGCGGGCCACTTTAGCCCACAGCAGAGGTGAGACCATATACCCGACAACACGGTCGAGAAACCGCCGCGCCTGCTGGGCATTAACCCGGTTCAGATCCAGCTCTCCAGGCTGTTTAAATGCCTCCTGAATCGCTTTCTTGGTAATCTCATTAAATACCACCCGCTTATAACGGGAGTCTTCCCCGCCGATCGCTTCCCGCAGGTGCCAGGCAATCGCCTCCCCTTCGCGGTCCAAATCGGTAGCGAGATAGATAGTGTCAGCATCTTTTGCCAAGCGTCTTAATTCATCGACGACTTTCTCTTTGCCTGGCAAAATTTCATAGCGGGCATCCCAGTCATGCTCAGGATCAACACCCATCCGGGCAATCAGCTGTTTTTTACTCTTTTCAGCCTGGTGGCGGGCCTTCTCTTCCGGTGACATTTTTCGCGTCAGAGCCGCCTGCCGTGCACGCTCTTTAGGGTCGGAGCCGGTCCCATTACCTGAACCACTGGTGGGCAGATCACGAATGTGGCCCACACTCGACTTAACCACAAACTGGTTACCCAGATACTTGTTTATGGTCTTCGCTTTTGCAGGTGACTCAACAATAACTAGGGACTTTCCCATATAAATACAATCCTTAAAGGACAAGGTGACAATACAAAACAGCGTGCATATATAAGGGCTGTAACCAGCAGGGTCAAGCTTCTGCCAAAAAAAACACGCTAATTGATCAAGAGTATTGGCTAATAAAGGGATGTTTCTGGTAGCTTAAATACAGTATGCTGCCGCCAATATCAGCCTGTTACTTAATTACAACTACCTGAGAATATGTTGCAAGACAACCTGATTTTTCTTTTTTCTTTAATTGCCATCGGTCTCATTGCACTACTGGTCAACAATTTTTTTTCTACCAGAGAGCAGCAGCAGGAGTACCGTTCCAAGCGATTAAGAGAGCTGAACCAGAAGTCTGGAGAAGCACTGGAAACCCTTGCCGTCCTGAAGGAGGCAAACTGTCGTTCTGAAATTTCCGACGCGCTAAGTGGCTATATCGTCAGCATGATCGAAGAGATTTCGACACTTGCACCGGACTCCGACCTGCTGCAGGATATCAGCGCACAGAAAGAGAGCGCCGACAGGGTCATCGCGGTACCTGGTGGATTTAATAATGACCGGGCTCTGAAAAAAGCTCAAATTCACATCCAGTACGCAGAAAAACTCTGTATTGAAATGGCTCAGCTTGGCAAACTCAGTGTATCCCGGGCCAAGCAGTTTCAACATGATCTTTACTGGCTGCACGTGTGCGTCTTTGTCGATGCGCACATAAATCAGGGCAATTACTATCTCGACCGGGATGACAAGCTGATTGCGATGTCCCACTACAAACATGCTAAAGCGATGATTGCCAGGGCCAACGTGCCACAAAAGCAGAAACAGGACTATATCGACAAAATCAGAGAGCTACTCAACAAGGCACGCCCCAGCAGCGCCATGGCGACGGGAAACCTGGCAGCATCACTGGATCAGCTGACTCAGAAAGAAGGCAAAGAGGAGCACAACTAGAGGTTGTCGCTGGCGCGAAGAAATTCAAATCGCGGCACCATCGCCCCATCAGCAGTCGCCACCTGTTCTGTGAACATCAGCAGAGGACGAACCCAGATCGCCCGATCACCATAACAAGGGCGATAAACCACCAGCCACTCTTCCGTTTCTGAGTGCCGGGCCAGGTGAAGCACCTCATATTCAGCGCCTTTATAGTGCCGGTAGAAACCGCTTTTGAGTGTCATAACCTGCCTCTAGAACTGTTCATCAATAAAGGGCTTAAGCAGTGTTTTGAACTGCTCCAGTATCATCTCATCACCCTTTTCATTCCAATACAGAGAGATATGGACGGGCGTCGACTCAACAGATGAAACACCCTCTGGCAGCTGCGCAATCAAATCATTCAGCATGCCCAGTTGCGCCGCATTAAGACTACGCTCGCCGATACCCCAGCACCACCCCTCTGGCAATCCCTCATCAGCAACCGCTGTCTGGCGAAAAACCTGCCACTCATTAAAATTTTCCCGATGCTTTTTTTCCAGGTTATAACGCGGTAACCGATACGCAGTCGCCGTCAACACCTCAGGCTTAACCTGTCCGGCGGCTCGGGGCGGTGTTAGCCGGACTATCTGCACCTGAAATCCCTGGCGGGAAGCCTGCTGCCTTAGCTTTGCTAAAAACCGTTGTCGGGGACTGGGCATCACCCACATCATCGAGCCCAACAAAGACATCATAATAAGAACAATAATAGCCCACTTCATATACTATCCTCGACTACCCAAATTGACTCCGGTCAGATTCAAAACCGGCGGGTGTATGCTACTCTCATAACTAGGAATCAAAAGGAGATATTCCCATGTCCCTATACAAACACATTTTAGTGGCCACCGATCTATCAGAGGAATCTGATCAACTAATCGGCAAAGTAAAACAACTGGCTGAATGCACCAACGCAGAGTTGTCACTGATTCACGTTATAGAGCCCCTGAGTTTTGCTTATGGTGGTGATGTTCCCATGGATCTGACAACCATTCAGGCACAATTGGATGAACACGCGCAGAACAAAATGACCCGTTACTGCAAACAACTGGATTATCAGGTAAAACAGTGCCATGTCGTCTCCGGCCATACTGAGACAGAGATCCATCGGGTCGCAGAGGAACAGGGCTGCGACCTGATCATGGTTGGCAGCCATGGCCGTCACGGCCTGGCACTGCTACTGGGATCAACAGCAAACGGCATTCTCCACGGCGCTAAATGCGACGTTCTGGCGATCAGAGTCAAAGCCGAGGCATAAAGGCTCACCTCTGCCTCAGATACAGCACACGGGCATTCTTCTGAATGCCCGTTAGCCTTAGATCATCGCCTCTAATTCCACCCAGCGCTCCATCAGCGCTTCAAGCTCGGTCTCCTTAGTCTGCAGCGCAGCCAGCCTGGCAGAAACATGATCGCGATCCCCGGCATAAAAATCAGCCGCACCGGTTTCAGCATGTAACTGCTCAATCTCAGCTTCCAGTTGCTCTAACTGCCCCGGCAAGAGATCCAGCTCCCGTTGCAGCTTATAACTGAGCTTTTTCTTCGGGGGTTCCGCCTTTGCTGTTTCAAGCGGAGCCGCCGCAGGTTTAGCAGCTGTTTTGGGGGTGCTCATCGCTGCAATCTGGGGCCGCTGGCGCAGCCAGTCCTGGTAGCCACCAACATACTCCTGAATCCGGCCCTCCCCTTCAAAAACCAGAGTAGAGGTCACCACATTATCCAGAAACGCCCGGTCATGACTGACCAGTAACAGGGTTCCCTTATACTCCAACAGGATCTCTTCCAGCAGCTCCAACGTCTCGATATCAAGGTCGTTGGTTGGCTCATCCAGCACCAGCAGATTTGACGGCTGACTAAACAGCTTAGCCAGCATAACACGGTTACATTCGCCACCAGATAACGCTTTAACCGGTGTACGAGCCCGCTCAGGAGAGAACAGGAAGTCACTCAGATAGCTGATAATATGACGTGATTTACCATTGATAACGATGCTTTCCCGACCTTCAGAGATATTATCAATAATCGTTTTCTCTGGGTTCAGGCTACCCCGCAACTGATCAAAATACGCGATATTAAGACTAGTACCGAGTTTAACCTCACCCTGATCAGGTTTCAGCTGCCCTAACAGCACTTTTAACAGCGTACTTTTACCGACGCCATTAGGACCAATCAAACCGATACGATCGCCCCGTTGTACCGACAGTGTCAGCTCACTGATCACCGCCTTTGCGTTATAGCCATGACTCACATTTTCCAGTTCGATCACGATCTTGCCAGAGCGATCAGCCTGTTCAACCTGAAACTTTGCCTTACCCTGCAGCTCCCGACGTTGCGAACGTTCAACCCGCAAATCTTTCAGTGCCCTCACCCGACCCTCATTACGGGTTCTGCGGGCCTTAATCCCCTGACGAATCCACTTCTCTTCTTCAGCCAGACGCTTGTCAAACAGGGCATTATGGCGCTCCTCCTCTTCCAACAACTTCTCTTTCTGCGTCAGATACGCAGAGTAGTTACCCGGAAAAGAGGTCAGATGACCACGATCAAGCTCGACGATGCGGGTGGCCAGCCGCTCAACCAGCGAGCGGTCGTGAGAGATAAACAGTACGCCACCGCGAAACTCCATAATCTGCTTTTCTAACCACTCAATGGTTTCGATGTCCAGATGGTTGGTCGGCTCGTCCAGCAACAGGATATCCGGGGACTGAACCAGCGCTGCCCCCAAAGCCGCCCGTCGCCTCCAGCCACCAGACAGAGCAGACATCAGCTGCTCACCATCCAGCTCCAGACGCTCAAGTACCTGCTGGATTTTCTGTTCTAAATGCCAGCCATCAACCAGCTCTATCCGGTGCTGCAACCGTTCCAGCTCAGCCATATCGGTATCACTATGACTCATGGCAAGCGCTTCATAGCGGTTCAGCAGATCAACAGTTTCAGCACAACCGGAGGCTACCACATCCCTGACTTTGCGATCGTCAGCAGCAGGTAACATCTGCGAAAGCTCAGCGACCCGCGCGCCACCATCTTGCCAAATATCACCATCATCAGTTGCCTGATGGCGTGCCAGTACTTTCAACAGGGTAGACTTACCCGCGCCATTAATCCCCACCAAAGCGACCCTTTCACCTTTATCCAGCTGAAAGTCGACGTGATCGAGCAGTTGTTTATCGCCAAATGCGACGGAGACCTTATCAAGTCTGATCAGAGCCATGCTTAAATCCACTAAAAACGTTGGCCGCATATTCTACAGAAAAACCATCGGGCGGTGTTACGCAAAGAAAATATATTTACAGTTCCCTTTAAAGATCATAAAGATATATCGATAACCCGGCATATTTACCCAAATCGGTAGAAATTTCGCTCGAATTTTCGGCACCATTGCCGCTATGATTGGATAACAGTGACTACTGAAATAGGGATATATGCTTTATAAACTGAGTTCGACCCAACTCCCCCGGATTCTTTGCAGTTTTTTTCTCTGTACAGGTTTCATGGGCACACTCAACACTGCGATGGCAGACTCAGCGATAGTGACAACCGCTGTTGCAGATCGCACGGCTGCGCCACGTCTGCACTATGAGCAGGCCCTTAAAGCGCTGAAGGATGATGACCTCGAACAGTTTTATCAGTTTAAATCCGGGTTAACCTCCTACCCTTTATATCCCTATCTGGAACAACAAGAGTTAGAACACAACTTCGACAGCGTTACTCAGCATCACATAGATCTGTACGCCGAACAGTACCAAACCCTGCCTACAGTGTATCCACTACAGCAAAAATGGCTCGATTATCTGGCATCCAACCAGCGCTGGAAGCACTACATTACAGCCTATGAGGCTGCTGGCGTTAACAGTGAACAATATGAGTGTCACTATCGAAACGCCCTGTTGCAAACCGGACAGTCCCGCCTTGCCGTCAAGGGGATAGACCGCTTATGGAGTGTGGGTCACTCTATTTCGAATGCCTGTGATCCTGTTTTTGACCACTGGATAGGCAAATATCATGCTCCCTCCAGTAAGCTTGCTTACCAGCGCTTCTGGAAAGCAGTGGATAACAACAATCTCAAGCTGGCACACTATCTGACACGTTACATAAAAGATAAGCAGCAGAAGCGTGCGACTGAACGCTTCTTCGAGGTGAGCAAAAATCCCTCTCTGGCTCAGAATTCTAAGTATCTGCCAGGTGATAACATCGCCAGTCAATCGACCTACCTTTATGGCATCGACCGTCTTTCGCGAAAAAGCCCCCAGGCGGCGGCTCAGACATGGCTTAAGATCCGTTCGAAGCTAACATTTAACCCGGACGATGCGCAAAAGCTTAACCGAACACTTGCCCGCCGTGTCGCCAACTTGCCGGATAAGCAAACCGACACACTGCTAAAACAGCTGAACACCCCTGTTGATGAAGAGATTCAGGAGCGCCGCATCATGCTTGCGCTGACCAGTCTCAACTGGAAAAAGGTTCACCAGCTCATCAATCAACTGCCCGCTGAAACTCAGCAGGATGAACGCTGGATCTATTGGAAAGCTTTATCGGCAAGCCATATAGAGGGACTGAAACCCGCCTATTCCGATGCTTTTGTCAATCTCAGCACACAGCGAAGCTATTATGGTCTGCTGGCCGCACGCACCCTGCAAACGGGCTTTCGCCTGAATCCAGAACAAAATAAGGTAGCTGAACAGGACGTGATACTGCTTGCCAATAGTCCGGCTATGATCCGGATGCATGAACTTTATCAGCTGGATGAGCGCTATCTGGCGCGGCGCGAATGGAACCAGTTAACCCGGGATTTTGATGCTGAGCAGCTTCGTATTGCCGCCACCGTGCTGCATCGCTGGGGCTGGCACAATATGGCTATTATCGGCGTTGCCAAGGCAAAATACTGGGATGATATAGCGTTACGCTTCCCCATGCCCTACTCAGAAATCTTCTCTGAACTGGCAGGCAAATACAACATAGACACCAACTGGGCCCGGGCGATTGCACGCCAGGAAAGCGCCTATCAACCCCGGGCACGCTCTCATGTCGGTGCCCGGGGACTGATGCAACTGATGCCAAAGACTGCTCAGTTAACGGCAAAACATAACGCTATCCCTTACAAGGACACCAGTGACCTCTACCTCCCGAAAACCAATATCAATCTGGGTGTAGCGTATCTGGCTGAGATGCAGGAGCAGTTCAACAACAACCAGATCTACGCAACAGCCGCCTACAACGCTGGCCCACACCGGGTGAAGCAGTGGCTGAAGCAACGGGGAGAACTGCCAGTCGATATCTGGATAGAAACCATTCCCTTTAACGAAACCCGTCGCTATGTCATGAACGTAATGGCCTACCATGCAGTTTATCGCACGCTGGCAGGACAGCCTTCACATATTCTGGAAGGAGAAACAGCGTTTCGCCTGGCCCTGCAAAACTCTACCGGGGCAACTCAGGCAGAACAGTTGCGGGATTATATCCGCCTTAATCACAAAACAACCCAGTAATGACAGAAGCGGTTATCAATAGCCAGCGTTACTCGCTGACAGATATCGGTATTAACCTGACTGACAGCGCGTTTGATTCAGATCGCCAGGCGGTTATACAGAACGCTGCCGCTGCAGGGGTTACGCGGATGCTGGTCACCGGAACCAACGCCGCAGAAAGCCAACAGGCGATCAGCCTTTGCCAGCAATACCCCCATCAGCTGTTTTGCACCGTCGGAGTTCACCCCCACTACAGCAAAGAGTTTACCCCTGCCATGCGCAATACACTGGCCGCTTTACTTAAATGCCCAGAGGTTTGTGCTGTCGGGGAAACAGGGCTGGATTTTAACCGCAACTTTTCTACCCCCGAACAACAGATATGGGCATTTGAGCAACAGCTTGAGCTGGCATCTGACTCGCAGCTACCACTGTTTCTGCATGAACGGGATGCGCATACACAGCAGATTGAGATGCTGCGCTCTGTCAAAGGGGAGTTTAACGGTGGCGTCGCGCATTGTTTTACCGGCACCCGCGAAGAGCTGTACAACTATCTTGATCTCGACCTCTATATCGGTATCACCGGCTGGATCTGTGATGAACGCAGAGGCACAGAGCTTTTTAAGCTGCTAAAAGAGATTCCGGCTAACCGTCTGTTGCTGGAAACAGATGCCCCCTACCTGCTACCCCGCACCCTGAGGCCTAAGCCGAAAAGTCGTCGCAACCTTCCGCGCTATCTTCCACACATACTTGAACAGGCGGCACTGGCGCGCAACGATGATCCACAGGTGCTAGCCCGGCAGACCGAAGAAAACTGCCAACGGCTGTTCCGTTTTAACCAGCGACAGGGTTAAAGCTCTGCGACAAAACGGCCGACGGTCTCAGGGTCGAATGGCCAGCGTAATTCTGCCCCACTGACCTCATCCACCAGCACCGGAATCAGCAGTGCATACCGCTCCATTAATTGATCATCATAAGCGATATCAACCTCATCTAACTGATGCTGATGTGGATCGAGACTACCAATAAGCACCTCAACAGCCATGTCACACAGATGACAGCCGACACTGCTCATAAGCAGAAGCTGACGCATTAAGCCTCCTTATCGCAATAGCGAATTACACATTCTCAATCTGAAAAAACGATTATACCCTATTTACCCCCGTACTTAGCGAAACTCCGGATTACGCCGGTGCCCGCCCTCACCGCAACCGAGAAACCCGGGAGGTGCGTCTGAATTCGCAACAAGATAACCGGCCTCTGAGTTCAGGCGATTTTGAGCAGTGACAAAATACTGCAACATAACGATGTTACCGTTGCGGCCAACACTAACCTGAAACCCGCTAAACCTGACTAAAGTAGTGCAAAACTAGTGCAATTGAGACTTGCTGCGCCGCATCAAGTTGTCTATGCTCAGGGTCTCTGCTGGAGCATTAGTCATTTTATTCCGGGTTCAGAACCAGTCCCATGGCGATCCAAGCAGTTATAAAAACTATAGCCGTTTATCCATTTGCGGTAGCCCACCACAGAACTTGGCACCGCTTACCCAGGTAGGCTTCAGAAAGAAGGCAGTTTTATGGAAAACAACAGCAACATGCTCTCTAACCCGCAAGAATTTATCAATTATCTGAATCAGGAAAGCAAAAAAGTTCTGGAGATGTATTCTCAGGGTAACAGTGACGATCTGTTCAAAAAATTCACCCAGTCCTGGACCGAACTTGCTGCACGCTCTTTTGAAGACCCATCCGTTTGGGTACGTGCTATTACTGACTATCAACAGGCACAAATTAACCTGTGGCAGAACATCCTGACAGGCAAGGCGGTCGAAAAACCGATCGCTGAACCACAAAAAGGCGACCGCCGCTTTGCGGCTGAAGAGTGGAGCCAGAACCCGGTTTTTTCCTATATTAAACAGTCCTACCTGCTGACTTCTAACCTGCTGAACGACATGGCTGCAAACGCAAAACTTAGCGACAGCGAGCAGAAAAAACTGGAATTTTATACTCAGCAGTATACTGACGCGATGTCACCAACCAACTTTGCGCTGACAAACCCGGAAGTTTTACAACAGGCACTGGAAACCAAGGGACAAAGTCTGGTTGATGGGCTGCAGAATCTACTGGGGGATGTGGAGAAAGGCCGCATCACCATGACAGATGAGAGTGCTTTCACCCTCGGTGAAAACATAGCGACATCGAAAGGGTCAGTGGTTTTCGAAAATGAAATGCTGCAACTTATTCAGTATGAGCCTTCGACCGAGCAGGTATACAGCCGGCCAATGCTGATCGTGCCTCCCTGCATCAACAAGTTTTACATCATGGATCTGCAGGAACATAACTCATACGTTAAGTACTGTGTAGATCAGGGCCAAACCGTATTTCTGGTTTCCTGGGTTAACCCTACCGTTGAGCAGCGCGAACTGGCCTGGGATGACTATGTTGAAAACGGCACTCTGAAAGCAATTGACGCGGTAAAGAAAATCACCAGTCAGGACAAGATCAACTGCGTTTCATGGTGTATCGGCGGCACGATTCTGGCCTCTACTCTGGCGGTTATGGCTAAACGCAAGGATGAATCTGTTGCCTCAGCAACCTTCCTCACCACACTGACAGACTTCACTGACCCAGGTGATCTGAGCGTCTTCATCGATGAGCAGCAAGTCAAACAGCTGACCCAGAAAGTCGATGACGAAGGCCTGCTGAATGGTCGTAATCTGGCAACAGCATTCAACATGCTGCGCTCAAACGACCTGGTATGGTCATATGTCGTCAACAACTACCTTAAAGGTCAGAACCCGGCCCCATTTGATATCCTTTACTGGAACTCAGACTCAACCAACCTGCCAGCGAAGATGTATAACTTCTACATTAATGAGATGTACATCAACAATAAACTGGCACAACCGGGTGGTCTGACGATCTGCGGCGAATCAATCGATCTGCGCGATATCACGATTCCGGTTTACTTCCTCTCGACAATCGAAGACCACATTGCGCCATGGAAAGGTACTTTCAAAGGTACTGAGATGATGCAGGGCAAGATCGAATTCGTACTGGGAGCCAGCGGTCACGTTGCCGGAGTTATTAACCCCGCGTCTAAGAACCGTCGTAACTACTGGACCGGTGGTGAACTGGGCCAGGGTCCGGATCACTGGCTGGAAACCGCTGAACGCCAGGAGGGCAGCTGGTGGCCAAACTGGTCTAAATGGCTGAAACCGAAGGCCGGTAAAAAAGTCGATGCTCCCAAAGAGCTGGGCAATGCTGAATTCAAGGTTATTGAACCGGCTCCCGGGCGTTATGTTGCAAGTCGCGTTGACTAATTTCCATAACCACCGATAATAAGCCGGGGCCTGTGTCCCGGCTTTTTTATTTCCTGCTGCCTGGCCACCACCGGATACCGGATAGCCCTGAAGCCATCATTTTAAATTGACCTCTTTAGAAGCACTCCTTTGAGCCATACCACTGTGATAAACCGAACGTTACCCTCCGTTCGTGAAAGCCGCCATATTCTTGCCCTGGCGATTCCAATCCTGATTGCTGAGCTGTCACAAGCCGCGATGGGGTTTGTTGATACGCTGATGGCGGCCCGTTATAGCGCAGAGGACCTTGCCGCAGTTGCTTTAGGCTCAGGCATCTGGCTGCCCGTGGTAATCTCCCTGGGCGGTCTTCTGATGGCACTCACACCGATGGTAGCCAACCATGCTGGCAGTAATCAGTTACGCAGAACCCGGCTGATCTTTCATCAGGGCGTCCTGATCGCCCTCATTGCCGGTGTGGCCGCCTGGTTGATACTGCGAAGCATGGCTCCAATTCTCGACCTGATGCAGGTCAGCGGCAGCCTGAAACAGAAAACCCTCAGCTATCTCGACGCCCTCTCCTGGGGGGTGCCAGGCATGATACTTTACCAGACAGCCCGTAGCTATTCAGAGGGGCTGGGGAAAACCCAGCCATTGATGAAGATTGGTCTGTTTGCCCTGTTCTGCAATATCCCCCTTAACTACCTACTGATTTATGGCAAACTTGGGTTTCCTGAACTGGGTGGTGTCGGCTGCGGCTGGGCGACCACCATAGTGATGTGGATTATGGCATTAACTGCTGGCGGCTATCTGCATTACTCGCGCCACTTTCGCAGATTGAAACTCATCACTCCACCGCGGCCCAGAGCAAAATACTTTTTCAGCATTCTGAGAATCGGTGTGCCTATTGGCATCACTCTGCTGATCGAAGTCAGTATGTTTACCGTGATCGCCCTGCTGATTGCCCGCCTGGGTGAAAATGTCATTGCTGCCCACCAGATAACCCTGAGTTTTACCGGCATGGTGTTTATGATCCCCCTGAGCATCGCCATGGCGCTCACCATTCGCATCGGTCAGTGCGTTGGCCGCAAAGACCCTGCTGCCGCAAGAACTACTGCAATTAGCGGATATGCTATCGTCTGCTGCAGTTCGGTTATCTCCTGCTCACTGATCGCCCTGCTGTCCATGCAGATCGCCTCACTCTACAGTAGCGATGGCGAAATAATAAAACTGGCAAGTAGCCTGCTGCTGATTGCCGCTATTTTTCAGATACCGGATGCCCTTCAGGTGGCCAGTGCAGGCATCTTAAGGGGGCACAAAGACACCACATTGCCGCTGCTGATTGTATTCACCGCCTACTGGCTGATCGGCTTACCCCTGGGATATATTCTCGGCCTCACTGACCTTATCGTTCCCGCCTGCGGCGCAAAAGGCTTCTGGCTGGGGATGATAGCGGGTCTGAGTGTCGGTGCTACACTGTTGTTACTGCGTTACCGACAGATTAAACGACAATGCGATATCCCCACCAACTCCTGAGTTTTCTGCTGGCGCTGATGCTGCTGCAAGGCTGCGATCAGCGCCCGGCAGAGTCGATGCTGGAGCGCTACAGTAACCGCGTTGCTAACAGTCTGGATAGTGATGCAGAGCTGGAACTTGATATACCGCTAGCATTGCCCCCCTATCCTCTGCGGAGAGAACGGATTCAGCCAGTCACCGATCTGCGACAGGGGTTGATTGAGGTGCTTAACCTGCGTCACTGCCAGCTCCTTAATCTGATCGCCGAGCGCAACAGCTCCTTGGGAAAGGTGATGCAGCCCTCCCGGCAGATGGTGTATGAGATCAGATTGCTCTTCCGGCTGGGCCAGTGTCAGCAAACACTGGCTCAAACAAACGCGGATCCTGAACTACTCCAGCAGGTCGATGAAATTTTTCGTATAAAAAAGGCTAACTTTGAAGCAGCATTGTGGAACGGTATCTTTACCAGCGAGGCGATAGAGCGAAATTTCTCTCGCTCTGAACCGCCACTACCGCTGACCGATGATGACGGTTTCAGCCAGAGCCGCCAGGCGATGCTGATTTTCAACCGTATTGCCGCCCTGAACAACAAGATCAATCCCCATCAGACAACCTGGACAGAACCGGACTATCTTGACCAGCTGGAACCCCATTACCAGGCACTTTCCACCCTGCGATTCGGTAGTCGCTGGCTGCGATCTCTGTATCTGATCACCTACACCCTCAATCACACCGCCGGGGTGATTGAACAGAGACTCGGGCAACGCCCACTCTGTTTCAATAAACAAGCAACACCCAAAGCATTGATAGTGAAAAATGTGTTCAACAAATACTATGCAGGCGAACTGCAGCCCTATATGGCCAGAGTCGACCGGGAAGGCCGGGAGTGGCTGGCACTCAACCGTCGACTGCTGCTTAACTTTAGCGATATTCCCGATGCTATGCTCGGTTATCAGGCGCAGATTATCGCCACCGACGCCCCTCTCTGGCAAAACTACACCCAAGCAAGAGACCGCCATACAAAGGCCTGGCAGCGCCTGCTCAGTCAGTGCAACCTGATGCCCGGCAGTTAGCTTCCTGGCAAACACCATTTTGAGTAAATAACACAGGTGTTGTCATCGCAGCTGTGAAACAATAAAGTTACTCTTTATTTTTTAAACGGTTAACCGTGTCCAGAGATATCCAGTACAGACCCAGAAACGCTTCTGCAGGCCGGTTGTCATCCAGCCTGGGATTGCTTATAGGTCTGATTTTGTTATCACTCACCTATACACTCATCGCCGCTCCTGAGTTCAGCGTGCTGATGTCTGACGCCCAGATTAAAAAACTGGGGCAGAAGTATGGTGAGATGGCCGAACGGCGGCTGCAAAGCTGGCAGAACCTGATCAAAGAGATCAGCGACCTCGACGAAGATGAAAAACTTCACCGGGTGAACCGTTTTTTCAATCAGATGGAGTTTGTCGATGATATCATCCACTGGCACCAAAAAGATTATTGGGCCAGCCCGGTTGAATTTCTGATCACCAACGGAGGCGATTGTGAAGACTTCTCTATCGCCAAATACTATACCCTGCGGCAGGTCGGTATCCCGATAGAAAAACTCAGTATCGCCTATGTTAAGGCACTGCGGCTCAATCAGGCACATATGGTGTTAACCTACTATGCCACCCCCCAGTCAACACCGCTGATACTGGATAATCTGATAGCCGAAATAAAACCCGCAAACCGGCGCCCGGACCTGCAACACGTCTACAGTTTTAACGGCGATAACCTCTGGCTATCGAAAAAAGGTCGCCGCAGTACACTCGTAGGTACGTCGGATCAGCTGAAGCCCTGGGTACAACTTCAATCACGAATGGAGAAGCAGGATTTCTAATCCTGATAAATAAGCAGATGAGGAAGCAAACATGTCTATCGTTAATCAGTTAATGGCCGCCGTTTTAGCCGTGCTGATCGGATTGGCGTCTGGCACGGTATATCTGATGTCAGATAGCTCCAAAGAGATGCTCATCCATCAACTTGAGTCCCACGGACAGGATACCGCGACCCACCTCGGACTCTATCTGGCCCCCTATATGGCCGAACGGGATACCGCTGCGATTGAAACCACGGTAAATGCAATTTTTGACAGCGGTTTCTATCAACAGATCCGCGTAGTTGATGCAGAAAACCAACCGCTGTTTATCAAAAATACCGATGCTCAGATCAGCGACAATGTCCCTAAATGGTTTATCCACCTGGTGGAAATCACCCCACCGGAGATGACCCGGGAGATCACCAGCCAGTGGCAGAAAGTCGGTTCTATTTTCGTTCAGAGCCGCGCAGGCTACGCATACGAACAGTTATGGCGGGGAACCGAGAACACCTTTGTCTGGTTTGTTGTCCTTGCCCTTTTCAGCATGTTTTTTATCAGCTTGCTGATGCGTTACATACTTAACCCGCTGAAGGGGGTCGAAGAACAGGCGATGGCCCTGTCGCAACAAAAGTATATCGAACAGAGCCGCATACCCGGCACCCGCGAGTTAAAGCAGGTGGTGTTGGCAATGAATATGATGGTTCGCCGGGTACGCACCATGTTCGACGAACAGGCGAAGAACATCGAAGAGATACGCCGCACTGCCTATCAGGATGATCTCACCGGGGTGGCCAACCAGCGCGCAACCTTTACTCAACTGAACGAACGCATCGATTATCGCAAGGATTTTGGTCAGGGCAACCTGATTCACCTGCAAATAGTCGATCTGCAGCAGCTTAATACTCAGCTTGGTATGGAGAAGACCAATAACTTTATTCGTGCCTGCGCCGATCAGCTCAAAACACTGTCGCGAATGACGGATGAACCGGTGATCGGGCGTATCAGTATTTCAGAGTTTGTTCTGCTCAGTGACATTACCGACCCGGATCAGCTCCAGAGAGAGCTGAGCAAGCTGGCTGACAACCTTAAGGACACCTATAGCCGGTTGAGCGACACACCTGAAAACAAGGTTTTCTTCCTTGGCGCATCTGCCTATTCAGAGCAAAGCAACTCCAAAGAACTACTGGCCAACGCTCGCAAAGCAACTGATAAAGCACGCCAAGAAAACGCAACCATCTACTGCCAGAGCAACGACACGAGTGAAGCTCAAAATAACTGGCACCAGCATGTGAGCGCAACCATCAGCCGGGGCGATATTTTCTTACAGTCTCAGCCGGTAAAACAGCTATCAGATAACCAGGAGATCATCCATCAGGAGCTCTACGCGCGTATTCTCAATCAGGACAACCAACCCTGCATGGCCGGTGAATTTATCAGCGTGGTGAAACAGTTAAATCTGATGTCAGCCCTGGACAGGTCGGTGCTACAATCGGCCATAAAGCTACTGCAAAATAATCCGGATATGCGCCTCGGGGTAAATCTGAGTAATGACTCTGTCCGGGATATCACCTTCTGTGAATGGCTTATCAGCGCGGCAGAAAAGGTTTCTGGCGTCGATCGGCTCTGTATAGAGATCAATGAGACCTCAGTGCTGAATAACCTTAGCCAGGTTGCACTTTTCCGTGACCAACTAAAACAGGCGGGGGTTCAGTTCGGCGTCGATAACTTCGGCATCAACCCGGCAGGCTTCAGCTATCTGTACACCGTACATCCTGATTACATCAAGATAGATGGCTCATTAATCCGGGAGCTGGACAGCAGTGCCGAAGACCGCTTCTTTGTCAGAAGTCTGGTGACTGTCGCTCACAGCCTGGATATCAAAGCCTATGCGGAGCATGTGGAGCATGATACCCAGCTAGAGGCTCTGCGGCAGCTCGAAGTTGACGGCTCCCAGGGATGGATTCACGGCAAGCCTGAACAGCTCTGAGCCTGGCGACAGCAAAATGCTGAGTGATAAAAAAACCGCCTGCTGGCGGTTTTTTTATACTAAACGTGATTAACCACGCTTAGTCAGCAACATCTCCAGCTTGCTGTTAAGGCGCTCTTCCTTCTCCTTAACTTTTTGCTGTACCTTTGCTTCCTGCTGTTTCTGCTGTCGCAGCTTATTGATCTCTTTCAACTGCTGCTTGGCATGCTCAGCTTCAGACTCAGTAACAGTACCCGCCGGCTGACCATCCAGACCGATCCGCTCAGCCCCCTCTTTCAGACTGCGAAAATAGTAGGGTGAGCGCACATAGGAAGCCAGCGCCCGTTTGATCTTATTCTTCGCCAATTTTTCATCAGCAACCAGATCCTCCTGTATCCCGATTTTCAACGGCCGCATATTTTCGCGATTGAAAACCTCCGGATAAGCATCGCACAGCAACTGTAACGCTGCCTGGTTAGCTGCCCGATTTTTTGAGCGGGTACGGGATTTTGATTTATCCGTAGTATCTGTTGCTGTCACAGTAAGTTTCTCTCAACCATTTATCTATCGGCCCACCGGGCCTGTTTAAAAACACTCATACCTGACGCGGAATAGGCAGACTACTCACCTTTACGAATCAGGTAAAAAAAACGATCATCTTCTACTTTCTGGTCAATCAGTTCATGGCCCAGAAAGGTACAGAATTTTGGTACATCACGCTGAGTGGATGGGTCTGTTGCGGTTAAATGCAACACCTCACCAATCGCCATTTCCCGTACTTTGTTGTGCAACAGCATAACCGGTTCCGGACAGAACAGACCTGTCGCATCCATTTCCTGATCCGCTTTAACTTCAACCATCTACTCCACCTCGACTACATCAGGAGACATATTGTCGCAAATTCAGAGGTATAGAAAAACCCATCTTTTTATCTGATAACATTTTACCCGCTTCAACAGTGCTATTATATTGAAATAAATAAGAATAAATTTATTCAGTTAGCGGAGAGCAAAGATGATTCGAGTACTGATTGAACGCCATATTGCCGACGGTCTGGCAGAACACTACGAGAAAGCTGCACGCAATACCTTACAGCTAGCGATGCAAGCCCATGGTTTTATCTCAGGAGAATCCCTCAAAAATGTGAATAGTCCTAACCACCGGGTGGTCATGGCAACCTTTCGTACGATACAAGACTGGCAGCGCTGGCATCTCTCTGAAGAGCGTAAGCAGATCATGGAAGCGATCATGCCGATGCTCGAAGCAGAAGAGAAAATAACCATTCTGGAACACTAAACCGCATCAGAAGGAAGCTACGCCAACGGGCCCTCCGCTAAAAAAGCCGAGGGTCTGGCCACACGGATGAAACGATCCGCCCGCTAGCCCTGATAATCCAGCAGCCGGACATGTACAGTAATCTCTTCGCGGTCGTGATAGAGATGCTTAGCGGCGATCTGATAGCGAATTCCGGCATCGCTTAAGGCGTTTTGCAGATATTCCAGACAACTTTTCACCTCAGGGTAACGCTGTTTCATTGGCAGCTTAAGGTTAAAAATGGTTTCACGACACCAGCCCTCCACCAGCCACTGCGTCATCAGCTTTATCACCCGGGTTGGTTTATCAACAATATCGCACACCATCCAGTCAAACGCTTTATGCGGTTGATAGGTGAAGGCATCCTCCATCAGATGTTTCACCTGTCCGGTCTCCATCAGTGATTCAGCCATCGGACCGTTATCAATCGCCGTGACAAACATATTCTGATTGACCAACTGCCAGGTCCAGCCACCGGGCGCGGCCCCCAGGTCGACCGCACGTTTGCCACTACTGATATACTGATGCCACTGATTGTCAGGTATAAACCAGTGCCACGCCTCTTCAAGCTTCAGAGTGGAACGGCTGGGGGCCTGATTGGGAAATTTCAGCCGCATAATGCCCATCGGCCAGGGTGCTGAGTTAGCCAGCGGTGCGTAACCGATATAGAAGCTGCTCCCTGTAAGAGCAAAAATATGCATCCGGTGGGCCGCCTTGCGCTGCAGAATCTCTTTTTTGCGCAACACCTGACTGAACGCTGAGCCAAAACTGTTACAGAAGCGCTGCATTTCACGCCCCTCGGTAGTGTCGGCAGGCTCAACCCACAGCTCACCGCACTCTGGCAAGCCACTCACCGGCCCAATTAAGGAACCAATCCGATCTTCAGTATCAATACCCTCGACGATTGGCAGACAAGCAATCCATTGACGGGTGAAGATAAGGTCATGAAACCGCAGGGTTTCCAGGGCGAGGGAAGCCCCATCCGGCTGATGGCTGACAAACAGAGCGTAACCGCTGTTTTCTTCAAGCTTACAGTAACCATAGATACCCTGTTGCTCACACAACTCACGTACTTCGGCCGCACACTCTTTTTCGAAGCCCGGACGACAATAGAGTAAAAGGTGATTCACAGGGCGCTACCTCACAACTGACTGTTAATAATTCGAAGCGAGGATTCTACTGCATCAGCGATATGTTCGTCCTGAGTAATTCCGGATATTTTTCTGGGTTTAAGGTCGTGGTCACCATCATCGAGCCAGTGCAGCTGTACTGCAGGCGCGAGTCTGTATGCCTCAACCACCTCTTTTCGGCCCATTGCATCACGACTTCCCTGGAATATATGTACCGGTTTAGTAACAGAGAGCAGATGTTCAATTCTCGGGGAATCCTGCTTACCCGGGGCATAAAAGGGATAGCCGTAGACTAAACAGCCTGCCACGGCGGGATGTTCTGTCAGCATTGTCGCCATCCGCCCACCCATTGACTTACCTGCCAGCCAGAGTGGCTGACCATCCTGACAAAACTGCTCTATCTGTTGAGTAAAATAGTCCAGTAGTTTCGGCTGACGGTCTGGAGGACGCTTTTTACCATCCACTCGCCGCTGTTGCATATAGGGAAACTCAAACCTGACAACTTCAAATCCGCCAGCCGCAATTCCACGGGCAATCTGATTCATAAACAGACTATCCATCGGCGCACCGGCACCATGGGCCAGTAAAATACGCCCCTTTTCTGCCCTGCCTTCAACAATCATTACTTCACTCCTGATCAAAAATGCGGCAGATTATGCGCCAAATACTGCTTGATCCACATCAACAAAAGACAAATTAGTAACTTTTGATACTGGCTTGATCTGCGTCAACCTTTACCAAAAACGCTACTAAAGGCCATTACACATAAGCATATTCAAAAACAACATAA
This sequence comes from Amphritea sp., assembly GCF_050300915.1. Classification (GTDB taxonomy): domain Bacteria; phylum Pseudomonadota; class Gammaproteobacteria; order Pseudomonadales; family Balneatricaceae; genus Amphritea. The sequence goes on from NZ_JBNKYN010000011.1 coordinate 47,810, forward strand.
CCAATATAATTATTTAGATTCAATAAGTTATAAGATTAATACAAACAAATATTTTTTTAAAATCACGCTATTTTCCCCATTTTAAACTGCGGCACTATGTCGCAACTAATACCGTTGACGCATTGAAATGTGGCCGCTGTTTCCACATAATAGCCAGCGGAAATTTACTTTCTAAACCTTTCTAATAGCTTGTTGATGAGAGCCTGATATGAGCACAGCAGCTGAACACCCAACCTACAATTACAAGGTGGTGCGTCAATTCGCCATCATGACAGTGGTATGGGGCATCGTCGGAATGGCCGTGGGCGTGTTAATCGCATCCCAGTTAGTATGGCCTGCACTAAACTTTGATACTGCCTGGTTGACTTACGGTCGCTTGCGTCCGTTGCACACCAACGCAGTTATCTTTGCATTCGGAGGCAGCGCACTGTTCGCAACCTCTTACTACGTCGTACAGCGTACGAGCCAAACCCGTCTGATCTCTGACAAACTGGCTGCCTTTACTTTCTGGGGCTGGCAACTGGTTATTCTGAGCGCAGCGATTACCCTGCCACTGGGCTTTACTCAGTCTAAAGAGTATGCCGAGCTGGAATGGCCAATCGACCTGCTGATCACTGTTGTCTGGGTTGCCTACGCTATCGTGTTCCTGGGTACTGTGAAGATGCGTAAAACATCTCACATCTACGTGGGTAACTGGTTCTATATGGCATTTATCCTGACAGTTGCAGTACTGCACATTGTTAACAGCGCAGCGATGCCTGTTACTCTGTTCAAGTCCTACTCTGTATATCCAGGTGCTGTTGATGCAATGGTTCAGTGGTGGTATGGCCACAACGCGGTAGGTTTCTTCCTGACTGCGGGCTTCCTGGGCATGATGTACTACTTCGTACCGAAGCAGGCTGAACGTCCAATCTACTCGTACCGTCTGTCTGTCGTTCACTTCTGGGCTCTGATCGCAACCTACATGTGGGCTGGTGGTCACCACCTGCACTACACCTCTCTGCCTGACTTCGCTCAGACGCTGGGTATGGTGATGTCTCTGATCCTGCTGGCACCATCCTGGGGTGGTATGATCAACGGTATGATGACTCTGTCTGGTGCATGGCACAAGCTGCGTACTGACCCTATCCTGCGCTTCCTGGTGGTTTCTCTGTCCTTCTACGGTATGTCTACCTTTGAAGGTCCGATGATGTCTATCAAGACCGTAAACGCTCTGTCTCATTACACTGACTGGACTATCGGTCACGTACATGCGGGCGCTCTGGGCTGGGTTGCTATGATCTCTATCGGTGCTGTTTACCACATGATCCCTAAACTCTGGGGTAAAACACAGATGGCCAGTGTTGGTCTGATCAACACCCACTTCTGGCTGGCAACTATCGGCACAGTTCTGTACATCTGCTCTATGTGGGTAAACGGTATCCTGCAGGGTCTGATGTGGCGTGCAGTTAACGAGGACGGCACCCTGACTTACAGCTTCGTTGAAGCACTTGAAGCAGGCCACTGGGGCTTCTTCGTTCGTGCTCTGGGTGGTGCATTCTTCCTGACCGGCATGCTCCTGATGGCATACAACGTATGGCAGACTGTTCGTAAAGACAGCACAGCTCCTGCAGCTGATGCGTCTGCACAGACAGCTTAAGGATAGGAGCATAGAAAATGATCAAACATGAAACGATTGAAAAGAACATTGGCCTGATGATCCTGCTGATTATCCTGGTAATCAGTGGCGGTGGTCTTGCTGAAATCGTACCTCTGTTCTTCGCTAATGCGACTACCAAGCCGATTGAAGGTCTGCGCACCTATACTCCGCTGGAACTGGAAGGCCGGGACATCTACATCCGTGAGGGCTGCTATGTATGTCACTCACAGCAGATCCGTCCTTTCCGTGCAGAAACCGAGCGTTACGGTCACTACTCAACTGCCAATGAATTCGTCTGGGAACACCCGTTCCTGTGGGGTTCAAAACGTACCGGTCCTGACCTGGCCCGTGTAGGTGGACGTTACAGTAATGACTGGCACCGCGCGCACCTGTACAACCCGCGTGATGTAGTACCGGAGTCCAAGATGCCCGCTTATCCATGGCTGTTTGAAAACAAACTGTCTGGTGCGGATACGGCTGCCAAGATGCAAGTTCTGGCTAAACTGGGTGTTCCATACACCGAGGAAGATGCTAGTAAGGCTCGTGAGCAGGTAGAAGGCAAGGCAGAAATTGACGCCCTGGTTTCATACCTACAGGCACTTGGTAAAACCCACTCTCAATATACCAACAAGCGGTAATTCGAGTGAGCTACGAAGTTTATGGTCCCTATCTGCCAGCAGTGATGATAATCACCTTTATCGGGCTGTTTATCTGGGTGTTATTACCGGGTAACCGAAAAAGATTTGAGGATGCATCACAACTACCCTTCGCTGACGAGGATGAAAGCCCTGCCAGTGAAGACTCTGCAAGTGCTGATATGACCAATAACGGGAGAAATGAAAGATGAGTGCTTTTTGGAACGCATGGGTATGGGCAATTACCCTGGCAGTTATTCTGGGTTGTTCCTGGTTACTGCTTGCCACGCGTAAGAGCGAACCACACAAGGAAGCGACAGAGGAAACTCTGGGACATTCTTTTGATGGTATCGAAGAGTATGACAACCCACTTCCGGGTTGGTGGTTTCAGATGTTTGTGGCTACCGTTATCTTTGGTATCGCCTATCTCGGCCTCTACGGTCTGGCTAACGTAAAAGGCTTTTACGGCTGGACCTCTGTAGGTCAGTACGAAGAAGAGATGGCACATGCTGAAGAGGTGTACAAACCTGTATTTGCAAAATACGCAGCGATGTCTGTTGAAGATCTGCAGAACCAGCCTGATGGTCTGAAAATCGGTCAGCGGATGTTTGCTAACAACTGCTCTCTGTGTCACGGCGCTACCGGTGCCGGTGCACACGGCTTCCCTAACCTGACTGACGGTGACTGGCTGTACGGTGGCGCACCTGCCACTATTAAGCAGACAATCACCAATGGTCGCCAGGGTGCAATGCCAGCCTGGGGTTCAGTACTGGGTGAAGAAGGTGTTCGTGATGTGGCAAGCTATGTATTGTCACTGAGCGGTGCAGAGCACGATGCAGAGATGGCCGCTCGCGGTAAGCAACAGTTCCAGGCTCTGTGTACTGCATGTCACGGCGCTGATGGTAAGGGAACCCAGGCTCTGGGCGCACCAAACCTGACCGACAACACCTGGTTGTATGGCGGCTCTTTCGAGCAGATCAGCCACACCATCCGTACCGGTCGTAACGGCGTTATGCCAGCACACAAAGATCTGCTAAGCGATGACAAGATCACTCTGATCGCCGCTTACGTGTACAGCCTTTCTAACAAGTAAGGTTCAGATCAATGAAAAAGGCGATATGGTGAAAATCATATCGCCTTTTTTTTCACCGCAGCTTAACTACTGCCTCAAACTGCGTATAATATTCAAATTCACTAATAAACCTTATATCTGATGGTTTTGGTGTTGGTATTTCGACTACTTGATGGTGAGGAATGGTATGAATCAAATACCAGTAAAGGACGTGACCCCAAAAAGCAATAAAGGCGATGAGAACTTCGATCTTTATGCCAAACGGGAACACATCTATGTAAAGTACTACAAAGGGTTCTTTAAGAACTTTCGCACAATATCCGGCTTTATGATGCTGGTAATGTTTTACGGTTTTTCCTGGATTCAATGGGATGGTCATCAGGCTGTTTTATTTGATCTGCCAAGCCGACAATTCCATGTATTTGGTTTCACCTTCTGGCCCCAGGATTTTATGCTGCTCTCCTGGTTGCTGATTATTCTTGCGTTCACCCTCTTCTTCGTCACCGTATTCGCTGGCCGTCTGTGGTGTGGCTATGCTTGTCCTCAATTCGTCTGGACCTGGTTCTTTATCTGGGCTGAACGGATCACAGAGGGCGACCGCAATCAAAGAATGCGGATGGATAAAGCCGGCTGGAGCGGTGAAAAAATCGCCCGTAAGGCAGCCAAACATGCGATCTGGCTGTTTATCGCAGCCGCCTCGGCTATCGCATTTGTCGGTTACTTCACCCCAATTCGCGAACTGGCACCCGCAGTGTTTTCCTGGAATCTGGGCCCATGGGAAACCTGGTGGATCGGCTTTCTCACAGTAGCTACCTATGCCAATGCTGGCTGGATGCGCGAACAAGTCTGTATCTATATGTGTCCATACGCCCGCTTCCAGAGCGTTATGTTTGATCAGGACACTCTGATTATCTCCTACGACAATATCCGCGGCGAAAATCGTGGCAAGCGTAAGAAAGGGGTCGACTATAAAGCCGAAGGTCTGGGCGACTGTATCGACTGCGATAACTGTGTCCATGTTTGCCCGGTTGGCATCGATATCCGTGATGGACTGCAATATGAGTGCGTTGCCTGCGGCGCCTGTGTCGACGTCTGTGACGATATTATGGACCGCATGGGTTATGAGCGCGGCCTGGTTCGCTATACCACTGAGCACGCTCTGAACGGGGGGCAAACCCATATCCTGCGGCCACGCTTGATCGGTTACTTTATTGCCATCTGCGCTATGTTTATCGCTTTCAGCGTTACCCTTTATAACCGCGTGCCTCTTGAAGTGGATATTATCCGTGACCGGGGTCAACTTTATGTTGAAGCATCAAACGGCATGATCGAAAACGTTTATACTCTCAAACTAGCCAATAAGTCACAGACTGACCATCGCTTTAGCATCGAAGTAAGTGGTGTAGAAGGGATTACAATGGCAGGAGACAGTGAGGTGCTGATCCGTTCTGGCGAACTGCTGGATCACCCCATCAGTCTGCAAGCTGACCCTCGCTTCCTTGAGCGTCCGAACTACGATATTACCTTCCGCGTTCAGGCACTGGATGATAAGGGCATTCTGGTGGAAGAGGATAACCGCTTTATCGGTCCGGCAAAGCGTTAAACCTACCCTCCCCCATTTGACTGAGTTAGAATAGCTGCCGGATTGACTTCCGAGCAGCTATTTCTTTTTAAGGAAACATATGACTGAGCAACCTATCGGCCCCTGGTATAAACAACCCTGGCTGTGGTTTATTATCGCCCCGTTAATTGCCACGGTACTTTACTCCAGTGTGTACATCACCGCTTCGATCGTCACTAATGATGGCGTGGTGCTGGAAGAATACACGAAGAAGGCTAAATCGTTTCATGAAGATAACCGTCTGAAAGAAGCAGCGGCCAGGCTCGGCCTGAGTGCGACGCTACGCTTTGACACTATCACCGGTGATATTAATCTTGAGCTTAGCAGTTCAAAAAATGAACCGTTGCCAGGACAGCTGCAGCTCACCATTGGTCACCCAACCAAAGCCAGTCTGGATATAACAACCACGCTGCGCCAGTTAAAACCCGGTCACTATGTCGGTGAGTTACAAACAACTCTCAACGGCAACCGGAAACTGATCATCAGCCCGGCCGATAAACAGTGGCAGTTGATCAAGGAAGTTGAACCCCCTTACGACCAGCAAAGTTTTTTATTTGGTAATCAGTAAGCTGTGATGAATGCCTCTGAAGGTAACCTGAACGAACGTCAGGGCTGCTATCACTGCGGCCTCGACATCCCCACCGGCAGCCAGTTTTTCACCATTATCGCGGGACAACCACGCCAGATGTGCTGTCCCGGTTGTCAGGCGGTGGCCCAGGTGATTGCTGATGGCGGCCTGGAAAACTACTATAAACATCGTACTGCAGAGGCAACCTCCCCCGAATCGATCAGTGCAAACGAACAGCTACGGGCAGAGTTCGAGCTTTATGATCACAGTAGTGTGCAAAAACATTTTGTTGCTGAGCTGCCTGACGGCACCCGCCAAGCGACGCTGGTGATAGAAGGAATTACCTGCGCCGCCTGCGTCTGGTTGCTGGAACATCACATCCGTGCTCTCGATGGCGTTGTCTTAGCCAGTGTCAACCTGACCAATCACCGCGCCCGCGTGCAGTGGGACAACGACCGCATCAAGCTGAGCGAAATCTTTATCGCGATGCATAGCATCGGCTATCAGGGCCACCCCTATCATCCCGACAAAGAGGAGCAATTACTGGAGCAGGAGACCAAACGTGCGATGCGCAGACTCGGCATCGCCGGGGTCTTTACAATGCAGATAATGATGCTTGCCGTAGCACTCTATACCGGTGCAGGGGCTAGCCTCGAAGCCAATTATGAGAACTTCATTCGCTGGGCCAGCCTGGTATTAGCAACGCCAGTGGTGTTTTACGCCTCCAGACCTTTCTTTCAGGCAGCCCTGCGAGACCTGCGCACCCGCCATCTGACCATGGACCTGCCAGTCTCAATCGCCATCGGTGGCGCTTACATCGCCAGCATATGGGCAACCGTAACCGCCAGCGGTGAGGTCTACTACGATTCGGTCAGTATGTTTACCTTCTTCCTGCTGATCGGCCGTTTCCTCGAAATGAAGGCGCGCCACCGAACTGGAAAAGCGGGCAACGCGCTACTCAACCTTCTGCCTGCCAGCGCGACCCTTTATACTGATGAGGGGGAGAGAATTGTCGCCGCCAATGAACTGCAACAGGGCGATCATATTCTGGTTAAACCGGGCCACACGATTCCAGCAGACGGTGTGATTCTTAAAGGCAGTAGCAGCATTGATGAATCCGCACTGACCGGCGAATACCTGCCGTTAACCAAACACGCAGGAGACCGGGTGGTCGGCGGAACCATCAATGTTGAGAACCCGATAGATCTCGAAGTGACGCAGGTTGGTGCCAGTTCACAGCTGTCATCCATCGTCCGCTTACTGGAACGGGCGCACGAAGAGAAACCTAAGGTTGCCCGGCTGGCTGATACCGTCTCCGGTTATTTTGTCACTGCAGTGCTGATTATCGCCGCCACCGTTGCCGTGGTTTGGTGGCAGATAGATCCAGGCCATGCTTTCTGGGTTACCCTTTCCGTCTTGGTGATCACCTGCCCATGCGCCCTGTCACTGGCAACGCCAACAGCACTGACCGCAGCCACCGGCACATTACGCCAGCATGGTCTGCTGATCACCCGTGGGCATGTATTAGAGAGTCTGGCAAAGGCAACCCATATCGTCTTCGATAAAACCGGCACCCTCACCGAGGGTAACCTGTCACTGCAAAGCACCCTCCCACTTGCTGATCTGAGTATTCAGGCCTGTTTGGATATTGCGGCTTCATTGGAGGCCCATTCAGAACACCCGATTGCAAGAGCGTTCCACCGGGCCAGTCACCTGGATAAGGTAACAGCCGCTGAGCAACTGCAGAATCATGTTGGCCTGGGACTCGAGGGGTATGTTGCAGGCAAGCGCTTTTTCATTGGCAAGCCCCGCTTCGCCAGTCAGTTCTGCGGGACATTACTGGATTTCGAAGACGCACCGGACAGCCAGGGACAATGGCTGCTGCTCGCCAGCGAAGCCGAGCCCCTGGCCTGGTTCGGCCTTAATGACCCGGCCCGGAAGCAGGCTTCAACGATGGTGCAGCAACTGCAAAAAATGGGGCTTGAGGTGCAGATGCTCACCGGTGACAGCTCCGCTGCCGTGGATCATATCGCCCGGCAGTTAAAGATCGACACAGTTATCTCTGGCGTCAGCCCGGAACAAAAGCTACAGCATATTCAACAGTTACAGGATAGCGGTGCTCAGCTGGTCATGGTTGGAGACGGTATTAATGATATACCGGTACTGGCAGGGGCTCAGACATCTATCGCCATGGGGTCTGCGACCGATCTGGCCAAAACCAACGCCGATGCGGTGCTCATATCTGGCGAACTGATGCGCCTGCCGCAAGCGCTACGTCTGGCTAAACGCACCCGGGCTAACATCCGCCAGAACCTCGGCTGGGCCATTTTGTACAACCTGATTGCACTGCCTCTGGCCGCTGCAGGTATGATCGCCCCCTGGATGGCCGCCATCGGCATGTCTGCCAGCTCCCTTGTGGTGGTAGGTAATGCGCTGCGTTTAACTAAACTTGATCGCTCCGATCGGTTAGAATAGCTACAACAACCTGAGTGAAGCACTGCTATGTCGATTATCTACCTGCTTATTCCTATTGCTATTATTCTCGCCGGGATTGCGATCTGGGGTTTTTTCTGGTCGGTCAACAATGGTCAGCTCGATGATCTGGAATCGCCAGCCCACAGCATCCTCTATGACGATGATGAACACCTCATCCCCGACGAAGCCAAACAGCCTAAACCTATTACCCAGCCACCTGAAAAGCAATGACAGAACCACTTTCAGTCTTTACTGCACTACTTTTAGGATTACTGGGCAGCGCTCATTGCCTCGGCATGTGCGGTGGAATATCCAGTGCTGTGGCCATGGGGATAGACCGTAAAAACCAGCACCCGACAGTGCTTTTACTGGGGTTTAATGTTGGCCGTATCGCCAGTTATACTCTGGCAGGCGCTCTGTTAGGCAGCATCGGCTGGCTGATCCGATCACCGGATGTCGCCCTGTTTTTGCGCAGTCTGGCCGGTGTAATCCTTATCCTGATGGGACTCTATGTGGCGCAGATCTGGAAGGCACTGGCCTATCTGGAAAAGCAGGGAAACCGACTGTGGCGCTATGTTCAGCCCCTAAGCCGTAAACTCCTGCCAGTACAAAACCCGTTACAAGCGATGGCACTTGGTGCCCTGTGGGGCTGGCTGCCCTGCGGCCTGGTCTACAGCACTCTGATTTGGAGCGCCACCGCCAGCAACTGGAGAACATCCGCCCTGCTGATGGCCTGCTTTGGCCTGGGAACCGTACCGGCGATGCTGGCAACCGGATTGCTGGCAAACCAGGTACAGGCACTGCTAAAAAACCGCAAAGCGCAGACGATTGCCGGGCTACTGATTGTACTCTTCGGCCTGTATACCATTCCCTGGCAGGGGTTGGGTTTAAGTCTGGCTTGATAAACATCAATACTGGGACGAACAAAATCACTATAATCGTCCCTTTGCAGTATAAGTGAGAAATGTTGTGAAGCAGAATAATCTGATTAAATGGGATCTAGATCTGATCCGCCGCTATGATCTGTCCGGTCCCCGATACACCTCTTACCCTACTGCGATACAGTTCGACCCTGAACTGTCTGCTGCCGACCTGGTAAGCACCGGGCAGCAAACCGCTGACCATAACGCACCACTATCGCTCTATGTTCATATCCCTTTCTGTGCGCATGTTTGTTATTACTGTGCTTGTAATAAGGTGATCACCCGCAACCGTAGAAAAGCGCAGCCCTACCTCGACACCCTGTATAAAGAGATGGCGCAGCTGTCTGACTGGTATGCAGATAACCGTACTGTTGAACAGCTCCACTTTGGTGGTGGCACACCAACCTTCATCAGCAATGAGCAGATGATTGAACTGATGCAGAAATTGCGGGAAAACTTCAAACTATTAGATGACGATTCCGGTGACTACTCTATCGAAATCGACCCACGTGAAGTGGATCATGAAAAGCTCAAAGTGCTGCGTGATATTGGTTTCAACCGGGTAAGTTTTGGCGTACAGGATATCGAGCTGAAAGTACAGCAGGCGGTCAACCGGGTTCAGCCCGTTGAAGAGATCGCCGATGTGCTCCATGAGGCCCGTCGTCTGGGTTTCCGCTCCATCAACATCGACCTGATCTACGGCCTGCCTCACCAAACCCTCGACAGTTTCGTTAAAACACTGGACAGCATTATTGAGCTAAGTCCGGACCGGCTTTCCGTCTTCAACTATGCCCATATGCCAGATCGCTTCCGCTCCCAGAGCCATATCAAAGCGGAAGATCTTCCCAGCCCGGAAACCAAGCTGGCGATTCTGGAAACCACCATCAACAAGCTGTGTGATGCAGGCTATGTTTATATCGGTATGGATCACTTTGCCAAACCCGATGACGAGCTGGCACTGGCACAGCAGAACGGCAAACTACACCGTAACTTCCAGGGATATACCACCCACAGCGATTGTGATCTGGTGGCGATGGGGGTCTCATCAATTAGTCAGATCGGCGATGTTTATTATCAGAATGAGCACGACCTGGGCGCCTACACCGGCGCGGTTGACGATCATTACTTTGCTATCAAACGCGGTGTTACTCTGACCCTGGATGACCGCATCCGCCGGGCGGTCATCACCCAGCTAATCTGCCACTTCCAACTGCATATGGCCGATATAGAACAGCAGTTTGGTATCAATTTTTCTGAGTATTTTGCGGAAGAGTTACAGGAACTGGAGCGATTTACCGGAGACGGCCTGGTCAGACTCAGCGAAAACAGCATCGAAGTCACCCCGGCGGGACGCCTGCTGATCCGCCGGATATGTATGGCATTTGACGCTTATATTCCTAAACAGCAACCGACAAAAGGGTTTTCCCGAATCATTTGATTCGGGAAATACTTCACCCTGCCTGTGATTTAGTAGATAATCAACGGCAAGCAAAGTCTATTAATACAACGAAAACAGGACATAGTTATGGGCAACCATAAGGCATCTGAAGGGAAACTACACAGCTTAAGGCAGGTTCATTGCAGCACATGCAGCCTGAGTTCGTTATGTTTACCCGTGTCCCTGAACATGACAGAGATGGACCGGCTGGACGATATTATTGATAAAAGCAGGCCATTGAAGAAAGGTGAACACCTGTTTCATCAGGGCGAACCATTCTCATCCGTTTACGCCATCCGTGCGGGCACCATTAAAACATATACCCTCACCAACGAAGGCGAAGAGCAGATCACCGGCTTCTACTTCCCTGGTGAAATGGTTGGTATGAGTGGTTTTGACAGTGAGCAATATCCCGTGTCCGCGAAGATGCTGGAAACCACCACTGTATGTGAAATACCGTTTGAACGACTCGATGAGCTATCCGGGCAGATGCCCGAGCTGCGTCGTCAGATTCTGCGTACCCTGAGTAAAGAGATCCGTGACGATCAGCAGATGATGCTGCTGTTAAGCAAGAAAAATGCTGAGCAGCGTGTCGCCACCTTCCTGGTAAAACTCTCAACCCGTTTCAAAGCACGGGGATACTCAGCAACCCACTTCCGCCTGTCAATGTCACGCAATGAGATCGGTAACTACCTCGGCCTGGCGGTCGAGACCGTTAGCCGTATCTTTACCCGCTTCCAGAAAATGGAGCTGGTTCGGGTGGACGGAAAAGAGATCGAATTGAGCAACCTGGAAGAGATCTACAGTCTGTCCGGCGAGTCTCAGGATATGCAGCCATGCGATGAGAAAAGCTGTCCACACACCTGATCCCGGTCAGAATTGAAAAATACCCGCCTGCTGCGGGTATTATTTTTATAGCCCCACAGTTTTAAGGTACTACTGATGAGTTTCGATGAATGTTATATCAAGTCCGTTATGCGCACGATTCCGGACTGGCCAGAACCCGGGGTAATGTTCAGAGATATCACCCCACTGTTTAAAGACCCTAAGGCGTTGCGGATGATCGCCGACGCCTTCATTCAGCGTTACATTGGTACTGAGATTACCCATATCGCCTGTATCGATGCCCGCGGCTTTCTGTTTGGCTCCATTATCGCCTACCAGTTAAACATCCCTCTGGTACTGGTGCGCAAAAAAGGCAAACTACCCGGCCAAACCATCCACCGCGAATATGCCCTTGAGTATGGTACTGCTGCGGTTGAGATGCAGGTTGATGCCGTCGCAGCAGGCGACAAAGTAGTAATCTTCGATGACCTGATCGCTACTGGCGGCACCATTCTGGCGGCCAGCACCATCATCAAAGAGCTGGGCGCTGAGGTTTATGAAGCCGCTGCACTGATCGACCTGCCCGATCTGAAAGGCTCTGAGCTGATCCAGCAAAGCGGTATTCCAGTGTACACCCTGCTGGCATACGAAGGCCTCTGATGCGTCACCGGGGGAACTTTTTCCGGGTTTCCCCAGCCTCCCCTGTCTGATCTCTCATAATGTTTACCCACTCAATCTGCAGATCAATCCTGTTCGCCGCTCGTTTATCTCTTTACAATAGCCACTCTTTTTTTATCTGTTATTAAGGGCTTATCTTATGTGGTTCAAAAATGCCATCTTTTACCGTTTTACACAGCCGTTCACATATACCCCCGAAGCCCTTGAAGAGAAACTCAGTGAGAAAGCCTTTACCCCATGTGGCAGTCAGGAACTCAGCCGCTTTGGCTGGGTCAGCCCCAGCAGTGGTCTGTCCGATATGCTGGTGCATGCGGGTAACGGCTATATGCTCATCGCGGCACAAAAAGAGGATAAGATCATCCCCTCCCAGGTCATTCGTCAGCAACTGGATAACCGGGTCAAACTGATCGAAGAGGAACAGGCACGTAAAGTCTATAAAAAAGAGAAGGATCAGCTCAAAGATGAGATCGTACTGGATCTGTTGCCCCGGGCATTCAGCAAGTTTCAGACAACCTGGGCACTGATCGCCCCGCAACAGAACCTTTTGATTGTCGATGCCAGCAGCCACAAGCGGGCGGAAGAACTGCTCAGCCATCTGCGCAGCCTGTTAGGCTCTCTGCCGGTCGTTCTTCCCGATGTTAACCAATCCCCCTCTGCAGTCATGTCTGGCTGGCTGGAGCACCCTGAGGGCCGCTTCGCAGGCCTGGAGCCAATGGACGAATGCGAACTCCGCGACAGTGCGGTGGAAACCGGTGTCATCCGTTGCAAAGGCCAGGATCTTGATAGTGACGAGATCCGTCATCATCTGGAGGCCGGTAAGCGGGTGGTGAAACTATCCCTCGAATGGCAGGAAAGCCTTAACTTTATTCTTCAGGATGATCTGTGCATTAAACGAATTAAGCTGTCGGATCAGTTGAAAGAGAAACTCGACCAGGACAGCCCCGATGAAGCATTTGCCCAGTTTGATGCCGAGTTTGTCCAGATGTCTCTGGAGCTGACCCGTCTGATTCCGGCACTCACCGAAGCGTTTGGCGGCGAAGCACAGCGGCCCTGATACTGACCCCGGGTGCAGCACTGAAAACCGGACAGCTGTCCGGTTTTTTTATCGACCGATCAGCCCCCCATCCGCCGCTGTTATTTTGTAACCGGTAGCCGCTTAATCAAAGATGACGCTTACTATTTAAAGCGATTATCAGGCTTACTATTTGAACTATGCTGGTCACTGTGTAGACTACGCCCATCCAGCAAATCAGGACCCTTCCGTGAGTAAAAGTTACAGCGTAAAAGAGATTTTCTACACCCTCCAGGGTGAAGGTGCACAAGCTGGCCGCCCTGCGGTTTTCTGTCGTTTTACCGGCTGCAACCTCTGGTCCGGCCGGGAGCAGGATCGCAGTAAAGCGGTGTGCGATTTCTGTGATACCGATTTTATCGGCACCGATGGTCAGAATGGTGGTAAATTCAAGTCAGCTGAAGCCCTGGCGCAGAAGGTAAAAAGCTTCTGGCCCGATACCCCCGAAGCGCATCAGGGAACCCCTTATGTCGTCTGTACCGGTGGCGAACCACTGCTGCAACTTGACGCAGAACTGATCGAAGCGCTGCATCAGCAGGGCTTCGAAGTCGCTGTAGAAACCAATGGCACCCTGCCGGTTCCGGAAGAGGTCGACTGGATCTGTGTCAGCCCGAAGGCGGATGCAGCACTGGTGCAACTCAGTGGTGATGAACTAAAGCTGGTTTACCCCCAACCCCTGGCCCAGCCGGAACAGTTTGCACAGCTGCAGTTTAGCCATTTTTACCTGCAGGCGATGGATGGGCCACTGCAGCGCATGAACACCCAGGACAGCATCCGTTACTGCCTGGCTAATCCTCAATGGAAACTAAGCCTGCAGACCCATAAGCTACTCGGCATTGACTAAAGCCGCACGCAAGCTTGCCGGACTGTTGCGCCAGAGCACCAGCAACACCGCCGGTATCTGCATCAGAATGCCATACAGCAGCACCGCCAGAGACATCTCAGGTTGTTGCAGTATGGCGCTGGTAACCATCAATGCGGTACCGGCATTCTGAATCCCTGTTTCAATACCCAGCGTCAGCGCCGTTTCTGTATTCAAGCGTAGCAAGTAGCGGGCGATCAGCACCGCCAGCAGCATCGCACTGCTGGCCAGCAGGATAATCGCCGGACTCAGAACCGGCAAGAGTTGTGGTAACACTGACCGATTAGCCCAGCTGATCATCACCACTACCACACACATAAACACCAGAGAGAGTATCTTTACTGGCCGTTGCAACCGCGCACAGGTATGCGGCCAGCGCTGATGTATAAACACGCCAATCGCCACGGGCAACAGGGTTACTATAACCAGTTTCATAATAGTGCTTAACAGTGGCAACTCTACCATCACACCATGCCCTAGCAGATGTTCGAGCGTGAACCAGGTCAGCCAGGGAAGTGTAAAAGGGATGATCAGACTGGTGATCGCAGTCAACGAAATTGACAATGCAGTATCCGCGCGACACAGATAACTGATCATATTCGAAGTGGCTCCACCCGGCGCAAAAGAGACGATCAGTAACCCCGCCGCCAGCGTCACCGGCAGCGCCAACGCGGTCACCACCAGCCAGGCCAGCAACGGCAGAAACAGAAGCTGCAGCACCACACCGGCGATGATAGCCAGCGGCCGATATCGCAACGATACAAAATCAGAGGGTTTTAATGTCAGCCCCATGCCCAGCATAATAATAAACAGAGCAACCGGTAATAACAGTGAAAGTGCATTGCCACCTTCCATTCAGGATCACTCCATCAGACACATTTAAAGAGCGCTATAGTAGGACGGGGAGAAGCCTAAGACAACCGCCAGAGAACAGAGAACTAAAGGGCTATCCCAATCTACCCACATAAGCTGTGGATAACGTTGTGGGTACCCTGAAATTACCCCCCCAGATGACCCGGCGTTTCACCGATCCGCATAATATGGTTATTTTTTGACCAGATGTTTTTATTGTTATATTTCAATGAGTTATAGTTAATTGATCTGGATCAAACGGATACTTTCTGATACTTATCCAAGATAAGTGTCAATTCAGCGTCGTTGCTGTGACAGATAAAAGTCAACCCACCAGTGGTAAAAAAAATTAGAAAAAGTGGCTTTCATCTGGTCAATTGATTCAGTTCCACTTACCATATTGCCCTCTCAAAGAATCGGACTCTTTTTTACTCATGCTAGAAACACGAAGTAATCAGTCTCAGGCTCAGCGTATTACCATTATCGGTTCGGTTATTGATACCATTCTGGGTGTGCTGAAAATTGTTTTCGGTATGCTATCTCACTCCAGCGCGCTGATCGCCGATGGTATCCACTCGCTGTCTGATCTGCTGACCGACTTTCTGGTGGTCTGGATCATCAGATACTCCCATGAGGAGCCCGATGAAGAGCACCCCTGGGGACATGCCCGATTCGAAACCATCGGTACGGTCATCCTGGGTTGTATCCTCATCGCTGTTGCCGGGGCAATGGCCTATGAAAGTTTGCTTACCCTTATCCGTGCTGATGTTGTGCAGCTGCCAGAGTGGCCTGCTCTGCTGATTGCTGCGATCTCGGTTTTAGCTAAAGAAGCTATCTTCCGTTACACCCTGGCCGTTGGTAAACGGATCAAATCCGATCTGATTATTGCCAACGCCTGGCATAGTCGTACCGATGCCTTCTCCTCTATCGTTGTTTTTTTTGGTGTTGCCGGGGCAATGGCGGGAATGGCCTGGCTCGATGCTGTAGCGGCGGTCGGCGTGGCAGCAATTATTGCCAAGGTGGGCTGGGACCTGACCTGGAAAAGTATCCTTGAGCTGGTGGATACGGCCCTACCGGAAGAACAGACCCAGGCCTATACCGATGTCATTATGCAGGTTGAAGGCATTCTCAGCGTGCACAGTTTCAAAAGCCGCAGCATGGGCAGTCAGAGCCTGCTGGAGATGCACCTGCAGGTCGCTCCCCACCTGAGCGCCTCAGAAGGTCATTATATCGGCGATAAAGTAGTCTTAAGGTTGATGAAGAAGTTTGAAGATATTGGCCATATCATCTTTCATATCGATACTTACGATGATGAAGAGGAGTTTGACAACTCAACCAACCTGCCGGTACGTACCGAGATCAGCGGGGTATTGTGGGAGCTATTAGAACAGGCTGGCCATCCCGAGCTTGGAATCAGCCGTCTGGCCCTATATTACCGTAGGGACTCTGTTGAAATTGAACTGATGCTGCTGGACACCCCGACTAATCAGCAAATCAATATGAAAGAGCTGGAGTCAGATCTCGATCGATTATTCAGGCAGTACAGCTGGTTCAGAAGTATCCGCCTTTGGCAGGGATACCAGCCTCCTAAGCTGTAGTCGCTTCTACTGTATCGATGAGCGTTGTTTTATGAGCGTTAACTGATGGATTATAGACGCCCGGCCCGGCAACATAGCGTCGAGCTGGAGATTCGCAAAAGCCGTTTTATCTGTGATGTCCAGCCAGTTGATAACCGGGATGATGCGCTGCGCTTCATCGGCTCAGTGCGCCACAGCCACCCTAAAGCCAACCACCATTGCTGGGCCTATATCGCAGGCCAACCTGAAGATGTCCACCAATGGAACTGTAGCGATGATGGTGAACCCAAAGGAACCGCTGGTCAGCCCATGCTGAACGTGTTGCAACACAGTGATCTGGGCAATATCTGTGCGGTTGTCACCCGCTATTTCGGTGGCATCAAACTGGGTACCGGAGGGCTGGCGCGGGCCTACTCACAAGCGGTACAACAGGGGCTGCACGAGCTTCCCACTGTTGCAGTGGTGGCTACTGTCGCTATCAGTCTCTCAGCCCCCTATCACCTTACCGGAGAGTTAGAGCACCTGGTAAGCCAGTTTCAGCTACGCAACTGTGAACGCAGTTTTGGCGAAACCTTTATGCTAACCGCCACGCTGGAAGCAGATCGACAAACCGATTTCAGACAGGCACTTACCCCCTTCCAGCACCTTATTAGCCTGAGCCTGAGTTAATTTCGTCACTGAACACCATGGCATATGCGCTTGCCAATGCCTGGCTGCGGGTCTCATGGCAGGAACTCTGTGGAATCAAACCGAGAATTTTCAAGCGGCTGAGGATATCCTTAACAATCGGATTAAGGCCGATAATATGAACATCCCGGCCTAACTGTTGGGCATCGATAATCATATCCTCAATTGCCAGCGCGGTAGAAACATCGATCAGCGGTACCCGGCTAAAATCAAGTAATAAAGCATCATGAGGGTTCCGCCCCTGCAGTTTAGCAGCCAGGCCTTTTGCTGCGGCATAACTGACCGGACCATCAAACTGATACAGAAGCACCCGTCCACGGGTCTCAGCAAGCAATTTACGCTCCCGTTTACTCAGCCCCTCATCATCTCCAGCAACACTGTCAATCAACCGGATACTGTCCAGCTGATTATCAGCCAGCCGCTTAACCGTCACCACGTTGGCAATAAATACCCCAGCAAAGACTGCGGTCACCAGGTCGACCATTACCGTCAATACCAGCACCAGCACCATCAGGCAGGCCACAAAAAGGGGCGCCCGGGGCAGCCGGGCCAGAAAGCGCCAGTCAATGATATCCAGCCCCACCTTGATAAGGATACCCGCCAGCACCGCATGGGGAATCGTTTCTGCCAGGGGCGCCGCCCCCAGAACGACACAGATCAGTACGAACGCATGAAAACAACCCGCAATTGGCGTCATGCCCCCGGCTTTTATGTTCACCACGGTACGCATGGTTGCTCCGGCGCCCGGCAAGCCACCGAACAATCCGGCGACCATATTGCCAATGCCCTGCCCGATCAGCTCACGGTCTGAATCATGCTGGGTTTTAGTCATATTGTCCGCCACCAGTGAAGTAAGAAGCGAATCAATTGATCCCAACACTGCCAGCATCATCGCCGCAAATAACATGTCAGACAGAATTTCCATCGAAAACCGGGGGATCTGCAGCTGAGGAATACCGGTGGGTATATGACCAATCACCGCCAGATCGGTATGACCATGAAACAACTGGTACACCAGGGTACCGATGATCAGAGCCAACAGCGTTGGTGGAATAATACGGGCCAGTTTTTTCGGGCAAAACAACACGATAGCCAGCGTTATAGAACCAAGCAGTAACGCTGCTGGATCGGCTGCCGCGAGATAATGGGGTATCTGTCGCAGGGCTTCAGCTGCACTCGCTGATGAAGGAAAACCAAACATAGGCCCCAGTTGAAGCAGGATAATGATGATCCCGATACCCGACATAAAACCAGAGATCACCGGAAACGGTACCAGGGTGACATACCGGCCCAGTTTCAGCAGACCAAACAACATCTGCAACAAGCCCCCCAGCATCACAACCGTAAATGCAAATAACGGCCCGCTTTGCGGATCCAGAGCAACAAACTGGGTAAATACCGAGGACATAACGACGGTCATGGGGCCTGTCGGGCCGGATACCTGACTGGGGGTTCCACCAAACAACGCCGCAAACAACCCGACAAAAATAGCACCGTAAAGACCCGCGATAGCACCGGCCCCGGAAGAGACACCAAACGCCAGTGCTAATGGCAGGGCAACCACTGCGGCAGTTACCCCTCCCAGCAGGTCGCCTCTGAGATTATGAAAATGAAGCCCATGAATCAGCGACATATCAGATCCTGACTAAGTTTTATATTTATTAGTGTCTGGACAGATTTAGAACACAAAATGCTCATACAACCATCCATCACTTGCCAGATTGAAGCAATGAATAATTAGTCGATATCAGCACAAAGTTGACTGTTGTGCTATCTACCCCTATTAAAATTAATGTTATGCTTCTGCCGGTTCAAATTTAGCCCCTACAGTCTGGCGAAATAGGAAAAAGGTTCTATGAAGTTCGCAGATAATCCGCAACAAGCAACTGAATATCTTCGTCGCGCAATTCCCCTGATGGTAAAAAATGGTATCCCCACCACACCACTGAATTATGCCCTTTGGTACGCCTATGTTTCCGGAGCGATGCCGATGCTGAACCAGCAGATGGACAAGATGCTGGAAATCTATGGCACTTGCCCGAACAGAATCAGTGAACTGCTTTTCCGTGACTTTCTGATAAACGAGGAAGCGGCAAACACGGAAACGCTGCAACAAGCGATGCTGTCCGTTATGGGAGACCTGGAAAGTTCAGCCTCATTAACCGTTCAGGACACCAAAGCCTATAACGAGGTGCTGCTGGAGAGTCTGGCAGCACTCAAAGACAATAATGATAATTTGAGTCTGGAAACAATAATCCAGAACCTCGCGGTCAATACCGTCACCATCAGCGAAAGCACCCGCCAGTTTCAGAAAAAAATTGATGAGGCCCAGACTGAGATCAGCAAACTGAAACGAGAGCTGCACGAGTCCCGGCAGGAAGCCACAATCGACCCACTGACCGGTTTATATAATCGCCGGGTCTTTGATACCGAGATCAGTGAGCTGGCATCGCTGCCGCAACCTGACGTTTCACTGATTATGGTTGATATCGATTTTTTCAAGAAGTTTAATGATGCCTACGGCCACCAGATGGGCGATAAGGTACTACAGTATGTTGCCAGACTGATCAAAGAGGAGTGCTCAGAGCCCCGGCTTCCGGTTCGCTTTGGCGGTGAGGAGTTTTCCATGTTACTGCCCAATACCACAGTGCCTGATGCCTGTGAGCTGGCAGAGAGAGTGCGCAAAAAGGTTGCCGGTATCCGTATCAAGCAGAAAACAAGTGGGGAAGTTATCAGCTCGGTTACCGCCTCTTTCGGCGTGGCTCACCTAGAAACCGATGAATCACCGGAAAGTCTGATTGCCCGTGCAGATGCAGCCCTTTACAAAGCCAAGCAAGCCGGACGGAATAACGTGCAGACCGCTAATTAGATCGGATTCAGACTGCGTCTGTTCAACGCCTTCCCGATTACATTAAACAGGTAAAACGACAGACTTAAGACAAAAAAATCCCCGGTCTGCAGAGCAGCCGGGGGAATAGTCGATGAAGGTCACTTAACTCGCTGGTTCACGCATTGTTACAAACTCTTCAGCTGCAGTCGGGTGAATTCCAATGGTGGAATCAAACACCGCTTTGGTGGCGCCGGCTTTCAGAGCGACAGCTATGCCCTGAATAATTTCGCCAGCATCGGGGCCTACCATATGCACCCCAAGCACCTTGTCGCTGTCACGATCAACCAACATCTTCATGAAGGTTTTCTCGTCACTACCGCTAATCGTATGCTTCATTGCTCTGAACGTAGACTTATAGACATCAACATTTTCATAGAGTTCACGACTTTTTTCTTCAGACAGACCAACCGTACCAATATTTGGCTGACAGAACACCGCCGTCGCGATCAGATCATAGTCCACCTGCTGATTTTTACCCGCATACAGGTTACGCACCAACGCCATCCCTTCCGCCAACGCCACAGGGGTCAGCTGCACCCGGTCGATCACATCACCGATGGCGTAAACCGACGGTTCTGCGGTCTGAAACTGATCGTTAACAACAATCGCGCCATTCGCTTTCTGTTCAACGCTGATATTTTCCAGGCCCAGATCCATCACATTAGGCACCCGGCCAGTGGCATACATAATGGTGTCTGCTTCCAGCGTTGAGCCATCGGTCAGATGTGCCAGCAACGAGCCATCCGCCTGTTTTTCGATCTTCTCAATATTGTTATTAAAGCGCAGATTCACATGTTTCTTCGCCACTTCCTCCGCGGTAAACTCCCGGACCTCCTGATCAAAACCACGCAGGAACAGATCTCCCCGATAGATCAGCGAGGTTTCAGCACCAAGTCCGGCAAAGATACCGGCAAACTCAACCGCGATATAGCCACCGCCGACCACAATTGCCCGCTTAGGGAACTGGTCAAGATAGAACACTTCGTTAGAGCTGATCACATGTTCACTGCCAGGAAACTCTGGCACATAGGGCCAGCCACCGGTAGCGATCAGAATCCGCTCAGCGCTGTACTGCTTACCAGAGACCTCCACCGTATTGGCTCCGGTAATTCGCGCCCGGCCATCCAGCAGGTTGACCCCGGAATTAACCAGCATATTGCGGTAGATACCATTGAGTCGCTCAATCTCTTTGGTTTTATTGTCCCTCAGGGTTGGCCAGTCAAAGGTGGATTTTCCTACCGTCCAGCCAAACCCGGCGGCATTTTCAAACTCCTCACTGAAATGGGAGCCATACACAAACAGTTTCTTTGGCACACAGCCAACATTGACACAGGTGCCACCCAGGTAGCGGTCTTCTGCCATCCCTACCCGAACCCCCATTGCGGCCGCCATACGCCCAGCCCGAACACCACCCGAACCGGCACCGATTACAAACAGATCAAAATCAAACTCTGCCACAGGATTCCCCTTAACACTGATAACAATTAACTGAACAGACTGTACCTGAACATATGGACGGTCTGATAAAAACTATGCGCCATAATCTACCTGTTGTCGCTCAATGATGCCAATAAAGATAGGCAAATCCGGCAATAGGGTTTTTCAATCAGTCTGCATTTGCACTTTGCCCGGGCGAAGGTTAAGTTAAGCGCCTCATTACTCCTCTTTATTTGATTGTCTTTGGATTTATCATGAAACTGATCTCATTTAATACCAACGGCCTGCGTGCCCGGCCCCACCAGATTAAAGCCCTGATAGAGAAACATCAGCCGGATGTTATCGGGATTCAGGAAACCAAAGTTCATGATGACGAGTTTCCCGCTGAGATGATCACTGCGCTGGGCTATCATGTGGAATTCCACGGCCAGAAAGGCCACTACGGTGTCTGCCTGATCTCAAAGCAACCGCCTGTTGCCCTGGAGAAAGGGTTTCCCGGAGATGATGAAGAGGCACAGAAACGGATGATTATCGGCGAGTACGATATTGACGGTCTGCGGGTAAAAGTCCTCAATGGTTACTTTCCCCAGGGGGAAAATATTGCCCACGAAACCAAATACCCGGCCAAACGTAAATACTATGCTGATTTGCAGAACTATCTGGAACAACAGTGCGACCCCTCTCAACCTCTGGTGGTGATGGGTGACCTGAATATCTCACCGGAAGATATCGACATCGGTATCGGTGAGGTAAACCGTAAACGCTGGTTAAAAACCGGTAAAACCAGTTTCCAGCCAGAAGAGCGTCAATGGCTGGCTCGACTATTAGGCTGGGGGCTGCAAGATACGTTTCGCAAGATACATCCCGACACTGATAACCTGTTCAGCTGGTTTGATTATCGCAGCAAAGGGTTTGAAGATAACCCCAAACGGGGGCTGCGTATCGACGCGGTACTGGTAACGGCACCGCTCTACCTGCGTTGTACTGACGCCAATATTGATTACGATATTCGCGGTATGGAAAAACCATCAGATCATGCCCCGATCTGGGCTCAGTTTGATCGCTGAGAAACAGTCCACTGGGGGCGTTCAGCCCCCAGTAGAGTCCCGCTGAATTATTCCGTAACAGAACTGACAAAGTCTGCAGGCTTAACTACCATCAGGTCTGCATGTAGTTCATCCAGAATCCGCTCTATCGTACTACCCACCAGTATCCGATCCAGCAATCCCCGCGCCACTGCCCCCAAAACCAGTATGTCAATATGTGCTTCATCCACATATTCGAGGATAGCCTGAGAAGTCTCCTTCTCTTTAAGCGTAACCGCAGGGCTATCTGTGGTCAGACCATAGGGCTCCAGCAACTGCCCCAGAGCAGCCACATGCTCAGCCCTGACCTTGCGCTGCATCCCCTCGAAGTCGGTCACCAGATGTTCATCGAAAATGGCAGAGTGAGGCAGCACGTTAAAGCTGTGCATCACTTTCAGGTCTCCTTCCAGAGTCTGCACCAGGCGCCGCGCCCACTCCAGTATTGTTTTATCCAGAGCCGCCGGACTATCGCACTCATGGAAGGGATCAACCGCTGCCGCCACATGACTGCCATCAGACCAGGGCTTCTGTTTAACTAACAACAACGGTACGGGGCACTCTCTGATCAACTGCCAGTCGCTCTGGTCAAAGATGTAGTGTCCGAGACGACTGTGCTGAGCTATCGGGTGCAGAACGATATCAGGTTCATAGCGGAGCACCTTACGCACCAACGCTTCAGCCCGGTGCCGCTGCCAGCAGAGATCCAGGTCAACATCGATATTAAGCTCTTCAAACGGCTCGGCCTGTCGCTCTAACTCCGCTTCGGCCTGACGCATATAGCCGTGCTCTGCCTTGAGCAGGGATTCATTATCCAGCAGATAGCTGTTACGCAACGAACTGCTGTAACAGCAACAAAACAACTCTACTTTAGCACCACTCCCCTCTGCCAACCGCACAGCCTTTTCCAGTAACAGACTGCAATCTTTACCCTGCTCAATATTCACCAGAATTTTGCTGATATCCACAACAGAACCTCCTCAGTGGGTTACCCTTTAAGCATGCGCCAGCATCACCATTTTGCCAACCCAATCTCTTGATCTGCAACGTATAAGCGATAGCGTTTTTTTAGTGCTATCTGCACACGAGCGTCCTGTTGATCTGACCGTTGAATATTACAGAGCGACCACAGGTGATCTTTTATATTAAGACTTTCTAATATATAATGAGCAACATGATTTTCGATGGTACTGATAGCCATCAATACTGTCTAAGCATAACTGTACACCCATAATTTAACCACGAGGTTACCCGTATGACTCTTAACGCAGCCCTTCGCCTGCTGGCAGGAACCGTTATTCTTATCAGCCTGGCACTGGGAACTTACCTCAATCCGGCCTGGTATTACCTCACTGGTTTTGTCGGCCTTAATCTGCTGCAATCAGGCTTCACCAAGTGGTGTCCGGCAATAACCGTCTTTCGCATGCTGAAGCTGAAAGAACAAACCTGCGCTACCGGGATGAGTGTCCATCAGGGGGTCCACATTATCGCTGGCGCTGCGGTTCTGATTACCGTTGCTGCGTTTATGTTTTTTGCTGCACCACAATGGGTGCTGTATATCACCGCCGTGGTTGGGGCCAGCCTGCTTCAGTCTGCATTCACCGGCTGGTGTCCGGCATTCACCGTCGCATCCCTGCTGGGCTTTAAAAAAGCGGCTTAACGCTGCAACATCACTGCCTGTATTACTAATGCCGCCCTATGCGGCATTTTTTCTATCTGCTGACACTAATCTCTCCCCCTCTTACCTCTGCGATAAACAGCTGCCTAATTTACCCAAAGCGGTAACTACTGCGCACTTCTCATCACTGAATTGCCAGCCACCATGGTAGGATAAAACGATAGACTAAGAGGAGAACACCGGGTGCTGCGTTATAACTTGCAGAAAATGTTTAAGCTGATGCTACCTGGCATCATACTTATGCTGCTGGCGCCCCTCATCCATAGCCAGCTACAGAATCTTAGTTTTATCCAGCAACAGCTGTTTAGCTATCTCCCCCCTCTGCTGGGTGGACTGTCGGTGATTCTCTGTGTCAGCTTTAATCAGGGCCGCTTGTTGTTGACAACGGTTAATCTGCTCTGTCTGTTTTTGTTAATACAGAACCAACTGCAAACCAGCCTCAGCCAACCCTCTAATTTCGTTTTATTCAGTTGTATCAGCCTGCTGTTTCCTCTGCTACAGCTGTTTATTAACTTCATTCCGGAACGGGGTCTGAGCACCCGCTGGCTAATCAGACACCTGCCACTGATTATTGGGGGTTATCTGCTGTTCTGGATAGCCGCACAAAAGGGGCTGCTTACCGACTGGTTCAGTGAACTGCCGATGGGGCTGATTCAGATGTTTTCCGACCCCTATCTGCTCAGTCAGTGGTCAATCTCAGCATTCGCAACTGCGACCCTGCTGGGGCTCATTATCCTGTGGTTCAGAGCCACGCTCGCGGATGCCTGTCTGGTAATCATCACTCTGGCGATTGCGACCATGTTAGCGCTGTTCAGCGAATCATCCATTTCCGTTCTCAGCTGTACCCTGGGGCTGATACTGATTCTGTTTACCGTCCTGTTTAACTCATACAGCATGGCCTTTATTGATGAGCTAACCGGCCTGCCCGGACGCCGGGCATTGGAAAATACCCTGCGCAGTGCGGGGCGCCACTACACCCTGGGGATGGTAGATATTGACCACTTTAAACAATTTAACGACACCTATGGCCATGATGTCGGAGACCAGGTGTTGAAAATGGTCGCCAGCCAGATGAAACAGGCAGCCCGGGGGGCAAGTGTCTTCCGTTACGGCGGCGAAGAGTTCACAATCGTATTCAAAAGGATGGATGAAATCAGGGCCATCGAGATCGCAGAAAAAGTGCGTACCACCATTGAGGCTTATCCGATGCGGATCCGGGATAAAAATCGCCCCGGAGATGAAAAACAGGGCCGCCGACAGCGCAGCCGTTCGGCTCGGCCTGAGGGCACCACAGAAGTGACTGTCAGTATCGGTCTGTGCGAAAAAACACCACAGCACAAAGACAGTCAGGCAGTTATAAAACAGGCGGATGAAGCACTCTATCTGGCAAAACAACAGGGTCGTAACCGCGCTATTGCCTGCCATATCGCGCAACCCCGCAGGCGTAAAGTTGTCACTTCATGAAAAACTTTCACCTATAAAAAGCCAGTAGCAGCCGATAACCTTGCGTGATACGGGGTGGTTACTAAACTTAAACCCTTAACAACTTAAAGCTGATAAAAATCAAAGCTCGTCAAATGAGTTCCTGCAACGCAAGCAAAGGAGATGATATGGAGATCAGTTCTATACAGAGTCAGTCGGCCACAGAGCGTACTAAACATACCGAGGAAACGCCGACGCAACAAGCACGAAACGCACAGAATCAGGCGATATTGCAGGCCTCTCTGGAAGTCAGCATCTCTTCAGGTAACGATTCCCTGGCGCTGCTGTATCGCACCGCTGTCACTGAATTGAACAAAGTACTGGAAACCGATCTGGGCTCTTCATCGATTCAGAAAGCCTATGATTCTGGCCTGGATGTCACCCCCGAGGCAACAGCTGAACGAATTGTCTCGCTGAGTGCAAACTTTTTTAGCAGCTATCAGGCCCAACATCCGGAGATGGATTACCAGACTCAGGCAAAAAGTTTTGTTGAGTTGATTTCTGGTGGCATCGACCAGGGTTTTGCCGATGCCCGGGAAATTCTTGATGGCCTGAAGGTATTGCAGGGCGATATCGCATCCAATATCGATACCACTTACGATCTGGTGCAGGAGAAGCTTTCCACACTGATGGATACACTGCTGAATCAGGCGCAAACGCCGGCAGAAAATGTCGCAGAATAGATAAAGCCGGAAGAAACCACTCGCCATATAACGTAAAAACCGGGCAATGCCCGGTTTTTATTTATCATCCGATAGCCTCAAAACGCATAGCGCACCCGGCCATAGATATTACTGGCATCTTCAAACTGGCCAAAAAAAGTATACCCCTTGTCACCCCCGAACAGATTAGCCCCCAGATCGAAACTCAACGTATCACTGTGGCGATAGTTAACCGATGGTCGGGCATAATAATCATCATCACTGGGGGAATAAAATACAAACATCGACCAGACCAGATTATCCTGCCACATCCGGTAGTTCAGCCGGGTGGTATAGAGATAGCGATACTCCTCGGGGTTATAAGGCGATGGCGATGCCGCCTCAAGCGCATCATAATCGAGGGTTTGCTCCAGATAATATTGCAACCCCAGGGTCAGTTTTGGCAGCAACTCCCGTTCATATCCCAACAACAAACGAAACTGGCTATTAGGCTTATAAGGGTCGCGGCCATCATTGTCTTCCGCCATATGCAGTGCCACCTCGGCATTGGCTAATCCGGAACCGAGATTTCCCCGGACACTGGCACCCAGCACATTCAGACGTGTGAATACCGGATGCCCCGTGCTATCCAAAGCATTAGGCTGCTTCTGAAACCCCCGATAGCCATACAAAGCCCACTCGGTACTGTCAATGCTGCCGGAAATCCGGGCCGCAAACTCACCATTGGTGAAGCTGTTCGCGGGTTCCTCTGCATCGATCCGTCCGGCAGGCGCAGCAACGTTATGCCCTGCCTGTGGCGAAAACCAGGAAAACCGCTCGCCGTTAATATAACGGTCAGAGGTATAGTCCGGCATCCACACCAGATCCAGGCTGGCTGAGTCGCCATAATAGCTAGCTTTTGCCGCTAAAGCCGGTGCTTTCAGATACTCGGTATCCCGGCCTGCAAAAAATGACTGCCAGTCCTTAGGAAACAGGTCATTTAGAAACAACAGATCCCCTGTTCCCCAGGTCAGCACCTGTTGCCCCAACTTCAGATCGGTGCGGTCAATAGGGCTCAGGGTGTAGGACGCTTCGCGCAAATCCCCCCGCACCCCCTGATCAACGCCATCGGCGTACAGATCCGCTTTTAAGGCATAACGGTCATTACCACGATAACCGGTGGTTTCCAGACGTAACCGCAGGTCTGATAAGGTTGCATCATCAACCGGAGAAAAACGATCATTCAGGGCCGGGTCATGACTCAGCCGGTTTCCCAGCCCCCCCTCAATGAAGCCATGCCAGCTACTGGTGCTTTTCGGCTCAGCCCAGCTATCATCACTCCAGTTATCATTGCCCCAGCCCTGCTCACTATCACTGGCTAGCGGAGCGGTCTCCTGCTGCGCAGCCATCACCGAACTGGCGGACAGCAAAGCGATGATCAACACAGCTGGTTGCAATACTGAAATATCCCGCACTATAGATACCCCTATCGTTATTATTCTGGACGCTTAAGCCACTGACGCGGCGGATTACGCAGGGATCGCTCTGTAAAGACAGAGCTGTCCATCCCCAGGTCATAGCGGATAAAACGAAACTCCATTGTGGTACTGGCACCACTGACCAGATCACTGACTCTGGACTTAGTCACCGTAGGGATACCCTGAACCGGTTCAGTTGCCAGTACTTCAACCCGGCGATACGGTTTGTCATTGACATCGTAATACTCAATTTTCATCGGCAGCATACTGACCTTATCGATCCATACGCGATAATGGCTGAACTCGACCGAATCAGGGTCTTTAGGACTGTTATCCAACACATAGAACTCGGCGGTGGTTTCCAGCAGTTGGTGATTATCCTCTTCCGGATTACGACCAGAAACATCCTCATAAAAATAGTTAGAGCCGACAAAACTGGTGCGTTTATCACCGGCAGATATCCGTTTTACCAGGTCCAGACCAGGAAGGTAGAGCCAGCGGTCATCATCGGTCCCGGCATGTTTTTCCACCAGGAATACGGTATCACGAACATCAGCTGGTCGGCTGAAGGCAACCAGAAACTGCTGATCCCCGCCATCCTCATGATCCCGACGCAGAATAGTAAACTGTCGCTGTTGTTCCCGCCCCTGTGAGTCCTGAATCAGCATCCGTGCTTCTGAACGACCATCAGCCCCCTGATAGTAGGCAGCCAGATTGGCCTGTTTCACTATTTCATCAACGTTGGTCAGATCTGCAGCATACAGCTGTGCTGACAGGGTCAGACCCGCGACCAATGTGGTAAACAGTTGCTTAATCATGGGTACTCTCCTTTATGCCCGGCTTAACGCCAAACAAACTATCTTTATCTTTAATCATCTCCATTACCGCTGGCAACAACATGACGGTGACGACAGCGGACACAGCCATGATGGTTGCCAGGAAGAAGCCCACGGTAATGTAGGGAACCAGTGGAGCAAACAGCAAGGGGGTGAAGCCGATAGCAACCACGACGGCGTTACGGCTGATCGCCCGGGAGGGCCCTTTATAGACCTCCGCGACAGTTTGCTCCCAACTGCCACACTCACGATAGATCGCCCGGGTGCGCTCCAGGAAGTGAATCGCAAAATCCACCGACAGCCCCAGAGTCAGTGCCGACAGCACGGCAATCGGCATATCGTAATCCTTACCTACCAGCCCGATCAGGCCGTAAATAAAGAGGATAGTCACGGTCAGTGGCAGCATTGACAGCAGGCCTATTTTCACTGAACGGAACAGCACAACCATGATCAGCAACACCATAAAGAACGCGCCCATCAGGCTGTTCAGCATGCCGTTAACCATCTCATCCTGCCAGACAACGTTAATGTAGGTAAGACCCGCCCAATTGAGTTTGACCCCATCCGGCAGTGGATGATCGACCACATAGCCATCGACCAGTTGCAACACCCGGCTCATATCCTGGTTATCACCACTGCTTAACTGCAACCATAACACCGTTGAACGATAATCCGGTGTCACCATATGCCACAAGTCATTGGGACGGTGTGAGCCCTGAAAGCTCAACACTGTCTGTGCAGCAGCCGTGGCGGTCGGTGGCAGACGATACTGGTCGGCAGCCCCACCATTGAGCTCACGATAAACCGTCTTCAACATCGTTGGCAATCCGTTACTCTTGCCAACATATTCAGACTGATCAAGGAAGTTCTGCAGATCGTCGACATATTTCATCGCTTCCGGTGTCAGAAAATACTTACTGTTTATCTGAGCCTTTTCGGTCATATCCAACAACTCAAGCCACATTGTTTCATGAGCGCTGTCATCATAACTGAGCTGGTCGAACAGATTGATCAGCCCATTGGTATATTCGATAAAGCTCTCGACATTGACGCTGTCAAGTTTCTGCTGCAGATCGACACCCTCTTGCGCCGCCCGGGTCAGAAGCGTTTGCTCCAGTCCGCTGCGCAGATCACCACTCTTATCCAACACCAGAAATGCATTGTACGTCCCGGGGAAATGGTGGTTCATTACCCGGTCTGCCACACGCAGCGGATGGTCAGGCTTAAACCAGCGAACCGGGTTATCATTAATCTGAATCTGCGCCACACCATAAGCACTGCCTGCCACGATGAGAACAAAAAACAGCAGCAATCCCTTGGCCCGGGCGATAGAAAAACGTCCGGTTGAGATCAGCAAACGTCCCAGAAACGAGTTATCGTCATCTTCAATATTGTGGTCCTTCATCTGCGCCATGCGCTTAGGTGACAGGCTGATGATATATGCCGGAACCAGAGTGATGGTGAGCACAAACGCCAGCATAATGCCGAATGCCACATGTAGACCAAAGATCTGTACCGGCGGGATCGGGGTAAAGGCCAGTGAAGCAAAACCCACCGCTGAGGTCACCGAGGTATAGAGCATAGGTGTAAACAGATGCCCCAGCACCTCTTTCAGGGCGGTTTTAGGATCTTCACCCGGGCGATAACGGTCGGCAAATTCAGACAGGATATGCACCGAGTCGACCACCGCAATCGGCATCAGGAAGATGGGAATCATCGAACTCATAATATGGACGGTATAACCCTGACCAATCAGCAACCCCATAGTGATAATCACCGATCCCATCGCCACCAGCATCGGCGCGGTAATCAGCAGAAAACTGCGGAAGAAGACCCACATCAGGATAAAGATCATCAGACCTGCCAGTGGCGCCGAGATCGCCATCTGGATAAACATCTC
>NZ_JBNKYN010000012.1:0-73650 GCF_050300915.1 Amphritea sp.
ACTGGCCAGGTTCTTCACTTTTCATATTTCTCAATATTTCCCTGATGACGAGACGTTTATTATTTTGTTAGAAATGTGCACATAGTGCACAGACAACCAGTTTTTAATTGTAGCCTACGCATCCCATTTTTTATACTGGGACAATAATTATAAGTAATAAAAAATAATAATATTAAATTCAAGGGTGCAAAATAATGGATATGCTAATTTTTGCGTATTTAGTTTTTCTTATCATTTATCTTTATAAAATCTCTTCGATAATCCCGGATAAAGCTGTACCGGAATATATGTCATTGCACCCAGAAAATACTCTGAATTTCTCATCTGCGTATCTGTTAAAGACAGATCACTCGATGACAACCATGAGCCTTATTCAAAATAACCCGACTGAATACCATTCAGTTCTTCATCTCTGAGCAGGATTAAACCGATGTCGATTGATCTGGAATTAATTGCGAAAAGCTTGCGCGACGCTGAATTATACAGCGAAGCAATCTCCCCTATCCGTGAGCTCATTGGTGAGGATGCTGCTGAAGCTGCCTATCAGATTCAGAGAATCAATACAGAACACGGCTGTCGTTCGGGACGTCGGATAATCGGCAGAAAGATCGGCCTGACTAACATTAAAGTTCAGCAGCAGCTGGGGGTCGACCAGCCCGACTTTGGCACGCTGTTCGCCGATATGTGCTATGGAGACAACGAAACCATTCCTGCCACAGCAGTGATGCAACCCAAAGTCGAAGCAGAGCTGGCGCTCATGCTAAGCAAAGATCTGCCAGAAACAGATACAACCTTTACCGATCTGGTCGATGCGATCGGCTGGGTTATGCCCGCTATCGAAGTGGTCGGCAGCAGAATCAGCAACTGGAACATCCGCTTCGTGGATACCGTTGCAGACAACGCCTCCAGTGGCGTGTTTGTAGTAGGTGATGCCACCCGCTGGCAAGGCGGAATCGATCTCGCCAATATCCAGATGAGCATGACCCGAAACGGCACTGAAGTATCCACCGGCAGTGGTGCAGAGTGTCTGGGGCACCCCTTCAATGCCGCTGTCTGGCTGGCGCGGACCATGAGCCAGCTGGGACAACCGCTTAAAGCAGGCGATATCGTCCTGACAGGAGCGCTTGGACCTATGGTCGCGGTGGAACCCGGTGACCAGTTCGAAGTACAGATTTCAGAGATCGGCAGAGTCGGTACTCAATTCAGCAAAGCTATCTAGCTCTGTGATGCTGTAAAAATTAAACAATTTGTTTAAAGGATTTTCCCTATGAAGAAATTAAAAGCAGTGATTATCGGGCCGGGCAACATCGGTACGGATTTGCTGATGAAGATGAAACGGTCTGAGTGGATTGAACCGGTCTGGATGGTCGGTATCGACCCGGAATCCGATGGCCTGAAACGGGCCCGTGAGTTTGGTATTAAAACCACCGCCGAAGGCGTTGATGGTCTGTTACCCCACGTTATTGAAGATGATATCCGCGTCGCCTTCGATGCCACCTCCGCCTATGTCCATGCCGAGAACAGCCGCAAGCTGAACGAACTGGGCGTGATCATGATCGACCTGACACCCGCCGCGATCGGTCCCTTCTGTGTGCCACCAGTGAATCTGGTTCAGCATGCGAAAGAGCTGGAGATGAACGTCAACATGGTGACCTGTGGTGGCCAGGCGACTATTCCGATGGTCGCAGCTGTATCCAGTGTTCAGCCAGTTGAGTATGGCGAGATTATTGCCACGGTATCGTCCCGCTCTGCCGGCCCTGGTACCCGTAAGAATATCGACGAGTTTACCCGCACCACCGCTGGTGCGGTTGAGAAAGTTGGCGGCGCGAAAAAAGGTAAAGCGATCATCATTATCAACCCCGCTGAGCCACCCCTGCTGATGCGTGATACCGTGCACTGCCTGACTGAAGGCGAGCCGGATCAGGCGGCAATTACCGCCTCCGTTCACGCCATGGTGAAAGAGGTACAGAAATATGTACCGGGTTACCGTCTGGTGAACGGTCCTGTCTTCGATGGCAACCGGGTCTCTATGTTTATGGAAGTGGAAGGTCTGGGTGATTACCTGCCGAAGTACTCTGGCAACCTGGATATCATGACGGCAGCGGGTCTGCGCACCGCCGAGATGTTTGCTGAAGAAGCGGCTAACGGCAACATTACCCTGCCAGCACGCGGCTAAGTGGAGGAGAAAGCAATGAATTTGAAAGGTAAAAAAGTAGTCCTTCACGACATGAGTCTGCGGGATGGGATGCACGCCAAACGTCATCAGATCTCACTGGAACAGATGGTTGCGGTTGCTACCGGTCTGGATGAAGCAGGTATGCCGCTGATTGAAGTCACCCACGGTGATGGATTGGGTGGTACCTCCGTGAACTACGGCTTCCCGGCCCACAGTGATGAAGAGTATCTGGGCGCGGTGATTCCGAAGATGAAAAACGCCAAAGTCTCTGCACTGCTGTTGCCTGGGATCGGCACGGTCGATCATCTGCGGATGGCGAAAGATCTGGGTGTGAATACTATTCGTGTGGCGGCTCACTGTACCGAAGCCGATGTCACTGAACAGCACATCGGCCTGGCCGCCAAGCTGGAGATGGATACTGTCGGTTTCCTGATGATGGCGCACATGGCCAGCCCGGAAAAGGTGCTGGAACAGGCCCGCCTGATGGAATCTTACGGGGCGAACTGCATCTACTGCACCGATTCGGCGGGTTACATGCTGCCGGATGAAGTGACTGAGAAGATCGGTCTGCTGAGAGCAGAACTGAATCCGACCACTGAAGTGGGTTTCCACGGTCACCACAACATGGGGATGGCGGTCGCCAACTCACTGGCTGCGATCGATGCTGGTGCCGTGCGTATTGACGGTTCAGTTGCCGGACTGGGTGCCGGTGCCGGTAATACACCGCTGGAAGTACTGGTGGCCACCCTGGTACGGATGGAAGCGGATCATGGCATCGATCTGTACAAGATCATGGATGTGGCGGAAGACCTGATCGTACCGATGATGGATCAGCCGATCCGGGTGGATCGCGACGCGCTGACACTGGGCTTTGCGGGTGTTTACTCCTCGTTCCTGCTATTTGCGAAACGGGCGGAAGCGAAGTATGGCATTCAGGCCCGGGATATTCTGGTCGAGCTGGGCCGTCGCGGCACCGTTGGCGGACAGGAAGATATGATTGAAGACCTGGCACTGACCATGGCAAAAGAGAAGGGGTTAATCTGATGGCTGACGTTCAGGAAAATAAGCTAACACAAGCACAGATCGAAGAGCTGGCGATCCATCTGGAAAACGCCGAACTGGAAGCGTACGAAGTCACCAAGATTACTGATGACTTCCCGGAAATGTCCTATAAAGATGCTTTTGATATCCAATGGGAGATTCGTCGTCGTAAAGAGGCGCGGGGCAACAAGATTGTTGGTATGAAGATGGGTCTGACCTCCTGGGCGAAGATGGCGCAGATGGGGGTTGAACATCCCTGCTACGGCTTCCTCGCGGACTACTTCTCCGTGCCGGACGGTGGCGAGATCAAGCATGATGAACTGATCCACCCGAAGATCGAAGCGGAGCTGGCGTTTGTCACTAAAGCCCCGCTGAAAGGGCCGGGCATCCATATCGGTGATGTACTGCGTGCTACTGATTTTGTCATGCCTGCGGTGGAAGTAATCGACTCCCGCTATAAGGATTTCAAGTTCGATCTGAAGAGTGTTATCGCGGATAACTCCAGTTCCAGCCGGTTTATTACCGGAGGGCGCATGGCTCCTCCGGCAGACCTTGATCTGAAAACCCTGGGTGTAGTCATGGAGATCAATGGCGAAGTGGTGCAGACCGGTGCCGGTGCGGCGGTGTTGGGCCATCCGGCGTCATCTGTGGCGATGCTGGCGAATATGCTGGGTGAGCGCGGCGAAGAGATTCCGGCGGGCACCTTCATTATGATCGGCGCGATCACGGCGGCGGTGCAGGTCAATAAAGGCGATAGCTTCAGCGTTCGTTATCAGGATCTGGGCACCATTAGCGGTAAATTTGTTTGAGACCTGCGGGGTCTGATCATTTATGATTGCCCAGGCGGATCTTTAAACAGAGCGCTTAATCAGTAAGATCTGGAGCAGCCCCGATGATGGGCTGCTTTATTTTTTAGAGGTAAATCATGGCGGATAGCTGCATTCAGAGTCAACTGACAGAGCCGGGACAGGAAGGCCCGGTGACTGTGAGTATCTCCCGAAAAGTAAAGCCCGGTTTCGAGGCTGACTATGAAGCCTGGATCTCCGGGGTCATTGAAGCCGCTTCAGAATATCCAGGGCATCAGGGCAGTAATGTGCTGCGCCCTTCGGCGTCAACAGGGAACCGTTATGTGCTGATCTACCGTTTTGACAATTATGAAAACTGTCAGAAATGGGAGTCCTCCACGCTGCGAAAACAGTGGCTGGATAAGCTTGCTCCTCTGATTGAGGGCGAGGCTGAGGTGCAGCGGGGAACCGGTCTTGAGTTCTGGTTCGATCTTCCAGAGCTGCCCGTTAATAAACACCCTTCACCGCATAAGATGGCGCTGGTTTTGATTGCGGTGGTCTATGTACTGATTATGGCGATAAACCTGAGCCTGGGGCCCTATCTTGGTGGCGTTGATCTCTGGTTAAAAACCGCAATCATTGTAACCCTTCAGGTATTGTTGATGACCTATCTGGTGATGCCCAGGGTTACCCGTCTGTTGAAGGGATGGTTATTTAAATAAAGGTTAAAATAAGGACTGTTTTATAAAATAAGGATGGTGTGATGCCAATAGTCACTATTAGTATGATGGAAGGCCGCTCTGACGAGCAGAAAGAGCGGATGATAAACGAAGTCAGTGAAGCGATTGCCCGCTCTCTGGATGCGCCAAAAGAGAGTGTCAGAGTCCTGATCTATGAGATGCCTAAACAGCATTTTGGTATTGGCGGTCAGTCAGCTAAAGTGCTTGGAAAGTAAGCATTTTTTTAAAGCCTCCGTCGGAGGCTTTTTTATCTCCCTGTATTTTTCCGGGTCAATAAACCGCTGCAGCAGTGTTATCATATGCCCGCACTTCTCCCCGAGCCGAATGAGCTAAGTTAAATCGTGAAGCCTGACCTTCTCAATGATGGGATACGCCCAACTCTGATTAAGATGACTCTGCCGATGATGCTTGGCATCGTCAGTCTGATGCTGTTCAATGTTGCCGATAGTTATTTTGTCAGCCAGCTGGGGACTGAGCCGCTGGCTGCGCTGGGGTTTACCTTTCCGGTCTCATTTACGGTTATCAGTCTTTCTATCGGTCTGAGCGTCGGAACCTCCGCTACTATTGCCAGGCTGATCGGCGCGGGGAATAACGATGGTGCCCGGCAGCTGACCACCGATAACCTGTTGCTGACAACGCTGTTGATGGTGTTGATCGCATCACTCTCCGTTCTGTTTATTGACCCGCTTTTCCGACTTTTGGGGGCCGGTGATTTATTAATGCCCTATATCCACAGTTATATGTCAGTGTGGTTTTTTGGCTCGGTTTTTTACGTTCTGATCATGGTTTCTAATAGCTCGCTGCGTGCCAGTGGTGATACCCGCACGCCAGCGATGCTGATGGGGTTTTCCTCGGTGATGAATCTGCTGCTGGACCCGTTGCTGATCTTTGGCTGGGGGCCGGTCCCGGCATTGGGAATTCAGGGGGCCGCTATTGCCAGTGTGATCGCCTGGGGCATCGCTGCATTGACGGCGCTGGCAAATTTATATCTGCGCAAAGGTTTATTGGTACTATCAATAGAGTCTGTTTCTGTTGCGTTGCAGCATTGGCTGATGGTGATGAAAATCGGTTTTCCAGCGGCCCTTTCCAACATGATGACACCGGTTGCAGCGGCCATTATGACCGCTGTTGTTGCGGGTCATGGCGCCGCCGCAGTGGCTGCGTTTGGGGTGGGGAGTCGGCTTGAATCCCTCTCTTTGCTAGTCAATCTTGCACTCTCTATGACGTTGCCACCGTTTATAAGTCAGAACTTCGGTCGGCGGCAGATAGCGCGTGTACGGGGTGCATATCTGAGTGCGGTAACCTTTGCTCTGCTTTGGCAGGCTTTGATTTATATCATTTTATTTTTTTTCGCCGGAGGGATAGGAGCGCTTTTCAGTGATCAGGAGGAGGTTGTAAAACTGATCAGTTTGTGGGCTCTGATTGTTCCTTTGGGGTTTGGTTTTCAGGCTGTAACCTTTCTTACCGCTTCCAGTTTTAATGCACTGCATCAGCCGATGAAAGCGATGCGGATCAGTATTTTTCGCCTGTTTATCCTCTACGTTCCGTTCGGTTATTGTGGCAATTACCTTGCGGGTTTAGAGGGTATGTTTATCGCATTTGTGCTGGCGAATATATGCACTGCAGCAATGGCGTTCAGGTGGATGCAGCAGCATCTGAAAAGTCTTTAAACCTTTGACAAGGCAAAAATAAGTTGTATCTTGTCTTAACCTTGTAACAGACTATATATAGTCTTCCCGCTGACGATATAGCAGTTGTAGGGCCTACTAAACGAAAGTCATATTACTACTTTTGGTTGTTGGCTATATCATCAGCGGAATACAGATAATAATCATAAAAAAATAACAATAATTTAAAACAACATAATCTCAAGAAGCAAAGGGGACGCGAGCATGACACAAAAAATTGCTCTGGTTACAGGTGGTACCGGTGGTATTGGTACCGCTATCTGTCGCGCATTGGCCGACGCAGGTGCTAAAGTTGTAGCGGGCTATAATTCCGGTGGTAATCACGAAAAAGCCAAAGCCTGGCAGGAAGAGCAGAAAGCAGATGGTTACGATATTCTGGTAGCCTACGGTGATGTCACAGATGAAGAATCATGTGCTGCCTGTATTAAAACGGTTGAAGAGGTCGCCGGTGGTGCAGTTGATATTCTGGTGAACAATGCAGGTATCACCCGTGATGGTACCTTCCGCAAGATGAGCTGGGAGCAGTGGAACGAAGTGTTGTCTGCAAACCTTGACTCTATGTTCCATATGACCCGTCTGGTGATCAATCCGATGTTGGACAAAGGATGGGGACGAGTTATCAACATCTCATCTGTCAATGCTCAGAAAGGCCAGTTTGGACAGTGTAACTATTCTGCTGCTAAAGCGGGTATTCACGGTTTCACTAAGGCTCTGGCACAGGAAGTCGCAGCGAAAGGTGTTACCGTTAACACTGTTTCGCCGGGTTACGTGATGACACCGATGGTTGCCAAAATTCCTGAAGAAGTGCTGGAGAAAATCATTCGTCAGGTTCCTGTTGGACGCCTTGGAGAGCCTTCCGAGATCGGTAAGGCGGTCGCCTATCTGGCCAGCGATGACTGTGGCTATGTGACGGGTTCTGACTTCTCCATCAACGGTGGTCAGCACATGTCATAAGCTGAATTCAGCGTATAAAAAACCCGCATCAGCGGGTTTTTTTGTGTTTGAAAAAGATGCTTATATCAGTTTACTACTGATGTCAGACCGCTCTTTGCGGTTAACTCACCTGTTGCAGATTACTATAGAACCGTATCTGTAATGCCTCATGCTGCAGGGTAAAGGGCTGGCACTGCCACTCCAGTTCCAACCGTTTAAGGTCGCTGCTGCTGGAGGATGCCTGACGCTGTTCCAGCGCTTTCTGCAGACGATCCATCTGGTACTCCATGCGCAGTGTATGGTCCTGCTCAGGCGAGTTAAGACCCAGCAAGATTTCAAGCCGGATACAGAGTTGCCGGAGTGCTTTTTCGGTTTGAACCAGCAGGTCTTCAATCTCTATCCTTCCTGATATCAGTTCCAGCAACAATTCAAAACGTGAGTTGATCAGCGGTTCAAAATACTCATCGACCGGATCAGTTTGCTCCCAGATTGACTGGATCTCATCCAGCGCCAGCTGATCCAGAGTACCGTCATTAATCAGGCTTTCTAGTTGATCACAGAGGTCGATACGACGTAGTAGTGCTTCATAGGCTTTATGCTCAGCGTGGGACTGCTGTTGCTCAATCGCAGCGGACAGCTGTTTCTCTTCCTGCTTATTACGATTCAGGTTTTCAAATACCTGATTGCAAGCTTTGCGAAACTCTGGCCATAACTCCCGCTCGATACTGTGGAAGGTGTTGCCTGCCTCTTTCCAGCGTTTTTGCAGTTCTTTTATCTCGCTGGCCGCTGTTTGAGGATTTTCGCCAGCAACAAGCAGTAGTGCCTGTTGCAGCAGGGCCCGTTTGTCATTGGCAATCTGCTCGCGGTGAGCTGATATCTTGTTGTCCAGCTGTTTCAGCAGGGCATTAAAGTCGGTTTGCACCTGGCGGCCCGGGGTACGGTCCACTGGAGCATACTCTTTCCATTCCCGTTTGGCGGTGCGGCTCACCTGTTCTATCAGCGTCCAGTCTGGTTGTTGCCAGTCAATCTGTTCAAGGAAATCGCGTAACTCTGTGACCAGATTAATACGTTTATTTAAGTTCTCGGTACGTTGCTGCTTCTGTGCACGGAAATAGTGTTCGCAAGGTGTGTAGGCCTGACTCGACGCTGCTTTGAAGCGCTGCCAGGTTTTATGGGAGTGATGTGGGTCGTCGCTGTCGAGTTCTTTCCACTGTAGTTGCAGTGTATTAATCTGTTTTGCCAGGGCAGGGATGTCAGTGTCACTGCCAATCAGTGCCTCCATCGCCTCACACAGCTCCTCTTTTTTGGCAGAAACGGCAAATCCCTGCCAGTTTTTCAACTCGGTTAGCCGCGCTTGTAACCCTTTATGCCGTTGTTGCAGCTGCTTGGGAGTGCTGCTATTCATGCCGTTTAGCTGAGCCTCTGCCTGCTGCTCCAGCAGACAAGCGCGTTTGACCTGACCCGCTTCTATCTGTTGTTCAAGCTGATCTAGCAGTTGTGACAGATCATTGTTGCAATGCTGTTGCTCACGTTTAAGCTGGTTCAGTTGAGTGGTGATTATTTCGCGCTGTTGAATCAGGTCCTGATAGAGTCCGGGTTTTTTGATCTCTTCGGGCCAGTTGAGTTGCTCACTAAACTGGTTGATCTGCTGTAGCTGATGCTGGAGCCCGGATTTTTCTGCTTCCGGGGGAAGGTCGAACTCCAGTAGTGTTGCGGCCTCATGGCTGATTTCTAACCATTGGCGAGCGACCCGTTGATAACGCTCAAAACGTTTAGCTAACTGTTTTAACGGGCCGTTGCTGTCACGTTCAACACTGTTTTGCAGTTGTTCTGAGTTGCTGTTCCAGCAGTCCTGTTCTGCATCCAGATCAGCCTTGCAAAAATGCTCACCTGAGATCAGCGTGGTGCAACGATGCAGGGTTTCTTCAAGGGTGTGCAGCAGGGCCAAATGCTGTTGTTCCTCGGCATGCGCCTGTTGCTGCTCTATCTCGATCTGATCACATCTCTGTTGTTCAGCTAAGAGGGTTTGCTGGCAGCGTTCAACCAGACTGTGATAGCGGTCATCCAATGAGCTGAGATCAGTTGTCGCAAGAGAACTCCACTGCTGGCAAAGGGCTTCGAGCTTGGCACCGTAGAGTGGGAAATGATCCGTTCGGCTGAGTTGTTCAAGGCTGCAAAGCAGCTCCTCTTTGCGCAACAGAACCTGCTCTTGTTGCCGGGCTTTTTCCTGCAGTTGCTGTTGTTTTGTGCGGATAATTCTGAAGACGGTTTTATCGCGTCGTTTAATCGCTTTACCTGTCTGTTCCAATAGTTCAGGCAGATGTAGTTTTTCAGCAGCGGCCTGACGCAGTTGGGTAGTACTGCCGTTGACGGCAAGTGAACTGAGGCAGTGTTGGTCTGTGATGCACTGTATGGCCTGTAGCTGAATCTCAGGACTGGGGCTATTGAGGGCGATATGCGCGAGCATATTTTCATCATGCAGATAGGTGAGATATTCACTTTGCTGACTGGCCGTATAGCTTGGATCAAGGATAATTTGACAGATCCGTTTGGCGGCACTGCGACGGATATCCGGATCAAGATCATGGGTCAGGATATCTGACAATAGTTCCGGAGCGGCAATTTTCTCCACCGCAGCGAGACGTACCTCCGCACTCTGGTCCTGACGGGCAAGCCGGGCGAGAACTTCACAGTGTTCGGTTTTGCCCGGGCTGAGCCGGTGGACTGCGCGGATTCGCACGGTGGCTTTATTGTGTTTCCAACGGGGTTTGAAAAACTTCGCAAACATTACATCGATCCTGCAAGGGCCACTCTATATACAACGGTAACTATGGCCAAGTGCGCATATTCTACCGGCCTTTGGCATGACAGGAAAAGCCTTGAGAGAAAAGAAAAGTGTCACTTATGGCAGACAAATGATGCCGTTTGCCTGTCTGCCGGGCTTTACAGTGGTTTATTGAGGCAAAAATTATTTATGCTGTTGGCAGAATCTCTACATCGCCGTCGACGTAAACCCAGTGGTTATCTTCTTTGCGGAAGGATGAACGCTCATGCAGGTCAGCAATCTGCTCATCGGTTTCAAAGCGGG
Organism: Amphritea sp.; assembly: GCF_050300915.1. Classification (GTDB taxonomy): domain Bacteria; phylum Pseudomonadota; class Gammaproteobacteria; order Pseudomonadales; family Balneatricaceae; genus Amphritea. Next base: position 10,452 of record NZ_JBNKYN010000012.1, read on the forward strand.
CGACAAACTCTACCAGCCCCTCCTGATCGTTTGCCAGGCCAGATTCGGTTGCGAGAATCTTTAGTCCGGCCCAGGTAGTGGCTTTTATCTGTTCTGCAATCAGTGCAGCATCCTCTGGATGGCGATGTTCGCTGGCAGTGGTCTTAATAAGATAATCAACGGCTCCCAGCACAAATGCGGTGTAGCGTGAGCGCATCAGGGCTTCGGCTGTGGCTGCGGGTTTATGTCCCTCAATAGCCGGTTCACAGCAGAATGAAAACGGCTTATTTGAGCCACAAGGGCAGGTAAGCGTGGTATCTTTGTGATCATGAAGCATAAGGGCCCCGGCTTGGATAGAATTCAGTTATTGATAGGTTATTATAGGGGGCTGAAAAATTAAGCATATTGATCAAAAGCATAACCCTACGGCTATCATTGGTTTTAAGGTTAATGGTTTAAGGCGAATAGAATGGCGGCATCCTCACACTCAACTTTTTTCTGGCATGACTACGAAACCTCCGGTGCTGACACCAAACGTGACAGACCATTGCAGTTTGCCGGTATCAGAACCGATCTGGAGCTGAATATCATAGAGGAGCCGGTGATGTTCTACTGTAAGCCTGCGGAAGATCTCCTGCCCCACCCGCAAGCCTGTCTGATTACAGGGATAACACCGCAAAAAGCGCTGAATGAGGGCTATTGTGAGGCTGAGTTTATAGCACTGGTACATCAGCAACTGGCGAGGCCGGGCACCTGCGGTGTGGGTTACAACAGTATCCGCTTTGATGATGAGATTACCCGTTATAGCCTGTATCGTAACTTTTATGACCCGTATGGCCGGGAGTACCAGAACGGCTGCTCCCGCTGGGATATCATCGATATGCTGCGGCTTACCCGGGCGCTGCGGCCCGAGGGAATTGAGTGGCCGCTGTATGAGGATGGCCGTCCGAGTATGCGTCTGGAAGATCTGACTAAAGCCAATGGAATCGACCACGGGAATGCCCATGATGCACTGGCGGATGTCCATGCAACCATCGCCATGGCTCGGTTAGTAAAAGAACGCCAGCCAAAGCTGTACCAGTATGCTTTGAATAACCGTGATAAACGCACTATTCAGGGGATGCTGGATGTCATGACAATGAAACCGGTGCTGCACATCTCATCGATGTACCCGGCAGAGTGGGGCAATGCGGCGATTGTGGCACCTCTGGCGATCCATCCGGTAAACAAGAACGCCGTGCTTGCTTTTGATCTGCGTTGTGACCCCACGCCGCTGCTGGAACTGCCTGCAGATGAGATTCGTCGACTGCTGTATACCCGTGCTGAGGATCTGTCGGAGGGCGAACAACGTATCCCTCTGAAGCAGATTCATACCAATAAGGCACCGGTTATCGCCCCTGCCGGCATGCTCACGGCCGTGGAGGCGGAACGGTTGAATATCTCCGGCGATAGTTGCCGCGCCCATCTGGCCATGCTGCGTAACAGCCCAGGCCTGAAGCAGAAGCTTGCTGAGGTGTTTTCAGCGTCCGCTTTTGAAGAGGAGTTTGATCCTGATCATATGCTTTATAGTGGCGGTTTTTTCGGTGATGCCGATAAGAAGAGTATGGAGCTGATCAGAGCGACTCCGCCTGAGCAGCTGGGAACTCTGGAACTGGCCTTTCAGGATGGTCGTCTGGAGGAGATGTTTCTGCGCTACCGGGCGAGAAACTACCCATTCAGTCTGAACGAAGAGGAGCGGGGGCGCTGGGAAGAGTTTCGCCATCGACGCTTGCTGGGGCCGGATAATGGCGGTTATCTGACTATGACTGAACTGTTTAGTAAACTGAACGAACTGTATCAGCAACCGGATCTTAGTGCGGCTCATAAGGCGATTCTTGAAGAGCTGGCACTCTATGCTGAAGCGATCTATCCAATGGATGAGGTGTATTGATGAATCCAGCTGTTAGTACGATGACTATCGGAATGCTCGCTCTGACGCTTAGTTTTTCGGTAATGGCTGACAGAAAGGAAGACCTTGTAAACCCGATCTCCTATGAGGTGATTAAGCCTGCTGGTCATATTGACTCTCCGGTTGATCCGGCAACCATTTATGATAATAAACGTCGTGGCTTTGTTGATAGTGAAACGATGCCAGAGATTGAGCCCTATGTTATTCCTGAGCGGCAGTTGCCGCCGCCAACCGTGGTGCCCTATAGTGATCCTGAGCCGGTTGAGCGGGTAGTCAGCGCTGAGAAGAAAGCCCCACCACTTAAGGGTGAGGACAAGGTTTTTGCGCAGATCGCCCGTGACCAGCTGGAGATTGAATGTACCCTGGATAATACACAAGAGAAGTGTGAAGGGGTTGAGATTCAGGCACCTAAGCCGGTCGAGAATAAACCCCGCTCGCGCAGGGTTATTGATCGTCAGATTCAGACGTCAGGGACAAACTGACCCTCTGCTTTTAGCCTGGCAATCTCAGTGTCGCAGATTCGGCTGAGTGCCGCCGGGTTGATATCCTGTTGATGCTGTTCACCAAAAGATCTTACGGTTAAACGGCGTTGTGGCAGATCGGTATAACACTTCATCAGATCTTCCAGCGTCAGGGCGTTTACCGCTGCAATCAGCTGTTCGCGGCTATCAAAGTGGGTGTCACCCCGGTCGATCTCCTGCCAGTAGCGTTCGCTGAGTTCACCCATACGGTTCTCTTTCTGGTCGATACGCGAGATCACACTGCGCTTGAAACTTTCTAACTGCTGTTGATCCATCGCGTTTAGCGTGCCGGTCATGTTATCAATGAATAGGTTGATCTGTTGTTCCAGGCCAATCGGGTCGGTGTTCGGCGACTGAATAACAAACGCCAGTCCCGGGGCCTTTCTCATCGGCAGCGCAGTTTCGAAGACCACATAGCCTAACTGTTGTTCAGTGCGCAGGCTGCTGTAAAACGGCGCCGACAGGATCTCACTCAGCAGGACATATTCTGCCCGGGTTTTAGTGTCACTTTTATCCCCCTGGAAGTAAACGCTGATCGCTGAGTCGTTGTGCTCCAGAGGTAGTGTCTGGGTGAGTTGCGTGTCTTTTGATAACAGAATGACGGGAAGTGTGTTGTTATTGACGGTAGCCTTAGCCGCAGGCAGTCCTGCCTCAACGGTTTTTGCCATCTGTATTGCTTCAGCCTGAGTCAGGTTGCCATGGGCGAGCATACGCACTTCGACGCCGTTCAGCAGCTGGGGAATAAATCCTTGTAACTTTTCCAGGGTGACTGAATCCAGCGCAGCCAGTTTTTTCTCAGCACTCCAGCTTTGCATCAGCAGGTTATACACTTCACCGATGGTTTGATTAAAGGGTTTATCTTTACGGCTGTTTTCCAGCTCCTGGGCATATTTCTCTTTAATTCTGTCAAAGCTGCTCTGGGTAAACCGGGCCTGCTGCAGGCTGCTCATTACCTGACTGAGCAGCTGTTGCTGTTTATCATCATAGCCGGAGATACGTACACTGAGCCCGCGCATATGGGGATAGATCAGGGTATCAAGGCCAGCCAAAGAGGCGTCATAGAGGGTTTCATTGAGCTGATCACTAACCAGCTTGGTGAATAGTGCGGTCATTACCGCGTTTTCTGCGGTGCGGTTAGCTTGTCCTGATATCACTGAAAAGAAGAAATCGTTTTTGGGCAGCTTGAAAGTGTCATCCTGTTTGTACCAGAGAGCGTATCCGTCCTGGTGCAGAACGAGTTCAGGCTTTTGCTGCGGGTGGTCGACAGCTTTGATGCTAAAGTTATCGGCAATGAAGGGGTTTAGCTGGCGTACCTGCAAAGAGGCGTCTGCCGCTGGGTGAGTCCAGCTTTGCAGACGTGCGCTGCTGATTGGTGCAACACTGTACTCGGCATTGAACCAGGGGTCTTGCTGATCGGTTGCGACGGTTTTTGCCTGCAGAGTAATCAGCAGGTTATCCGGTGTCATCTGCCCGAGAATATTGGCAATCAGTTGTGGATCGAACTTCTCCATCAGGTAATCGGCACTGATCACCGAGTCGGTCGGATAAAGCTGCAGGTTATGGGAGAGTCGGGTGACCTCATGGATCGGTTCAGACTGCTCTTTGAAACGGAAGTTGATAGCACTGAGTTGTTGCTCTTCCCGATAGAGTGCTGCGGAAACCCCTTGCTCTTTTAACAGCTGAATGGCGGCGAAAGTGGTTTCAATGACCCGATCATACTGTTTTAGCCCCTCATCAGTCAGTGAAATTGACAGTTCTACCGAGGACTGATCGGGCAGATCATTTCCCCGATAGGCGCTGAGGCTGTTAGCCCAGCCCTTGGCTTTCAGTGTCGAGAAGAGGCTGCCTTTGCCCTCGTAGCCCAGCATCGAGGCGATATAATGGGCCGGCTTTTCCCGGTAGTATTCACGGGTTGCCTGAATGGGGAAAGTCAGCGTCAGTTGCTGCAGGTCTTTCAGGGTTTTAATGTTTTGCTGTTCCGGCAGGTTCTGATACAGCGGAACGGCTGTGATAAATGGTGTGGCGTGACGGTTTTCGACGCCTGCAAATTTCGCTTCAACCAACCGCTTTAGTTCGGCTACCGGTTCTTTACCCAGAACAACCAGCGACATCAGGTTGGCTGAGTAATAGTGCTGATAAAAGGCGATCAGATCCTCTCTTAGCTTGCCATCATCGTTGGACAGGGTTTCCAGACTGCCCACAGCAAACTGACTCATGCTGTGATCGGGGTTCAGTACATGTTTACCGGCGGAGTAACCCCGGCGGCCATCATCACGCAGCTTTGACTGATATTCAGAGTTGACGGCATGGCGTTCCCGGTCGACATACTTTTCCGTAAACAGTGGTTTAATAAAGAACTGAGAGAAGCGATCCAGCGCAGGCTCCAGCTTGTCCGCCTGAATATCGAAAAAGTAGTTGGTGTTTTCGAACGCAGTAAACGCATTGTGATTGCCACCATTATTACTGATAAATTCCTGATAACTGCCCGCTTCAGGGTATTTCTCTGTGCCTAGGAACAGCATGTGTTCGAGAAAGTGGGCCAGACCCAGACGGTTTTTCGGGTTTGCATTTGAGCCGACATTAACATCCACAGATGCCGCTGCTTTATCGGTAGTTGGATCAGAGATAACCAATACTTTCATCTGATTGGGAAGCGTAAATGCAAGATAGTCACGCTTATCAGTAGGACTTTTTTCTACCACCGCAAAGGCTGACTGGGTGGTGACAAACAGCAGCAGGATCAGTGTATAAAAGATGTTTTTGCGATTCGGGGTGTAACGCATTCACTCAAGCCTCTGGTTGATAAAACTTTGATTTAATCATTAAAAGGGGACTGACGACTATCAATTCTGCTGATCTCTGTTCGGTTGTACGGTTGCCGAACTTAATTCAAGAGCTTAATTCAGAACAGTCGGGACGTTGGACAGAGAGTTTTAGCGTAGGTTCGATTGTTTCTTTATTATTCTCGGATGCTTTACAATCAGGCACACTAAGCTTTTGTAGTTATAACTGTTTTTTACATTGTGGGATGGATTCTATGAATCGCGAAAAGGTGATTTACGCTTTCTTTATTGTTCTGGCTTTAACCATGAACTTTGGCTTCTTTATCGGGGAGATTGATGATCCTGCACACCATAATGTCTATGAGTTTTTTGGCGCTATCGTGGTGAGCATGATCTGTACCGTGCTGAAGTTCGGTGACCGGACTCATCTGGGGGCCCTGATGATGGCTACCAGCCTGGTGGCCGATCTGCAGCTGGTGATTGCCGCAATGATCTGGGGCTATGGCGCACAGCTGTCCGATGTTGGTGTCACCACAGAGATGTTCAGCAGTGTGATATCGATGTCCGGTGGCGCACTGTTGGCCAACATTGTGTCGGTGATATTGCTGATGGTCGAGACTATCGTTGTGCGTCGCTAAGAGCGCTCCGCTATGAACGATATCTTCTATGTGATGTTGCGCCGCCTGCGGCATCCACTGATCACCCTGATAGTTATCTATTCCCTGGCGACTCTGGGGTTTGTCATGATCCCAGGTCAGGATGATCAGGGTAACGTTTGGCACATGGATTTTTTCCACGCGATCTACTTCGTCAGTTTTATGGGCTCGACCATCGGTTTTGGTGAGATTCCCTATGCGTTTACCTCGGCTCAGCGTGCCTGGACACTGGTCTCGATCTACGGCACGGTGATCGCCTGGTTGTATAGCATTGGATCGCTACTGGCGCTGTTTCAGGAACCGATGTTTGGCCGGATGCTCCGTCGCCGGGCCTTCGCTAAAGAGGTCAGAAACTTTAATGAACCCTTCTATCTGATCTGTGGCTATGGCATTACCGGTAGCGCCATCATCAGCAAGCTTTGTAACCGGGGGATCCGTTCCGTAGTAATTGATATCAAGCAGGAGCGGATCGATGAACTGGAGGTTGATGGGTTAGTGTTGCGGGTGCCTGGCCTGTGTGCTGATGCCTCGTTACCCGAGATTCTCGATGATGCGGGGTTGCAGCACCCCAGTTGTATCGGTGTGCTGGCGCTCACCAACGACGATAACGTTAATTTGTCTATCTCAATTGCCAGTAAACTGCTCGCTCCTAACAGGCTGGTGGTGAGCCGTACAGAGTCCGAGGTTAATGCCCGTAACCTGGCCTCTTTCGGTACCGATTATATTGTTGATCCATTCAAGGATTACGCTGAATACCTGTCGCTGGCAGCCCATGCGCCCTATACCCATCTGGTTTATGACTGGCTGGTCAATCCCTATCACCGGCCGCTTTCGAGTGCCTATAAGAAAACCAGCGGTCGCTGGATTATTTGCGGCCTGGGACGGTTTGGTAAGGCACTGTACCGTGAGTTTGCCAAACATGATGTAGAGCTTATTCTGCTGGATGATGATCCCGGGCAACTGAAAGGTTATAGCAACACCGTCATCGGTCTGGGCACTGAAGCGGAAACACTCGAAATTGCTGGTATTCGCGAGGCGGTGGGGATTGTCGCGGGCACCGATAATGATGCGGATAACCTGTCGATTATTATGACGGCTAAAGAGTTAAATCCCAAGCTGGTGACAGTGGTGCGCCAGAATCTCAGCACCAATATGCTGGTGTATAAAAACTCTAAGGCTGACTTCATTATGGAGCCAGGCAAGATCATCGCCAACCGGATTCTGGCTAAACTCAAAACCCCGTTACTGCCGGTGTTTATCGAACAGATGCAGTTGCAGGATGATGTCTGGTCGCATACCCTGCTTAACCGGATGAGCAGTATCGCCTCTGATAAAGAGCTGGATAGCTGGTCAATTACTGTCAGCCCCGTCACGACACCTGCGATTATGACGATATCGGCGGAGGGGGCCGAAGTTAAACTGAGCAGTCTGATGAAAGATCCGCGTCATCGTCGGGATCAGTTGCCCTGTTTCCCACTGATGTTCCGGCGTAACGGTGATCTGAAACTGTTACCGGGTGAACTGACGGTGCTGCAAGAGGGCGATGAGATTCTTTTCTGTGGTCTGGCTGAAGCCAGTAATCAGATGAGCTGGAGTATCAATAATTACAATATTCTGTTCTATCTTCAGACCGGTGAAGAACCGAGTCATAACCTGCTGGCTAAATTGTTGAAGCGAATCTGATGCCATATTTTTTGCTAACCCTGACTGTTCTGTTCTGGGCAGGTAACTTCGTTACTGCCCGGGGCATCCATGCTGATTTTCCACCGCTGACCATGTCATTTATGCGCTGGGGTCTGGCGCTGCTGATTATTCTGCCATTTATTTTGCCGCGTATTCTGCGCAAGTGGCCACTGATTCGACAGCATCTGCCGATGTTAATTCTGTTGTCCGTGTTGAGCGTGGTTTGTTTTAACTCCTTTATCTATCTTGGCGTTCAGACGACACAGGCGACTAACGCAACGCTGATGCAATCGGCGGTGCCGATTATTATTCTGGTGTTGACCTCTCTGTTTCTCGGTGAAACCGTGGTTCGCCGTCAATGGTTAGGGGTCTTTGTTTCCCTGGCCGGGGTGTTGATGCTGGTGGCTAAGGGAGACCCTGAAATATTGATGACCCTGTCGTTTAACACCGGCGATCTGTGGATTTTAGCCGCCGTGCTTAGCTGGTCTGTGTATTCGGTAATGTTGCGATTTAAACCGGTTGAACTGGATGGCTTTACCTTTTTCGGTGTGACGGTGGTGGTCGGAGTGATGGTGCTGCTGCCCTTTATGCTCTGGGAGTTTCTTGCCGGAGCGCGTCCTCACTGGAATTCACAGACGGTACCCGCGATCATCTATATGGCGATCTGCCCATCGATTCTCTCCTATATTTTTTGGAATCGGGGGGTAGCAGAGCTGGGGCCAGCTAAAGCCGGGTTGTTCATCCATCTGATGCCGCTGTTCGGTCTGATTCTTGCGGTTATCTTCCTCAATGAAGCGGTGGAACCTTTCCATTTTATAGGGATGGGGCTAATATTCTGCGGCATCTATCTGGCGATCATTGCTGGTCGCAGCCATAACGATAAAAAGACATCGGCTTAAGCAGTTGCTTCATTGAATGTCTTAACACAGTAAAGGAGTTTCTATGCGTACCCTGTTGGTCTCATTGTTTGCACTGATTATCGGTTTCGGTCTGGTAGTGCCTGATGCGGAAGCCAAACGTTTAGGCGGTGGTTTTAGTTTTGGTAAATCTTATTCAACCCCCAAGAAAGTTCAGCCCGCCGCACCGACTCAGCAAAAAGCGACACCGACAGGGAGCACCACTAACACCGCAGGTCAGCCCCGTCGTAGTGGCTTTGGTGGGTTGATGGGGGGGCTTCTGGCGGGCGGATTGCTGGGCGCATTGTTCTTTGGTGGCGCCTTCGATGGCATCCAGTTTATGGACATCCTGTTAATTGGTCTGTTGATCTTCGCCGCCGTGAAAATTTTCTCGGCGATGAAAGGTGGGTCTCAGCCGCAGTATGCCGGTCATCAGCGGACGCAGCCTGATACGCACCAGAGCCGCCAGCAGGCTGAAACCACTGACTATCAGGATATTTCACCGGCAACCGGGGCGGGGTTTAACTTTGGCTCGGAACCATTCCAGCTGCCCGAGTGGTTTAATGAACAGGGGTTTATCGAAGGGGCAAAAGGACATTTCAGCCATCTGCAAAGCGCCTGGGATAAGAGTGACTGGGATGATATTGCCACCTATACCTCGGCAGAGGTATTAGAGGCTCTGCAACAGGAGCGGGCCAAACAGCCCGCAGAGCAGACCACCGAAGTGGTTTCTGTGATGGCAGAGCTGGCTAACTTTATCGACAACGATGATCATGTTATTGCCTCTATCAACTTTTATGGCTGGCTGAAAGAGGATAGTGATGAGACCACCGAGTTCAGTGAGATCTGGCACCTGCGCCGGGAGATGAACACTGCTGATGCAAACTGGGTGATTGTTGGTATTCAGCAACCCTGAGACATCATTGCGACCGCAACGTCGGTTGGCTGAAAAAAAACGCTGCATATATTGCAGCGTTTTTTTATGGCTAAAAGGCGCACCTCGGTAGGGGACAATTAGCTTTCTTTGCGGGTAAACACCCAGGTATCGCCTTTTGACTGGCTCTCATCGTACTGATAACCGGCCAGATCAAAGTTCTTGAGTTGCTCCGCATCGGTAATCTGGTGTTTGATTGCATAGCGGCACATCAGTCCACGCGCCTTTTTGGCAAAGAAACTGATGATCTTATACTGGCCATTTTTCCAGTCTTTAAACACAGGCGTGACAATACGGGCCTGCAGCTCTTTTGGCTTAACGGATTTGAAGTACTCATTGGATGCCAGGTTGACCAGCACTGGCTCATCTGTCTCAGCCAGGGTTGCATTAAGATCATCAGTGACCAGGCTGCCCCAGAATGCATACAGATCCTTACCCCGGGTGTTAGGCAGTTTGGTACCCATCTCCAGCCGGTAGGGTTGCATCAGATCCAGTGGCTTCAGAACGCCGTACAGACCGGACAGAATACGCAGATGCTGCTGGGTAAACTCCAGTTCTGCCGCAGTGAAATCTTCAGCGTTGAGGCCGCTGTAAACATCGCCATTGAATGCCAACACCGCCTGTTTGGCATTCTCAGGTGTAAACGGCTGAGACCAGCTCTCATAGCGCGCGACATTGAGGGCCGAGAGTTTATCGCTGAGCTTCATCAGTTCAGCAATATCCTGAACCGAATAATCCCGCAGCTGTTGAATCAGTTGTTCGGAATGATCCAGATGCTGCGGCTGTGTGTAACGATCAGTAATGGCCGGGGTATCGTAATCAAGGTTTTTTGCAGGGGAGATAACCAGTAGCATAGTATTTGAGTGTCGTTTTCTGATGATGCTCTGATCCTAAACTAAAAAGGCCAGCTCTGGAAAGGGCTGGCCCGATTAGTTATCTCAATAACAGTGATAGTCAGGAGTGAAGTCGGCTATTCAGCTCATCCACCACGTCACTCCAGTCTGAATCGGTCTCCAGGCACTCCTTGATAAAGTTTGCCTGGCTATTATTCCAGAAGGTTGCTTCAGAGAGCTTAACCTGCTGGCTGAAGAGGGTGTGGGTGCGGATAAACTGATCGATATATGAATCATCGCCGGGCATACCCAGCTGCTCAAACAGCGTGTTCATCGTGTGTGCTGATCTGTCCATCGCGGCCTCCATAGATATTAATCTGTGCATTCAGTCTTGGTCAGAATGACCGCTTTGTCAAAGCGGCGACAGCGAATCAGTGACTCAGAGAACGTATGTATGGGTCTTGTTCAGTCGTTAATGCCCGGTTGATTGCCTTGCGGACTATCCTGTTGAATCTGCTGTTGAAGGTTATGCTGTTTTCTCTGTTGCAGCGCGAGCTTCTGTTTTTCATCCAGCTTGATGTAGATCGCCAGTGCGCCAAAAGTACCGATAGCCACCAGAATCGAGATGATAAAGGGGTTTGAGTTGTCATTACCCACCGCGCGGGTATACATCGCGGAGATCAGCATACCGCCGACAAAGCAGAGTGCTGTGATAATCAGATTGCTGACAATCGTGCCAGCCTTATAATCAGGTGCGCGCCGCAACATGATCACCAGTGTTATCAGCAGTGAAGCCAGAACAATAAAGGAAGGGATAAGCGAAGACATAGTGATTCCTTACATAAGAGATGGCTATTTGTACCACTGATCACTGTCTGAAAAAACCCTGGTGGTCATTTTCGCTGTGATTACGCAGGCCAGCCTGCCAATTTTCTTGTATTATAGAGCGCAATTTTCGTTAGCTTTCAGTAAAAAAGATAATCAGATGACCAAGCAGACCGTTCTGACCGGTATTACGACCACCGGTACCCCACATATTGGTAACTATCTGGGCGCTATTAAGCCCGCGATTGAAGCAAGTCTCAACAGTAATAATAACAGTTACTTCTTTCTTGCCGATTTCCACGCCCTGATTAAGTGTCATGACCCTGACCGGGTGGCCCGTTCTACCCAGGAAATTGCTGCAACCTGGCTGGCGCTGGGACTGGACACCGATAAGGCAACCTTTTATCGCCAGACCGATATTCCAGAGATCACCGAGTTGACCTGGATTCTCACCTGCATGACCTCTAAAGGTCTGATGAACCGCTCTCATGCCTATAAGGCCTCTGTTGATGCTAATCGTGAAGCGGGTCGCCAGGATGACGACGACGTTACCATGGGGCTGTTCAGTTATCCGATACTGATGGCCGCTGATATTCTGATGTTTAATGCGGACATTATTCCCGTGGGTAAAGATCAGATTCAGCATATAGAGATGGCGCGGGATATCGCTGGTCGTTTTAATCACACCTACGGTACTCTGTTTAATCTGCCGGAAGCGCAGGTGGATGAACAGACCCAGCTGATTCCGGGGCTGGATGGCCGGAAGATGTCGAAGAGTTATGACAACACTATCCCGCTGTTCAGCAGTAGTGATGATCTGTACAAGCTGATTAAACAGATCAAAACCGATACCCGCGAGCCGGGTGAGCCGAAAGATGCGGACAGCAGTACAATTTTCCAGCTCTATGCAAACTTTGCTACTGCTGCTGAGCAAGCGCAGATGCGCGCTAAATTCGACAACGGTATTGGTTGGGGTGATGCGAAGAAAGAGTTGTTTGAGTTTCTCGACAGCTATCTGGCTAAGCCCCGTGAAGAGTATAACCGGCTGATAAATGATCTCGGCTTTGTTGAGCAGCAACTGCTGAAAGGTGCAGAAAAAGCCCGTAGTCATGCCATTCCTTTCCTTGAAGAGGTTCGTGTCGCGGTGGGTATCCGCCCACTGACCTGGCAGGGCAGCAGCACTGCTAAGGTGGAAGAGAAACAAGAGAAAGAGCAATCCGCTGAGCAGGTCGCCCGGGCAGAAGAGGGCCGCCGCCGTGCCATTCTGATGCAACTGAAACCGCAGCTGGACCGGGTCAACAGTGCCGAAGATAAGTCGGCTGAGGCAAAACTGCTGATCGCAGAGAAACAGAGCGAAGTTGAGACGCTGAAGAAAAAAGCCAGGCAGAAAGCGCAGAATGAGCTGGATTTTCTGCGTGAAGAGCTTGCCGAACTGCTGGTTTAAGATCATCAACCGCCCCGGCTTTATCTCTTGTTAAGACTTATCTCTTGTTAAAAGAGGTGCCGGGTTCAATGGATGAAGGAGAGGAACGGATGTTTACCACACTGATATCAGTTGCTGAACTGGATACGCTACTTCAGGCAGACCCGGCAGCAACGGTTGTACTCGACTGCCGCTCCTATCTGACGGCACCGGAAAAGGGTGAGGCGGTTTATCGCGAAGGCCATCTTCCGGGGGCGGGCTATCTGCATCTTGAAGAGGATCTCTCGGCGCCGATAACCCCTCAGAGTGGTCGTCATCCACTGCCTGATTTAACAAAACTCGCTCAGACTTTTCGTTCTCGTGGGGTGAGCAAAGAGACTCAGGTGGTGGTCTATGATGATTGTGGTGGTGCCATGGCTGCACGTGCCTGGTGGTTGTTCCGCTTGCTGGGGCACCGGCAGGTGGCGGTGCTGGATGGCGGTTATCCCGCCTGGCTTGCCGCAGGTCTGGCAGTGACCGATCGGCTGCCTTCTCCAGTCCCTGGAACCTTTGTCGCCGAGCCGGAAATGTCGCTGATCCTCCCTCTTGAACAGGTTGCCGGGTCTGTATCTGCAGGGCTGCTGATTGATGCCCGAACCCCTGAACGTTTTCGCGGTGAGCAGGAACCGATCGATCCCATTGCCGGGCATATTCCCGGTGCAGTTAATCGTCCTTTACAGCTCAACCTGACGGCAGAGGGGCTGTTTAAGTCCGCTGAACAGTTGCGCCAGGAGTGGCTTGGCTTTCTCACAGGCTATCAGCCTCAGCAGGTTGCCCATTATTGTGGTTCCGGGGTGACGGCCTGCCATAATCTACTGGCGATGGAACATGCCGGGCTGCACGGGGCGAAAGTCTATCCGGGCTCCTGGAGCGAGTGGATTCGCGATCCATTGCGGCCTGTGGCAAGTGGTGAATAAGCACCTGCAAAGCGCACTTTTACAGGCGGAATCCTATGGACTATCAGGCAACCCGTAACTATATGCTTAGTCGTCCCGAAGCCTGGGAAGACTTTCCCTTTTATCCTAATATTGCGGTGATGAAAGTGCGCAACAAGATGTTTGCGACGCTGTCTGTCGATGCCGGTATAGCACAGATGAATCTCAAGTGTGATCCTGCAGAGGCGCAGATGTTGCGCGACGTGTTTAGCGCCGTGTTGCCTGGCTACCATATGAACAAACGGCACTGGAACACCGTTTTGCTGGATGGCAGTATTCCCCGCGGAGAGTTAGAGCGAATGATTGATCGCTCTTATGCTCTGGTGGTTAAAGGGATGAGCCGTAAAGAACGTCTGCCGCTGGAGCTGCAATATGGTTGTGAGGTGTTATACCGTTAGCTTCGGACAGTCTACAGGCATGGATTTATTCAATCGCCCCGCTTGATAAGCCATTCGTGACCAGCGGCGCAGACTTTCTATATTGGGCTTTCTTTCAGTGGCCAGATTTATATACTGGGTTGAGTTTTACACGATATGGAGTGCGCTATGACCCGTTTTCAGTCAGGTGTTATTGCTGAGGCTAACACCGATGCCTTGTTTATAACCCTGAATATCTCCCGCTCAGCTGAGGCTGTGGATAAGCTACGCATGTTTTTGGCACAGATCCCCTCAACGGAGTCTCAGTTTCGACAACGTTACCCTGAAGCAGATCTGCATATTACCGTTGCCATCGGCAGTGAGTACTGGGATCTGCTTAGTCCGGATCAGCGTCCAGCGCAGTTAACCGGCTTTCCCGTCTTTAGCAATAAAGAGATCACTACACCGCATACGCCGGTTGATCTGTTGTTGCATATCCGCTCGGAACGCCACGATCTTAACTATGAAGCCAGTGTTCTGTTAACCGAGCGCCTGGGAAGTGATGCAACCCTGGTGGAAGAGAACCATGGTTTTCGCTATCTCGACAGCCGCGATCTGACCGGTTTTGTTGACGGTACGGAAAACCCGGAAGGGGATGACCGTATTGTGGTTGCTGTGGTGGGTGATGAAGACCCTGCATTCAGCGGTGGTAGCTATATTCATCTGCAACGCTATGAGCACGATCTGAAGGCCTGGAATAGGATAACGGTTAAACAGCAGGAAGATATTCTGGGCCGGACTAAAGCGGATAACGAAGAATATGCCAGTGAAGATAAAGCCGCATTTGCGCATACCAGGCGCACTTCTCTGAAGGACGCAGAGGGTAATTCTATTGAGATTCTGCGTCACAGTATGCCGTATGGTGACCTGAGCAAAAAGGGGCTGATGTTTGCCGCCTATGGTCGCTCACCAGAGCCTTTTACCAAAATGCTTGAAAGCATGATCCTGGGTGATGAGCAGGGTAATTATGATCATCTGATGAACTATACGACGGCGGTGACGGGGCAGGCATTTTTTGCCCCCTCTGCGGACTGGTTGGAACAGCAGGGTTAGTTCTTGCGGTCATGAGATTGACTGAAATCTGTCATGAGTTTGTCAAACGGACACAATAGACTACACTTTAGGGATTGGAAAATTCCAGAGGACTAAGCGGCAGTTCCATATTTTTGTAGCTCACGCAGATGAGCGCAGTTCAGGGACTGAAAAAGTAGAGTGCAAATATAAGAAAAGCGGAGCCGATTATGCAAAATGAGGCGATAACACGAACGATTGCTGTATTGGGCGTTGATGGTGAGAACTTTGAAGTGGATGGCCACTTCAATGGGGATGAGCGTAAGGCTCGTTGGTACACCGTCAAGAAACTAAGTGATGGCCGTACATTTGTTGACCATCTGCCAACGTTTCCCAGCCATGAAGAGATTCGGAGAATGGTGTCCTGAAGATCATCATGCAGATAAGAAAAAACCGGGCCTAGCCCGGTTTTTTTTATAAGGCCGTTTTAATGCAAAGGCCATTTTCCGACAGAGCTTATTGTACTAACTCGTTATCGCTGAAGATCCCTTCAAACAGAGGGGTGGAGAGGTAACGTTCACCGGAGTCGGGCAGAACCACGACAATCATCTTATCTTCATTGCCCGCTTGGGCGGCAACCTGAACCGCAGCACTCAGGGCAGCACCGCAGGAGATACCGGCCAGGATACCCTCTTTCAGCATCAGCTGACGGGCCATCTCGATAGCGTCCTCATTGGATACCTGCTCAACCTGGTCGACAATGGATAGGTCGAGGTTCTTAGGCACAAAGCCCGCACCGATCCCCTGTATTTTGTGAGGCGAGGGTTTCAGCTCTTCACCATTAATGGTTTGAGTGATAACCGGCGAAACCGTAGGTTCGACCGCCACGGTGGTAATCGCTTTTCCCTGTTGCTGCTTAATATAGCGAGAGATACCACTGATGGTGCCTCCTGTGCCGACACCCGCCACCAGAATATCAATCTGGCCATCGGTATCGTTCCAGATCTCCGGGCCGGTGGTTTTTTCATGGATCGCAGGGTTCGCGGGGTTTTCAAACTGTTGCAGCATCAGATGGCTTTGTGGATCGCTGTTAACGATCTCCTGTGCTTTTTCAATCGCCCCTTTCATCCCCTTGGCGGGTTCTGTCAGTACGATCTCTGCCCCCAGCGCTTTCATCAGTTTACGACGTTCCAGGCTCATTGAAGAAGGCATTGTCAGTGTCAGCTTATAACCCCGGGATGCAGCTACAAATGCCAGTGCCACACCGGTATTTCCGGAGGTGGGTTCAACCAGGGTCATGCCGGGTTTCAGACTGCCATTTTCTTCTGCCGCCCAGATCATGTTGGCGCCGATACGACACTTAACCGAGCCTGCCGGGTTTCGGCTTTCCAGCTTGGCGTAGATTTTTTTTCCAGGCGCTATTCTGTTCAGGTGGACCAGCGGTGTTTGGCCGATTGTCAGGGAGTTATCTTCAAATATTTTCATAGGGGTACCTGTAACAACTTAAAAAATCGGCCGCAGGCGTAGTCTGCAAGTTTTTATACTCTTATCAGAGGGCTTTGCTTTGGCCGTGCTCAAAGGTTGATTGTATTGGTTTAATTATATTCCTTTGGGATATAAAAAATTGATTTTTATATCCAAACTGATACTGATTTAAGCGCAATAACTGCTTTATAGCAAGTCTCAGGAGTGCTCATCGCGGTCGTTTTTCTATGGCTGTAAACGGTTAGTGATTCTAAGATCTTAGCAACCCGGGTTAAATCAGCTATGCTGTTTAAACACCGGGCTGATATACGCATTTAAATATCATGCAGGGTGTTTATCCTTAGTGTTTATCGGTTTTAATATTAGAATATTCTGATATTGTGTCGACTCTGATCATCTATTTCCTAAGGTATTCCGATGCGTTTGTTTATGACATTGATAGCTCCTCTGCTGGGCTGGTTCGCTTTCCAGCTATTTCATCTGCCAATCCTGAAACGTTCTAAGGCTAAACATCGTTTTGTCATGAAGCTGTTTCGTTATGCTGCGGATTATGGCAGCGTGCGTGCGTTGTCCGTGTATGGGCATCTGTTACATTTTCGTGGAGAGGGGATGACCAACCGGATACAGGGGTTGATTTATCTGGAACGGGCGGCAGAAAAGGGCGATAGTAAAGCCGCTTACCAGATGGGAAAAATTTTTGAAGAGGGCTATCAAACCTATCCGGCCGACCCTGTTAAAGCGGTCAAATATTATCGTCAGTCAGCTGAATCCGGACATATTCTGGCTGTCAGACGGATGGTCGATATCTGTAGTAATGGTGAACTGGAGCAGGAAAAGTCTGGTATTGATGCGGCCTATTGGCTGAATCAGCTGGAAGCGGGTCGTTACTGAGCGGTTATCAAATAGAACGCTGTTTGAAGGATCTTTCTGGCAGGTAAGCGTGCCCCGGCTTGGCTGCCGGGGCGGATGGTAGCCGATTATTGGTTGTAGACTATCGACGGAGAGTTGAGCGCGCAGAATTACTTCTGCAGGTTTTTCAGTTCGGTTTTAAATTCCAGACGGGTGCTACCGTTAGCCGGTACACTGATGTTCCAGCGTAGCTGACTGGCGTTAACCCGCTTATAGGGTTGATTGCTTTCAGTTACCTTCCAGTCCTGATGGAAATTGGCGGTGATCTCAATCTGTTTGTTCTGTTCGCTACTATTACTTAGCAGTAGCTCATAGCCGTTCAGAAAGCTGTCATAAGTTTTCTCAAACAGGCTTTGCTGCTGCCTGATTGTCAGGTCGAACGCTTTACCGATTGGCAGCTCAACCGTCTGCCCCTTGCTGCTGTTCTGAATCGTGGCGCTGCCGATAAAGTGGCGCAAACCCTCTGCATCAGGGCTGAACACTCTTGCGATGCCCGCCGGAAGCGGAAATCCGAGTCCCGCTGTTTCATCGTTGATAAAGCTGATATTGATATCCGGCTTTTGCTCATAGGTTTGACGATCCAGTGACGGATACACCTCAAACTGATAGCGATAACTTTTCTTTGCCGCCACTTTATCAGCACTGATCAGACTGACCTGTTTCGTCTGTCCATTCAACAGGCTTGCCCGCTGGGGCAGTTGGTACAGCTGATAATCCTGAAATGATTGCGGTGCACCGCTGTCTGCCATCGATTCCGCCATCAGCATGACGCTTTTCTGGCGCAGCATTGGTACTGGCGACTGATTCACCTGGCCGGCCATCAGTAGCACTTTGCTGTTGTGAAAGTCGACTCCGGTGTTGTTGTTCAGCGTTGCCAGGCCGTCGAGTTTAAGCTGGTCGCCTGGGCTGTTGAGAACCAGCGCGTAATCCATCTGCCAGCTGAGCCCCTGGGTCAGATAGGTCAGTACGGCATCACCGGCTTTTGCCGTGCCGCCTGAACGGATCTCCAGGCTTGGCCGGGATTGCATCCCCTCCGGCAGCACCGGGAAGATAAAGCGCCAGCCTTGCTGGTTGACCGGAATGGTTTCGATTCGTCCCTGATATTCAACCAGCGCCTGGTTGCCGTCAGAGCTCAGTAGCCGGGCATCGGAGATTGTTTCACTACCACTGACGCTGTTAAAACGGGCCAGCTGCACCATCTTGCCGGTATAGGCGTTGAGCAGTGCGTAGACGGATATGAGGTTATTGTTAAGGTTCTGCTCGAGAATCTTACCGGCATTCTCCACCTGCAGCGTCTGGCTCATAATCTGATGGCTGACATCCCGGATATAGAGGGTCTGACCCTGATTGATGCGGGGCAGACTACGGACATCTCTGACTAATCCAAGATCCTGGTTATACAGGGTGATGCTCAGGTCTTGTTGCTTTTCAGAATCAACGCTCAGTGGCGTCGCGTGAACTGCGCCACTGCTGGCTAGTGCACTCAGTAGCAGGGTCGCCGAAAGGCGGGCGGGTGACAGGGACTTAAGCATCAACTATTCCTCAGTTGGTTTTATCGGTCAGGTCGAGTGCTATACGAAATCCCCAGCTGTTTTTGCTGCTGTCCGGCAGATAGCGGTAGCGGCTGGATGAACGGATTACCCGACCAATATCGAACCAGGAACCGCCGCGCATAACGCGAAATTCGCAGTCACCTTCGATCATGGCGGAGCCATCCGTTGGCGCACCGAAATAGGAGTCCTGATAGCAGTCCTCAACCCATTCATCGACGTTACCACTCATATCATGAATGCCCCATGAATTAGGAGGGAAAGACGCCACAGGAGCGGTTTTCTTGCCATCCCATTCAGTACCACATTCACTACAGACGGCACGATCTGGTTCCAACTGGTCGCCCCACCAGTAGTTACTATCGGTGCCTGCCCGGGCAACATATTCCCACTCGGCCTCTGTTGGCAGGCGGTAAGGTTGCCCTGTCAGCAGGGCCAGCCATTGTGCATAGGCTTTGGCATCCTTCCAGCTGACATTGATCACCGGGCGGTTGCCACGTCCCCAGCCCTCATCGCTGGGCAGTGGACGACCCATAGAGCGAGCGTAGTAATCATAATCATTGAAGGTTACCTCATTGCGTGACAGTGCAAACCGGTGGCTGATCGTTACCTGATGTGTCGGTAGCTCGTTATCGTCACCGACCAGTTTCTGATCGCCCATGGTAAATCTGCCGCGGGGGATGATAATCATCTGTGGCGCTTTAAAGCCATCATCCAGTTGATCGGTGAACACGGTTAATTTATCCGGATCAGCAAACTTCATGCTCATCAGCTCTTTATTCAGCCCGTTGGCTTCATCAGTCTTACTTTTTAGTTCCGCCTGTAAGGTCGCGGTCTCTATGGTTCGTTGCTCGCGTTCAGTCCGCAGGGTTTGCTGCAGGATTACACTATCTTCCTGAGTTTTGTGCAGCTTTTCCCGGGTCTGACTCAGGGCCAGCTCCGCTTCGTTGGTGTTTTGTAATCCAATCACAAAGGCGATCGCAAAGCCCAGCAAAAAACCGGTGCTGAAAATGAGCGCGGGCACTGTCCAGCCGGGCGCAGTGAATGACCATCGTCGTCGATTTCCGCCGTCATCTTCCTGCAGCGGTTCGGGAATTTCGTCATCCGGGGGCAGCTCTTTTTTCTCGCTGGCTTCAATCAGATGTTTGAACAGCAGGGAAGCCTGGTGGGGGCGCTCTTCCGGATCAGTTGCAAAAGCGGATTGCAGAATTTGCCACTGCTCCGGGTTCAGCGCGGCTGGCTTTTTCAGCTCTTTACGTACCCGGGTTGGTTCATCTTCTGTGACCAGAAATGGCGCTTTGCCGCTGAGCAGGTGATAGACAATACAGGCGAAAGAGTAAATGTCTGCTGCGGCCGTGACCGGATTGGGATGAAAGCTTTCAGGTGCCTGGTAGGCCAGATGTGAGGAGGGGGTATTACTCATCTCATCGGCGATGGTCATGGCATCATTGAAGGCAAAATTAGCCAGCTTTACGCCACCCTGTTTATTGATAAACACTGATTCAGGGCAGATCGCTTTGTGCGGTTGTCCTGCTGCGGCATGGGCTGTATCTATCGCTGTCGCCAGTTGCTGTAACAGACCTTTTTTCTGATTGTCTTTGAGCTTGTTGGCCTGCCCACTGTTGAGCAGTTTTTCCAGAGTCAGACCATCCATCAGCTCTATGGCAAAAAACAGTAACGCACCCTTGTGGCGGAACATGCCGTAATATTCTGCCAGGTGGGGGTGCTTTAATTTTTTGCTCAGCACAATGTGCTTTTGTGCTGAGTCGATAAAGCCATCATGTTTTAGCAGTGCAGGATCAAAAATCTGTAGCGTGACCGGTATCGAGCGGCTGGTAGAGAGATCCTCGGCATACCATAGCTGGCCAAACCGGTTGGTTTGAAACTGGGTTGTCAGCCTGAACTGGTGATGATCCGGCCCGATGATCTGACCGACTTCCAGTCCGTCGTAGATTTGGTCGCTTGGTGAAGCCATTCCTGTGCACCCTTGATCGAAAGTCCTGATGAGTCTGTTCGATGATAGAGTATGACTAACAAAGAGTTAAGTGCCAAGGTTGCCAAAACGGCAGGTATATTGGCTGATTTATCGGAGGCGTGCACCGGGCGACCCCTTTCAGGGTCGCTGCAGCGTTTATTCGGTAATCAGTGGGGGAAAACTTTTTACCAGTTCATCGACCGCTTTCATCTGGGCCAGATAGGGTTCCAGCTTAGCCAGTGGCAGGGCGCAGGGGCCGTCGCATTTGGCCTGGGTTGGGTCCGGGTGTGCCTCGAGAAAGAGCCCGGCGATCCCCTGAGCAAGGCCTGCCCTTGATAGCTGTGCAACCAGCGCCCGGCGACCATCGGCTGAGTCGCTTCTGCCGCCTGGCATCTGCAAGGCATGGGTAGCATCGAACATAACCGGATAGCCCATCTCTTTCATGATGGAGAAGCCCAGCATATCAACCACCAGATTGTTATATCCAAAGCTGCTGCCGCGTTCGCACAGAATCAGATTGCTGTTACCCGCTTCTTCACACTTATTAAGGATGTGGCGCATCTCCTGCGGCGCGAGGAACTGGGCTTTCTTGATGTTAATGACGGCCCCGGTCTCTGCCATCGCCTGCACCAGGTCGGTCTGGCGGGAGAGAAAAGCTGGCAGCTGAATGATATCGCAGACTTCTGCAACCGGAGCTGCCTGATAGGGTTCGTGCACATCGGTGATCAGAGGCACTTTGAAGGTCTCTTTAATCTCCTGCAGGATTTTCAGACCTTCATCCAGACCTGGCCCGCGGAAAGAGGTCAGGGAGGAGCGGTTGGCTTTATCGAAAGAGGCTTTAAACACATAGGGGATATTCAGTCGGGTAGTGACTTCCACGTAATGCTCTGCGATCTGCATCGCCAGATCTCTGGACTCCAGAACATTCATGCCGCCAAACAGAACCATTGGCATTTCGTTTGAGATGGAGATATCCCCGGCTTTCACCACTTTCTGTTGCATATTCACAAATCCTGTCAGTTTTAATACGCTGCTGATTATACGTTAATCTGCTGTGCAATGGAGTATATTTATAGGCAGTCAGGTTAAGCCTTAAGGGGGTTGGAGGTGGTGATGTCAGGGCAGCAACAGGAAGACCGTCAGGCATGTGAACAGTTGGATCATTTACTGCAATCCAGTAAAACGGTGCAATTGGCAACTCAGGGTGATATTGGCCCTGAGGCAAGCTATTCGCCCTTTGTTTTCAGCCGGGGGAGTCTGTATATCTTTGTCAGTCAACTGGCAAGTCATACGCTCAATCTGATGCGCTCCCCTGTTGCCGGGGTTATGCTGATTGAGGATGAAGCAAACAGTCGCAATCTGTTTGCCCGAAACCGTATTACGCTGCAGTGCCATGTGTGTGAGATTTTGCCTGATGACAGCGGGTATGAGCCGATAATGGTTCTCTACCGGGAGCGACATGGCCCAACTGTCGATCTGTTGCGTACCCTGCCAGATTTCAGACTATTCCGGCTGATTCCGCAACAGGGGCGTTTAGTGATGGGCTTTGGCCGGGCCTTTATCATCGAGATGCCCGATTTTCGGCTTCAGCCTATCGCCCCAGCAACTTAACAATGCTGATTGTTCCGTTGTGATTGTAACGTTGAATAGCGATTGTAGAGGGTCACCCCTCTATCATGTAAACGACCACAGACTTCACCAGAAACGCTGCCAGACCCAATCCCAGTGCAAAGAACAGCACGGCGGTGCCAAATTTGCCAGCGTTCGACTTTTTTGCCAGATCATAGATGATAAAGAATATATACGCGGCAAACACGGTGATGCCGACGTTGAGAGATATTGCTTCAATTTCTGCCAGACGCACAGGCTGAGTCCTTTAGTTATAAGTTGGAGTGTCTTCGATTGTAAACGGTCACGAATTGTACAGATTGGAAACGTGAATGTGCAATCGCCCGGGCAGGTTTTTACAGAATGTTTTCGATATAAGCTTATGCGTCACAGCTGGATACCGGTTGTCGTTGACCCCATTGCAGCAGATTATCGACCTCTTGTTTGAGTGCGAACAGACTGAGTTGTCCACTGCAAAGGATCCCTAGCCGCTGTTGCTGCGCGACCATTACCATGTAAAAACCCGCTGATGGAGTGTCCAGCGTGAAACTTTCAACCGCGCCAAAGTCGTCTATCCGTCGGCGTTTGGCAGGAATCTGGCGCGTAAATTTGAGAAGTTCCTGCAACTGCTTGTTGTTCAGGGAGCAGTATTCAGGCTGGTTGTTACTATTAAGTAGTGCGGTGCCGCTTACTGCAACGAGACTCTCGATCTCCTGTATTAGCTCCGGGGTAAACTGGGGATAATGTGAGGCCGTCGAATGCCGCTTTTCGGGGCTTATCTTCTCTTCGGTCTGCCTGGCCTGGGAAGCCGCTTCAATGGTTGTGTCTGGCCTGAGGATTTCATCGATCAACAGGTGGATGTCGTCAGGGCGCCGGGCGTCGATAAAAAACACCGGGGCTTTAATATCCAGTTCCGTTAGCCAGCAGGCATAATCGGCCTGGGTTGGGGTTGGTACCAGGTCGCTTCCGGTGATACCAATGACCAGACGTGTATTGGGGTTATAAATTCTGAAGTTATGCAGATAGAACTCAAGGTCTTTACGGGGATAGTGACGGGCATTATCCAGTAGCATGATGTGTCCGCTGCAATCCTGGGCCAGTTCGGTTGAAACCATCTCCCACATAAAGCGAAAACGTTCCTGTCCCGGTGTCCCATAAAGGTGGATTCGCTGGCCATCCCTCTGTAGAAGAGCATAATCCATGGCCACCGTGGTTCTGCTTTTACGCCGCAGGGCGCTGTCAGAGATGCGTGCTTCGGTGGTTGCAGCGTTGTTGTTGGTAACCGTAGCAATAGCCGTGGTTTTTCCCGCCCCCACCGGGCCGAAGAAGACTATTTTGGGATCTTTCATCGTGATAGGGGGCCGTCATGTTGACTGACCCCTCAGCCTCATCTCTTCTAGCGGGTTGCTGCTGGAGGATCCCGATCCCTGCACGGTCCAGCTTGTCTTAAGTCAGTTCCCTCTGGCTAGGTTGTCAGTATAAAAATTGAGCATCAGGATATAAGCTGTCGCTTTAGTAATCAAAGCTTTATTACGCTTTTTTAGACAGAGTGTAGGTCGCCAATAGCGTGGTTATGATTGCCAGTGGAGCTGCGACCATCAGTGCTTCAGCCATGGTGATGCCGAACAACAGGTCGGGCGTCCAGCCACACAGCTCCCAGGGTTCAAATACCGCGGGAAACCATCTGTCCAGTGCAAACCAGTCGGGCAGTCCTGCCCCCATGGTGCAGCTACCCTCAATCAGGTTGCGTTCAATTGCGAAGGTCATCCAGGAACGCTCACTGAAGCCTACTGCCGCAACAACGGTCAGAAGGCTGATGAGAATACTGAGTGGACGGTTGTTACGACACATGAGCCCCAGCACACCCAGTAGAATAAAGGCCATCACCCAGATGCGCACATGGATACAGAGTACACAGGGGCCATAGTTCAGACCGTATTGATAATAGAGTGCGATGCTTTCCATGGCGATACCGGAAAAAATCATAGCCAGCCAGTACCACTGGCTGCGGAAAAAACAGCTGAGCGCGTTGAACATTGAAAATCCTGTACTAATTATGGTGAATAGTGGCTGGTCTGATCTGCAGTTACAGCAGAAGTTCAGTTAGCGGCCCACTATATCCTCTACCACCGCTTGAATCGAGAGGGCCAGCTGCTGATGCTGGTCAAGATCCAGATGGATGCCGTCAACTCTGCTGGCACTGACAACAGTGCCTGCATCAAAGAAATGACACAGGGAATCAGCGGCTATTTTTTTCAGTGCCTGGTTAAATCCGACCCACTTGTCTTTAGCCCCTCTGAACTTAGCTGCAATACTGCCTTTCGGTTCGATAATCGGGGGCGGGCATACGATCAAAATATCGGGCACCGGCATGCCGGGCTCTATCGGTGCCTGACGAATAGTCTGCACCAGCGTAGCAACGCCCTGAGCGGCTTCCGCAGCGGTAAAAACATGCGGGCTTTGAAAATCATTATTACCCAGCATAATGATCACCAGCTCAAGTGGTGAACTGATTTCGATGCTCTGCTGCAGTCTCTGTAGACCGTTACGTCCCGGTTTAAACGGGTCATTGAGCACTGTTCTGCGGCCGTTGAGGCAATCCTCAATTACCCGGATCTGCGAGCCATTCTGGCAGAGCAATTGTTCGAGTTTGCCGGGCCAGCGTTGATGAAACTCAAAGCGTTTACGTGTATCGGGGATGATGCCCCAACTGAGGGAGTCAGCGTAAACCAGAATCTGTTTCACCGGATTGTCTCCTGCTAGCTGTGTCGGCAGATGTTTATATGGGAATACGTGCTTCGGGTAAGCTGTGTTATTCCTGAAAATGGATCTGACTGTTAAACGCGATAATAACCCGATCTTTCTGACCAAAATAGGGCATTGCTGCATGCTTCAGGTAGGAGGGGAAAATAACCACCTGGCCTTCAACTGCGGCGAAATCCCAACTGCCGGTGCCGTTAAGGTAGGCCGTGCCTGCATCAAGATACTGGTCAGCCCCATGGCGAGGGTCATAAAAGCGGTTTATGCCGTTACGGCTTTGGATATCGCACTCCCCGGCATCGATGTAGTAGATACCACACCAGGAGCAGTTTGGATGCGCATGGGTATCATGGTAACCGCCGTTCTCCGTGACGTGAAACCAGGACTCAATTATATCAGCACGGGCCTGTGCCCCTTCTGGCCAGAACGGTTCATTAACGGCGCTGGCGACAGTGACCAGCATATCTTCAATAAATCCCCGAAGGTCAGTAATAATAGGTTCTGGCCGCTGTAGCAGATCCAGCGTGCTTTCATAGAGAGCGTGTTTGGCTGTTGGGGCAACTTCGCTCTCTATGGCGAGTTGTTGCTGGTCACGTAATCCATAGATCAGCTCTAACAGAGGTTCCCGGATGGTGTTGTGCAGCGGGTTCTGCACGGTGAACATCTGGGTTTCCCAGACGCTGATGTCTTCTATGAGGATATCTTGCTGATCCATGGATTAAGTTCTTATGCCAGTTCTTATGGGTTGCTATTTTGGAGCGTTGAGTATGTTTAACAGCGCATGCGCCTGATCGGCAGCCTCATGCCCAAGAGGGGTCAGATAACCACCATCAAACAGTGTGATCAGTTTTTTATCAAACAGGCGTTGCGTGGCATCAACCAGCTCTTGTGCGGCGATGTCCTGATGTACTTTAAGTCCCTGATGGTCACTGCTCTGGCTAAAGCGAATGAGCATATTGATCTCTTCCTGAATGTCGTTTGTCAAAGGCATATTGTTATTCTCCAGCTGCTTTTCATATTTTCCACACATTGGCACAGGATAACGGCAAGGTACAGAGGGTGGAGGGAATAAATATGCGGGTTATTGATTTGAGACGGTTTTTAAAAAAGGGGCTGGTTGTTATGCCGGCTATGATGTGTGTTTTATTGAGCAATGAGTAATGAGCAACGTTTTGGTCTGAGCGGAGCGTCTGGTGGACTATCGTTGTGGCAGGAGCGCGCAACGTTGTCTTCGTTCGCAGGCTCACTGCGACTCGAACCACGTCGGTGGTTCTCACCCACCCCTTGCCCATAAATTTCAGATACAAAAAAGCCCCGTGGGTAAACGAGGCTGTTTTGTTTTGTATTCGATGGTGGTGGGGGGTGGATTCGAACCACCGAAGCTCGCGCGTCAGATTTACAGTCTGATCCCTTTGGCCACTCGGGAACCCCACCACAAGGAGCGCGTATACTATTGATTTGTCCCTTCACTGTAAAGCGAAACAGACAATCTTTTTTCACGCCATGAGAGGTCTTTTTGACCATTATCAAAATTTATAGCTATTTCATTTTTAATTAAAATTATTCTTCTTTTTGAGGATTTTTCTGGAGCGCCGATGGCACGGGCGTCTGAGCAATTTTTACTGTTTGACTACACCCATAAAAACGCAAAATCAAGTATTGTAATTAAGTTGTTTATCACTATATTTAGTGCCTATTGTTTAGGTGCGCACAACATATAGTGTGCATGATGTGGTGTCGGCACACGTGGCTGGCCGAGCTGAGTGAGCATTAGGGAATTCGGGGCTTTGACGCCTAATAGCCCGGATTTCACGCTGAAAAGGTTCAGTTAAGAAACCTTAGAAAATCTGATTTTTTCATACTTGGGAAAGCGAAATGCAGGACATATTGGTAACGAAACGGGATGGTCGTCAGGAAAAACTGGACCTTGAAAAAATTCACCGAGTCGTTATCTGGGCCGCCCACGGGCTTCAGAATGTCTCCGTCTCACAAGTTGAGCTGAAAGCTCATATCCAGTTTTACGATGGCATCAAAACCGCCGATATCCATGAAACCCTGATTAAGTCTGCGGCCGATCTCATCTCTGAAGATGCCCCCGATTATCAGTATCTGTCGGCTCGCCTGGCGATTTTCCACCTGCGTAAACGTGCTTTTGATAGTTTCGAACCGCCGCACCTTCTGACCCATGTGGCGAAGATGGTTGATGCTGGCCGCTATGATAAGCATCTGATGGAAGACTACAGCGAAGCTGAGTTTAATCAGCTGAACGAATATATCGACCACAGCAGAGATATGAACTTCAGCTACGTTGCCGTTAAGCAGCTGGAAGGTAAGTATCTGGTGCAAAACCGGGTAACCCATGAGATCTACGAGAGCCCGCAGATTCTCTATATGCTGGTATCCGCCTGTCTGTTTGCCAACTATCCGAAAGATACCCGGCTGGAATATGTCAGACGTTTCTATGATGCCTGTTCACTGTTTAAGTTGTCGTTGCCTACACCGATTATGGCTGGTGTGCGGACTCCCACCCGTCAGTTCAGTTCCTGTGTGCTGATTGAATCCGGTGATTCGCTGGATTCCATCAACGCTACTGCCAGTGCGATTGTGAAATATGTCAGTCAGCGTGCCGGTATCGGTATCAACGCCGGTCGTATCCGTGCGCTGGGCAGCCCTATCCGTGGTGGTGAAGCGTTCCATACCGGTTGTATCCCGTTCTACAAGTATTTCCAGACGGCGGTGAAATCCTGCTCTCAGGGCGGCGTCCGTGGGGGCGCAGCGACACTGTTCTATCCGCTGTGGCATCTGGAAGTTGAGTCACTGTTGGTGCTGAAGAACAACCGCGGCGTAGAAGAGAATCGCGTACGTCATCTGGATTATGGTGTGCAGCTGAACAAGCTGATGTACACCCGACTGATCAAAGGTGGTGATATCACTCTGTTCAGTCCTCATGAGGTGCCTGGCCTGTACGATGCATTTTTTGCCGATCAGGAAGAGTTTGAACGTCTTTATGTTCAGTATGAGCAGGATGCGTCGATCCGTAAGCGGACCATCAAGGCGGTTGAACTGTTTGGTATTCTGGCGTCAGAACGCGCTTCTACCGGGCGTATCTATATTCAGAATGTGGATCACTGTAATACTCACAGCCCATTTGATCCTAAGGTTGCACCGGTTAAACAATCGAACCTCTGCCTTGAGATCGCGCTGCCGACTAAACCGCTGAACGATGTTAATGATCCGGAAGGTGAGATTGCGCTGTGTACCCTGTCGGCCTTTAACCTGGGGGCTCTGGAAAATCTGGATGAGCTGGAAAATCTGGCGGATCTGATTGTGCGGGCACTGGATAGTCTGCTGGATTATCAGGATTACCCGATCGAAGCGGCCCGTACTGCATCGATGAACCGCCGTACGCTGGGTGTAGGTGTTACCAACTTTGCTTACTATCTGGCGAAAAATGGTGTGCGTTACTCAGACGGTTCGGCCAATGGCCTGGTGCACAAAACCTTTGAGGCGATTCAGTATTACCTGTTAAAAGCGTCAAATCAGCTGGCGAAAGAGCAGGGGCCTTGTAAGTTGTTCAAGGAGACGAATTACGCCAAAGGTATTTTGCCGACCGACACTTACAAGCGTGAAGTGGACGAGTTCTGTGATGAGCCGCTGCACTATTTCTGGGAAACACTGCGCGAAGATATCCGTGAGTTTGGTTTGCGTAACAGCACCCTGACGGCACTGATGCCGTGTGAAACCTCTTCTCAGATTACTAACTCGACTAACGGTATTGAACCACCACGGGGTTATGTCAGCGTTAAAGCCAGTAAAGATGGTGTGATGAAGCAGGTGGTACCGGAATATGCTGAGCTCAAAGATGATTACGAGCTGCTGTGGCAGATCCCTACCAACGAGGGCTATCTGCAGCTGGTGGGTATCATGCAGAAGTTTGTCGATCAGTCTATCTCGGCCAACACCAACTATGACCCTACCAAGTTCCCTGGCGATAAGGTGCCGATGAAGCAGTTGTTAAAAGATCTGCTGACCGCCTATAAGTATGGTGTTAAAACCCTCTACTACCATAACACCCGTGATGGTGCGACCGACCAGCATGAAGATATGAGTGGTTGCGAAAGTGGTGCCTGCAAGCTCTGATTGATCGCAGTGCCGACTGCGTAAAAGATTTCAGGCCGGTGGCAAACCCACCGGCAATCAGTTTTGACCTCCCTGCCAGCAGGGTAAGAGTATTGATGCAACATGCTATATTCAACGTTTGATCCGACTTTCAACGATGCTACCAAAGAGCCGATGTTTTTCGGCCACAATGTCAACGTCGCCCGTTATGACAAACAGAAATACCCAATTATTGAAAAGCTGATTGAGAAGCAGCTGTCGTTCTTCTGGCGTCCGGAAGAGGTTGATCTGTCAACCGACCGTAAAGATTTTATGGTGATGCCCGAACACGAGAAGCATATCTTTCTCAGCAACCTGAAATATCAGACACTGCTGGACTCGGTACAGGGGCGTTCACCCAATATTGCGTTTCTGCCCATTGTGTCGCTGCCAGAGCTGGAAACCTGGCTGGAAACCTGGTCCTTCAGCGAGACGATTCACAGTCGTTCCTATACCCATATTATTCGTAATATCCTCACCGAGCCTTCTGAAGTCTTTGACACGATCGTCACCAACGAAGAGATCGTTAAACGGGCGCGCAGTGTCACCCGGCTGTATGATGAACTGATCGAATTAACCAATGTTTATATGATTCAGGGGCCGGGTGTTCATACCATCAATGGCGAAACCTATGATGTCAGTATGTATAACCTGAAGACCAAACTCTATCTGACGCTGGTATCAGTTAACGTGCTGGAAGCGATCCGTTTCTACGTCAGCTTTGCCTGCTCATTCGCCTTTGCCGAACGGGCCATCATGGAAGGTAACGCCAAGATTATTAAACTGATCGCCCGTGACGAAGCACTTCATCTCACCGGCACTCAGTTTATGCTGAACGTTCTGGCGTCCGGTTCTGATGACCCTGAGTTCAAACAGATTGCCAAAGAGTGTCAGCCTCAGGTGTATGAGATCTTTCGCGAAGCGGCCGAGCAGGAAAAACAGTGGGCGGAGTATCTGTTTAAAGATGGCTCTATGATCGGTTTGAACGCCCGCATCCTTTCGGACTATGTGGAATATATTACTAACGTGCGGATGAAAGCGCTGAATCTGGATGAACTGTTCCCGGCTAAGCAAAATCCGTTGCCATGGATGAATGCGTGGCTGGTCAGCGACAATGTGCAGGTTGCACCGCAGGAAGCAGAGATCAGTTCGTATCTGGTAGGAGCAATCGATAATGAAATGGGTGAAGACGACTTCGACGGTTTCGACCTCTAAGGAACGGGTCATGTCAGGAATACCAAGAATAAAGGTCAATAATTTCAGTACCTTCTATTATCAGTATGAATATTCTCTGCTGGACTCGCTGGAGGCACAGGAGATTCCTGTGGCCTATAACTGCCGGGGCGGCTATTGTGGCTGCTGTCGGGTTCGTTTACTCGACGGCGAAGTAGAAGAGGTTCAGGACCCCCTTTATGACACGGTAGGCGATGAGATTCTCGCGTGCTGTAATAAGCCTGTTTCTCATGTCGAGATTGAGCTGCTGGAGGACTGATTCAGTCTGAGGCTATTTTGTCGACCGTTATGACCTGTTTCTGTTTGATCGTTTCCCGAACCGGTAACGATTACTGATGCAGCCACCGGGGCGTTTCTCAAAAAGTTTTTAACAGGTTAAAAAATATTCAGTCAGCCTGTGGATTGTGCATTGCACAATCCACTGTTCGATGCAACTGAATGTTCATAAGTTATTGAAAGTACAAGCGGTTGAGCTGAGGAGATGCTTTTGTAAGCAATTTGTTACAGACCCCGTATCATCGTCTATACAGGCATTTACTAAAAAGTAATTCACTGAGTTATCCACAGAATATGTGCATTACACGACGCGCTTTAAACCGTCGCCCGTGGTGTCATTATGGCGTTCGCAAAACTCTCTTCTGAACTCTGAGCAAAACTCAGATAGAATGTGTTTTTACCTAAGATCGGTTCAACATCCTCAGGTTCAGCAACGATGAATAGAAAGAAGAAACTAAACAGTATTTTGAAAAAGCGCGCGAAAAAGGCGAATGCAAAGTTACACGTATCCAGTAAACCCCGTTATATATCCAAAGATGAGCGTGCCAAGATGGGTCTTGAGGATGCTGAAGCATGACTGGCGGGCAGAAAAATAACCCCTTACACGGAGTCACTCTTGAGCAGATCGTGACCGATTTGCACGCAGAGTTTGGTTGGGAAGAGTTGGGCCGGCGGATCAGCATTCGCTGCTTTCAAAGCGATCCGAGTATTAAATCCAGCTTGAAGTTTTTGCGTAAAACCCCCTGGGCGCGTGAAAAGGTAGAGCAGTTGTGGATTCTGCTACAGGAGCGCAGGACAATCTGGAACCGCCCGGTATCCTGATTTCCCCTGTAGCCCGCAACTATTTTCCGCCGTCTTAAACCCCCCGTTTGTTACTGTCGCATTAGTATGAGTCGCCTTTTCTCTGCAGAAGGGGGGCGTTTCTAAATCAGCCCTCTTGGCAACGCTGAACCTGTGAGGCTGCAGGATCAGTAATCTGCCTGATGTAGTCTGTCAGATATATTCTCTGTTATGGCATTACCGCTTCAGATCATGTCTGGTTGCTATCCTGAGATAGCAACTTATGTTCAGAACCAGATACTTCTGCTCTGCTTTAACCAGCGGGTTGTTGTGCCCTGAAAAGAATCAGAGAAACTAAGCTGCCAGAGTGCTCTGAGTTGTGATATCGGGGATAACGGTTGTCAGTAAAGTGATACAAAAAAGCGTGTTAGTAACTACTTTCGTTTTAGCCGTTGAAACAGCGGCTTTAATCAAATTGCAATATTTAATTCACAGCAGAAATAAATATTTTTGAGAGGTATGTCAGAAATAAGATAAGCGTTTTCTAAATACTTGTTGAATTACATAACTTATTGAAATATATGATATAAAAATTGCTTGTCGTTTATGTGAACGATTTGTTTCCGGGCCAATAACCACGGGAGTTTTAGCAAACTACCCCAATACTATTCACAGTTTTATCCACAGAAATTGTGTACAACTATTGCGGTTGATAACTGTGCTTTCGGGGGAATATCTAAGGTTACTGACGCTGAAAAATGACAGTCAGATGAAATGTAAATGATGAGTTTGCTTGCGATGATCCCGGTCAATTTCCAGCCTTCTTAAACCTATTAAAGTGCATTCATTGCTGATGAACCCGTCTTGTCTGCAAAACTGTCGGAGGGGCTATGAAACTTACCAATGAGGATACTCAGGAAGCTATTCGTTGGATCAATGAGCAGTTTGACCGCAATGGTCGTTTTCCTGTGCGCTGTACTTTGAATGAATGCACCAACTATGGGATAACTCTCCAGCATGTGAAGGCCTATAAGGACTGGAGCAAAACCCCCTCAACCAACGATGCGATAAACGGCTGGGTGAGCAGTTGGCTCAGTCCTGATGAGGTTGACCAGCTTCGGGGGCGTTGCCAGAAAACACAAACATTGGTTTTTCATCGAACGCTGATAAAGCGGTGATGTAAATATGGATAGTAAAAGGGCACATGGGGCGCCGGGCGGTTGAGTCGGCAGGGCTATTCTGTTTTATCTTTATATTCACACAGATCTTCTATCAGGCAGGAACCGCATCTGGGCTTACGGGCAACACAGGTATAACGGCCGTGGAGAATCAGCCAGTGGTGAGCATCAATTAAAAACTCCCTGGGGACAAAACGCATCAGTTTCTGCTCTACCTCAAGGACATTCTTACCCGGTGCGATCTTAGTCCGGTTTGATACTCTGAATATGTGAGTGTCGACGGCCATGGCTGGCTGCCCAAATGCAGTATTGAGAACCACGTTGGCGGTTTTTCGACCGACGCCGGGCAGTGCTTCAAGTGCTTCGCGGTTGTCAGGCACCACAGAATCATGCAGATCAATCAGCATTTTGCACGCTTTAATTATATTCTCGGCTTTAGCGTTATAGAGTCCGATGGTTTTTATATACGTCTTCAAACCATCGACACCCAGTGCATAGATCGCTTCCGGCGTATTCGCAACCGGGAACAATTTTCGGGTTGCTTTATTTACCCCCACATCGGTAGCCTGGGCTGACAGTGTCACAGCTACCAGCAGCTCAAATGGATTGCTGTATTCCAACTCGGTGACGGGGTTGGGGTTAGCTTCCCGCAGGCGGGAGAATATCTGGTGACGTTTTGCGGCGTTCATAACTTCCCGGATAACTATTGCTGTTGAGGGGAGCTATGTTAGCGGGGACGGATCCCCGGGGCAACTGATCAGAGGGTTCTTCCAGGACTCAACGCTATGCAGTTGAAATCTGCCGGATAGCGCTTTGGTGTTATAGTAATTGATAGAACATCAAGGCTATAGTTTGGTTGTCTGGAATTTTATATGGGTTCTGTGAATATTATTTATACGGTTAGAATAGATGACTAGTGTATATGGTGGGTAGTTTGCCTCTGTCAGAGGATAAAAAGCTGGTGGTCACCTATCGGGTTGAGGCTGGTTGTCTGGGGCCTGAGGGGGGATCTCTGGTTGCGGCGTTTTGCGACTTTGCGCAGCAGAGTATCGAATCACTGGATTGTGACCTGATAAGCTGGAATATCATTCCCCGAAACAGTAAAACCGATCTGGAAATAGAATATAATGTTGTCGGTAAAAGAATAAGCTACTCTCAGGCTGCACGATATTTAGAACTTTTCGGCAGAACTCCTGATGAACTCGAAGTCCATCTGAGCGAAAGAATAGCACTCTATATAGAGGATTTTATGAATCGTTAGCTGTTATTACGCTCCGGTTCCGATATTCTCATCTGATACCTATAGCCGTACGGTCATGATCGGTCCGCACCTGTTACCCTTAATGGAATCACAATGAAAAAGACGTTTCACTTAACGCACCCCAAGCTCAGCGTTCCCCGGCATGTTGATGCTATCAAGCATGAAGTTAAGAAATATATAAGACGAGAACGCAACAAGGCGCTGCCAGAAAATGCAGACTTCTGGGACTTTGACTGTCGTTTCGGAACTGATGAGGCTAGCTGTGAAGTGATCCATCTGTCTGAGATCAATAAAAAAATCTCTGAGATCGAAGCGCAACAGCTGGAATCCTTTTATCTGGAAATTCTGGCAAAGCCGGGGAAGAAGCCGGTTTAATCCGCAAACGAATAAAAAAGCGACACTAAAGTCGCTTTTTTATTATCAGATTAACCCCAATATCATCTGTCTGCCGGATGATTGACCCGGCTTAATGACTCCGGTGCTCACCCAGCAGACCGACGGATTCCACCTTATCTCGTTTCGCTGCTTTTTTTTCTTTCTGCGTCAGGAGAGGCTTTTTCTTCGACTCTTTTTTACTGTTCTTATCTTTGCTCATTTTAGTGCTCCAGGAAATATTGAATATTTACAGAACAACCACAACCACTCCTTGTTCATCAGGCCAATCATCGTGTTGCTGATGAGTGCTACTGTGTCTGAAAAACGGATAGAGAGTGATAATGGAGCTTTCGAACTTAGCCGAGGCTACACAGGAGAGATTAGAGATGATGTGCAGGAAGGACGCTTCATCATAGCACTAATCAAACAATGGAGCACCGTATAGCCACTAAACTGATTTAAGGTGCTACAGACGACCGCTTTCATGTGGCACCAGTGCGGTTGAAGGCGGCTACAACCGGGTGAATTTACAATAGGGAGAGCTTGTCAATCAACACCAGTAGCGGCTTCCCGTGCTCGTTTCTCTTTCAGGTGCGTATGCTTGTCAACAGCGGCTTTACCACCCTTGGTATCAGTAAATAGCTGGAGCACTTCCAACTCGTTATCGTCAGGCCAGCTGATAGCCGTATCGGTATAGCTGAGCCGCTGCGGATCCCGGTGAATCCGTTTCATCACTTTATAGAGTTTGTAGTATTCGAAAATAATAATCGAAAGGTTTTTTACTGAGGAGTAGATATGGTTAAAGTGAAAGTGGAAAAACGGCTCTGTTTCATAGCCCTCGCGACGGGAGTTTCTATCCTTTCTTCTGATTAAACCCATGTCATAGGATCTGATGTTATTGACCCTGGTGATAACACCGAATGCGGTGAGTCGCTCGACAGTAATCATCTTTTTATTGCTGCCAAGTGCAAACATACGTTTAAGAATCGTCTCCATATGTTCGTGGGTGTAGTAACGATCCCAGGCGTCCTTATAGAGTTGGTCAAAATCTTCATTTTTAATGTTAGGGTGATGAATAACGCAATGGGCAAGATCATACTTATTCAGATCAGGATCCATCCATATCCCCTGATTAACCATATTCAGGTGATCTTCTGAGCCTGGCAGGGGGGTGAGAATAGAAGGATTAAATAGATCAATCGGCAGTTCTGCTTTGATAATGTCAATATCTCGTAAGATAGACTCCCGGGTATCTCCAGGCAGTCCCAGAATGTAGGCTCCCCAGATAACCACCGGGTACTTTTTCCATTCCAAAAGCATCTTTCTGTATTCTGTAATCTTATTTTGCCGCTTTTTCATCGCGATAAGATTATCAGGGTTTATGTTTTCTAGCCCAACAAACACTTGAGATACGCCAGCAGCAACTGCTTTTTCAATAAAGCGGGGTATTTTATGGCAAAGAGTATCAACCTGAATAATTAAGCTGAGACTGATGCCTTGTTCACGCAACTCGATCAATCGGTCAAAATGAGCTTCCCAATCTTTATTACGGGCCAGATTATCATCAGTAATGAACAGGTATTCATGCCCATTTGCAACAATTTGTCGTACGGTTGCTTCCAGGTCAGCGACACTGCGGGAGCGACTTTTACGCCCCTGAACGTTAATAATGCAGCAAAAAGAGCAGGTGAAAGGGCATCCTCTTCCCAGGTCAAAGGTAGTTGCATTGGATATGTTTTTTTCTACCATCTCTTTTGGTAGAAAGGGCATCGGCTGATTTTCAAGATCAGCAAGGTCATCAGTGAAATCGTATAATGGCTTGAGTTCGTTATGCCATGCGTCTTGTACAACCTGGTCGAAGCGTTTGTTCTCAGCCTCTCCTGAAAACAGCGACACGCCGATTGACTGGGCATCTGAAAGTTCGGGCGGCAGGCTTTTTAGCATACTGATAGATCCGGTTACATGGAAACCACCCATGCAGACCAGAGCCCGAGAGTCAGTGAAGTTTTTTGCTATATCGATCGCTCTGGGGAACTGATTACTTTGGACACCCGCCAGGCATATCAAGAATTTTTGTCGGCTCTGATTGATCTGCTTTACCAGCTTTGGGTAGTCAATCACTTCACTGGCTTCGTCAAATGCGGTTACCTTAATCGAGATATGCTGTCCCAGCACTTTTCTTCGTGCTGAGTCCAGTGCGATACCATTTATACATGCCAGCGAGTTGGAGGGCAGTGAGGAACGATGCCACTGAATAGGATAGCCCTCATCATCATACCGGGTAGGCCGGATAATGATGATCTGTAGAATTGATGCATTTTCAGGATCAGACAGATCGATTTTTTTCAGAGCAGGTTCGGTTGAAAAACCGACTGCTCGAAAGGTTTCTTTCAGTTTTTTGATGGAGTACAACATCAACGTGCTCATGAAGGCTATCAGTGGATTGGAGAGAATAGAGGTTTCTTAGAAAGAGTGCCAGTTTCTGATATTGCTTTACAGCTTTTTATAAAACCCACTAAAGATCTTTTCAGTGTTTTGATCGGGACTAAGTTGTTCTTCGTTCTCATGTAGACCTTTTCTGCGATTTATAGCAATATCGGTGGCGCTTGAACAGGAAATCTCATGCTTCGGTAATGAGGAAAAGGATTTTATCCCACCTGGTTTTGTATTCAGAACATGCCTTTTGAGGCATTTTATCGTTTCATAAAACGCACTGTGTTGAGTCAGTACGTCTGCATGACTCAATTCCTAAGCGTTATCTCTTCAATCGGAGGACCGATGAATAACTATTGTAAATTTGCCCTAGTGGGGATGCTTGTCAGTTTATGTGCTGCATGTGCTGGCCCGATGTCGAGAGACAAAATAGACACAATCCAAACGGTTGGAATCGTGAATAGTTTTCCGCAGAGTCCAACTTTAGTGAATATCGGTACAACGATTTTCAACAATCAGTATGACAGTCTGCCGGGCACTGATTATTATGAAAAAGTAACAGACGCTGCTATTGCTTACTTCAACGAAAAAGGTTTTAAAGCTGAGTTTGTTAAAGAAAACAGCGAGCAGAGTCGCTCAAAATTTGATCTGCTTATAGAGTTGGTTCCTCGTGATATGTATGGCTTACCAGATACCTATGGATATGGCGTATTTCAGCGATCCTTCCTGGGAATGAAGAAAAAACCCATTGTTTATGTCGCTCTTAATATGGGACCATATTTTAAAGGGTCTAAGCAGGGTGATGCATTTTATAAACAGGGTGTTACAGAGTTGGAAATTACTGATTTACCTGCGCAGTGGGCAGAGTTAACGACTGATCAGCAACGTATGATTGATAAAGCTCTCAAACAGCAGATTGAGACAACAATAACTGAACTAATAGCGCAACTTGGAATTTAACTTACGGGTTTGGTTACAGTATGTTACTGAAAAAGCGACTATACAGTCGCTTTTTTGTTGTCTTAAACGGTTAGCTAACTGCAGTGTTAGCACTGCAAGATATTTTTATGGGCTAAGAGATATTCCCCGTTACCCGTACACGACGTGATTCCGCGGTGGTTTCGGTTGGCGCTACGGGAGCCTTCCGCCGCTCTTCCAGCCGTTTATCGATGATGTTTTTCAGAGCGATCAGCAACCCCATACCCACGAAAGCACCCGGCGGCAGGA
This sequence comes from Amphritea sp., assembly GCF_050300915.1. Lineage (GTDB taxonomy): Bacteria > Pseudomonadota > Gammaproteobacteria > Pseudomonadales > Balneatricaceae > Amphritea. The sequence continues at coordinate 48,542 of NZ_JBNKYN010000012.1, forward strand.
TAGCAAAGAGGAAGCCGACATAGTCATCTAGAATGACGATTTTCCAGCTTTCAGCGCCGGGGCCAAACAGGAGCTGCATATCGCTGAACAGGGTGCCGAGGCCAAGTATTTCTCGCATGCCACCGAGCACCATCAGCACCAGGGTGAAACCGAGTCCCATCATGGCGCCATCCAGCAGGGATGCACCGACCGGGTTTTTAATCGCAAAGGCGTCCGCCCGGCCCATGATGCAGCAGTTGGTCACAATCAGGGGGATGAAAATTCCGAGGATAGTATAGAGCTCATAGGTAAATGCCTGCATCAGCAGTTCGATACAGGTCACAAATGAGGCGATGATCATGACGAAGACGGGCAGCCGTACCGATTCCGGAATGAATTTGCGGAACATCGAAATACTGAGGTTTGAGCCCATCAGTACGATGGTACTGGCAAGACCCAGGCCCATGGCGTTGACGACGGTACCGGTGACCGCTAACAGAGGGCAGAGGCCAAGCAGCTGTACCAGTGCCGGATTGTTGTCCCAGAGTCCATCGAGGGTAATTTTTCTATAATCATTCGCCATATTATTCAGCTCCCGCCGGTTTGGCGTTCAGGTCAGGCTTGCTGTCCAGTAACTCGGTTTTGTGTTCCCGGAAATAATGGATAGCCCGGGCTGTTGCGTTAACCACCGCACGAGGGGTGATAGTTGCCCCGGTAAACTGGTCAAACCGCCCGCCATCCTTTTTCACTGCCCAGGAGGGATCATCATCCCCCTCATAGCGCTGACCGTCAAAGTTGTGTAGCCAGTTGGATTTTTTCAATTCGACCTTATCCCCTAGTCCCGGGGTCTCTTTATGCGCCAGAACCCTGACACCGGCAACCGACTCATCGGCATTGATACCGACGATCATATTGATATTGCCGGTATAACCATCAGGGGCGGTAACCGGAATGATAACCGTAGTTACCTGGCCATTCCTGCGGGCGAGAAATGCTTCGACAGGCTGGTTGCTGGCGGTGAGAGCTGGTTCGTCGATCTCGACAGTGTCTTCCAGCAGGTTGTTATCGATGCTTTCTTTAGGGACGATCTGATAGAGTGCTTTAGCCCGAGCCTCGCGCTCATTGAACTCGATCTGGTCTTTGGTTGACACCTGTGTCAGCGCAATAGCCCCGGATGTAATCACAGCAAAGATGCTCAGTCCCAGCGCACTGTTGCGGATAGCGGTAAACATCTCCATTATTTCATCCCCCGGTTGGGTTTTGCATGGCCGTAGCTGCGGGGTTGAGTGTACTGATCAATGAACGGTGCACAGAGGTTCATCAGCAATACGGCAAAGGCGACCGCATCCGGGTAGTTACCCCAGCTGCGGATAACAAAGACCAGCAACCCAATGCCTGCGCCAAACCAGAGTTTGCCTTTGTTGCTGGTGGCCGAGGTGACCGGATCGGTGGCGATAAAGAACGCGCCCAGCATGGTTGCCCCGGCCGTCAGATGAAAGAACGGATCGGGATACTGGTCAGGCATTAGCAGGAAAAACAGCGTGGAAAAACCTGCCAGGCTTGCCAGCATCGCCACCGGGGTATGCCAGGTGAAGATCTTTTTGTATAGCAGGAATACGCCGCCCATAAAGTAAGCCGCACTCACCGCATGCCAGGCTCCGATGCCGTTGGCCAGCAGAGCATTTTCTACCCACATCTCCTCTGTGGTGAAGCCACCCCGGTGACGCATCACGTCCAGCGGTGTCGCCATGGTGTGAGCATCAACAGCGGCTCCGGCTGTGCCAAAAATCGCACTCAGGGTGTCGCCGAGAGAGAGTACTGACCAGCCATCGCCGGTCATCACAAAAGGTGCGGTCCAGCTGGTCATCTGCACCGGAAATGACACCAGTAGCAGGGCATAGGCCACCATAGCGGGATTAAACGGGTTGTTACCCATACCCCCATAGAGTTGCTTGGCAATCACGATAGCGACGATCATACCCACGGTCATCACCCACCAGGGAGCGAATGGCGGTAGTGCCAGACCCAGTAATACCGCGGTGACTACCGCACTGTAATCGGTCAGATAAAAACTGACGGGGCGCTTACGCAGCTTAACGATGGCTGCTTCCAGGCCAACGGCCAGCAAGGTTCCCCAGATTACCTGAATCAGTGTGCCCCAACCAAAAAAGAAGGTCATTGCCGCCAGTCCGGGAAGGGTGGCGATCAGCACAGTAAGCATCACGTTGCCAGTACTGCCTGCCCGGTGCGCGTGAGGAGATGTGATTCTAATCAGTGCCATTCTATTTACTCAGGTCTGCCGTTTTTGCGTAAACGGATTATTAAAAACGACTATATAAAATGATTAACAGGCTATTCGGAAAAACGTTTCAGGGTCGAGTTAAGCTGATCGGCCTGCGCCTGAGCAGCCAGAAGTTCCTCTTCCAGCGACTGCTTACTGTCATCTTCCGCTTTGCTGAGCGCCCGCTCTGCTTTAGTGACCGCTGCACGAGCCATCGCGGCATCGATCTTCAGCTGTTTCAGGTCGATCCCCTGTGCCGCTGCGGCTGCCGCTTTTTCCGCTTCGGCTGCATCCAGAGTGGCTTTGGCCGCATCATGCCGCAGCGTAAGCGCCTCTATATCTGCGACTAAGGCCTGATCCTCCTCGCCTTCGGGGAGTTCAGCCAGCAGTTTTTCAGCCTTCTTCAGCTTGGTGCGCATGATGGACACCTGCTGTTTCAGTGTTTTAAGGTCGGTAACGGGCGTTGTATTGGTTTCGGTTACCGGTGCTGTCACTGGGCTGCCGTTTGCCTGTGCCAGTTCGTCCTGCAGGGCTTGCAGTTTATCTTTCAGCTTAGCAACCCCTGCGGCCATTTTCCCGGCTGCCGGACTGCCGGATTCAACGGCTGTTTTCCAGGCGGCTTCCGCTTTTTCAACTTTGCCTTGCATGGCGGAGATATCGGCTTCCAGTTCAGCGGTGTCAATGGTTGCTGCTGTTGAGGCCGGGGATGCAGGCAGAGCACGTGCTTTAGCCAGTTCATCCTGCAGGGCTGTCAGTTTATCTCTAAGTTTATCAACCCCGGCAGCCATTTTCTCGGCGGCGGGGCTGCCGGATTCAACGGCTGATTTCCACGCACCAGCCGCTTTATCGACTTTAGCTTGCATCGCCGCGATGTCGGCTTCCAGTTCAGACGTATCAACTGCGACAGCGGCTGTGCCTACACTACTGTCAGCGTCTTGGTAGGCTTTTTCTGCGTTGGCAGTTTTTTCCTGCAGCTCTGCGACCTGGGCTTTCAGGGCGTGGAAATCCCCGTCGCCACTCTCTTCCGCTGCAGCTAATAGTTTTTCAGCTTTTTTCAGCTTGGTACGGGCGATTGCCGCATTGTTTTTCAGCTGTTTCAGGTCGGTCTCAGTTGTCGCCTGACTCTGTGTCTGTGCCGGTGTGCTCTGGGCTGCAGCATAAGCTTGCTCGGCCTGATCCGCTTTTACCTGCAGCTGTTGCAGCGTCGCCTGCAGGGTCTCGATACCGTCGAGTCCTTTGTCTTGCGCATTTGCCAGGGCTTTTTCCGCTTTCTTCAGCTTAGTACGGGCGATTGCAGCATTGCTCTTCAGCTGTTTCAGATCCGCGGTGGCGGCATCCGCAGCGCTAACAGCGGTGGGGACTGCGCTGGTTTTCAGGGCCGCATCTTTCTTCGCCGCCTGTGCCGCTGCCGCTTCAATGGCGCGCTGCTTGCGGCGCTCTTCTTTCTCTATCTTTTCCCGTTCCAGGCGCTCTATGCGAGCTTCGAAACGGATCCGCGCATGGTCTGCTTTACGTTGCTCGGCGTCCTCTTTACGAATCTCCGCTTTGGCAAAGCGATAATACTGCACCAGTGGAATATTACTCGGACAGACGTAGGAGCAGGCACCGCATTCGATACAGTCAAACAGGTTGTGATGCCGGGCTTTTTCAAACTCTTTGCCTTTAGCAAACCAGTGTAGCTGCTGTGGCAGCAGTTCGACCGGGCAGACCTGCTCACACATGCCGCAACGGATACAGGCCTGTGCCGGTGGTTGCGGTGGCATCTCCTCAATAGAACCGGCAATCAGACAGTTAGTCGTCTTGATAACCGGAATCTGCTCGTTGATAACCGTGATGCCCATCATCGGGCCACCGACAATCAGTCGATGCATCTGTTCGCGTCTGACTTCAGCGTGATCCAGGAGATCGCAGAAACGGGTGCCAAGGCGCACATCATAATTCTGTTTGTGGCCAGCGGCCTGGCCGGTGACCGTTACAACTCTTGAAATCAGTGGTTCGCCATAGGCAACCGCACGGTAAATTGCAGTGGTTGTGCCGACATTCTGGCAAACAATACCCACATCTGCAGGAATTTTGCCGCTGGGCACCTCGACATCGGTGAGCAGTTTGATCAGCTGTTTTTCACCACCGGAAGGGTATTTCGTCGGTGTGATAACGATATCCAGATTCAGCGGGCTGTTATCCAGAGCAGCATGCAGGGCGCGGATCGCCTGTGGTTTGTTATCTTCGATACCGACCATGATATGCAATGGTTGCAGCAGGTGCGCGATAATCTCAATACCGCCAAGAATCTCATCAGCACGTTCGCGCATCAGCATATCATCGGCGGTGATATAGGGTTCACACTCAGCAGCGTTGATGATCAGGGTGTTGACGATATGGTCATCACCCAGATGCAGTTTGACATCGGTGGGAAAGCCCGCGCCGCCCATGCCGGCGATGCCTGCCTGACGGATATACTCAATCAGTTCTGGCTTGGGTAGCTGAGTGTAGTCTGCAAGCCCCTGATGCTCGATCCACTCATCCTTACCGTCAGATTCGATGATCAGGCAGCCCGCCTCCATGCCGGACATATGTGGCACCGGGTGTGATTCGATGGCGACGACAGTGCCGGAGATAGAGGCGTGAATATTGGCGCTTATCCGGCCGACTGCTTCAGCCACCAGTTGTCCTTTTAATACCCGGTCGCCAACATTGACCACCGGATCTGCAGGCAGGCCGATATGTTGCTGCAGTGGCAGAACGATGCGCGAGGGCAGCGGTGCTGCAGAGATAGGCGCTCCGGTGGACTGTTTTTTGTTTTCCGGTGGGTGAATGCCGCCATGAAAACCATGTACTCTGACCGTATTTTTCATGCATCAGCCTCCAGTGCGATCCCCGGATGGCGGTCGGTGGCAATCAGTTCAACACCGGATTTTGGCACTGGCCACTGCCAGCTGTTCAGTGTGGTTTCGATGGGTAGCATATCAATACAGTCAACAGGGCAGGGCTCGACACAGAGGTCACAGCCAGTACATTCGGAAACAATAACCGTGTGCATCTGTTTTGCTGCCCCGAGAATTGCGTCCACCGGGCAGGCCTGGATACACTTGGTGCAACCGATACATTCATCTTCGCGGATATAGGCGACTTTCTTAACCGGCTCTTCGCTGTGTTCGGAATCCAGCGGCGTCGCTTCGACATCCAGCAGGTCAGCCAGGGCTTCGATGGTGCTTTGGCCGCCCGGCGGACATTTGTTAATCGCCTCTTCGTTGTTGACTATCGCTTCGGCATAGGGACGACAACCCGGATGTCCACACTGGCCGCACTGGGTTTGCGGCAGCAGTGAGTCGACCTGATCAACCAGAGGGTTGCCTTCGACTTTAAAACGGATTGAGGAATAGCCCAGCAGGATACCGAATACCAGGCCCAGTCCTAACAATACCAGCACGGCAATTAATACAGCGCTCACGGTAACTCCTTAAAACTGAACCAGACCGGTAAAACCGAGGAAGGCGAGTGACATCAGGCCCGCAGTCACCATGCCGATGGCGGTTCCCTGAAAGGGAACCGGTACATCAGCAACGGTGATACGTTCCCGCATGGCGGAAAACAGGATCAGGGCCAGAGAAAAGCCCACTGCAGCACCGAAACCATAGGCGATCGATTCAACAAAGCCATTCATCTTCTTGATGTTCAGCAGTGCAACACCGAGAACCGCACAGTTGGTGGTGATCAGCGGCAGGAAGATGCCCAGTAATTTGTAGAGCAGGGGGCTGGTTTTACGCACCACCATTTCGGTGAACTGCACGACGACCGCAATCACCAGAATAAAGGAGATGGTTTTCAGGTAGGTCAGATCCAGCGGCGCTAACAGATAGGTGTAGACGAGATAACTGCAAATCGACGACAGCGTCAGCACAAAGGTGGTTGCCAGTGACATCCCCATCGCCGTTTCAAGCTTATTGGAGACCCCCATAAACGGGCACAGACCCAGAAACTGAACCAACACAAAGTTGTTCACCAGAACGGTGCTGATAATTATTAGCAGATAATCAGTCATAAGATTCGTTACATCATCACCGGTATCGGGCTACCGGTACAGCCTTAAAATTAGAAAGTCCTAAAGTCTACCGATTTTAGCGGCTTTCCGGTATAGCTTTATGGTTGATGTGCCTCAATTTTTCTGCACCTGCGTCATGAAAACAGATGTTTTGGCTGTTGCACAGGTAACGTCTGCCCTTGAACGACGCTCCGGGGCTGACGTGCCTCAGACCCGGAGCGTGTCGTCAGTCTCCTGCAGAATCAGATAGCGCCATTCTCGCGCAGAAGCTCCAGAATAGCATTAGCCTGGGCTGCAACCGGTTGTGCTGTGGCATTCAGCGTCAGATCAGCACTGCTGCCGTCCAGGTCAACGACCAGCGCGGTATCTGGTAATGCCGTTGCCGCGGCATCGGTAAGTACTAGCAGGCCGTTCTCGTTGAACAGACTGATGACCTGGCCGATTTCAGGTAGCGTGGTGTTGTTCAGTACGGTCACTGCGCGGCCCTGATTGAACAGTTGCCGCTCGGTGGTATACAGCAGAGTATCGCGCTGCTCCTGAGAGCCACCGCGGATCGCCAGGGTCAGCGCTTTCTGACCAAAACGACGCTCCCGGTCCTGTTTGCTAATGGCGCTGGTGGTGGTTACCAGGTTGTCGCTGATAACACTGCTTTCACCGTCAGCCGCAGCGATCATACCCGCGGCCACTGTAATGTTAGTGAGTCGGTCGATCATGATAAATGAGCCAGTGGTGTGGTGAGAACGATAATCGTCTGTCACTACCGGGCGCTCAAGGGTGATTTCGCACCGGCCAATCTCATTCAGCTTCAGGGTTGCTGCCGGGTGCGCTTGTTGAGTGTTAACATCAACGCAGTGGCGAATACTGCTGATACCACCGGCAACGGTCTGGGTCGCCAGTTTGATATCGTATTGGCGGCCGGGAATCAGCTGCTGTTCGGCCATCCAGACAACCATCGCATCAAAGCGGTTGCTCACCTGGGTGTTATCACTGCTGTGCACGATCATATCGCCACGGCTGATGTCGATCTCATCCTCCAGTGTCAGGGTAACGGCCATCGGTGGGAACGCTTCCTGCAGCTCACCTTCAAAAGAGACAATCGACTTAACCCGGCTGCTTTTGCCAGATGGCAGAACCGTAATGGCATCACCCGGGCGTACAATACCCGAGCCCAGGGTGCCGCAATAGCCACGGAAATCCAGGTTAGGGCGGTTAACATACTGAACCGGAAAACGCAGTTGCTCGAAGTTCTGGTCGTTAGCGATCTCAATCGTTTCCAGATATTGCATCAGCGGCGCTTCGGTATACCAGGGCATATGCTCGCTGAGATTGACGACGTTATCGCCTTTCAGGGCTGATAATGGCACAAAATGGATATCTTTCAGATCCAGGTCGGTGGCAAAGTTGAGATAATCCTGCTTGATCTCTGCGTAACGGGCTTCACTGTAATCCACCAGGTCCATCTTGTTGATCGCGACGATGGTGTGTTTGATGCCCAGCAGGGACACAATAAAGCTGTGACGCTTAGTCTGAACCTGAACACCGTGGCGGGCATCGATCAGAATAATCGCCAGATCACAGGTGGACGCGCCGGTCGCCATGTTGCGGGTGTACTGCTCATGTCCGGGAGTGTCGGCAATGATAAATTTACGCTTATCGGTAGAAAAATAGCGATACGCTACATCGATGGTGATCCCCTGCTCACGCTCGGCTTGCAGACCATCAACCAGCAGTGCCAGATCCAGTTCTTCGCCGGCATTACCGACTTTGGCGTTATCTGCATGCAGCGCGGCTAACTGATCTTCATAGATCATTTTGGAATCGTGCAGCAGACGACCGATCAGGGTCGATTTACCATCATCTACGCTACCGCAGGTGAGAAAGCGCAGGAGTTCTTTATTTTCATGTTGTGCCAGGTAAGCTTCGATATCGCTGGCGATCAGATCGGACTGATGACTCATGATTGTGTTCCGTATTCCTAAATTCTGTACAGTGCAGTGACTGGGATTCTGTCGGTAGTAACAAAAGTGTTAGAAGTAACCTTCCATCTTCTTCTGTTCCATCGATCCCGCGCCATCGTTGTCGATCACCCGGCCCTGGCGCTCGGATGTGGTGGTCAGCAGCATCTCCTGAATAATTTCAGGCAGGGTTTGTGCTGAAGACTCAACCGCTCCGGTGAGTGGGTAGCAGCCCAGCGTACGGAAACGCACCATCTTCATCTCCGGCACTTCACCCTCGTTCAGTGGCAGACGCTCATCATCCACCATGATTTCAACGCCATCACGAACCACGATGGGGCGTTCAGCGGCAAAGTAGAGCGGTACAATCGGAATGCTTTCCAGATAGATATATTGCCAGATATCCAGTTCGGTCCAGTTGGACAGCGGGAAGACACGGATACTTTCACCCTTATCAATGCGGGTGTTAAAGGTGTTCCACAGCTCCGGACGCTGGTTTTTCGGGTCCCAGCGGTGGTTTTTGTCACGGAATGAGAACACCCGTTCTTTCGCCCGGGACTTCTCTTCGTCGCGACGTGCGCCACCAAAAGCAGCATCAAATTTATATTTGTTCAGCGCCTGCTTCAGACCCTGAGTTTTCATGATGTCAGTGTGCTTTTTGGAACCATGGGTGAAGGGGCTGATACCCATATCAACACCCTCCTGATTGATATGCACAATCAGATCCATCCCCGCTTCCTCTGCCATCTTATCCCGGAAGCTGATCATCTCTTTAAACTTCCAGGTGGTATCAACATGCATCAGCGGAAAAGGCGGTTTGCCGGGGTAGAACGCTTTGCGGGCCAGATGCAGCATTACCGCCGAATCTTTACCGACAGAATAAAGCATCACCGGGTTTTCAAACTCCGATGCCACTTCGCGAATAATGTGAATGCTTTCTGCTTCCAGCTGACGCAGGTGGGTCAGTCTGTGTTCCGGCAATTGACTCATAATGATTAACTCTTTCCGCATACCTGATAAATGTCATGGCAGGGTGCAGGGCTGCAGATCATCAGGGATCAACCCGCATAAGACGCACGCTACCTTATATTGGCGGCTATTATGGCAGATCTATTTTTAAAATCAAAAAGAATATGTTGGAATGTTTTAGTAACTTTTGGGAATAAGGAGGTGGCGCTATTCAAATGACTGTCTGGTTTTGAGCCAGGAAATGGCAAATCGACTTGTTATATCGAAATGGAATTAACAAATTAATAATTATTATTTTGAGTTATAAAGAGCGGTGGCTATTATAGCCCATTCTGATTTTGCGGTGATCCGTCTGCGGTATGGCGGGTAATTATTATAGTAAGGCAGCTGAGAACGTTGATGGAAATAGCATACAGCTTTGCCGGCCTGGTGGTTGGTTTTATTGTTGGTCTGACCGGGATTGGTGGCGGAGCTTTGATGACGCCCATTCTGATTGTTGTTTTCGGTATTCCCCCGGTGACTGCGGTCAGTACTGATCTGTTGTATGCGGCGATTACTAAGTTTGGCGGCAGCATCTCCTATGCCCGTAAAAAACTGGTTGAGTGGCAGGTGGTGTTTTTGCTGCTGGGTGGTAGTATCCCCGGATCGTTGCTGACACTGAACTATCTGGATGGGCTGGGCGGTCTGGAAAAAGTTGAAAGCCTGATGAATATCACCCTGGGGATATCATTGGTGCTGACCTCCGTGGCGGTGTTTTTCCGGGCCCGCATTCGCGCTTCGGTGGTTAAGCTGGAGGGCACCCGGTTTGAAAAGCATGGCCGTCGTTATCGTCCCTGCGTGACGCTGTTGATGGGCATCCTGCTCGGTGGCCTGGTGACACTCTCATCAGTCGGCGCAGGGGCTCTGGGTACTGCGATGCTGATTCTGCTCTATCCGCGGATGACTATGCAGACCTTGGTGGGTACCGATCTGGTGCATGCAGTGGTGCTGACCAGTGTTGCCGGGGCAGGTCATTATGGCATGGGTAATGTGGATCTCTGGCTGCTGCTGTGTCTGGTCGTCGGTTCGCTGCCCGGCGTTTTCCTGGGTAGCCATTTTGGCAGTAAGCTGTCGCCGAGAGTGATACAGCCCATTATGGGAACACTGTTACTGGCAATCGGCATGCGCTTTGTACTGGCTGGCTGAGCGACGGGTTGCAAACGTAGTACTGAATTTTTTGAATTGTAATTTTTAAGGGTGAGGGCCGGTCAACCGGCGGTAATAGACAATGTATCAATATAATGAACAGGATCAGAATCTGATCAATGCGCGGGTTGAGCAATATCGCGATCAGACCCGCCGTTTTCTGGCAGGTGAAATCCCCGATGAGGAGTTCCGCGGTCTGCGTCTGATGAATGGCCTTTATATTCAGCGCCAGGCTCCGATGCTGCGTATTGCGGTACCTTACGGTCTGATGAACTCTGTTCAGATGCGTAAGCTGGCTGATATTACCCGCAAATATGATAAAAATTATGCGCACTTCACCACCCGGACCAATGTTCAGCTGAACTGGCCGAAGCTGGAAGAGGTGCCGGATATTCTGGCAGAGCTGGCTGAGGTGCAGATGCATGCGATCCAGACCAGCGGTAACTGCCTGCGCAATACCACTACCGACCATTTTGCTGGCGTGATCGCCAATGAGATCGAAGACCCGCGCCCCTGGTGCGAGATGATTCGTCAGTGGACGACACTGCACCCGGAATTTGCTTATCTGCCGCGTAAGTTCAAGATTGCTGTCACTGGTGGTCCTGAAGACCGCGCTGCATCGCAGGTGCATGATATCGGTCTGCACATGGTTAAGAATGCTGCCGGTGAGATCGGTTTTGAAGTCCTTGTCGGTGGTGGTCTTGGGCGTACCCCTGTTATTGGCAAGGTGATTCGTGAGTTCCTGCCAAAACATGATCTGCTGACCTATCTGGAAGCGATTCTGCGGGTTTATAACCTCAATGGTCGCCGGGATAACAAATACAAAGCGCGAATCAAAATTCTGGTGAATGCGCTGGGCATTGAAGCGTTCAGTCAGCTGGTTGAAGCGGAGTGGGAAGTGATCCGTAATACTGAGCTGGCGTTGACCGATGAGTATATCGCTAAAATTAAAGGGTATTTTGCACCACATCCCTATGCTGCTGATGCGGTCGATGGTATCTCTGTGCTGGAAAATCAGCTGGAAGATAATGCTGAGTTCCGCGCCTGGTATGAGCGCAATACCCGTGAGCACAAAGTTGCCGGGTACCGCGCGGTGGTGATCTCTCTGAAACCTCATCTTAAGCCACCGGGCGATATTACCGATGTGCAGCTGGATGCGGTTGCTGATCTGGCGGATACCTTCAACTTTGGTGAGATCCGCAGCACTCACGATCAGAATCTGGTGTTCGCCCATGTGGCCGCCGGTGATCTGTACACTCTGTGGCAGTCTCTGCGTGATCTGAATCTGGCACGGGCCAACATTGGCACTCTGACCGATATGATCGTCTGCCCAGGATTTGATTTCTGCTCCCTGGCAAATGCTCATACCCTCGGTGTTGCTGAGCAGATCAATGAAAAGTTTGATGATCTCGATTACCTCTATGATATCGGTGATATCAAATTGAATATGTCAGGTTGTATCAATGCCTGTGCTCACCACCATGTTGCCCATATCGGTATCCTGGGGGTAGATAAAGGGGGTGAAGATTATTACCAGATTACGCTGGGTGGCTCCTCCCGTGAGGATGCCTCTCTGGGCAAAATTATTGGTAAAGCGGTGCCTCAGGCGGAGGTTGCCGACACGATTGAAAAGATCCTGCAGGTTTATGTTGCAAACCGCAGTGAAGATGAGCGTTTTATCGAAACCGTCCGCCGTATCGGTGTCGAACCGTTTAAGGAGAGAGTTTATGCCACTGTTAATTAATCGAGTTATCGCTGACGACAGTTGGTTGCTGGTTGATGAAGACAATTTCGCTGCGCATATCGATGAAAACGTTGTTGTGCCCTACGAGTTGTTTGCTGCACACACCGACTCTCTGATCAACGCTGCGGGCAAACTGGGCGTGCGAATCAATGGTGACCAGGATCTGAATCTGATTCTGCAAAACCTCGATAAAGTGGCACTGGTTGCGATCGAGTTCCCGGCGTTCACCGATGGCCGGGGCTTTAGTTTCGCCAGAATTTTGCGTCGTTCCGGTTTTACCGGACAGATCCGCGCCGAGGGCGATGTCACCCGTGACCGTCTGGAGTATATGGAGCGCTGTGGCTTTGATGCCTTTGCGATCCCGGCAGACCGTTACAGCGACGATATCGTCAGCGCTTTTGGTGAAGTGCCGGTGCACTATCAGGGCAGTGCTGATGATGAACGACCTATTTTTCGCCAGAACTGATCAGGGCCAGAGCGATGAGTGAACAGATAACCGCCGCGTTAGAAGCGAAGGTAACCCATACGATAACCGTACTGCAGCAGGCCGCTGCAGAATATGCGGACGGAAAGGTTGTGTTTGCCAACAGTCTGGGCGCGGAAGATGTGGTGATTACCGATCTGATCAGCAAACATACGCCGAATATCGGCATGTTTGTGCTGGATACCGGTCGTCTGCCAGAAGAAACGCTGAAATTGCTGACCGATGTGCAGGCTCTCTACCGCAACCTGAAGGTTGAGGTGTATTACCCCGAAGCGGCAGATGTAGAAGATTACGTCCGCAGTAACGGTGTTAATGCCTTCTATGAAAGCCAGCAACTGCGCAAAGGCTGCTGTTTTGTGCGCAAAATTAAACCGCTGAAGCGGGCTTTGGCTAACCGCGCTGCCTGGATTACCGGGCTGCGTCGGGAACAGTCAGTTACCCGTGACGAGATCGGTTTTAAAGAGTTTGACGAAGGTAATGGCATCGACAAGTTTAATCCGCTGGCGGACTGGACTGAAAAAGAGGTGTGGGCCTATATCCACGCCAATAAAGTGCCTTATAACGCATTGCATGATCAGCATTACCCCAGTATCGGTTGCGCGCCCTGTACCCGGGCGGTCGCTGTTGGCGAAGATGTCCGGGCCGGACGCTGGTGGTGGGAAAACCCCGAAACCCGTGAATGCGGTTTGCATCCTGCAACGCCGCCAGCCGGGCAGGTGGACGCCAAACCGATCAATGTAATGGATTTTCTGCCGAAGTAAATTTATCACCGATAATCACAAAGCCCGCTACCTGCGGGCTCTTTTCTGCTATCTTTTGATACAGTGACTGATGAACTCAGGCGAGTTAAAGGCCTGCTTTTTCATTGGGTTATCTGCTCTGCACTTTCTGAGGACGCCTCTTTGGATTATCTGCCGTTATTTTTTAAGCTCAATGACCGGACCGCGCTGCTGGTCGGTGGTGGCCAGGTTGCCCTGCGTAAAGCGACCCTGCTCACCCGCGCCGGTGCGAAAGTCATCGTGGTTGCCCATCGGGTTGAGGCTGAACTGGTTGAACTGGTTGAGCAGCACGGTGGACAAGTGATTGTTGGTGAATATCACAGTGGCCTGCTGAATGATGTTTATCTGGTGATCGCTGCGACCGATGATGATCAGCTTAATGAGCGGGTACATTTTGATGCGGTAGGGCGGCATATTCCCGTTAATGTTGTTGATAACCAGCCTCTGTGTACCTTTATTTTTCCCGCGATTGTGGACCGCTCGCCCATCGTGATCGGTATCTCCTCCGGCGGTGAGTCGCCGGTGCTGGCCCGCTTACTGAGAGCTAAACTGGAAACCTGGATTCCTCAGGGTTACAGTCGCCTGGGCAGACTTGTCGGGCAGTTCCGCCAGCAGGTGAAAGAGACGTTCAGTAATGTCGAACGACGTCGAATCTTCTGGGAAAAAATTCTTCAGGGCCAGGTGGCGGAGAAGGTGTTTGCCGGGCGGGATAAAGAGGCTCGGGCCCTGCTGGAGTCGGCTCTGGAGAAGGCAGATCCCGATCATCAGGTGGGGGAGGTGTATCTGGTGGGGGGCGGACCCGGTGACCCGGAACTGCTGACCTTTAAAGCGCTAAGGCTGATGCAACAGGCCGATGTTGTTCTTTATGATCAGCTGGTATCGCCCGCCATTGTGGACCTCTGCCGGCGTGATGCAGATCGTATCTTTGTGGGTAAACGCCGTGATAATCATGCGGTACCACAACAGGATATTAATGAACTGTTGGTCAAACATGCGTTGCAGGGGCGCAGGGTGCTGCGTCTGAAGGGAGGTGATCCGTTTATCTTTGGTCGTGGTGGTGAAGAGCTGCAAACCCTGAAACAGCACAATATCCCTTTTCAGGTGGTGCCCGGCATCACCGCAGCCAGTGCCTGTTCAACCTATGCGGGTATTCCGCTGACTCACCGGGATTATGCCCAGTCGGTCAGACTGGTGACCGGGCAGTTGAAAAATCGTACCTCCGATCTTAATTTTGATGAGTTAGTGCATCCGAATCAGACCATTGTTTTCTATATGGGCCTGCACACGTTGAGCTCACTGTGTGAACAGCTGATCGCCCACGGTAAACCTGCCGATACCCCTGCCGCCATCGTTTCAAACGGTACCCGGGCTGATCAGCAGGTGCTGACCGGTACCCTGAGCAGCTTGCCTGAGCTTCAGAACCAGGCCCAGCTTCCCGCTCCGGCGCTGATTATTGTCGGTGAGGTGGTGCAGCTGCATGAAAATCTGGCCTGGTTTGGCGAGGATGTGCTGCACAACCATGGTCTGATTCTGCCGGATAGGCATTAACGATAGAGTTATTCGCTAAGCTGCATCAGGGCTATTTTATAAGCTCGAACGGCCGATAAGATGAGTATATAAATATAATTACACGCTAGTCATGTTCAGATTAGAGCGTCAGACGCGAATAATGACCCGCACGTAAGGTGGTGACGATGGATGAACAGGGTAAAAGGATTTTTACACTCGATTTTGTAAAGGACAGAATTGATAATCTGCCGTTGTTGCCCACTGTCGTTGAGCAACTTAAGCTGCTGAGTCATGATTCAGTCGACTTCTATTCCAAGGTAGCCGAGCTGGCAGAGCAGGATCCACCGTTGGCAGCAAAAGTGCTCTCGGCTGCACACAGCGTACCCTGTGGTCCCACAAGGCCGGTCTATATCATCGAAAAAGCACTGGAACGGATCGGCGTATTCAATACTCTGGAACTGATGCAGACGTTGTCCTCAGCGCCGGTTTTTGAACCCACCAGTCCCGGCCATAAAATTGGCTGGCGACATTCGCTTGAAACTGCCAGGATCAGCCGTTTTCTTGCGCAGAATGTAGTTGGGTTTAATGTCAATGCTGACCTGGCGTATATGTCCGGCTTACTCCATGATATTGGTCGTTTTGTGCTGCTGCAGATCTCTGTTAAAGCGGTTGAGGTGGTTGATATAAAGGGCTGGAACTCCCCTGAAGAACTCTCCGAAGTTGAACAGCAGGTTTATGGCTTTACCCACGCCGAAGTGGGCTATCTGGCAGCGCAGCACTGGAATCTGCCACGCACCATTACTAATATGCTGCGTTTTCATCACCACTATGATCTCTGGGAGTTTAAAACGGTTTCTGTGCCTTTTAAACAGCTGCTGACGATTGTGCAGTTTGCCGATTTTCTCAGTGTGCTGATGATCAAAAATCCTGAGTGGCCTGCCTGGTCAAAGACTCAGCTCAAAGGCGCTATTACAGAGTTTTGTATTCATCAGCACTGGCCACCGATCAACTTTCCTATCGATAAACTGGTGGCGCAGTTAGCGAAAATTTCGGAGCAGTGCCAACGGGTACTGATTAAAGCGGGCACCGCCTGAGACCGGCTGTTGGGTTAGTCAAACTTGCCTTTGCGGTATCGGTTAATCGCTTTCACTATTTTATGTCGGCGTGAATCAGAGCAAAACCCCGGAACTTTGCGGCTTTGTACGCTATGGAAGCCGATACCGTTCAACTCATGAGTAATCGCTTTTTCTCCAAATCGTTGTATCAAGCGCCGGATTATATCCTGTTTGTCATAAGGGATATTGCAGGTGCTAGCCCCGCCCAGGCGTGACCAGACCGTTTGCAGCTGTTCATCGAACCCCAGAGCGTCAGTACCGGTAAAGCCATTTTCGTAGTGATACAGGTAGGCTGTGGGGTCAATATTCCACTGCCGCATCCCACCTGAGCCGCTATAGGCGTCTGCCTCTTGTTTCGGGGCGCTGCTGCAGCCTGATAGCAGCAGGGTTGATAAACAGAGGAGTAGGAGGTTTTGTTTGATCATGGCGATCCGGCAGTAAACAGTGGTATGGGCAGGTTATGCTGTGTTCTATAGTTTATCGGGCGAGCTAGTCGGGGCAAAGTACTGATTGGTGATTATTTGTACCTGTAATGGGTAGTCTTTGCGCTTTCCTGCGCGGCCGTGGCTGTTGCAATAGCCGAGTTTTCTCTATATTGGGCGTTTACCCGTTTCATCCGAGCCCTGTTTAAAACCGCAAATTAAGGAAACACTATGCCCAGCTGCATAATCAATGGTAGGGAGATGCACTATCTGGATCAGGGAGAGGGGTTTCCGTTACTTCTGGCACACAGCATTCTCTGGGATGGCCGGGTCTGGGGGCCTCAGCTAAAACTGCTCTCCCAACATTTCCGTTGTATCGTTCCTGATCTCTGGTCCCATGGTCAGTCCCAACCTGTGAATGAGAGTGATCTGAGTATCGCGCGTCTGGCGGAGGATTATCATCTGCTGATGCAGCAACTGGGTATTGATCGCTATAGTGTGCTGGGCATGTCAACCGGGGGACTTTGGGGCGCTCTGCTGGCGATGACCTACCCGGATGAGGTTGCCAGTCTGACGCTGATCTCAAGTTATCTGGGCGCTGAAAATCCTGAAAATCATGGCGATTTACTGCAACTGATCAATATGGTTGAACCGATGGGGGAGATTCCTGCTGAGGTGCTGGATGCTATTGTCGAACTCTTTTTTACTGACCATACACAGGCTCTTTATCCGGCATTGGTGGAAACGTTGCGGTTTGATCTGATGTTCCTGCAACCTGCGCAAATTAGCGGAATCGCAGCATTATGCCGGGTTTTGTTGCAGCGTCAGTCCTTATTGGATGAGGTTGCAACTATTCGCTGTCCAATCCTGCTGGTTGCAGGTGAGCATGACCGGCTGCATCGACAGACAGAAGCTGAAGAGATGTATCAGCTGATGCCTGAGAGTCAGTTTCATTGGATTGAAAATGCCGGACATATGCTGACGCTGGAACAGCCTGATCAGGTGAACCCTCTGCTGGCGAGGTTTCTGGCCTCAGTTGATGGGGTCGAAGTGGATATGAGCAAACTGGTTTTTCTCTGATGCCATCCGCGATGTCCGGTTGGTACGTCTATATCCTTCGCTGTGCTGACGGCACACTCTATACCGGTGTGACAACGGATACCCAACGCCGGACTAATGAGCATAATCTGAGTGACCGGCTGGGGGCAAAATATACCCGGGTTCGTCGGCCGGTTAGTCTGGTGTACCAGGAAGCCTGTGATAATCGTTCGGCCGCATGCAAACGGGAAGCGCAGATCAAGGCGCTATCCCGTTCTGCGAAGCTCAAACTTCTTCAGTCTTCGTGTAGCCAGTAAAGCTCTCTCGGTTAACTCAGCGGATCACCAGAAACAGTGAAATATTATCTCTGATGATTTTCAGCAGTACTGATGAGTCATTTTGACTCAGTGCCCGACGCAGGGTTTCAATGTCATGCGCCGCAATCCGGTTAGCACTGACAATAATATCGCCGGGACGAATACCACTGTAGGCCGCCCGGGAATTCGGTTTCAGCCCGGAAACCACCACCCCGCCGTCAGGATTATTTTTAAATTGCGCGCCTTCCAGTAACGGGTGCATGCTGTTGCCGCTATAGCTCAGCTCTTCGCGGGCAACCACCCTGACGTCCAGGGCCAGTGTTTTGTTCTGCCGCAAAATGCTCAGTTTAAGTATATCTCCGATCACTGACATCGATATCTGACTGCGAAAATGGGCAGGTGACCTTACTTTGGTTGCGTTGATATAGGTGACGATATCCCCCGCTTCGATACCGGCGGCCGCAGCCGGAGAGTGTTTGTCTACCTGGGTAATGAGGACTCCCTGTTGGCTATTTTTCAGGTTAAAGGCTTCCGAAAGTTGTGGCGTTATCTCCTGTACGGCGATGCCGATAGCGCCCCGCTTTACTTCGCCATAGGCGAGTAGTTGACGCATACTGGCACTGACCATATTGGCCGGAATCGCGAAGCCTATACCGACATTGCCTCCAGCCGGGGCGATAATTGCAGTATTGATCCCTACCAGTTCTCCCCGGAGATTGACCAGCGCTCCGCCTGAGTTGCCCGGGTTGATTGAGGCATCGGTCTGAATGAAATTTTCATATCCTTCTATGCCCAGACCGCTGCGGCCGATGGCACTGACAATCCCGGTTGTCACCGTCTGACCTAGTCCGAAAGGGTTGCCGATGGCAACAACGAAGTCGCCAACCCGCACCGCAGATGAATCGGCTATACGGACCTCTGCGAGGTTTTCAGCTTTAATTCTTAATGTGGCGATATCCACTTCCGGGTCGCTGCCGATGATCTCTGCGGCAAAACTTCTGCCATCAATCAGGCTTACCTGCACCTCATCAGCGCCCTTGATAACATGATAGTTAGTCACGACAACGCCATCACTGGCATTAACGATTACCCCGGAACCGGCGCTTTGCTGTTTTCTTTCCGACGGTTGATACTGTGGTAGCTGTTCATCAGGAATATTAAAAAATCGGCGGAAAAAGGGGTCGTTAAGAAGCGGGTTATAGCGGTTAATCTGGGTTGAGTAGGTGGCGATATTGACCACTGCCGGATTGATCTTTTCCAGCATCGGTGCCAGGGATGGCAGGGGGCCCTGATCTGGCAGGCTCACCGGCAGACCGGCTGAAACGCTCGGGCCGAAGATGAGGCTGCATAGAAATATGATGATTGTGGATAACTTATTTCCCATAGCAAACACCGTCAGCCGTTATTATAAAATAGCTCAGCTGCCACAGGGGCAGCCGAGCTGTAGAGTCTCAGTGTGCCTGCTCTCGCGTTGCAGGCTGATGATCCAGCGATTGCCGGGGTTGCGTCTGGAGGTCATTAATCGGTATCTCTCGTGGCTTCATCTCCTCGGGTACCTCTTTCACCAGAGTAATATTCAGCAGACCGTTTTTCAGCTCGGCACCGCAAACCTCAACATGTTCTGCAAGATCAAACTTACGTTCGAAGGTTTGGTGTGCGATCCCTTTGTAGAGATATTTCACCTGCTCATCTTCAGGTTTTGCTCCCTTCACGATCAGAACATCTTTTTCGACTGAGATCTCAATATCCGACTTTTCAAACCCGGCTACTGCCAGCGTAATGGCGTAGCGATTATCAGCCAGAGCCTCGATGTTGTAAGGGGGATAGCCGGATGAGAGGGTATTGCTGCTGAGCGCGCTGTCCAGCAGCGAGGCTAGCCGGTCAAAGCCAATACTGTTGCGATAGAGTGGGGTAAGGTCAATTGTGTTCATAAGATATCCTCCATAAGAAGCGATATAAAATAAATCAATGTAGAAACCGGGTGCTTCTTCGTCAGAAGCGATCCTCCGGTAGTTTGCAAAATTGGGATCGATGGCGAGATTTTCAAGTCTTTTCATCCGGATGGCGGTGAAAGCCTGCAGTTTGCTTTTCGCCCTGCTCAGGCACCGCTATAATACCCGACTCAATATTCTCTGTGCGTAGGATTCCCGCTTTATGACAACCCTCACTATCCGTACCCCCGATGACTGGCATCTGCATTTTCGTGACGGTGATATGCTGTCAGAGACAGTTCCGGCCACCGCGCGCTGTTTTCAGCGGGCGATAGTGATGCCAAATCTGGCGCCGCCGGTGGTCAATGCTGAAATGGCGATGGCTTACAAAGCACGGATTATGGCCGCACGTCCTGCAGGCTCAGCTTTTGAGCCGCTGATGACCCTCTACCTCACCAATGCCACTAGCGGTGAAGATATCGTTGCCGCGAAAGCGGCAGGTGTGGTTGCCGCTAAACTCTACCCGGCGGGCGCTACAACCAACTCGGCGGCTGCGGTGACTGATCTGGAAGCGATGTATCCGGTCTTCGAGGTGATGGCGGAACAGGGGATGCCGCTGTTGGTGCATGGCGAGGTAACTGATCACCATATCGATATCTTTGATCGCGAAAAAGAGTTTATTGATCAGAAGATGAGTAAAATCGTTGCGCGTTTTCCGCAACTGAAAATTGTATTTGAACATATTACCACCGCAGATGCGGCGCACTTTGTACAGGATGCCTCTGATAATGTCGCGGCTACCATTACGCCGCAGCACCTGCTGCTAAACCGAAATGATCTGTTGGTTGGTGGCGTACGTCCCCATAACTTCTGTTTGCCGGTATTAAAACGTAATACCCATCAGGCGGTTCTGCGACAGATGGTGCAGGCGGGTTCGCCTAAGTTTTTTCTGGGAACCGATTCAGCACCCCACGCCAAAGAAGCTAAAGAGAATGCTTGTGGTTGTGCCGGTTGTTACAGTGCCTGGAGTGCCATTGAGCTGTATGCTCATGTGTTTGAAGAGTTGGGTGCGCTGGATAAACTGGAAGGGTTTGCCAGTAACTTTGGTGCCGATTTCTATGGTTTACCGCGTAATGAAGGCAGTATTACTCTGGTACGTGAAGAGTGGACCCTGCCAGCAGAGATTACTCTGCCAGACGGTCGCCCAATCGTGCCATTCTTTGCTGGCGAGAAGGTTAGCTGGAAGTTACAGGCATAATGAATTGAGGCCCGGTGTTATCCGGGCTTTTTTATCTCCTCGTGGCAGTGTTTAATTAGCCTATGAAACGAAAAATATTGATTATCTATGCCGGTGGCACCATCGGTATGCAGGCTTCGGCAAATGGTTATGTGCCGGTGGCCGGTTTTGAACAGCAGCTACGTGCCCAGTTAAGCGGACCCGGGGACGCTCAGTTGCCAGCGTTTGAGGTGCTGGAGCTGGAGCAACTGATCGACAGTTCCAACCTGCAACCACACCACTGGACAGTGCTGGGCGGGATAATCAGAGCGCACTGGTCGCAGTACGACGGTTTTATTCTGTTGCACGGCACCGATACCATGGCATATACCGCTTCAATGTTGTCATTTATGTTACAGGGGATGGATAAACCGGTGATCGTCACCGGCTCGCAGATCCCTCTGGCGCAGCTGCGTAATGATGCACGTGATAATCTGCTGACATCGATGATGTTTGTCGCAGCTTATGATATTCCCGAGGTCTGTATCTGCTTTAATGGACGTCTGCTGCGTGGCAATCGTGCCAGTAAGCTTAAAAGCAGCGCCTTAGATGCGTTTGATTCGCCTAATTACGCCTGGTTAGGCGAGGCAGGAATCCATATCGAGCTGCATGCTGAACGGTTGCTACGGCACGGCAGGAGTGATTTTAACGTCCCCGATTTTAATCCAGATGCGCTGGTGGTTTTGCCGATCTATCCGGGCATCTCCGCAGGTATTGTCCGCGATCTGCTGAGCCGCCCGGTTGTTAAAGGGGTGGTGTTGCACACCTATGGCGCGGGTAATCCTCCGGACGCCAACGGCGAGTTGATGGCGGAGTTGGAAAACGCTGTCAGACGCGGCGTTATTATCGTCAATGTGACTCAGTGTCTTCAGGGGCAGGTTAGCCAGGGCGCCTATGCGACCGGAGCAACACTGAACCGGATCGGCGTCATTCCCGGCAGCGATCTGACGCTGGAAGCCGCTTTTACCAAACTACACTTTCTGTTGGCAACTCAGTCTGCAGACCGGGTTAAAGAGTTGATGCTTCAGAGCCTCTGTGGCGAGATGGCAGAATAAGATCATTTTTCCCCAGTATGCGGCCGGTTGTTTCTCTTCCCTAGTGGTGAAGACTAGCGTGCCGGGTCATGATCCGGGCTGTTTTCAATCGAGTAATTTGCTTTGCCGTGTTTTTTAACACGATACATCGCGTTATCGGCAACTTTGATCAGCTGCTCCAGCGTTTTACCGTGATCAGGAAAGAGGGAGATACCGACGCTGGCGCTGACACTCACCTGAGTGGGGATGACGGTCGAATCTTTAAGGATTATCTTCTCCTCCAGACGATGGATGATCTTTTCTGCTACGGTCGTTACGCTGGTTCTATCACGAATATCATCCACCAGAATAATAAACTCATCCCCTCCGATACGGGCGATCTGATCCGCTTCGCGTAATAAGCCTGATAAGCGCTGGGCGATCTCCCGCAATACCCGGTCGCCAGTATCGTGACCCCAGCTATCATTGATCGTTTTAAAGCCGTCGAGATCGATAAACATCACCGCCAGCTGCTGTCTGCTGCGTTCCGCTCTGGCCAGATAGCTGGGCGCATGCTGCAGCAAAAAGTTAAGTGAGGGAAGGCCGGTCACCGCATCATAATGGGCCATTTTGCGCAGCTCTTCCTGGGCTTGGTGGGCTTCATCCAGCGCTTCATACAGCGGTGTCACATCATATTCAGCCATCAGAATCAAAAAATCACCGCTCAGGGGGTGACGGGTAATGCGAATATCGAGGGTATGCTGACGTAAGCCTGTGCTGGTGCGCATCAGGTGGGTCCAGCGTCCCCCTTTGTCACTGATCGCCTGCTGTAATCGGGATTCACCCTCTGCCGGGACGGCGAAGCGGGCACTGAAGGCTGACCATTCGTCAGGCTGTTTGGCGGCGAGATGTTTATAGGCTTCGGTTGCCGCCGGATTTTCTATGACGATCTCCCCCTCAAAGGTGAAGCTGGTGACCATCACGGTGGTATAGCGCATCGCCTCAACCAGCAGCAGGTTTTCCGGTGTATCTCCCAGATTAACCTCTTCGTTGATATAGGCGATGATCGCCCGGTGACGCTCAGGACCGACCAGCACAGCCCGGTGTTTCATATACAGAGTCTTGGGTTTGCCGTCAGGATAGGTGGTCCAGGGATCAATCGTCAGACCGTTTTTGACAGCCAGTTCAAAGGTCTGCGCTGTCCGGTCACGGGCGCCCTGGGTATCGCCGGACAGATCTTTGTTAACCAGCTCATCCAGCTGGCTGAGCCCCCAGAACTTCAGCGCGGGCTGGTTGCCCCACCACCATCCATGTTTATCCAGATCAAAGATCCAGACCACATCCGGTATCAGTTCGTAGAGGGCCAGTTCAGCATGGGTTTTGATATGAATAAGGTGTGGGTAATCGTCTTTCATCAGTGGTTTCAATCTGTCTCTCTGAAGCGCCCGGGTGATGGTGCGCCTTAAATAAGTACCGGGAATAAAGCGGAGCTGCACTGGGGCTGTAAACTCTGGGTGCAATCACAGCGGCGTTGCTTCTTAATTATGGCACTTACGGGAGGAAGCGTGATGCCGGACAGGCGGGTTTGTTACCCGAAATAGTAACTCTGGTTAGTCTGAGTGTCGTTTGATACGGGATGCACGTCCGGTGAGAACAGGCTTCGTCAGCGGCATAAAATCGAGTACACTAGCTTGCAATTTTACAGTGGATACAGATTCATGCGAGCAGCCATTCCTTCAGCTATTGTTTCATCAGTCCTCATCGACGCAGGCCGCTGGATCGACGCACAGGGCTGGTGTCCGGCGACCGGTGGTAATTTTTCTGCGCGGTTATCCGATGATCAGGCTCTGGTAACGGCCTCAGGACGCCATAAAGGACGGTTAACGGATGCCGACCTGCTGATCGTGGATCTGGATGGTCAGCCTGTTGAAAGCAAGCTTAAACCCTCAGCGGAGACATTACTGCATACCCGGTTGTATCAGCTGGATTCTGCTATCGGTGCGGTGCTGCATACCCACTCAGTCGCCTCTACAGTGTTGTCACGATTAGAGACGCACGACTGGCTGGCACTGTCCGGCTATGAGATGCAGAAATCGTTAGCGGGAAATCAGAGTCATGAGCCTGTTATACAGTTGGCGGTCTTCGATAATACTCAGGATATGCAGGCACTGGCAGAGCAGCTAACTTTACGCTGGCAGCAAACACCCCTCAACTGGGGATTTTTAGTGCGTGGTCATGGCCTCTATGCCTGGGGGCATGATGTGAATGAGGCACGTCGTCATCTGGAAGGGCTGGAGTTTCTGTTTGCCTGTGAGCTGGAGATGCGCCGTCTGGCTGTGGTAAAGAGTCTATAAAAGGTAACCCATGACGATTAAAGCGATTCTGACCGATATTGAAGGCACAACGACGGATATTAATTTCGTCCATAAGGTGCTGTTTCCCTATGCCTATGATCATCTGCCCGGTTTTTTGCGCAGCCATTCGGATGATGCCGCTGTGCAGTCTGTGCTGAGCGATGCCCGGATCGAACTGGGTCAGCCTGAGGCCGACCTGGAAACGCTGATCAGTGCATTTCTTGACTGGATAGAGCAGGATAAAAAAGTGACCGTATTGAAAAGCCTGCAGGGGCTTATCTGGGTGACTGGATATGAACAGCGGGATTTTACCGGTCACCTTTATAACGATGCTTATGAGTATCTGCAACGGTGGCAGCAGCAAGGGTTAAAACTCTATGTATTTTCATCGGGTTCGGTCAAAGCACAGAAATTGTTATTTGGTTACAGTGATTTCGGTGATCTGACACCGCTGTTCAGCGGTTACTATGATACGAATATCGGCCATAAGCGGGAGGCGAGTGCTTACCAGAAGATTGCTGCCGATGTGGGCCTGCCTGCTGCTGAGATCCTGTTTTTGTCCGATATCAAAGAGGAGCTGGATGCCGCGCAAGAGGCCGGGATGCAGACCTGCTGGCTGTTGCGCGAGGCTGAGGCTCTTGATGCCAATGCCGCACACCCTCAGGTTAAAGATTTTAACGCCATCGAGCCTGAATAAACCGAACAAAGAGCAAGGA